>NZ_QOVX01000007.1:0-314844 GCF_008365395.1 Neorhizobium sp. P12A | reverse complement strand
TCGTCTTTAGAATCAGTAGCTTGATCTAAAGTATACCTGAAACCGCCGGGCTTTGCCCGCCGATGTATCGCGATTCCGTCAATAATTTCAGCGATTTACCGTTTATGGATGGGCACTAGCTAGGCTGGTCTCACCGACGGGCATTTATAAGATTTTTATATTGGCCGCCGTCCCTCCGTCTCGAACGTTTATGCGGTTCGGTCGCATATTAATGCTCGAGAGATCGGCAAGATCATCTCCATGCCAGAGAGAATAAAAGGCGCTTTCTTTGACGGCGCCCTTTGTCTTGTCTGACTCCAGAAAAGAACAACCCAGGAGTCAACATCGATGATGGATATTATTCTTATCGGGGCCAGCGTTTTGTTTTTCGTTCTTTGCTTTGTTTATACCAAAGCCTGCGACAGCCTATAGGCGGAGAGCAACCATGACCCTCGATTATGTCCTCAGCGGCGCGGTGACCTTATTTATCACCGTTTACCTCGTCTACGCCCTCATTCGCCCCGAGCGCTTCTGATTTTCGCAAAGCAACCGGGAACGGAAAGTTAACCCCATGACCCTCAACGGATGGCTACAGATCCTGCTTTACTGCGGGATCGTCCTTGTGCTCGTCAAACCGCTCGGCGGTTACATGACGCGTGTCTTCAATGGCGAGCGCACATTTCTATCGCCCGTTCTCGTTCCCTTGGAACGGGGACTTTATCGTATTGCCGGCACCAGCGAAAAAGAGGACCAGCATTGGACCTCCTATGCCTTCGCCATGCTGATGTTCAATCTGCTCGGCGTCCTCTTGCTCTACGCGCTGCTGCGTTTGCAGGGCATGCTGCCTTACAATCCGGCGGGTATGGCCGCCGTGCCGGAGGCGCTTTCGTTCAACACCGCCGTCAGCTTCGTCACCAACACCAACTGGCAGAACTACGGCGGCGAAAGCACCATGTCGTATCTGACGCAGATGGCGGGCTTCACGGTGCAGAACTTCCTCTCTGCGGCAACCGGCATCGCGATTGCAATCGCCTTCATCCGTGCGTTCTCCCGCGCATCCGGTAGGGCGATCGGCAACTTCTGGGTCGATATGATCCGCGCCACACTTTACGTTCTGCTGCCGCTCTGCATCGTGCTGACGCTGGTCTATGTCTGGCTGGGCGTGCCGCAAACGCTCGGACCCTATGTCGACGCCACGACGCTAGAGGGCGCCAAGCAGACGATCGCCGTTGGGCCTGTCGCCTCGCAGCTTGCGATCAAGATGCTCGGCACGAACGGTGGCGGCTTCTTCAATGCGAACTCCGCTCATCCGTTCGAAAACCCGGATGCCATCTCCAATCTCATCCAGATGGTCACGATCTTCGCGATCGGCGCTGCTTTGACCAACGTCTTCGGCCGTATGGTCGGAAACCAGCGCCAGGGCTGGGCGATCCTTGCCACGATGGGCGTTCTGTTCATCGCCGGTGTCATCGTCACCTACTGGGCGGAAGCTGCCGGCAACCCGCTCATGCATGCCTTTGGCCTGCAGGGTGGCAACATGGAGGGCAAGGAAGTCCGCTTTGGCGTTGCCATGTCTTCGCTGTTCGCGGTCATCACGACGGCTGCCTCGTGCGGCGCCGTCAATGCCATGCATGGTAGCTTCACGGCACTCGGCGGTCTCGTTCCGCTGATCAACATGCAGCTCGGCGAAGTCATTGTCGGCGGCGTCGGCGCCGGTTTCTACGGCATCTTGATGTTCATCGTTGTCGCCGTGTTCGTTGCCGGCCTGATGGTCGGCCGCACGCCGGAATATCTGGGCAAGAAGATCGAAGCCAAGGAAATGAAGATGGCAGTCCTTGCCATTCTCTGCCTGCCGCTTGCGATGCTGGTACTGACTGCCATCGCATCCGTTCTTCCCTCGGCCGTGGCATCCGTAGGCACCGGTGGGCCACATGGCTTCTCCGAAATCCTCTACGCCTATACATCAGGCGCAGCAAACAACGGCTCCGCCTTCGGTGGCCTGACCGGCAACACGCCCTGGTACAACATCTCGCTCGGCATCGACATGCTGATGGGCCGCTTCCTCGTTATCATTCCGGCCCTGGCGGTTGCCGGTTCGCTCGTCACCAAGAAGACGGTTCCCGCTTCGGCAGGTACGTTCCCGACCGATGGTCCGCTCTTTGTCGGCCTTCTCGTCGGCACGATCCTGATCGTCGGCGGCCTGACCTTCTTCCCGGCGCTTGCGCTTGGACCGATCGTCGAACACCTCGTCGCGCTCGCCGGTCAGACTTTCTAAGGATGATCCGCCATGTCGCGTCTGATGTTCACCAGACTTCGAAGGCCCCTCAATCCACGCCCCGGACTGCCGGGGCGTGAAACAGAACGGATGGCCCGTGCCTCCGACATCATACTCTTCATGATGGTCGCGCTCCTCGTCACCCTTGCTGCCTTTCGATTTTTACACGGCTGACCGGCCCCGCCGGTCACGCTGCCCTCTTATTCAAGCTGGAGTTCTCTTATGAGCCAGGCAAAATCAGCGAGTATCATGGATTCTCGCATCCTCATTCCGGCGGTGGGTGACGCCTTCAAGAAACTGAACCCACGCACGCTTGCCAAAAACCCGGTCATGTTCGTCGTGGCTGCGGTTTCAACCCTGACAACCGTCCTTTTCCTGCGCGACCTCGTGACAGGCGGCGGGAACCTCGCCTTCTCTTTCCAGATCAATCTCTGGCTCTGGTTTACGGTGCTGTTCGCCAACTTCGCCGAAGCCGTCGCAGAAGGTCGCGGCAAGGCGCAGGCCGACTCCCTGCGCAAGGCACGCACCGAAACGCAGGCAAAGCTGCTGACCGCCAACAATGGCACCGGCTACCGCATGGTGCCCGGCACCAGCCTCAAGGTCGGTGATCTCGTGCTCGTCGAAGCCGGCGACATCATTCCGTCAGACGGTGAAGTGATCGAAGGCGTTGCCTCGGTCAACGAAGCCGCGATCACGGGTGAATCGGCCCCGGTCATTCGTGAGTCCGGCGGCGACCGCTCGGCTGTAACAGGCGGCACGCAGGTACTTTCCGACTGGATCCGCGTTCGCATCACCGCGGCCGCCGGCTCCACCTTCCTCGATCGCATGATCGCGCTTGTCGAAGGCGCCGAACGTCAGAAGACGCCGAACGAAATCGCACTCAACATCCTGCTTGCAGGCATGACGCTGATCTTCGTTCTCGCTACGGCGACGATTCCGAGCTTTGCGGCCTACGCCGGCGGCTCGATCCCGATCATCATCCTCGTCGCACTCTTCGTGACGCTTATCCCGACCACGATCGGCGCCCTGCTTTCGGCCATCGGCATCGCCGGCATGGACCGTCTTGTCCGCTTCAACGTGCTTGCCATGTCCGGCCGTGCGGTGGAAGCTGCAGGCGACGTCGACACGCTGCTGCTCGACAAGACGGGCACGATCACGCTCGGCAACCGCCAGGCCACCACGTTCCGTCCGGTCCGCGGCGTCACCGAACAGGAACTCGCCGACTCGGCACAACTCGCCTCGCTTGCCGACGAAACGCCGGAAGGCCGTTCCATCGTCGTTCTCGCCAAGGAGAAATACTCCATTCGCGGTCGCGACATGGGAAGCCTGAAGGCTACTTTCGTGCCCTTCACAGCCCAGACCCGCATGAGCGGTGTCGACGTCGAAGGCTCTTCCATCCGCAAGGGCGCGGTCGACGCCATACTTGCCCATGTCAGTGGCGACACGTCTGCCCGCAACAGCAGCGAGACCGTGCGCGAGCTGCAGGCCATCTCCGACGAGATCGCCAAGTCGGGCGGCACACCGCTTGCCGTTTCCCGTGACGGACGTCTGCTCGGCATCATCCAGCTGAAGGACATCGTCAAGGGCGGCATCCGCGAGCGCTTCACCGAACTGCGCCGCATGGGTATCCGCACCGTCATGATCACTGGCGACAACCCTATGACGGCTGCGGCAATCGCCGCAGAAGCCGGCGTCGACGACTTTCTTGCCCAGGCGACGCCTGAAAACAAGCTGTCGCTGATCCGCGAGGAGCAGGCGAAAGGCAAGCTGGTCGCCATGTGCGGTGACGGCACGAACGATGCTCCGGCACTCGCTCAGGCCGATGTCGGCGTCGCCATGAACACCGGCACGGTCGCGGCACGCGAAGCCGGCAACATGGTCGATCTCGACAGCGACCCGACGAAGCTCATCGAAATCGTCGAGATCGGCAAGCAGTTGCTGATGACCCGCGGCGCGCTAACGACCTTCTCGATCGCCAACGACATCGCCAAGTACTTCGCCATCATCCCGGCAATGTTCCTGACCTTCTACCCGCAACTCGGCGTGCTCAATATCATGCACCTCGGCACGCCGCAGAGCGCCATCCTGTCGGCCATCATCTTCAATGCCTTGATCATCATCGCGCTGATCCCGCTGTCGCTGAAGGGTGTCCGCTATCGTCCGATCGGTGCCGGCGCACTGCTTTCCCGCAACCTGCTGATCTACGGCGTCGGTGGCATCATCGTCCCCTTCATTGGCATCAAGGCGATCGACGTGATCATCACGGCAATCGGCCTCGCCTAAGGAGTTAAATCCATGTTGAAACAACTACGTCCGGCAATCGTCCTGCTCGTTGCAACGACAGCTATCACCGGTCTTGTCTATCCGCTCGCAATGACCGGCGTCGCCCAGGCAATCTTTCCGACCCAGGCAAATGGCAGCCTGGTCGAAAAGGACGGCAAGGTGATCGGCTCCACGCTGATCGGCCAAGCCTTTACCAGCGACAAATATTTCCACGGCCGTCCTTCCGCCGCCGGCACCAATGGTTATGACGCTACGAGCTCCAGCGGCTCGAACCTCGGCCCAACCAACCAGAAGCTGATCGACCGCGTCAAAGGTGACTACAACACGGCCAAGGCTTCGAACCCCAACGCCGAAGTCCCGGCAGACCTGGTGACGGCATCCGGTAGCGGTCTCGATCCGCACATTTCGCCTGAAGCCGCATACTTCCAGGTGCCGCGCGTCGCAAAGGCGCGGAACATGGATGAAGGCAAGGTGAAAACGCTCGTGGACAATGCCGTTCAGGGCCGTGAGCTCGGTATTCTTGGCGAACCTACGGTCAATGTTCTGGCATTGAATCAGTCACTTGATGCTTCTATGACTCAGTGAAAATTGCAGGCCCTTGCGTCTTGTCGAGCCGGCGCAAGGGCCTCTTCCAGTGAACAAGGATCACGTGGATGCCAGATGATAGCCGCGAACAGGCCGGCAGGCCGTCGCCCGAGGCGCTGCTCGAAAAAGCGCGCGCCGAAGCACGCGGCCGTTTGAAGATTTTTCTTGGTGCCGCCCCCGGTGTCGGCAAGACATATGAAATGCTTGCTTCGGGCCGCGCAAAAATAGCCGACGGCCAGGATGTCGTCATCGGCATCGTCGAAACCCATGGCCGCAAGGAAACCGAGGCCCTTGTCGAGGGTTTCGAAATCATTCCCCGCATTCGCACCGACTATAAGGGCAGAGCGCTGGAGGAGATGGACCTCGACGCCATACTCGCGCGAAAGCCGGATCTGGTGCTCGTCGACGAATTGGCGCACAGCAATGCGGAAGGGAGCCGTCATCCAAAGCGCTACCTCGACGTCAAGGAATTGCTGGAGCGCGGCATAAATGTCTATACGACGCTCAACATCCAGCATGTCGAGAGCCTCAACGACGTTGTCTCGCAGATCACCCGCGTCCGGGTGCGGGAAACCGTCCCGGACTCCGTCATCGACATGGCCGACGATGTCGAGATCATCGATCTGACTCCGGATGATCTCATCAAGCGCCTGCACGACGGCAAGGTCTACATGCCGAGAACGGCGGAACGGGCGCTGACCAACTATTTTACCCCGGGCAACCTGACGGCCTTGCGCGAACTGGCGCTGCGGCGCACCGCGCAGCGGGTCGATGATCAGTTGCTCAACCATATGCAGGCCCATGCCATTCCCGGTCCCTGGGCCGCGGGCGAGCGTGTCCTCGTCTCGGTTGACCACCATCCGCGTTCGGCCTCGCTGGTGCGCTATGCGGCCCGCATGGCATCGCGGCTGCGAGCACCGTGGACCGCCGTTCACATCGAGACCGCAAGTTCCTTGCATCTGAGCGAGGCCGATCGCGATACGGCAGCAGCGACCTTGCGGCTTGCGGAGCAACTCGGCGGCGAAGCCCTGACGTTGCCGGGATCGAGCATTCTCGAAGAGCTGGTTCGCTATGCTACCAGCAACAACGTCACGCATATCGTCATCGGCGCGCCCAAGAAGCAAACATGGCGCGAGATGATGACGCGCTCGCTTGCCGACCAACTGATCCGGCGCGCCGGCGACATCAGCGTTCACGTCATTTCAGGGCGAGAAACGGACGCTCTGAAAAGCCGCGGTGTCGAGGCGGCGTCGACAGGCCAGCCATTCGATCTGAAAGGTTATCTCCTGGCGACCGCCTACGTCGCCATCGCGCTCGGCGTCAGCGTCATATTGGATCAGGTGCTCGACGTCCGCAATCTCGCGCTCGTCTTCCTGATGGCGGTGCTCACATCGGCCGTTCTTCACGGGCTACGGCCGGCGCTCTATGCCTGCGTGGCAAGCGCGCTCGCCTTCAACTTCTTCTTCCTGCCGCCTCGCTATACGCTGACGATCAGCGATCCAGAGAGCGTGATTGCGCTCGTCTTCTTCCTGGTCGTCGCGGTCATCGCCAGCAACCTGACGGCCACGGTGCAGCGGCAGGCCGCGGCGGCGCGGCAGCGCGCCCGCACGACAGAAGACCTATACCTCTTTTCCAAGAAGCTCGCAGGCACGGGCACGCTCGACGACGTCCTGTGGGCGACCGCCTTCCAGCTTGCCTCCATGTTGAAAGTCCGCGTCGTGCTGCTGCTGCCCGAAGGCGATACGATCGCCGTCAAGGCAGGCTATCCGCCGGATGATACGCTTGTCGATGCCGATATAGCCGCAGCTCGTTGGGCCTGGGAGCACAATCATGCCGCAGGCCGCGGCGCCGATACCTTGCCCGGCGCGCAACGCCTTTACGTGCCACTTCGCACCGGGCGTACCGCCGTCGGCGTTATCGGGCTCGACAGCGACCGCCGCGACGGCCCGCTCCTGACGCCGGAACAACAGCGATTGCTCGATGCGCTTGCCGACCAGGCAGCCCTTGCAGTCGAACGCATTCAGCTCGTCGCAGATGTGGACCGCGCCAAGTTAGCGGCTGAGGCCGACCGGCTGCGCTCCGCCCTGCTGACCTCGATCTCGCACGACCTCAAGACCCCCCTCGCCGCTATCCTCGGCGCCTCCGGGACGTTGCGCGAGTATTTCCACTCCATGCCGGAGGACGATCGCAACGATCTTCTCTCGACGGTCATTGACGAATCCGAGCGCCTGAACCGCTTCATCGCCAATCTGCTCGACATGACCAGAATTGAATCGGGCGCGATGGAACCCAACTACGCACTGCACTATGCCGGTGATATCGCCGGCAGCGCAATGCGTCGGGCAGCAAAAATCCTTGGGCATCACAAGACAGACATGTCGATCCCTTCGGATCTGCCGATGGTCCGCGTCGATGCCGTCCTGTTCGAGCAGGCGGTTTTCAACCTGCTCGACAATGCGGCCAAATACGCGCCTGAAGGCTCGGTCATCCGTATCTCAGCGAGAGCGGATGAGGAAAACGTCATCATCCAGGTCTCCGACGAGGGACCTGGTATTCCACCCGGGGACTTGAACCGCGTATTCGACACTTTCTACCGCGTGCGCAAAGGCGATCAGGTGCGCGCCGGAACCGGCCTCGGTCTTTCGATCAGCCGAGGCTTCATCGAGGCAATGGGCGGCACGATCGTTGCCGGCAACCGCACGGATCGGTCCGGCGCGGTATTCACCATTCGCCTTCCCATACCTAACGACATTCCCAAATTGGACGAACTGCCATGACCGGCTCAGCCGTCAAGATTCTCGTCGTCGACGACGAGCCCCCAATTCGCAAGTTGCTTCGTGTCGGTTTGACCGCGCAAGGATATGACGTCAACGAGGCTGCAAGCGCAGGTGCTGCGCTGCAATCCGCAACCGATGACCCGCCGGACCTTATTGTCCTCGACCTCGGTCTCCCCGACAAACCAGGCCACGACTTGCTGCGGGAATGGCGCGAGGCGGGTCTGTCCGTGCCCGTTGTTATCCTTTCGAGCCGCACCGACGAGGCCGGTATCGTCAAGGCGCTGGAGACCGGCGCCGACGACTATGTGACCAAGCCCTTCGGAATGAACGAGCTTGGCGCCCGTATCCGCGTGGCACTTCGCCACCGCCTGCAGCAGCAGGGCGAGAAAGCAATCTTCAAGACAGGTGGCCTGTCGATCGACCTGGTCAAGCGCATCGTGAAGATCGATGACAAGGAGATCAAGCTTTCACCGAAGGAGTACGACATCCTGCGCGTGCTCGCCCAGCATGCCGGCAAGGTGCTGACCCATCAGTTTCTGCTGAAGCAGGTGTGGGGACCGGCCGCGGATGTGCAATATCTGCGCGTCTATGTCAGGCAACTGAGGCAGAAGGTCGAGCAAAGCCCGGATCAACCCCACTACATCACGACGGAGACGGGGGTCGGATATCGCCTGCGCGAGCCCGACTGAGAACTGAGATTGGCGGCACCCGTCGCGTAGTCGGGAGGTGCAAGGACAGCGGTCCGCGCGTGCTGGCAATCTCTACGCGGCGATGCGCTTAAAGTTCGGTTTGATCCGATCGGCATAGTATCGGCCCGGCGACGGGGCCACGGCCATTGCGAGTGCCTCTTCTTCGGGAACGCCTTCGAACAGACGCTGCTCGCCATTCCTGAACCGTATGCGCAGGCGCCCGTCGGCCTGACCGAAATAGATCGATTCGATCAGCCGTGAATCCACGGCCAGTCGCGTCACCGGGTTGATCCCGTCACTCAAGGCCGGTAAATGCCGCCCAGGCCGCGATTGACGCGAGGATTTCAGCGGGCCTCGCCTTGATGAGATCTTGCGCTCACGGATGATGTTCGCGGCTTGGGCGAACAGCGCTCCAGCCAAAGCTCCTGCGGCCTTGACAGTTGCATCGTCCAATCTCGCGTGACGTGTCGGAGATAGCTGCTGCAGAAGTTCGATACCGCCTGCGCCCATGACGGCGAGGACGGAGAGAGCAAACCAGTGCCTGGGATAGGCCGCGACGAATAGTGCCGTCATTGCCGCAAAGGCGAGAGCCCGATCGATGTCGACGGGCAAAATGTCCCGCGGTCGCCACTCGATCGGTGATATCGTCACGAACACGATCGCAACGAGTGCTGCCCAGGCGGCAAATTGAATAGTTCTCTTTTTCATGCTTCGAGCCTAAAACAACGGTCGTTAAGGCCCGGTCATGACCCCTCCGGCAAGTGTCGGCACGGTTAAAGAATGGTACTGCGGACGATGGGACGGCTGGCAAAAGCGGGGAGCTTTTTTGCGCGAATGATGTGTATCAAGACCATGGCCTTTGCGGCGCTGACAGTGCTTGGCTTCTCGACCATCGTCTATGGACAGACGATCCAGGTGCCATTGTCCTCCACCTCGTCAGTCGGCTTGACGTTGCAATTTTCCTGCGGGGAACCCAATCCGGGGATCTCGGTGGACCTCGATCGCCCGCCTGCTGAATTTCGCAACTCCGAGGAGGTCGTCGCAATCTTCGACCAACAGACCGCCAACCCGTTTTCGGTGCATGGATTTACGGTCCCGATCGAGCAGGAGCGGGAAAGACTTGTGCTCGACCCGAGCTACAAGACCGTCGTTCGCGACCTGTTTGATATATGGGGCCAAAATGGCAGCAATCACGACTTGACGATACTGGTGCCCAAATACAGCCTGACGGTAAACGCGACCATCAGCCAGGAAACCGTGTCGAAAGTCGAAAGCGACTATCGACAGGCGTGCCCTATTCAATAAGCAGATGGCAATCACAAAGGCCACGTTCACAAAGCGGTGAACGTTAGTACTTCGCCCCCTCCACGGTAACCATACCGCCGGAAATGCGTTGCATCGCTTCGGCTTTCGGAAAAACTGCGCCGGTCACGAACGGGAGGTCCTTTCCGGACCACGATTGCCATGACCGCCAACCTCGCATCGCCGCTATACAACCACAGTCTCGAGAGACCGGACGCGCTTGCGCTTTCCGTCAACGGGCGGGATCTGAGCTATCGCGAGCTTGCGGCTTTGGCGAGCCGGATAGGCGGCCGGCTGGAGCAGGTTGCAAAGACTGGCCGCGTCGGCATTCTGGCATCCCGCAGTCTTGCTGCCTGTGCCGGCATCCTCGGCACGGCATGGGCCGGCGGGACCTATGTCCCTCTTAACCTCAAATTGCCGGAAGCAAGGCTCGTTCACCTGCTTTCGACACTCGACCTCGATGCCCTGATCGTCGACTCTCGCGGCATGGCGCTGCTGAGTACGGCAGCCTTGGCTGCCGCACCGCGCACAATCATCGTTTCCGACGATATTGAAGTCACTCCATCGGTCGAGGGCAAGACATTCGTCTCTTTCGCTGCCATCGAGCAAAGAGGCTCGCCGCGACCCGTTGAAATTTCCGACAATCATCTCGCCTATATCGAGTTCACCTCGGGCACGACGGGTTTGCCGAAAGGTGTCATGGTGCCGGTCCGCGCGGTCAATCACTATCTGAAAGTGATGCAGGACTGGATCGGTCTGACACCGGACGATCGCGCCGCCGAGACCTGCGACATTACCTTCGACCTTTCCGTGCATAACATGTTCCTGACCTGGCAGGCCGGCGCCTCGCTGCATGTGATGAACCCGTTGCAGATGGTCGCGCCCGCGCGCTTTATCCGTGACCGTGCGATCACGACATGGCTCTCGGTTCCGTCAATCATCGCGATGATGCGGCAGAACCGGACGCTGGAGGTGGGAAGCCTGCCGAGCCTGCGCCATTCCTTCTTCTGCGGAGAGGCCTTGCCTGTAGGTGCAGCCCGCGCCTGGGCAAAAGCCGCGCCGAACAGCCGCGTCGAAAATATCTATGGCCCGACCGAGGCAACGATCGCCTGCCTGCGACAGCCAGTCATCGAGCCCATTGCGGTGACAGTCAATCGCGAGATCGTGGCGATCGGCAGGGCCTATCCCGGCATGGCCGCCCAGATCGTCGATGCTGCATTGCGCCCGCAGCTACCAGGCGTCCCCGGCGAAATCGCACTTTCAGGCGCGCAGATCGCCGAAGGATATTTCGGACAGGCAGAGCTTACCGCCAGCCGATTTCCGACGATCAACGGTGAGCGCTGGTATCTGACCGGCGATCTCGGCGTCGAGGATGACGACGGCGTCTTCCACCACCTCGGGCGGCTCGACAATCAGGTGAAGGTTCTCGGCAATCGCATCGAGCTGGAGGAGATCGAGATGCATCTTCGCGCCGCCTCCGGCTCCGACCACGTTGCCGCCGTAGCCTGGCCGATTTCGGATGGCTCCGCCAAGGGCATCGTCGGTTTCCTCTCGAACTCGCGGCAGAGCGCGGAGACAATCAAGAACGATCTACGCAAGGGTCTGCCTGCCTATATGGTGCCGAGCATCATTCGACACCTCGATGACCTTCCGCTCAACAGCAATGGCAAGGTCGATCGAAAGGCTCTTGTGGCAATACTCGATTTCGAGGCGGCCGTCCCGGTCGCGGAGCGCGCCTGATGACCGACAGCACGTTTCCCGGCGTCACTAGCCGCCCTTCCGCAATCGGGCGCCTCCTTGCTATGCGCCGCGCATGGCTGGAGATGGACAAGAATCCGGATGCCATCCGATTTGCCGGCACTGCGCGCGGCGTCACCGTCCTTCACCTCGCCTTCTTCGCTGTCCTTCTCGTCGCAGGGCCGGACATCGGCTTCGGGACCGCGGCAATCGCCATTGCCGGGCTCACCGGCTGCGCGATCCTTCCCTCGAAGCGATCGCTCGTGATTTCGGTTTCGACGCTGATCTTTCTGGTGGTGCGCCCGTTCCATGCCTATGAACTGGCGGTGATACCGCCGGCGATCCTCGAGCGCGTCGGTCTGACAAACATAAGCGCCCGAAATCTTGCCTGGGCGGCGACGGCCGCCTTCATGGTGCTGGCCTGGCTCGCCTTGTATCTGCAAGGTCGCTATCGCGACACGTCAGCCGCCAAACGCCCCTTGCTGTCCATGGTCATTGTCTTCTGGTGCCTGGTTCTGGTTGCGGTATCGGGCTTCCTGCCGGCGCTGCCGCTTGCTTTCCTGTGGACCTTCCTCGCGGCCTTTGCCTCCGGCTTCTGGTTTCTTGCCTATGCGCTGGCAGATCAAAAGGCAAAGGATCCGACATCCAACGCAAAGCGGCTCGGTCTCTTTCACCCCTTCTGGGAGGGCCCACCTCTGCCGACGGGCAAAGGGGCGGCCTACCTGCGCAAATTCGAGGCCAAGGATGACGCCGGCCTTGCCGTCACCCGGCTGAAGGCGCTGAAACTTCTGGTCTGGGGCGTCATGCTGACCGGCCTCTATCTCGGCCTGTCGAGACTCATCAACGAGACGGCCGGCCTGCCGACGCTGCACCATGCGATGGAGCTTTCTTCAAGCGGCACGCCGATCCCGGCTTATGAGGCGTGGACATCGCTGGTTGTGCATTACCTGCTTGATGTCGCTTTCATCGCCGGCTGGAGCCATGTCGTGGTCGCTATCGTGCGCATGGCCGGCTATGCGATCCCACGCAACACGGCACGGCCCCTCTCCTCGCGCACGCTCGCCGAATTCTGGAATCGCTACTATTTCTATTTCAAGGAACTATTGGTCGATTTCTTCTTCTTTCCCGCCTTCCTTCGCTATTTCAAGAAGCAGCCAAAGCTAAGAGTCGCCTTCGCTACGCTATGTGCGGCGTCATTCGGCAATGTGCTGTTCCATTTTACCTGGAACCTCAATCTGACGCTCGAATACGGCCTTATCGGCGCCATGCGGCATTTCGAGAGCTATGCAGTCTATTCGTTGTTGCTGGCAGGCGGCCTCATTATCTCCCAACTGCGCGGCCGCAAACCGAAGCCGGAAGATGGCTTCCTGCGTTATGAGGTCCTGCCGCGTGTCGGCGTTGGCCTCTTCTTTTGCCTGGTCGCAGTCTTCAACGAAACGCCGGAGCTCTTTTCGATGCATGACCGGGCCGTATTCTTTCTCAGCCTATTTGGAGTGATCTAATGACCATCATGGTGATCGACCGACTGCGCAACACTGTTGCCGACCTGCTTGCCGCAAGAGGCGACCGCAATCCCTTCTCGGATAGTGAACCGCTCTTCACAGCCGGCCGCCTGGATTCGCTTGCCGCAACCGAACTGATCGTCGCTCTGGAACAGGACTATGGTCTCGATCTCGCAAGCGCGGATTTCGACATTTCGGCTCTGGACACGCTGGCCGATCTCTCGAAACTTGTAGCAGCTTCCAAGCCGTAAGAACGTCCCGGAAAATCCAGCTACGAAGGTCTTACTTGTGAAATCAGGATTATTGATATAAATGAAGCCAATTGATGGGGCTTCAGAAACGAATGAAACGCAGCTTTTTGACCATTCATGCCGGCGAAAATGCCGAGGCATTGCGAGCACTTTCGATTCCGGCTCGCGTAGACATGCTAAAGTTGCTCTGCTCCAAAGGCCCGCTGAACGTCAATGAAATAGCGCGGGCATTGAGCCTGCCCCAGTCGACCGTTGCCACCGGGATCATGATCCTCGAAGAAGCCGGTCTTGTCGAGACCAAGGCGGCAAAGGCCAAAAAAGGCTACCAGAAGATTTGTTCCGCACTTTACGACGAGATCCTTCTGAGCTTCGAGGACACAACCCTGAAGCGCAGCGAGGACGTGATCGAAGTCGCGATGCCGATTGGTCTCTATACGAGTTGCGAGACCCATGCTCCTTGCGGTCTTTGCTCGACGGAAGGCGTGATCGGGCTGCTCGACGTTCCGGACTATTTTCTTGATCCGCAACGCATGCAGGCCGGGTTGCTTTGGTTTGGGCGTGGGCATGTGGAATACAAATTCCCCAACAATGCCAAGATCTTGAACAAGAATGTCAACGCCATAGAGTTCTCGATGGAATTGTCTTCCGAGGTCCCCGGAACCAATCCCGACTGGCCTTCTGATATCACCATCTGGGTCAACGGAGTTGCCGTCGGCACATGGACGTCGCCGGGCGATTATGGCGACAAACGCGGCGCCTTCACGCCCGGGTGGTGGAAGCTTGAAGGGTCCCAATACGGCAAGTTGAAGACATGGCGGATATCAAGGAAGGGGACCTTCATCGACGGTACCGTCGCGTCCGATGTCACCATAGGCGATCTCGCCATTGGCCAGCACTCCTCCATTCGCCTGCGGATCGGCATCGCCGACGACGCGCGCCACACCGGTGGCGTGAACATTTTTGGCCGCGGCTTCGGCAATTACGGTCAAGACATCCTGATGCGGATCGATCTCGATTGAATTTAGATCATAAATTTTGATACATAGCCGTATTTCTATTAGATATTATTTTTCTCGCTTTTTTATCGAACTGATATTGCTCCAGAAATTTGGCTTTTCCATCGAAATTACGCATTTTTTGAATAAAATGGCCGACAGTTTGACGTTGACGCATCCCCAAAGTTATATCAGGATCGGCGCATTATAACATAATATCTGATACAATACAGGAGGGTTAGCCGTGAAGGCGCAAGTGGTCATCCATCGTGACTTCCGAATTGCCGATATCGACGATCGGCTCTACAGCGCTTTTCTTGAACATTTGGGCCGGGCGATCTATGGGGGCATCTATGAGCCCGGTCACCCGACAGCCGATGCGGATGGATTTCGCCAGGATGTCATCGAGCTGGTCCGCGATCTGAATTCCCCCTACTGCCGCTATCCCGGCGGCAATTTCGTATCAGCGTATAACTGGGAAGACGGCGTGGGTCCTCGATCCGAGCGTCCCGTGCGTCTTGATCTTGCCTGGCGGACGCGTGAGAGCAACCAGATCGGCGTCAACGAATTCGTCGACTGGTGCAAGAAGGCCAACACCAAGCCGATGCTGGCCGTTAATCTCGGATCACGCGGTCTCGACGCTGCGCGCAACTTCGTGGAATATTGCAATCATCCCGGTGGCACCTATTGGTCCGACCTGCGCCGCAAGCACGGTTGGGCAGCGCCTCACGATGTAAAGCTTTGGTGCCTCGGCAACGAGATGGACGGCCCGTGGCAGGTTGGCCACAAGTCGGCCTATGAATATGGCCGGCTGGCCGACGAGACGGCCAAGGCGATGCGCGGCTTCGACAAGTCGCTGGAGCTGGTCGTCTGCGGTTCTTCCAATTCGGACATGAAGACCTATCCCGATTGGGAAGCGCAGGTTCTCGAACAATGCTACGACAGCGCCGACCACATTTCCCTGCACATGTATTTCGCCAACCGGGAAAAGAATACGCTCAACTATCTCGCCAAGGCGGAAAAGCTTGATCGTTATATCAACACCATTAGCGGGGTGATCGACTATATCAAGGCCAAGAAGCGGTCGAAGAAGACGATCGGTATTTCCTTCGACGAATGGAACGTCTGGTACCATTCGAACCAGCAGGACAAGGATATTCTGGCACGTAACGAGTGGCCGGACGCCCCACATCTCCTGGAAGACGTTTATAATTTCGAGGATGTTCTTCAGGTCGGCGGCATTCTGAATACCTTCATTCGCCGCTCCGATCGCGTGCGCATCGCCTGCATCGCCCAGCTTGTGAATGTCATCGCGCCGATCATGACCGAAGATGGCGGCCCCGCATGGCGGCAGACCATTTACTATCCGCTCTATTTCGCCTCGAAATATGGTCGCGGCTACGCGCTTCGGCTTGTCACCGACGGTCCGACCTATGACAGCGACGAGGCCGATGACGTGCCTTATCTCGATGTCAGCGCGGTTCACGACGCCAACTCGAATGCAGTCACCCTGTTTGCGGTGAACCGCCACCCGGACACCGCGCTCGATCTCGATACAAGGCTGGAAGGCTTCCCCGCCGCACGCGTCGTTGAACAGCATGAGATGACGCATGGAAATCTTGCGGCAGTCAATACGGCCTCGCAGCCCAATGCCGTCGTTCCCGCGACAACAGGGGATGCCAAGATCGAGGACGGCCGGCTTCGCGCCACGCTGAAGCCGCTGTCTTACAATGTGATCCGGCTGTCGGTATGACGCCGGTCGCCGGGACGCGAAATAAGTCACGTCTCGGCCTGTAATGACATCAGGCTATCTCGCGAGGAGGCGAGATGCGCCGGATAAGGGCCGATTTGGGCAGGATCTGTCCAAGGCCGAACTGACAAACGAAATTGGAAGATTGCGGCGTGCTTGACGTTGCTCGACGCGCCCTCGGAGGAACAATTTAGGGAGGAGATTATGCAGCATTGGAAGAAGCTTGCCTTCGGTGTCGCGCTGGCCGCAATCGGCCTCATGGCGACGGCCAAGGCCGATGACTATACCTCCTTGCCGCGCAAGGAGACGCTGATCGTTGAAAATCCGGAAGGGACGATCAAGAATCCCGGCTGGTTCAATATCTGGGTCAACGGCGGCGGCGGTGTCTCCACCGGCCTGCAGCAGTTGACCATGGACACGCTCTGGTACATCGATCCCGAAAAGGGCCTTGGCGGCTCCACCTGGGATAATTCCCTTGCCGCCGACAAGCCGCAATACAATGCCGATTTCACGGAGATGACCGTGAAGTTGCGCAAGGGGCTCTACTGGAGCGACGGCGTTGAATTCACGGCCGACGACGTGGTCTACACCGTCAAGACACAGATGGACCATCCAGGCATGGTCTGGAGCGCGGCCTTCTCGGTGCAGGTGGCAAGCGTCGAGGCGCCCGATCCCTATACTGTTGTCTTCAAGCTCAAGAAGCCGAATTCGCGCTTCCACGCCCTCTTCACGGTGCGCTGGAACGGCGCCTGGATCATGCCGAAGCACGTCTTCGAGAAGGTGGCCGATCCTGTCCGCTACGACTTCGCTAATCCCGTTTCGCTCGGCGCCTACAAGCTGAAGTCCTTCGATCCGCAGGGCAAATGGTACACCTGGGAGAAGCGTGACGACTGGCAGCGTACCTCGCTTGCCCGCTTTGGCGAGCCGGCCCCGAAATACGTGACCTATGTCGATCCCGGCCCGCCGGATAAGCGCACCATCGCGCAGCTCGAACACAATCTCGATATCATCCACGACAACACGCCGGAAGGCATGTTCACGATCAAGGAGAAGTCGAAGACGTCGCAGAGTTGGTTCCCGGGCTTCCCCTTCGCCCATCCAGATCCGACGCTGCCGGCCGTGATCTTCAACACGCAGGATCCGACCTTCCAGAATCCTGATGTCCGCTGGGCGCTCGCACTACTGATCGACATCAAGGCGGTCGATATGGCGAGCTATCGCGGTGCTGCGACGCTCTCCGCCCTTGGCGTGCCGCCGACGGCGATCGCGATGACGGACTATCAGGCGCCGATGCAGGACTGGCTGAAGAACTTCGAGATCGACACCGGCAAGCGCAAGATCAAGCCCTACGATCCGACTATCGGCCAGCAGATTGCCGATCTCCTGCGCAAGCAGCCGAAGTTCAAGGACCAGATCCCGACCGATCCGGCGGCCATCAATAGCGCCTTCGGCTATGGCTGGTGGAAGCCAGATCCACAGGCTGCGGCCGAGCTTCTGGAAAAGGCCGGCTTCAAGAAGGTGGGCGGCAAGTGGATGATGCCTGACGGCCAACCCTTCAAGATCCGCATGACCGTTGAGGGCGATACGCGCTCGGTCTTCACGCGCGCCGGAACACTGATTGCGCAGCAATGGGCCGCCGCCGGCATCGATTCCAAGGCCACGCCGACGACCAGTCTGTTCCAGACCGCCCTGCCGACAGGCGATTTCCAGGTGGCGATCGCCTGGAGCGTCGAAACCTGGGGCGGCGATCCCGATCTCTCCTTCTTCCTCGACAGTTGGCATTCGCAATTCGTGGCCAAGAAGGGCGAGAACCAACCGCCGCGCAACTGGCAACGCTGGTCCAATTCGGATCTCGACAAGATCATCGAGAAGATCCGAACGATCAGCGCCGATGATCCCCAGGGCGTCGAACTCGGCAAGGACTATCTGAAGCTGGTGGCGCAGCAGATGCCGACCATTCCGCTGATGTCCTATAACGTCTTCACTTCGATGGATACGACCTACTGGACGGGTTATCCGACGATCGCCGATCCCTACACGGACCCGGTTCCGAATTGGGCGAACTCGCGCCTGATGATGGTCAAGCTGAAGCAGGTCCAGAAATGATCTCCCGCCACCGACGCGGTCCGCCGCGTCGGTCTCCTGTCGCCGGACCCTAGCCAAGTCACGCTAGTCAAGTCCGGCGAACCCTATGATCCGGCGTGAGAATATAGCAAGGAAAGAGGCCTGATGGCGTCCTATCCGATTTTCGTATTGAAACGCTTCGGCCAGTTTCTGCTGGTGGTGTTCCTCGGCATCACCGCCACGTTTTTCATTACGCACCTGACACCGATCGATCCCGTCGAGCAAAGCATCGGCACGCTGCAGCAGATGGGGCAATCCGATCCGCGCGCCGTCGAGCTGATGCGCCAGTCACTGAGAGAACTCTACGGCCTCGAAGGCTCCGTCTGGCAGCAATACCTGCATTTCTGGGAAAGGCTCGCCGTCGGCGATCTCGGCCCTTCGCTATCAGCCTTCCCGACGCCGGTTTCGACCATCATCCTGCGCTCCCTGCCCTGGACGATCGGCCTTATGACGGTCGCAACCCTCATGACCTTCGTGCTCGGCAGTGCCATCGGCGCGTTCGCCGGCTACTACAGGAAGAGCATGCTGCTGAAGGCCGTCAGCCTGGTCTTCATCGCCATGCAGCCGATCCCCTATTACATCCTCGCCTTCGTCCTTCTCATCATCTTCGGCTATGTCTGGCCGATCCTGCCGATCAACGGCGGCTATGAGATGAATACCAATCTGGACCTCTCTTTCTCCCTCGTGCTGGACATCCTCAAGCATTCGATCCTGCCGGCGCTTTCGCTGATCCTGGTCGGCACGGGCGGCTGGCTGATAGGCATGCGCGCGCTCGTCTCCAACATCATCACGGAAGATTATGTGGTCTTTGCGGAGCTCGGCGGCGTGCCGAAGAGGCGTATCCTGAGATCTTATATCGCCCGCAACGCCATGATCCCGCAGTTGACCGGCCTGGCGATGTCGCTCGGCGCAATCTTTAACGGCACCGTCATAACAGAGATCGTCTTCGGCTATCCCGGCATCGGGAACCTGCTCATCTCGGCCGTGCATGCGGGCGACTACAGCCTCGTGCTCGGCTTGGCCGCCCTGTCGATCGTCGGCGTCGCCGCCGCCGTTTTCATCATCGACATCCTGAGCCCGCTGATCGATCCGCGCATCAAGGTGGAATAACGCATGCTCACAATCGTTCGCGACCTCGCGCGGCAGAACCTGGAATTTCTCTGCGGCCTTGTGCTCTTCGCCATCATCGTCGCTTTTATCATTGCATCCTATTTCTCGCCCTACGGCGCGACCGACCTCTATCTCCTGCCCCCGGACATGCCGCCGGATGGCGACTATTGGTTCGGCACGACTTCGCGCGGACAAGACGTCTTCTGGCAGTTGGCAACCGCGCTGCGGAACACGCTCTATTTCGGCATCGGCGTCGCTTTCCTGTCGCGCATCATATCGCTGGTGGTGGGGCTGGTAGCCGGCTACGCCGGCGGTGCAGTCGACCGCGCCCTGATGGCGATCAACGACAGCGTCATGGTCATTCCGCAGTTTCCGCTGCTGATCCTGTTCTACTTCGTGCTGAAGGACAGCATGACCTGGACCGTCCTCATCGCCATCATGGCCGGTCTCGGCTGGTCCTATGATGCGCGCCTCATCCGCTCTGTCGCGGTCAGTCTAAAAAGCCGGCCCTTCACCACCCAGAGCGTCTATTCCGGCATGAGCATGCGGAAGATCCTGGTCCAGGAGCATCTGCCCTATGTGCTGCCGATCGTCTTTGCGACGACCATGAACAACATGATCTGGTCGATCGGCATGGAGATCACGCTCTCCGTCCTTGGTTTCACCGATATCGAAACCCCGACCATGGGGATGATGATCTATTGGGCGAACGCGCATTCCGCCCTGATCGCCGGGAACTGGTGGTGGGTGGCCGCGCCCGTCGCCGCCATCGTGCTTCTCTTCATGTCGCTCTTCCTGCTGTCGATGTCGATGAATGAATACAACGATCCGCGCAGCCGACTGAACCGGATGGGAGGCTGAGCATGGAAGCGGTGGTCGAGGTAAAAGATCTCAAGGCCTACTATCGAGCATTCCTTTACGGCGTCGATCGCGAAGTGCGCGCGGTCGACGACATCAGCCTGACGATCGGTCGCGGTGAGATTTATGGTGTTGCCGGTGAATCGAGCAGCGGTAAGACGACGCTCATCAAGACCATTGCCGGTGCCATCCGTCCGCCGCTAAGGGTCGTTTCCGGCGCAGTCACCTTTCACTTCAAGGGCGGCACGCAGGATATCTATGCGATGACGCCAGGCGAGAGGGCGGCCCTGCGGTGGCGGCATCTGTCCTACATCATGCAGGGCTCGATGAACGTGCTCAATCCGGTGCGACGCATCCGCCACTCGTTCACGGATTTTGCCTTTCGCCACATGAAGGTCGAACGATCGGTCTTCTTCGACCGCGTAGCCACACACCTCCAGCGGCTGAAGCTGGATCCTCAATTGCTCGATGCCTATCCCCATGAATTGTCCGGTGGCATGCGTCAGCGAATGACCATTGCGCTCGCTACCATTCTGACGCCGGAATTCATCATCGCCGATGAGCCAACCACGGCCCTCGATGTCATCGTTCAACGCGACGTCCTGACGATGATCCGCGAAATTCAGCGTGAGATGGGTTCGTCCTTCCTGTTTGTAACCCATGACATGGGCGTGCACGCCACCGTCTCCGACCGCATCGGCATCGTCTATGCGGGTCGTCTGGTCGAGGAGGCACCGACCCGCAAGCTTTTCAACCTGCCGCTCCATCCCTATACGCAGCATCTGGTCGCAAGCCTTCCGCGTATCGGCGATATGACCACCCGGCCTTCGCTGGAGGGGCGGCCGCCAAATCTCGCCATGCCCCCGGAAGGCTGTCGTTTTCATCCGAGATGTCCCAAGCGTATGGAGATTTGCAGTCACAAGGTGCCACCGATGGTCACAGTCGAGCCGGGTCGACGTGTTGCCTGCTTTGCCGTGACAGGAGAACAGAGTTGAACGATCTGCTTTCGCTCTCGCATGTCACGAAAGTCTACCGACAGGGCGGCATGCTTGGCCGCCGCCACATCACGGCGGTCCGGGATGTCAGCCTGACGCTCGGGGATGAGCCCGAGATCCTTTCGATCGTCGGCGAATCCGGCTCGGGAAAGTCAACCATCGCGGCAATGATCCTCGGCCAGACGGCGCCGACGGAAGGAAAACTGGATTTTCGGGGGCGACCGGTGGCGGTTCACGGTAAAACTGAGCGGCGCGCCTTCATGCGAGAAGTTCAACCGGTATTGCAAAATCCGTTCGAGGCTTTCAATCCGCTAAAGCGGGTAGATCGCTATCTCTTCGAAACGGCGCGGAATTTCGCGCCCAACGGCAAGCGGACGAACCGCGCGGAAATCGAGCGCATGGCCGATGTCGCGCTCTCGCATATCGGCTTGACGCTCGCGGAGGTGAAGGGCCGGTTTCCCCATGAACTCTCGGGTGGCCAGCTCCAGCGCACAGCGATCGCCCGTGCGCTGATACCACAGCCGCGGCTGCTCGTCGCCGACGAACCCGTCTCGATGGTCGATGCGTCGCTAAGGATGGCGATCGTCAATCTCTTCAGCCAATTGAAGAAGGACCTCGGCCTTTCGATCATCTACATAACGCACGACCTCGCTACCGCCTACTACATCAGCGATCGCATCATCATCATGAGGAAGGGCGAGATTGTCGAGGAGGGCAACGCAAGAATCGTTCTGGACAATCCGCAGCATCCCTATTCGCAAGCGCTGAAGGATGCGGTCCTTTCCTCTGTGGTTTCGGATTAACTTCGGGAAGGCTCGGTCGTGTTCGCACGAATTCAGAACTCCACGCTCGCTCCTTCTTTTCACTATCGCCGCCGCGGCTCCAGCAAAGACGCAAAATTGGTGCCTATTCCTACCGTATTGATCCAAATCAGTGCATTTCTTTCGGCACCGTGCTACGGTTGAGTTTGGCATCTCTAAGATGCAGCCCTGCAAGCTCCACCGTCGCTGTGAAATGGCATGCTACGCTGCGGGTGCTCTGACTCCGGGGGGAGGACATGGGCAACTTCGAAGAAGGAAAATCCAGCGCGCCGAGCGGCTCTGCCGTCGGAAGGGCCATCCTGTCCGAATTTCGACAGATGCCGCTTCTGGCACTCCTCGTTTTTGTCCCGATCGTCATTATCCTCGAGCGCGTCTCGCCCGAGGCCCACACCATGCTGTTTCTCCTTTCGGTGGTCGCCATCGTCCCCTTGGCGGCGGTGCTTAGCCGCGCGACCGAGGCGGTTGCCGCCAAGACGGGAGATGCTATCGGCGGCTTGCTCAACGCCACGCTTGGCAACCTGACCGAACTTGTGATCTCACTGGCAGCTCTGCAGGCAGGACAATATTTGCTGGTCAAGGCATCGATTGCCGGCGCGATCGTCACCAACACCCTTTTTATGCTGGGGGGCGCGTTCCTTTTGGGAGGGCTCAAGCATCATATTCAGGAATTCAACAGGGTAAATGCCCACTTCCAGGCGTGCCTGCTGTTCCTCGCAACGATCGCGATACTCGTCCCTTCCCTGATCAGCGGAGTTGATCAGGTGCCCGCTGCCGATTTCTTCCAAAAGCTAAGCCTGGGGCTGGCCATTCTTCTCATTGCCGTTTACGCGCTCGGCATGTTGTTTTCGCTGAAAACCCATCGAGAGCTCTTCGCCAGTGTCAGTCACGCCGATGAAGATGAAGCGCTGTGGCCGCTCTCGGTGAGCGTCGTCATCCTTGTTGTCGTGACCCTCCTTGTCGCCGTGGTCAGCGAAATCTTCGTGGGTTCGGTCCAGGTTGCCGCCCAGCATCTCGGCATGACACCCGCTTTCGTGGGCTTCATTGTCGTCGCTTTAGTTGGCGGAGCCGCAGAAATGACGACCACATTTGCAGCCGCGCGTGCAAATCGCCTCGACCTGAGCGTCGGCATCGCTTTGGGCAGTGCGGCACAAATCGCCCTCTTTGTTGCTCCGGTCCTGGTGCTCGTCAGCTACTTCATCGGTCCGCAGCCGATGTCCCTGCAATTCTGGCCCGGCGCGGTCACAATGATGCTGATCGCCACTATGGCGGCATCTCTCCTGTCGAACGGCGGTCGCGGCGCATGGTATGCGGGTGTCATGGCGCTGGCGGTCTATGCCATTTTCGGGCTCACGCTGTTTCTTCTGCCTCCCGGGGGTGCGTAGTAACGGAGGCCGCCCGCTGCCACAATTGGCCGAGCCGGGTTGTTTCCGGATGCGGCTTGGCTGATTGCATTCATTTCATTCTTGATCGGGATCTGTCGCCTTGAGCGCCTGCACGCTGACGGCCGCCACGAGGCCGGTCAACACAATACCGGAAAAGCCGATCACCAGGGCCAGCAGCCGAGCCATAAGATGTTTAGGCGTAATATCGCCGTAGCCGATGGTCAGTCCCGTGACGAAGGTGAAATAAAGAGCTTGGTCGAGGCGCCAGTCTTCAATGCGCCCGATCACGACTCCACATCCGGCCATGAGGACAAGAAGCCCGGAAAAGATCGGCCATAGCAGGTGAATTTGCTGGTACAGCGCATAGAAAAAGAGACGTCTCATCCGTCTCGATTGCGACCCGACGCGTGTTTTTGGCACCGCGATCCTCCACCACTCCAGGCGCAGAAAATCCGGCAACGCCAACGACGCCCTTATCGGGCCATGACAGTTGCATCGGCGCCGCTCAGAAACTGCCCGTTGACGTCTCTATGCGAGGTCTCCAACTCCCATCATACCTCCGCACGCCGCAAGCGACCATGCCTTCGCATCTCGAAATTCTGGTTGGTGGCACCTGCTATCGGATAGAGCGGAAGAGATTGCCCATGCAAGGCGGCTGCATGGGCAACGAGAAAACGGAACCTATCCAATCTTTGCGGATCGAGATCCAAGATAAGGCCGACGTTCGGACTCCGACGATTTCAGCGCGCTTCGCAGCCGCAACAGATCCTTGCGGGTGATAAGTCCGACAAGCCTGCCGCTATCCGGATCAACCACAGGAATGCGCCCGGTGTCGGCTGAGATCATCAGGTCCGCAATGAATCCCACGGTGTCATCGGGATGGCCTACGGGAATGGATTCGTCTGAGATCTTTTCGGCAAGCGTTTGGCCCGCCAGATCATCGTCCCCCTGCCAGCTCAGCGCGTCGCCTCGCGAAACGACCCCTATCAGCCGGCCATCATCATTTACGACCGGATAGACCCGATGCGTCTTTTGCTGCGACGCAAAGAATTCATAGGCCGCCTCGAGCGTGATGGAGGCTGGCAGCGTATCCACCTCTTTGATCATGATCTCGCCGGCGCGCGACAATTCGAAAGGATCGATGCCGTATTCGCGCGTTATATGCTGTCCGCGACGTGCAATCTTTTCAGTCAGGATCGAACGGCGAAGGAGGAGCACGGTTACGGCGTAGGCAGCGACCGTAGCAACAAGCAACGGCAGAAGTGCGCTCATGTCTCCGGTGATCTCGACCGCAAAGAATGTTCCGGTCAGCGGCGCTCGCATGGTCCCGCCCATCATCGCAGCCATGCCAAGCAGCGCCCATAAACCAGGGTCGCCAGGAAATACCAGACCCACAAGCCAGCCAAGCGCGCCGCCCAGAATGAGAAGAGGCGCAAGAACGCCGCCTGATGTGCCCGACGACAACGCTACGAGCCAGATGCCCGCCTTGACGAGAAGGATTGCGAGAACCGCCTTTGCGACAATATGGCTCGCAAGGAGATCGGAGATGATATCGTAGCCGACGCCAAGCGCGCGCGGCTCGATCAGTCCACCTAGCCCGACGACGAGACCGCCCAATGCCGGCCACCACATCCAGTGGATCGGCAGCTGTTCAAAGGCATCCTCGATCTTGTAGAGCAGCGTCGTCAGCAAGCCCGACTGCAGACCCGACAGAATGCCCATGGCGGCGAAGAGAAAGATCCCCCACCAGGGAAGATTGATTTGGAAATGCGCGGGAAAGAGCGCCCCCGTTCCGAGGAGAAACGGCCTCCAGGAGACCGAGACGGCCGCTGCAACCGCGACCGGAATGAAACTGCGCGGCTTCCATTCGAAAAGCAGCAATTCGACAGCCAGCATCACAGCAGCGATCGGCGAACCGAAGATGGCCGTCATGCCTGCGGCGGCACCGGCAACCAGCAGGGTTTTACGCTCGGCGGCGCTCATATGGAAAAATTGGGCAAAGAGCGAGCCGATCGCGCCGCCCGTCATGATGATCGGACCTTCGGCGCCGAAGGGGCCGCCGGTGCCGATCGAAATGGCCGATGACAAGGGTTTGAGGACAGCGACCTTTGGCGACATTCGGCTGCCGCCGATCAGAATTGCCTCGATTGCCTCAGGAATGCCATGTCCGCGGATTTTTTCGGAGCCGTAGCGGGCCATCAGACCGATCACCAAACCGCCGAGAACAGGCGCCGCGACCATCCATGGGCCGCGCGGGGCGTCAGCGATCGATGAAGCTGTCGTGCTCAGCCGGCCCATCCAGACGAGATTGGTCACAAGCGCTATAAGCTTGATCAGCACCCAGGCGGCAAGGGCGCCTCCCGTTCCAACGATAACGGACATGCCGATCAACAGAAGGACTCTGCGGTCGGTCGTAAAGTCACCCGCCTCACGGCGCGCAAGCCCGCCTGTAAAATCATGGCGCCTTTGGGAAGATTTCGACATGGTTGAAAGCCTGTTCGAACGGCCGCAGCCGTCATTATTCCGATATTTGTTCAAAGCGTTTCGAGCTTTTATATCGTGATACGATATAAATCAATACTGTTGTCGTCGGCAAAATGAGATGCGCGATGCACATGGCGGGACGCTTTGCGGAGCTGTCATCACAAGAGCGTCAGGCATTGCGCGTTTTGCAGGACCGCCGAAAGATGGAGCAATTCGCCTGGATGCGGTAAGCAACGCCGTTGGCCGCCATGAGGATGGAATTTTGAAGGATAGAGATGAAGCACTGACCCCCGCTGACTACGAGGCCCTGGCAAATCTGCGCTATACGCTCAGACAATTCCTGGATTTCAGCACCTCGGCGGCCCAGCAGGAGGGCTTGCCGACACAGCAGCATCAGGCCTTGCTTGCCATCAAGGCGCATTCGGCGACAGAACCGATGACGATCGGCATCCTTGCGGAACGGCTGTTGATCGCCCCCCATACGGCAACGGAATTGGTGGGCAGGCTGGTCGCTGCAGACTACGTTACCCGCCAACCCGATCCGATCGACAAGCGCCGTCAGGCTCTTCGCCTCACGGAGCATGCAGAGCGGGTCCTACGTAAGCTCAGTTCCATCCACTTGACCGAGATTCGCGACATGGCGCCACGGCTGATCCAGATTCTGACGGCATTGCAGTCGGTCCGCGAGGACTAGTTCGCCGCGACATTCAGCCGGGCGCGCATATTGGGATGGAACCGGCAATAGTAGTCAAAGGCCCCACTTTTCGTGACGGTGAAGGACGCGGATTTATGGGCCGGGATCATCACGTCGAAGCGCCCGTCAGCGGTTGCCGTATGCACCATGATGTCTTTGTTCACCCACTCGATCGTATCGCCGATCTTCGCATCGACGGCGGGCGGGTTGAATGTGAGCTTCTCGATCGTGATTTCGATCGTGGCCGCCTGGGCTGGAAAGGAGGCCATGATGATGGCCGCCCCACTCAGCGCCGAGAAAAAGAGGCGCTTCATTTGCATTGCGATGGTCCTATTTCAGCATGGCTGCGACGTGTTCGGCATGCTGTTCATGCCCCTGGAAGACCTTCAGACCCGTCTCCAGCAGATCCTTCAGTTCCGCATTCTTAGCTGAAGGGATGAGCAGCGTTTCAAGCGCGCCATTGACCTGCTTGTGATAGGCAACCTCGTTTTCGACATAGGCCTTGTCGAAGGCAGCGCCCTTAAGCTTGGCGAGCTTTTCCCGCTCGGCGGCGGCGGCCTTCGTTAGGGAACGGCTCGTGTCATTGTCTTTGGGCGTTACCTTGAGCTTCTTGACGAGATCGAGCGCCAGGGTGTTGACGGCCTCATGGTCGCGCAGCATGTCCTTTGCGAAATCAACGACTTCCTTGTTCTTGGAGACCTTCAGCGCCTGCTTTGCAGCCTCGATGTCGATGGCACCGGCCGTGTAGGCTATATGCGCTATCTCTGGATCGGTGGGGGTTGGGCTGGCTGCATAAGCCGCTGGGCTCAGAAAGCAGATGACGGCGATTGCTGCGCTCAATCGAACAGACATAGGTTTGGCTCCTGCTTGGCCGGCTTTTGCTGCCGGGCCGTTATCGACCATCATTGGATGCCGAAGCGTCGAAAACGTTCCCAATTCAGCGAGTTTTCCTGAGGAAATTGCGCGCTCTAATCTTTTAGGCCGAGCCGGCTCATCACGGCTTCTGTCAGCCGCTCGCAACGCCGTCCCGCAAAGGGGAAGGCATCGAGCAGGACCGGTCCGATGCGCTGGTCCAGATGCTGTCGCAGCAGTTTTCTTGCGCGGTGCAATCGCGTCCTGACAGTTTCCGGCCTGATGCCGAGAAGTTCAGCCGTCTCCTCAACGCTCATTCCCTCGATCACGCGGGCAATGAAAACCAGCCGGAACTCGTCCGGCAATTCATCGGTTGCCTCTTCCACAAGACGCAGGATCTGCCGTTGTGCCATTGTCTTTTCCGGATCGTCCAGGGACGAATTGCTTGGGAAATTCAGGATCTGTGCGCCGCTTCCGTCTGTCGGAATGGCAATCTCGCGGCGTCGCGCCGATTGACGGACACGGCCAAGCGCTTCGTTGAGAACGATCCTGTGCAGCCATGTCGACAGCGATGATTGCCCGCGGAACTCCTTGAGATGCCTGAATGCCAGCAGATAGGCCTCCTGAACGACATCCTCGGCAATGCTGTCATCGCGAACGACCCCTCTCGCGATGCGGAACAGTCTTTGATTGTGGCGACGCATGATCGCTCGAAAGGCATTGGGATCGTTTGCGAGCGCCGCGAGAATGAGGTCGCTTTCGCCGGCGTCATTCTTTGACAAGGCTGGATGTGCATTTATGGGCTTCATCGACATCGTGGTGCTCCGATCACCCAGTTGGATGTTGGATGGATCAAAACGTTCCCCAAAATATCATAATGGTTCGAGCTGCGATGTCAGCTTCTCAGGCGTTGCGCCATGCATCATGCAGTTATCATTGATCGCGCGTCTTCGGTGGCCAGCATTTAGAGGGAACAACCTCGCCTTTTTTGCTCGGAAGATTATGTTGATATCTGCTGCCGTCAGTGCCTTTCCCGATGAACCATATGAAGCATCGCAATTCCGGGCGGAGGGCGTTTCTGAAGCTCGTCCACGATTACCCGCCGCGATAAAACGGCCGGGAACAATGCAGGTCTTCACCCCGGGACACGGGGATCGTTCAAGTCGTTGCGTCAGTCGAGTTGAGACAAGAAGGGGCGCCCCGCGCCTTCAGCTACCAGTCACAAGGAGAGAACCCATGACAGCTACCGTCAGCAGAGGCGTGCAAACCGTTGATCTGAAGCTCGAGGTCGTCTTGATCCCTGTCTCGGACGTCGATCGCGCCAAGCGATTTTACGATGGGCTGGGTTGGCGGCTGGACGCCGACTTCCCGGTCGGCGATGCGTTCCGGGTGGTGCAGTTCACGCCGCCGGGTTCGCCGGCATCGATACACTTCGGCATCGGGCTAACGACTGCCGCACCCGGCTCGGCGAGCGGGCTCTATCTGGTCGTATCAGACATCGAGACCGCGCGTGCAGAACTCGTCGCTCGCGGCGCTAATGTCAGCGAAGTCTTTCACCGTGAGGGTCCTGGACAGCCGGCGGTCAGCGGCCGGGATCCTCAGCGGCGCAGCTATCGCTCCTACGCCACCTTCACCGATCCTGATGGCAACGGCTGGTTGCTTCAGGAGGTGACCGAGCGATTGCCCGGACGTGTGGATACGGAGATCACGACCTTTACCTCCTCGCCTGAGCTTGCATCGGCTCTCCGGCGTGCTGCGACCGCGCATGGCGAACACGAAAAACGAACCGGCGGCCAGCATGATGAGAACTGGCCAGATTGGTACGCCGAGTACATTGTGAAGGAACAGGCCGGGAAACCGCTACCCTCGTAAGCGCCTGCGACAAGGCCTTTCTGCGCGTGATCCCCCAACGGGCGGATCACGCGCAGTTTCGATTCTTACCGCAGGTCAACGGCTCCGGATTTAGCCGCTAAGCGACTATATCGCACCGAGATGTCAGCGCACCGGGCAGGGCTTTACCTGCCAGATTTCGGAGGCGTATTGCGCGATTGCACGGTCGCTCGAGAACTTCCCGGAGCCTGCGACATTCAGGATCGCCTTCCGCGCCCATGCATTGCGATCCCCGTAGAGTTCAAAGAGCGCCTGATCTGCCTCCAGATAGGAAGTAAGATCCGCAAGGTGCATGTAGCGATCGCCGTTCTTCAACAGAACGTCGTGCAGTGAGGTGAACGCGCCTCGCTCGTCCTCATTGAAATAGCCGCTGGCAATCAGGTCCAGAGCCTGTCGCGTCTCCGGCTCGTTTTCATAGTGCCAGTACGGATTGTACCAGCCACGGCTTTCGGCGACCTGGTCAGCCGTCAGGCCGAACAGGTAGAAGTTTTCTTCTCCCGCCTCTTCCGCCATCTCGATCGTCGCGCCATCCCGCGTTCCGATGGTGAATGCGCCATTCATCATGAACTTCATGTTGCTGGTGCCGCTGGCTTCGAAGCCCGCTGTCGAGATCTGGTTGGAGACGTCGGCGGCGGGGATCAGCCGCTCGGCGAGCGAAACGCAATATTCCGGGAGGAAGACGACCTTGATCCTGTCGCGGATGACGGGATCGCTGTCGATCTTGATCGCAAGGTTGTTGACGAACTTGATGATCTGCTTTGCCACTTTGTAGGCCGGCGCTGCCTTGCCCGCAAAGAAGAAAGTGCGGGGCGTGACATCGAGTTGCGGGTTCTCGCGCAGTCTGTTGTAGAGCACGATGACCCTCAGCGCATTCAGCAGCTGCCGCTTGTATTCATGTATCCGCTTGATATGGCAATCGAATATGCTGTCGGGATCGACCGACTGACCAGAGGTTTGCTGCAGCCAGTCTGCGAACTTTGCCTTTGAATCGCGTTTTGCCTTCAGGAAGGCATTGCGGAATGCCGCGTCTTCGGCGATTGGCTTCAACGCGGCGATCTTTTCGAAATCGGTCATCCAGCCATCGCCGATTGCGTCGGAGATGACGCGCGACAGGTCCGGATTGGCAAGCAGCAACCACCGACGCGGCGTGACGCCGTTCGTCTTGTTGTTGAAGCGCTGCGGGAATATGTCGGCGAGGTCGCGGACCGTGGTCGTGCGCAGCAGGCCTGAATGGATAGCCGCAACCCCGTTGGTGCTGTGCGAGCCGACAATGGCCAGATTGGCCATGCGAACTTTGTCTTCCGCGCCCTCCTGGATCAAACTTACCCGCTCGACAATTGCCTCATCGCCGGGATAGCGGTTGCGCACGTCGTCGAGGAAGCGCCTGTTGATCTCGTAGATAATCTCAAGCTGACGTGGCAGCATCTGCTGGAAATAGTGCAACGGCCATTTCTCGAGGGCTTCGGGCAGCAGCGTATGGTTGGTGTAGGCAAGCGTGCGCCGCGTAAGGTCCCACGCATGTTCCCAGCCAAGCTGCGCTTCATCGAGGAGGATGCGCATCAGTTCGGGCACTGCCAGGGCGGGATGGGTATCGTTGAGCTGGATGGCGATCTTTTCCGGCAGCCGGTTCCAATCGACGTTGTCGCGGCGGAAGCGACGGACGAGGTCGGCCAGCGAGCAGGCGACCAGGAAATACTCCTGCGCAAAGCGCAGCCCCTGCCCCATCTCGGTGGAATCATCAGGATAAAGGACACGGGTCAGCGTTTGGGCTGCAATGCTGCCAACCAGCGCGCCAACGAAGTCCCCGGAGCTGAATTCCTGGAAGTCGAAAGAATCCGGAGCGGTGGCGCTCCAGAGCCGCAGGCTGTTGATGGTCTTTGCGCCGAAACCCATGATCGGCCGGTCATAGGGGACGCCGATCAATGTCGAGGGGCGATTGCCGACAATCCGCAGATTGCCCTGATGCATCTCGAAGGTGCAGCCCAGCTTGATCTCGACGGCTTCACTGCGGCGTGAAATCTCCCATGGGTCCTGGCGGCGCAGCCAGTTATCCGGCTGTTCGCGCTGCCAGCCACCCTCGATCGATTGCCGAAACATGCCGTACTCGTAGCGCAGCCCGTAACCCATCGCCGGGAGTTCCATCGTCGCCATCGAATCGAGGAAACATGCCGCCAGCCGTCCGAGGCCACCATTGCCAAGCCCGGCATCGGGCTCCTGTTCCATCAGCCCCAACCAATCCAGATTGTTCTGCAGGGCGGTTTGCTCGATGAAGGGATGGAGCATAAGGTTTACGAGGTTGTTGGTCAGCGATCGGCCGATCAGGAATTCCATCGACATGTAGTAGACGCGCTTGGGATTTTCCTGATCGTAGGTCTGCTGGGTCTTGATCCAGCGCTGCGCCAGGATGTCGCGCACGGATCGCGCCACGGCCTCGAAGTGCTGCCGCTTGTAGGCAGTCTCTGGCACCACCAGGGCGTCGGATAGCAGATGGCGCTCAAACATCGCATCGGCGCGCCCGACGAAGGGAACCGAGTTGAAATCGTGAAGTTGAAGATGCTTCTGCACTGCATCGACGTTGGTCATCTCGTCCACGATATTCTCCTCTAATCAATGGATTTTGATTATCATGCCAGTCCGAATGCCATCGCTGCCGATTCAACCCAGCGTCGTTCCCGTTCGCTCGGATGCAGCAGCTCAAATTCTGCGGCGTGACGAAGCGCTATCGGAAACCCTGTTTGGCACAATCCATCTGCAGCGGCCCAAGTCATCTGACCGGGGTCGATAAGGTATTGACGTCGTTAAGATCTGCGACCCAAGCTATGATTTTTCGACGCAAGAAATATGACATGGGCTAACAAATTTCGTGGCCGACGGAAGACGTCGATTCCTGCCCCCACCAGCCCGAGATAGTGGTGCGGCTCTATCGCGTAGGCACATTTTCAGGTGCCTGTCAGCAATCGGGCGGATGGTTCCGCACTATCAGATCAAAACCTCGGTCGCTCGCCGCTTGAGAATGGTGTCGGTTTTGTGATGCCATTCGCCCGGCTGTCATGCGCATGCAATATTTACTACCTAATTGTGATCTTGGTAGCAGCTACTACAGACAGGAATTTGAGCGTGGTCGACAACACCGAGCGGCAGGCAACGACATTCGAACAGCGCGTGCACAGCGTGATGAGCGAACTGAAGCCAGCGGAGCAGCGGGTCGCACAGTTTTTCATCGATCAGAAGCAGGCGGCACTTCTGGGATCTGCCGCGCAGATCGCGGAGCTTGCGGGCGTAAGCGATGCGACAGTCGTGCGTACCGCGCGAGCACTTGGCTTCGAAAGTCTCTCCACACTTCGCGCAGCACTCCTGTCGGAGCTGACCGGCAGCGCATCGCCTGGAAATCGCCTGGCTCGAACATTGGCTGCAACGCATGGAGACGGCGGCGGCGCGCTACAGCATGTCATCGGAATTCATGAGAGTGTTCTCGATGTCCTGCGGCGGCCGAGTATCGCCGAAGGCTTCGAGCGCGCCGTCGACATATTGGCAAAGGCCAAGCGCCGCCATGTCTTTGGCATCGGCCCTTCGGGTTCGATGGCGGACTACGCCACTCTGCAGTTCAACCGAATTGGCCTTCCGACCAATGCGCTTTCCTCCCCAGGCATAGCGCTCGCGGACCATCTGTTGAACCTTGGCCCGGATGACGCGATTTTGATGATGGCCTACGCGCCTCTTTATCGTGAGGTCGAGGTCGTGCTTGAGGTCGCCGGCCGCCTCTCCTTGCCTGTTGTCCTGATCAGCGACAATCTCGGCCCCTTCGTCGCCGATAAGGTCGCGGAGATCCTGCCTGTCCCTCGCGGCAAGGCCGACCATCTCGCCATGCATGGCGGCACCATGGTGCTCCTCGAGGCCATGATCATTGCCCTTGCCGGACGATCTCCTGAGGCAGCCTTCGACAGCCTTGATCGACTGAGTGCTTTGCGTGGTTCCATCGACAAGGCCTGGGCCAAAAGAGGAACCAGGAAGAAAAAGCTTCAGAAAACACCGAACTGACACAAATAGTTTAAAGTAATGTTTTAGTATAAAATTGTCATAATCCTGAAAATTTAAATAATGGAGAGCGGAGATGCTAAATAAATCTATCACTATGCTTGCGTTGAGCGCGGCGATTACGTCGTTCTCGGCCCCGGCATTTTCGGCTGATCTCGTACTTTACGATGCGCTGGATTTCAGCGGCAAGGTCGCAAAGGCATTCGAAGCCAAGACCGGGCTGAAGGTTGACGTTGTCGAGCCCGGCAGCACCGGCGAAGTATTGGGCAAGATTGCAGCCGAGGGTGACAACCCGCAATTCGATATCGTCTGGCTCGACGGATCGGCGGTCATGGAGCGCATGACAGCAGATCATATTCTGCAGCCGGTTCCCGCCGACCTCATCGACAAGGCAGCCTTCACGGATTTCGGCAAGTCGCTGATACCGACGAGCCATGCTTTCCTTCCGACCGGCGCCAGCACCACGGCGATCGAAGTCAACACTAAGAAGGTTGCAGACGACAAGACCCCCAAGTCTTGGGCCGACCTGAAGAATTTCGCGGGCGAAGTCGCCGCCAAGGATCCAAATCTTTCCGGCCCGGCCTATCAGTGGCTGGCAGGGTTCTTCCAGACCAACGGTCTCGATACGGGCAAGGATCTTCTGGCCAAAGTCCTGACCAACAAGTCTCAATCCGGCCTGTCGAGCGGCGGCAAGGTCAATGCTGCGGTTCTGACCGGAAAGGCTTCGGTCGGCATCAATCAGGACAGCGCGATTTTCTCCAAGATTGCCAGCGGCGAACCGGTCAAGGCGGTCTATCCGAGCGAAGGCTCGATCGCACTGCCGCAGGGCCTGGGCATCAGCGCCAAGACGCAGCATATGGACGCGGCCCGCAAGTTCATCGATTTCGTGACGAGCGCCGAGGGCCAGGCTGCGATGCAGGATGGCAAGGATACGGATTTCTACTTCATGCCGCTAATCGTCGGCGTCAAGGGCAAGCCGGGCCGTCCGGCAGACATCGCCTTCATCAGGCTGGACGACAAGGTGGCTTCCAGCCACGAGGCGGAATGGAAGCAATGGTATAAGGATCACTTTGTCCCGTGATTGAACAGTGTCAAAGATGACAGTTCTCCAGAACTTCGGAAGCGCCGCGACATCAGTTCGCGGCGCCGGCATCGGGCGGCTTTTGCCGGGGCGGATCTTCGCTCGGATCGGCGGGCTTGCCGCGCCCGTTGCGATCTATACCGTCTTCCTGTTGCTGATCGGGCTTCCGCTATCCCTCGTGCTGGTCCAGGCGATCATGCCGAAACTGTTCGATATCCAAACTGCGAGTGCGGTTTTCAGCCTCGGACCGCTGGAAAGAGCCTTTGCCTCGCCGCGCATCGTGCAATCGATCCTGAATTCGCTGGAGCTTGCCGCAACTGTCGCGATCACGACCACCGCACTTGGCGGCGCGTTTGCGGTTCTCATCCAGCGATGCAATATCCCCTTGCGTGGGCTCATCGGCGCCGCGCCCTGGCTGGTGTTCCTGACGCCCTCCTATCTGAAGGCGCTTGCATGGGTCTTGCTGATGTCGCCCGGCGGCTACCTTGTGCAAATCGGCTTGCTGCCCTCAGGATGGAGCGAAGCTTTTTTCAGTATCGCGGGTCTTGTTTTCGTTCATACGCTCGGTCTCTTCCCGCTCGCCAGCTTCATCATATCAAGTGCTCTGACCGGGCTCGGCAGTGAACTCGAAGACGCCGCACGGCTCGCGGGCGCGTCGCCCTCCACGATATGGCTTAGGGTTAATGGTCCTTTGCTGGCACCGGCCATCGCCCTCAGCATTATCGCCACCTTCGCGGAAGTCCTGTCGGATTTCGGCCTGGCGTCAACCATCGCCAGGACCTCGAATTTCGGCGTCCTGACCTATGGGATATATTCCGCAACCAGCGACTACCCCGTCGACTTTGCATCCGCCGGGGCGCAGGCGCTTATCCTTCTGACATTGGTTCTTCTGGTCGTCATGGCCGATCGTCTTTTGCGACGCAGGGCGGACCCACGCCTGATCACAGGGCGCGGCCGGCCTGTTCGTCGTTACGAGCTCGGCGCCTTTCGATGGCTCGCTGCCGGGGCAGGCCTGGCGGTCGTCTTCCTTGCACTGTTCTTGCCGATTATTGCCGTTTCGATACGCGCGCTAAGCCAGACCCTGGGTCTTGGGCTCGGCTGGGATAATTTCACGTTGGAAAATGTCCGTGCGGCCTTGGCTTCGGACACGCCAGCGCATGCGGGACTATTGCGCAGCCTCGGATACGCAGGTCTGGCGGCGGCAATCTCGACTTGCCTGGCCCTTCTCCTCTGTGTGCGACTGGACAAAGCCAATTCCGTGATGCGAACGATCGCCGTCGGCCTGTCGCTCGGCGCCGTTGCCATCCCCGGCATTGTCCTCGGCTTCGGCTACATACTCGTCTGGAACCGGCTGCCCGGCTTCAGGGATTGGCCCTTCCCGCACTATGGCGATGGCTCCCTGCTCGTAACAGGTTACGTCGCCGCCGCCCTGCCCTATTGTCTTGTCGTGATCCTGTCGGCCATCGGCCAGCTCGCCCTGAGCCTGACCGATGCGGCCCGCCTGCAGGGGGTTGGTGCATTTCGTCGCCTGCGGGCAATAACGGTGCCGTTGATCTTCCTGAGCACGGTGACGGCTTTCCTGCTGACGTTCATTCGCACTGTATTCGAGCTGCCGATGTCACAGATGCTCATACCGCTCAACGGCCCGGTCGCGCCGACGCTCATTCTGAAATTGTTCAGCCACGACCAGGACGGGCTTGCATGCGCGATCGCGCTGCTCGCCATGATCTTTGCCGGCGGCAGCGCTTCGTTGATCTGGATGGTCGCGCGGCGCTTTCAACCGAAGAACCATCGCCTCATCGCCGGAAGGAGCCACTCATGACCGCTTCCCTGGATTGCGTCGGCATCAACAAGAGCCTTGGGGGCGCGCCGGTGCTTCGCAACCTGCATCTGAAGATCAATGCGGGTGAAGTCGTGTCATTGCTTGGAGCCAGCGGCTCGGGCAAGACGACATTGTTGCGGATCATCGCCGGCCTGATCAATCCCGATAGCGGCCTGGTGAAATTCGACGACACCGTTGTCTGGAGCGACAGATCAGTCGTTCCCCCGGAAAAGCGCCGCGTCGGCATGGTCTTCCAGGATTATGCGCTCTGGCCGCACATGACCGTTTCGCAGAACCTGACCTTCGGCCTTCAATCGCAGCGGCTGTCCGACGCCGAGCAGACGATGCGGGCGGAGCATGCATTGGAGGTTACGCGGCTTGCCCCCTATCGCAATCGCTATCCGGCCGAGCTTTCCGGCGGCCAGCAGCAGCGTGTTGCCATCGCTCGCTGCCTGGCGGCGCGGCCGGCACTGATGCTGTTTGACGAACCTCTCAGCAATCTCGATGCAGCCCTGCGGGAAGATATGCGCGTCGAAATGATGGAGCTGGTGCGCCGGGAAGCGATCACGGCCGTTTATGTCACCCACGATCAGGCGGAGGCCATGGCGGTGTCCGACCGCATCGCGGTCATGCGATCAGGGGTCATTGCCCAGCTCGACACACCTCAGGCCATTTATGAGACACCCGCTGATGCCTTCGTGGCAAGCTTCATCGGCGGCTTTTCGATCGTGCCCGGTCAGGCCAGCAACGGCCAGTTCAAGATCGAGAATGCGTCGAACGAACCGTTGCGGACATCCGGCGCCCACAATGGCAATGCGCTTCTGGTCGTTCGCCCCGAAGACGCTCGCCCCCGCGATGCCTTCCCTGACAACAGCGTTCAGGGTATCGTTCAGTCCTCGGCGTTTCAGGGACGTTGCTGGCGTCTGATACTCGATATCGGGCCGCACCGCATCAAGCTCGATTGGCCGCAGGCGATGCCCGCTGGAGCGCCGCTGACCTTCTCCCTCCCGCCCGAACGCTGCGTCGTGCTCGCCGCTTAACGTCTTTCAGTTGAATCCAGGACCATTGCATTGAACAATCTCACCCCCATTCTATCGACCGTCACGGCGTCCTTTCTCGGCTCCTTCGTCGAAGTGGTCGAAGCCTTCACCATCGTCCTTGCCGTCGGGATCACCAGAAGCTGGCGCCCGGCACTGACGGGAGCGGCTCTTGCGCTCGCCGTGCTTGCCGCGCTGGTGGTTGTTTTCGGCCCGCTGCTGGCATTGGTGCCGATAACCACGCTGCAATTCGTCGTCGGCGTTCTGCTGATCCTGTTCGGCATGCGCTGGCTGCGCAAAGCGATCTTGCGTTCACTCGGCGTCATTGCGCTCCACGATGAGGATGCCGCCTTTTCGAAAGAGACGGCCGCCTTGCGGCAGCAGGCGGGGCATAGCCGCGCGGACTATCTTGCCGGCATTGCCTCGTTCAAGGCAGTGCTGCTCGAAGGGGTCGAGGTCGTATTTATCGTCATCGCGGTCGGCGGCGCCCATGGCCTGACCTTCTATGCCAGCCTCGGTGCTTTGGCCGCTTTCATCCTCGTCATGCTGATCGGCCTTTTGGTCCACCGTCCGCTTGCGACAGTGCCCGAGAACACGCTGAAATTCGTTGTCGGTCTCATGCTGACGAGTTTCGGGATTTTCTGGACGGGAGAAGGATTGGGAGCGGATTGGCCAGGTGCCGATCTCGCCCTCATCGCAATCTTCGCCGTCGTGGCCGCTGCGTCCTACGCCATCATCCGCAGCATGCGCAACGCCAGCCAGACATCTACAGCAAAGGCCGCCAAATGAGTGTCATTCGTATCGCAATTTCCGAACTGATCGGCATGTTCATCGATGACGGCAGCCTTGCCGCATTGGCAGTGATCCTGATTTTGGCCGTAACAGCCGCAATCAAGCTGGCTGCATTGCCTCCGCTGATCGGCGGTCTTCTCCTCCTGGTCGGTTGTCTCGCGATCCTCGCCTACAGTGTTCGCCGGGCAGTCAAGCGGTAACCCATCGCGACGCGTAGCCGCCGCATAACGCTCCGCAAAGCGATCATACCCGGCTGCGATCGGGATCCGAGATTGCGAGAAGTCCATCCGAGCCATGATGGACTTCTCGCGCGTTGTCACGCGCCATGAAGCCGAGACAAAGCCCAAATCAGATGGGCTGCCAGGCTGCGCAACAGCGCCGACTTCCGCTCAAAAAACCCTCCTCTAAAGATAGTTTGTCCTGCTAAAGCGCCGATACGACGCCTGCGCAGGCGCCTGCCGATGCGTCGCACGGCATCCAAAAATCCAACGCGTAATACAAATGTCACGTTTCTAAGTATAAGATAACACATCAGTATGTACAAACGGACCCATCCGAAATAAAAACCTGTGCTTTTGCAGAATAAATCATTTTTATGACCATACCACCAAGCATATATGTTCGCTTCTCGCGCGAATCTTCTTGGTGATAGGTACGATAAGATTGGAGACAGCATGCTGAAACTCAGCGCTGTAACGAAACGTTTTGGCTCATCTATAGCGGTCAACGGTATCGATCTCGACATAGACAAGGGTCAAATCATCGGCGTCATCGGACGCTCGGGCGCGGGCAAATCGACATTGCTGCGGATTATCAATCGGTTGATCGATCCGAGCGAAGGCACGATCGAATTCGACGGCAAGCGCGTGAGCGAATTGAGGGGTCGGGATCTTCGGCTGTGGCGTGCGCGCTGCGCCATGATCTTCCAGCAATTCAATCTGGTGAACCGCCTCGACGTGCTCACCAACGTGCTCGTCGGCCGCGTTGCGTCAAGCGGAACCCTGCCGATCCTCTTCAAGCAGTTTTCCGCTGAGGAGCGTACGATGGCGGCCAAGGCGCTCGATCGCCTCAACCTGCTCCCGCACGCCCTGCAGCGCGCCGATACGCTGTCCGGTGGCCAGCAACAGCGTGTAGCGATCGCCCGCGCGCTCGTGCAGATGCCTGACATCGTTCTTGCCGACGAGCCGATCGCTTCGCTCGACCCGCACAATGCGCGTCTCGTCATGGAGGCACTGAAGACGATCAATCGCGAAGACGGCATCACCGTCATCTGCAATCTGCACACGCTCGATGCCGCCCGCACCTATTGCACCCGCATCATCGGTCTCGCCAAGGGCTCCGTCGTCTTCGACGGAGCGCCGGAAGCTCTGACCAACGACATATTGCAACGGATCTATGGAGAGGATGGCGGCGCACCGGTCGACGAACGTCTCACCTCCGGTCAATTCGGGCGTCCCCAGACCCACCCGGTCTGGACGGAACCGCTCGCCACAGCTTGACGGGCACCCGCCCGTCATATGTCCAGTAAAATATTAAAATGTATGGAGTTTTTCAATGACGTCCAATATCACCCGCCGCGCCACGGTCGCGGCATTCCTGGCCGGCGCCCTGATGATCGGCGCCGTTCCTGCTAAAGCCGATTGGCATGACCAGTTCAAGGAACTCAATTTCGGCATTTCGAGCTCGGAAAACGAGCGCGATGCGGTTGCCCGCTACGATGCCTTCGCTGCCTATATGACGAAGAAGCTCGGCGTTCCCGTCCATGTCATCTGGGGCACGGACTACGCCGCCGTCTTCGAAGCGCTGCACTCCAACAAGATCCAGTTCGCCACGATCGGCGCCGCCAACTACGCGCTCGGTCGCAAGGTCATGGGCAACAACATCACCGCCGTTGCCACCAGCGAAGACAATTTCGGCTCGACCGGCTATCACTCGGTCATCGTCGTCAAGGCTGACAGCCCGTACCAGAAGATCGACGACCTGAGGGGCAAGGTACTTGCCTGGGCCGACCCGAACTCGACCTCCGGCTATGCCGTGCCGCTCTACTTCATGAAGAAATCAGGCATCGATCCTTCCACCTTCTTCTCCAAGACGCCTTTCTCCGGCAGCCATGAACTCGGCGTCGTCGGCGTCGTCAACGGCACCTTCGATGCGGCCGCCGACGACTGGACCAATCCGCAGAAGAGCAACGCTCAGCGCATGGAATCAAAGGGCATGGTCGGCATACATCATGAACAACCGTATCGTGACCACCTGGTTTCCGGAGCGGGAGCGCGCCAGCACGATCGGCATCTACACCTCGGCCCAATATGTCGGACTTGGCTTTCTCACGCCGCTATTGGTCTGGATGGAGGCTGGCTACGGCTGGCGGTCGGTCTTCGTCTTCACCGGCGTGCTTGGCCTTGCGGTCGCTGCGATATGGGCACTTGTCTATCGTGATCCGGATCGCTTTCGCGGCACCAATCAGGCCGAACGCGATCTTATCGCCGAGGGCGGCGGCATTCCTGACCTCAGCACGCGCCTTGCCGCACAGCAGTCCAAGCGCGATGCCTTTTCCTGGCACGATCTTGCCATCGTACTCAGCCGCAAGAAGCTCTGGGGCATCTATATCGGCCAGTTCTGCTACCTGGCATCAGCGAATTTTTTCCTGACCTGGTTTCCGACCTATCTGGTTCAATATCGACACCTTGATTTCATCAAGGCCGCATCGATACCGTTTCTCGCCGGGTTCGCGGGGGTGCTCGTGTCCGGTTTCTTTTCCGACGCTCTGCTTCGTCGGGGCTTTACGCTCGGTGCTTCGCGCAAAATTCCAGTGCTTGTCGGCATCGCCCTATCGGTGCTGATCATTGGCGCGCAATTCGTCGATGCTCCGGAACTCATCATTCTGTTTCTCTGTCTCCGCTCTTGCTCCGGAGCGCCTGATCGGCCTGACCGGCGGGGTCTTCAACCTCTTCGGCGGGCTCTCCGGCGTGATCATCCCGATCGCGATCGGCTATCTCGTCCAGGCAGGCGGTTTCGGGGCAGCATTAGCAATGTGTTCCTTGCTGGCGATCATCGCGGCGTTTTCATACATTTTCCTGGTCGGGAAAATGGAGCGCGTCGCCGAGTGATCTCCGATATAGGAAGAGCTGCGCTTCCTGAAAAATCGGACTTGCGACTGCGAAATGCGCGGTCGCAAGTCCCGCCTGTTCCTCCCCGCGCAATGTCCACCTTCAGTAAAAATTGAATAGAACGGCGGCTCGTTCTCGAAAAGAGATGCCGGTCCTGTTTTCGCAACGCACCATATCGCGCCGTCTGTTAAACGGTGAATGGAATTATACTCGTCTTTCATGTATAAAATGGAATTCAGCTTCGTTCAGGGCAGCCTTTTGGAGAGGAGAGTTGCCATGTGGAACCGTTTTGCTTTGATCAGCCTGTTTATTGTAAGTCTTTCGCCTTACTGCGCAGTGGCTCAGGAAGGAGATGTTTCAGCCGGTGCCGTCGTCTTCAAGAAATGCGCCATCTGCCATATCGCCGATACGGACAAGAACAAGATCGGGCCATCACTGAACGGTCTATTCGGCAGGACGGCCGGCACGCACCCTGACTTCAGCTATTCGCCGGCGATGCAACAGGCAGGCAAGGGTGGACTGGTGTGGAGTGAAACAGAGCTACGCGATTACCTTCATGATCCCAAGACTAAGGTTAAGGGAACGAAGATGACCTTCGTCGGTCTGAAGGACGATACCGAGATCACCAATCTCATCGCCTATCTGAAGCAATATTCCAAATAGAGGGCGAAATCCCACAAGCTTCGCTGCCGGACTGTTTTCATCCCCTAATTGTCCGCTCAGGCTTTGTGTGAGATAATACTAATAAGCTTCTCCGACAGATTGTGGATATGTCCACCGCCGGGTCGCGGTCAGGGGGCAGCGCATGATTGTCGTGCTGATTCTTGTACTTGTCGTGGTGGGATCAATCGTCTTCCACCTGCTTAGTCCGTGGTGGTGGACACCGATAGCGTCGAACTGGAGCTACATCGACAATACCATCGTCATAACATTCTGGATTACCGGCTTCGTCTTTGCGGCGGTCATATCCTTCATGGCCTATTGCGTCTGGCGCTTCAGGCATCGGCCGGGATCAACGGCTGCCTATCAACCCGAAAACAAGCGCTTGGAGTGGTGGCTTGCCGGCGGAACCGCGCTTGGTGTCTCGGCAATGCTGACGCCCGGCCTTTTCGTATGGAGCCAGTTCGTTACCGTCCCTGCCAATGCCAGCAAGGTGGAAGTCGTCGGTCAGCAATGGCAGTGGAGCTTCCGCTTGCCGGGGGCGGATGGCCGGCTCGGTCGGGCAGAGACGCGCAACGTCACGTCCGACAATCCGCTTGGTGTTGACCGAAATGATCCGGCTTCCCTCGATGACGTCGTCATTTCAGGAGGCGAGTTGCATCTGCCAATCGGCAAGCCGGTCGAGGTTCTGCTGCGCTCGATCGACGTTCTCCATGATTTCTACGTTCCCGAATTTCGGGCCAAGATGGACATGATCCCCGGCACCGTCACCTACTATTGGTTCACGCCGACACGAACGGGAACTTTCGAAGTCCTCTGTGCAGAATTGTGTGGCGTCGGCCATCCGCAAATGCGCGGAACGGTGGTCATCGATGACGACGACGCCTACCGGACCTGGCTGCAGCAACAGCCGACATTTTCGCAATCCTTAGCATCAATAGAAAATCTGCCGTCGAAGTGAGGATGAGGCGGTCAGAAATGAAAGGCGTGCCGTAGGGAATAGGGAGGATGCAGCATGGTCGACATTCGATCGGGCGTTGGGGAAGCGATCCCACCTGCCGAAGTTGAGGATGTGGAACTTTATCACCCGAAGAGCTGGTGGACGAAATATGTCTTCAGCCAGGATGCCAAGATCATCGCCATCCAATATGCCATGACCGCCATTGCGATCGGCATGGTGGCACTCGTTCTGTCGTGGCTGATGCGGCTGCAGCTCGGATTTCCCGGCTCTTTCTCCTTTATCGATGCGGAACATTATTATCAGTTCATCACCATGCACGGCATGATCATGGTGATCTATTTGCTGACAGCGCTGTTTCTGGGCGGGTTCGGCAACTATCTCATCCCGCTGATGCTCGGCGCGCGCGACATGGTCTTTCCCTATGCGAACATGCTGAGCTATTGGCTCTATCTGCTGGCTGTACTGGTGCTTGTCGCCGGCTTTTTTGCTCCCGGCGGACCGACGGGCGCCGGCTGGACGCTCTATCCGCCGCAGGCGCTTTTATCCGGCACGCCCGGCGGACGCGACTGGGGCATCATTCTGATGCTTTCCTCGCTGATCCTGTTCATCATCGGCTTCACCATGGGCGGCCTGAACTATGTTGTCACAGTGCTTCAGGGGCGCGCCCGCGGTATGACGCTGATGCGCATGCCCTTGACCGTGTGGGGCATATTCACCGCAACAGTCATGGCGCTCCTTGCCTTCCCGGCACTCTTCGTCGCCGCCGTGATGATGCTGTTCGACCGGCTGCTGGGCACCAGTTTCTTCATGCCCGCAATTGTCGAAATGGGCGAACAGTTGAAGCAGGGTGGCGGCAGTCCCATTCTCTTCCAGCACCTGTTCTGGTTCTTCGGACATCCCGAAGTGTACATCGTCGCCCTGCCCGCTTTCGGCATCGTTTCCGATCTGATCAGCACCCATGCCCGCAAGAATATTTTCGGCTACCGGATGATGGTCTGGGCGATCCTCATCATTGCGGCGCTAAGCTTCATTGTCTGGGCGCACCATATGTATGTCAGCGGCATGAATCCGAACTTTGGGTTCTTTTTTGCGACCACCACCCTCATCATCGCGATCCCGACTGCGATCAAGGTCTATAACTGGGTGCTCACCCTCTGGCGCGGCGATATCCATCTGACGCTGCCGATGCTCTTCGCACTCGCCTTCATCGTCACCTTCGTCAATGGAGGCCTCACCGGGCTCTTTCTCGGCAATGTCGTCGTCGACGTGCCGCTATCAGACACGATGTTCGTCGTCGCGCATTTCCACATGGTCATGGGCGTGGCGCCGATCATGGTCGTGTTCGGCGCGATCCATCACTGGTATCCCAAAGTGACGGGTCGCATGCTGAATGTGACGATGGGCCATATCCACTATTGGATCACCTTCCTCGGCGCCTATGCAATCTTCTTTCCCATGCACTATCTCGGCCTGCTGGGCGTGCCCCGCCGCTATTACGAACTGGGCGAGACCGCCTTCATTCCGCCATCGGCGCATACGCTGAACGAGTTCATTACGGTTGCCGCCCTGATCGTCGGCGCGGCACAAATATTGTTCCTGTTCAATCTGGGCTGGAGCCTGTTCCGGGGCAAAGCATCCGGCGGCAACCCCTGGTGCGCGACGACGCTGGAATGGCAGACGCCGCAAACGCCGCCCGTTCACGGAAACTGGGGCAAGGAGCTGCCCATCGTCTATCGCTGGCCTTACGACTACAGCGTTCCGGGTGCGCCCGAGGACTTCATACCGCAGAACCAGCCACCTTCAAGCGCAACGGCAAGGGGTGCCGCGGCATGAGCGCGATCCTCGTCTTCCTCGCGGGCATCTTTGGCATCGTCGGCTGGTGGCTGGCAAGACAGCGGCTGACGTCCAAACCCTGGCTGGAGACCGAGCGTGCTGGCGATTTGCCCGATATCCAGCGATCCCCTTTACCGACCGCCAAGATCGGTCTTGGCATTTTTCTCGCTGTCGTCTGTGCGCTGTTTACCCTGCTTATCAGCGCCTACCTTACACGCATGGGCAGCGCCGACTGGTGGGGAATGCCCGTGCCGCCTTTGCTATGGGTCAACACGGCAGTTCTCCTGGTTAACGGCGCATCGATGGAATGGGCGAAAGCCGAGGCCAGGTTCAGCCTCGGCGAGACCCTCAACACCGCGTTGGCTATGGCGTTCGGAACGGGTTTTCTGTTCCTTCTCGGCCAGCTTCTCGTGTGGTGGCAGCTCGTGTCGGCTGGCTATGTGCTTGCCGATAACCCCGCAAACAGCTTCTTTTACATGATCACCGGAATTCATGGCCTGCACATCATCGGCGGGCTTTTCGTGCTGGGACGCGCGACGGTCCGCGCCCGAAGCAATTTCACATGGTCGAAGATGCGTCTCAGCGTGGACCTGTGCGCCACCTATTGGCATGTCATGCTCATCATCTGGCTCGTTATGTTCGCGCTTTTTGCCGGATGGGCCAACAGCTTCGCCTATCTCTGCCGCCAATTGGTGGTCACCTGAGGAGTTTCGATGATGGAGCAATCACTGGAGACACAGACTGACACGCCCCTCCCCCGCCCCCGGGGACTGCAGGGCGTCGCGGCCGATCTGTCCTCGGATCAGCGGGCGTTCAAGAACGTCTCCTGGGGTAAGGCCATGATGTGGATCTTCCTCCTCAGCGACACCTTTGTCTTCGGCTGTTTTCTGCTTGCCTACATGACGGCGCGGATGTCGACCGTCGTTCCGTGGCCCAATCCAAGCGAGGTCTTTGCCCTGACGATCGGGGGTACCCAAGTTCCCCTGATATTGATCGCCATCATGACATTCGTTCTCATCAGCAGCAGCGGAACGATGGCCATGGCCGTCAATTTTGGCTACCGTCATGACCGGCGCAAGACCGCCGCGTTGATGCTCGCGACAGCCGCACTTGGAGCGACCTTCGTTTGCATGCAGGCCTTCGAATGGACCAAGTTAATCCGCGAAGGCGTCCGTCCCTGGGGGAATCCCTGGGGAGCCGCGCAGTTCGGCTCGTCCTTCTTCATGATCACCGGCTTTCACGGCACCCATGTCACGATCGGCGTGATCTTCCTCCTCGTCATTGCCCGGAAAGTCTGGCGAGGAGATTTCGAACAGCAGAGGCGTGGCTTCTTCACCAGCCGGAAAGGCAACTACGAAGTGGTGGAGATCACCGGGCTCTACTGGCACTTCGTCGATCTGGTCTGGGTCTTTATTTTCGCGTTCTTCTATCTCTGGTGAGGAGAGCACCATGTCGCAGCCGCACGCACAAACAGACCAGCATCACCCGATAAAACTTTATCTCGTGGTATGGGGCCTGCTCTTCGTCCTCAGCACATGCTCCTATCTGGTCGACTATCTCGGCATCCAGGGTTACCCGAGATGGTTCCTGATCATCGTGTTCATGATCCTCAAAGCCGGGCTCATCGTCGCGATTTTCATGCATATGGCATGGGAGCGGCTGGCGCTGATATATGCCATCCTCCTCCCCCCGATCATTGTATTGGTCTTCGTGGCGCTGATGGTATCGGAATCGCAATATACGCTGCTGACCCGGCTCGCCTTTTTCGGCGCCGGCCCCTGATACGCGCGTCAGGCGGAAGCGTCTCTCTGGCTCAGCCATTCAGCAGTGAGCCGGCTCGCCTCAGTGGCGGCAGCCGGAAGACCTTTGCCGCGAAGCAACTCTGAAACGAAGCATCCGGCGAAGCTATCGCCGGCGCCGAGCGTGTTGACGACGTCGATCTTGGTTGGCGGTTCGACGTGTGTGAGGCTTTGTCCATCGTAGAGCGAAATAGGACGAGGTCCGTCGGTCAATACAAGCGTCCGCAAACGGGTTCCGGCGATTTCCCGAGCCTGCTCCCAGACGGCATCCATCTCCTTGCCGGCGACATCCGTCCTCGACGTAATGACGATATCCGCCGGACGAGACACTGCAGGACGAAGCGGAAGTTGCGATATGACCAAAGGAATATGATCAAGACTGGAAAGCAATGTCTCGTCGAGAAGCAAGGCATTGATATATGCCGCATTTCCCGCGATCCTTTCACGCGCTGAAAGAGCTATTCCTGGCCGACCGGCATCGGCAATGATTGTGCGCTCACCGTTTGGTTCAAGGAGGATTTCAGCCAGCGCCGTCTCACCGGAATGCATCGCGACGAAGCGGACATCGAAGCCCATGGTCCCGAGTTCTTTGAGCGCTGCATGGCCGAGTTCATCATCCATCAACCTGGTGACGATCACCACCTCTTCGCCGAGGCGCAAAAGCTGGCTTGCAGTATAAAATCCGCCACCGCCGATCATTACCGTGCGCTTGGCAAAGGACAGACGGCTGCCGGACCTGAGCGGCCCGTTCAACGTCCAGACCCGGTCGTGATTGACGCTGCCGATAACGATTATCTTGCTCATAATCACACTTATCTATGGTCCACGTCGGGTGCCAGAGCATCGACGATAAAGCGCTGAGGATATCGCGAGAGATATAGCAAGCGTTCGCATTGCCTGTGACACGCAACGGCCCAGGGAAACAGACCCTGTGCAGATCGAGCAAGGCCAACGCACCCTCGTTCGGACTTCAGGAGAGCTTGCTTTCTACGGGACGAATGCGCGTAAGAACGCGATCAAGGCCCTTCTGCAGCGCCGCGGTCCCGCCGAAATCGCGAAAGTCCTGCAATACCTGTTCGTTCAACCCGCCCTTGGTCGAATGCTCGCCGATGAGGTCTTCAAAGCTCGCGGTTGGCCTTGATCGAGCGGCATGGTCGAGACCGGAGAACAGCTGACGGAGGTAGGCGTCGCCGGCGGCCCTCGGAAGACCCTGGCTATCCAGCCAGTTCGCCGTCGCGTCCAGGATGCCGAAATAGGTGCCCATCATGGCGCTCGCCACAGCGAGAAGATCGAATTCTCGTTTGCTTTCAACCTGAACCGCCGTGCCGAGCGCCGAGAAGACAGCGTTTGAAACCTCGTCCGGCGGATGGATAGCGGTCGCGCCCTGGAGATCGGCGACGAACGGAAGCGGAATGGCCTGGCTCACCCTAACAGGCTGACCGATCCACGCCAGCAGTCGATCGAGTGGCGTGGCTGCGACGAAGCTGATCACATGGTGGCTCGGCCGAAATCGGAGTTCACGGACGACTTCCTCGGCAATCTGCGGCCTCACCGCCACGAATACGAGGTCGGATCGGTCGAGGACATCCTGGTTGCCTGAAGCGATCGACACGTTCCGGTTCGCCGCCGCAAGGGGGGCGGCAATGCTTTCGTTACGAGGCGACACTATGATCGGGGTGTCGCGAAACTCTGTTTTGCACAGTCCGGTGACGACCGCTTCCGTAATCGTTCCCGTCCCGACGAACCCGATCGTGATCCGCTTCGGATCGATCTCCATTGGCATCCTCCTATCAGGCCGTTTTTTCCTTGGAACTACGATATCGCCTGAAGGCGAGGTTCCCAGATGTGGCCCTAACCTTTCTCCGCCAGCGACAAGCGATCGAGAACGGCCTGCGCCGTATTAGCGTCCGTAACGAGAGCGTTGATCATCCCTGATCGCGCTGCACCGATAATGCCCGCCGCCTTGGCAGGTGTCGCCGCAACCGCGATGGTCAAAGGCGTTTGCCGGAGCTGCTGCGGGGATGCGGCGATCATGCGGTCTTCGCCATCCCAGTGAAGGATTTCGCCTGCTTCGGTGACATAGTGGCGCAGAACATCGCCTGCCGCGAGGCTCAATGCCTTCTCCGCCGGGAGGGCCGCCGTCGCCTCGGACGGATTTGCCGCATGCGTCAGACCTACGCCGACGATAGCCGCATCGAGCCTGTCCCAGTGGGACGTCACCTGCTGCACCGTCGGATCGGCGAGGAACGCGTCACGCAATTCGGATGACGAAATGTAAGGAGCGTGCAGAAAGTGCGGTACACCGCCCATCTGTTCCGCCGCCTGGCGCACGAATTCGTTGATCTGGAAATGCGGGGCGGCCTGCTGCATTCCTCCATTCAGGGCGGTGACTGCTATGCCGGGAAAACGCGGTAAGCCGGCAAGCGTTACTTCCCGAACCGCCCGTCCCCAGCCGACGCCGAGCGTCGAACCGGAACGCAGCCCCGCTTGCCGAAGCATTGCTCCCACCGGCTGGGCAAGTGCGCTGAGAACATTGGAAGGCGGCGTGTCTATCACGGCAGCCTTGCTCAATTTCAAGCCTTCGACGAGCCCCGCGCTCAGATCCTCCGAGGAGGAAAGATCAATGACTTCAATCCGAACGATCCCCGCCTGACGCGCCTTGTTGAGCAACCGCGAAACCGTAGCCGTCGATAGGCCAAGCTTCTTGGCGATATCAACCTGCGACATGTCGGATTGGTAGTGCAGCTTCGCAACCATGTGCAGAAGCGCACGGTTTGCCGCAGCCTCGTTGGTCTGAGACGGATTCAGGTTGAAATTCCTTTCTGCAATGTGTTACACATTCCGGACATGAGGGATTTATCGCTCAAAACGGCCGTTCTCGCAACGACTATGCGGCGCAGGAGGGCGGGATGTTCATTCAATGTCCTATTTCGGATATTAAGCTAGCAGGGAGGAACAGATGTCGAGATTAACGACAGCGGAGATGCGTGGCTACCAGCAAATCTGCGGCAGTGACGGAGCCATGATGGTTATCGCCTGTGATCAGCGCGGCGGTATGCGCAGCCTGCTTGCGAAGGAACCGGAGGCGCAGGCGGCGATCTCCGACCAAACCCTCGGTGACACAAAGGCCGACATCGCGAAATTTCTTGCAAGCAAGGCATCCTGCGTTCTTGTCGATCCGATCTGCGCTGTTCCAGCCCTGGTGGATGATCGTATCATTCAACGCGATACCGCGCTTCTGATCGGCCTAGACGCCTCCGGGTGGGATACGTCGCCGGAAGGCTATCGCCTTTCCAAGCTGGTTCCTGGCATTTCCGCCCGACGTGTCCGCCAACTTGGGGCAACCGGCGGCAAGATCATGGTCTATCTGCGCTCGGATCGGGATGAAGCCAACGTTCATAACATCAAGATCCTGCGCCAATGCATCGAGGACTTCGCAAACGAGGATCTGCTGCTCGTCGTCGAATTCCTGACATACAGGTTCGATGGCGAAGACGAGGCCGACTACAAGGCGAAGCTGCCATCGCTGATCGTCGGCGGGAGCAAAATTTGCCTGGATTGCGGGTCGAAGGTCCTAAAGATCCCCTATCCCGGCACTCCGGAAGCCTGCGCGGAAGTCACAAGGCTCGCAGGCGACGTGCCGTGGGCTGTCCTGTCGGCCGGCGTCGACCATTCGACGTTCCTGAGCCAGGTCGAGGATGCCATGCGCAACGGAGCCTCCGGTGTGATCGCGGGCCGCTCTCTGTGGAAGGACTGCATTTCGCTGGACCGGTCGATCACCAAGGATAGACTGGAATCGGTCGCGGTTCCGCGACTGCGTGAAATTCAGGCTGTGATCGCGGCCCATTTTAAAGGCGCCCGGTCTGCAGGCATCGACCGGGGACAGAAAGCAAATGCCTGAACTCGCCATCGGTGTCGACATTGGTGGCACGAACATTCGTGCCGCTCTGGTCTCCGATCGGGGCGAAATACTGAGGAAGCTGTCGGAGCGGACACCATCCGATCCTTTGCAGGTCGTCGAGCGTATCGCGGCGATGGCGGGCGAACTCGATATGGCTGGTGTAACCGGGGTCGGTATCGGCATCCCGGGTCGTGTCGACTGTGCCAGCCGCACGATCCTATCAGGCGGTATTCTGAATTTGGCCGGCATCGATTTTGCCGATCGCCTCGAGGCAATTGTTGGCAAGAGCGTCGTCATCGAAAACGACTGCAGCATGGCGCTGATTGCTGAAATGAGGATCGGTGCTGCCAAAGGCTACAAAAACGTCGCGATGCTAACAATCGGCACAGGCATCGGCGGCGCAGTTGCCAGCAACGGCAATATCTATCACGGCCACAGGGCGGCCGGGCAGCTGGGCCATATCTGCGTCCTGCAGGAAGGCCCGTTATGTCCATGTGGAAGACGTGGTTGCGTGGAAACCTTCAGCTCCGGAACCGCTTTGCGCCGTCACATTACCGAGGCCGGGCTGGCAGCCTCATCCGTGGGCGAAGTCTTTGAAATGGCTGAGAGCGGAAACTCCGCCGCCGAGGCAGTCCTGCAGGCATGGGCGTCGCCGCTGCGGGCTGCCCTCGACAATATCGCCGCGACGATGGATCCGGAGGTCATCGTTCTGGGCGGCGGCCTTGGCGCCGATGCCGCACGAGCCGTCGCTTGCCTTCCGGCGGTAGCGCCTTGGTTTCGGCCGACGATCCTGCCCGCAAAACTCGGAGACGACGCGGGCGTGATCGGCGCTGGCCTATCGGTGTTGACGCCTGACCGCAACCTTGCCGAAAAGCGCGTGGTACTCGTCAACGGTGTGCCGGCATCGGGAAAAAGCAGCCTTGCGAAATTGCTGTCGCAACGCACCGGATGGCCGGTCATCTCCCTAGATGGCATCAAGAATCCTTTCCTGGAGCATATCGGCGGTGTGGACCGGGAGTTTAATCGCACATTGGGAAAGGCCAGCTATCAGGCGATCTGGTCACTAATTCGTGAAGCGCCACCGGGGTCCACATTCATCGTCGATGCATGGTTTGGCTTTCAATCGAAAGCCTTGCTCGAGGCCTATATCGAAAAGGCAGGTGTCGATCGCGTGGCAGAGCTTTGGTGCAAGGTTCCCGGGACGGTCGCAGGAGAACGGTACGCCAGCCGGTTGAAAGACAGACTACCGGGCCACCCCGGCGCTGAATATGTTTCGGAACTGGTGGTGCTCGCAGATCAGGCAGAACCCATGGGATGCAGTCCCGCGATGATGCTTGATCAGACCAAAGAACCGGACATGGACGAAGTGATGGCCTGGATTTTAGGGGTTTTTGATCCGGATTGAAGACGGCTGCGCTATGCCGTCAGCCAAAGCTCGTCATGGATGCGTCTGCGCTTTTCCGCCGACGCAGATCATAATCATATTGCGCCATAAAAGCCGGCTAAGCGCACTGTTATTCATCAGAAAGCAATTAATTACAGAAAAAAATTACTTGACGACCTTATGCCCGCTACGTGATTATTTATTCCGCCGGACAGGGGAGGTCCGGTTTCCAGAGGAGGAAATTATGGAACGCCGTTCATTTCTAAAAGCCACCGCTGTGGCGACGCTTGCCACTGGCGTGGCCGCCGCCGGCAGCGTCAAGGCACAGGATAAGAAGTTCACGATTGCCCTTATTCCGGGCCTGACGACCGATGCTTTCTACATCACCATGCGCAAGGGTGCCGAAGCCGCCGCCAAGGCAGTTGGTGCGCAGCTCGTATTCCAGGGCGCACCGGACTTCAACCCGGTTACCCAGGTGCCGGTTCTCGATGCCGTCATCGCCAAGAAGCCGGATGCGATCCTGATCGCGCCGACCGACAAGGATCAGCTGATCCAGCCGTTGAAGAAGGCTTTCGATGCGGGCATTCCCGTTATCACCGTCGATACTTTCATCGGCACCGGTGTATACCAGACGGGTGCCGGCGACGCCGATTTCCCGCTCGCCTACATCGCCTCGGACAACCTGCTGGGCGGCGCAATTGCTGCGCGCGCACTTGCAAAGGCCGTCGGTGAAAAAGGCAAGGTTTACGTTTCAAACGTCAAGCCGGGCATCTCGACAACCGACCAGCGCGAGCAGGGTTTCAAGGACGAGATGAAGAAATATCCGAACATCACCGTTCTGGAAACGCAGTACAATGATGACGATGCCAACAAGGCAGCGTCGCAGCTGCAGGCAGTTTACGCCCGCAACTCTGATCTGGACGGCGTGTTCGGTGCCAACCTGTTCTCGGCCCTCGGCGCTGCGAACGGCGTGCAGCAGGCGGGCCAGACCGGCAAGATCCGTGTTGTTGCTTTCGACGCTCCGACGACAATCATCGACAACATCAATTCCGGCCTCGTCGATCTTGCGATTGCCCAGCATCCGGCCGAAATCGGCTATTACGGGGTGATGTCAGCCTATGCCCATCTGACCGGCAACTCGATCCCGACCGCAATCGGCACCGGTTTCACGGTCATCGACAAATCGAATGTCACCGACAAGAACGTCGCGAAATTCATCTACTCCGATTGATCGGATGACGTCAGGTGCCTCGCTCACGGAGCGAGGCACATCCTTGGCCACAGTAGAGGAAAGGGCGTGGCGATCCGTACGTCTCGCCTGAGTTTGGGTTGATCCATGACAATCGACAACATCGAGGCCGGCAAGGCGGACCAGCATGTGGCGCCGCAGGCAGACCACGCCGACCAGGCAAACACCATCGTCAACTACATCGCCCAATTGCGCGCCTGGCTCTTCCTGGCCGCGCTGGTCGTTATCTTTGAGATCTGGGCGCGGATTGATTTCGGCGGCACCTTTGTCGGCTCGGCCTACAACTGGCAGTCGGTTGCAGTCTTTGCCGTGGCGCCGCTCCTGCTCGCAATAGGGCAGACCTTCGTCATCATTTCAGGAGGCATCGACCTCTCGACCGGCTTCATCATGGGCATGGCTGCCGTTGTCGCAGCACATATCACCAATGTTGCCGGCCTCTATATGCCGCTGCCGGTGGCGATGATCATCGGAATTCTCGTTGCGATGGTTGCTGCCGCTGTGCCGGGCCTTATCAACGGCTTGCTGATTTCCCGCCTCAGGGTACCGCCCTTCATCGGGACACTCGGCATGTTCGGCGTCGCCCGCGGTACCGCTTTTCTTCTGGCCGGCGGCACGACCGTGCCGGTCAAGAATTCCTATTTCGCCGAACTCGGCAACGGCCGCTTTTACGGCGTGCCCTACCTCGTCATCGTCACCATTCTCTTCGTGGTGATCATGCATTACATCTTGAGCCAGACGCGCTTTGGCCAGCACAATTACGCGATTGGCGCCAATGTGCAGGCGGCGCGGCGCGCGGGTATCGACATAAAATTCCATATCCTGCGGCTCTATATCCTGTCGGCGGTCTGCGCAGGTCTTGGCGGCGCGCTCTATGCCGCCCGGTTCACTGCCGGCGCTGCGCAGGCCGGTGAGCCGCTGCTGCTCGACAGCGTCGCTGCGGTCGTCATCGGCGGCGCCAGCCTGTTTGGGGGCTCCGGCACGATCATCGGCACCATTGCCGGCGCGCTTGTCATTGCCGTCATTCAATACGGCCTCGTCTTCATGAACGTCGAACCGTTCTGGCAGTTCATTGCCGTCGGCATCGTCATCATCATATCGGTTCTCATCGATCAGGCGCAGCGCCGGTTCAGCGGAGCAAAACAGGATGAATAGTGCAGCCCCTCTCCTCGAAGTCCGGAACCTGTCGCGGTACTTCGGCGCCGTCCGCGCGCTGGACGATTGCTCCATGACCGTTCATGCCGGCGAAGTGGTTGCGCTGGCAGGCGACAACGGCGCGGGCAAGACGACGATGATCAAGGCGATCTCGGGCGTCTATCCGCCGACCGCCGGTGAGATCCTGATCGATGGCCAGGCAGTCACCTTCTCCTCGCCGCAGGATGCGCGGGAGAAAGGGATCGAGACGATCTACCAGGACTTGGCGCTCGCCGACAATTTGACGATCGGCGCCAATATCTTCCTTGGTCGCGAGCCGATGAAGAAGCTTTTCGGCTTTCTCCCCGTCATCGACCGCAAGGCGATGGCCGATGCGGCTGCCAAGACGATGCAGCAACTCGACTTCCATGTGAAGAGATTGAAGGCACCGGTCAGCAACTTTTCCGGCGGCCAGCGGCAAGCGGTCGCGATCGGACGTGCGGTCTACTGGAACGCCCGCATTTTGATCATGGATGAACCGACTGCTGCCCTCGGCGTTCCCGAGCAGCGGAAGGTCGTTGCCCTGATCAAGTCGCTGAAAGCGAAGGGGCACGGCGTCATCTTTATCTCGCATAACCTGCAGGACATATTCGCCGTCTCCGACCGCATCGTCGTCCTTCGCCGCGGGATCGTGGCGGGAGAACGGAAGATCAGCGAAACGACGCATGACGAAGTCGTCAAGCTGATGATCGGCGGATAGCCGTTTCTCTCGACGAGATTCCGATGTCTGGATTTGTGTGAGCGGCCATTGCGGCCGTTCGATCAGCCTCGCGAAACGATGTGCATATGGCGCCTGAGGAGGGACCATGATCGAGAAGGAAAATCGCCGTCTCCGCGTCGGCGTGCTGGGATGTGGGCCGATTGCCCAATTTGCCCATCTGGAATCCTGCGTGAAAGCACGGAATGCCGATCTCTACGCGATCTGCGACGCCGCACCCGACCTGCTGGCACGCATGGGAGCGACCTACGAGCCGCAGAAGATGTTCGGCGATTTCGACGCCATGCTCGCCGACCCCGATTTGGAAGCGGTGATCATCGCCACATCGGATGCCTATCACGTACCGATGTCCATCAAGGCGCTCGATGCCGGCAAGCATGTCCTGTGCGAAAAGCCGATCGGCGTTTCGGTCGAAGAAGGCGAGACGCTTGCGGCTGCCGTCAAGCGCTCGGGCAAGGTCCTGCAGGTGGGGCACATGAAGCGCTTCGATCCGGCGCTTGAGGCAGCGCGTGACTTCGTCCGCGACGATATCGGCCAGATCCTTGCACTCAAGGCCTGGTATTGCGACTCCACACACCGCTATACCAATACCGATGCGATCCAGCCGCTCCCGGTCACCAGCAAGCTGGCACGAAAGCCGGCCGGCAATCCCAAGGCCGATCTGCGGCAATATTTCATGCTGGCACATGGTTCGCATCTGGTCGACACCGCCCGCTTTTTCTGCGGCGATATCGTCGCCGTGCGAGCGCGCCTGCTGCAGCGTGCCGGCGCCTATTGCTGGTTTGTCGAGACCGAATTCGCCAATGGTGCCTTGGGTCACCTCGACCTGACAGTCGCCGTGCGCATGGATTGGCACGAGGGTTTCCAGCTCTACGGCGAAAATGGCTCCGTTCTCGCAAAGACCTTCAATCCCTGGTATTTTCGCTCCAGCGAGGTTGAAATCTTCCACGAGAAAGATGCAACGAGCAGAAAGCCGCTTGGCGCCGATGGACACTTTTTCCGCAGGCAGCTCGAAGGCCTCGCTGACACAGTACTCAACGGCGCGCCGATGCGGGGAGCCGATGTCGAAGACGGCATCGCCTCCATTCGCGCGATGGTGGCGATCGCGCGATCGGTGGGGACAGGCGAACGGGTCGCGCTCGCCTCGGTAACGGGGGCGGTCTGATGCAGATCGGTATCTTCGCCAAGACTTTTCCCGGAACGGATCCTCTGGAAGTCTTGTCTGCCGTGCGCGACAGCGGCTACGCCACCTCGCAGTTCAATCTTGCCTGCTGCGGACTTCCATCCATGCCGGACGCGGTACCGAGTTCCGTCGTTGATGCGGTGCGCTTAGCGGCGGAGAAGGCGGGCATTTCGCTTGCGGCCCTGTCTGGAACCTACAACATGGCTCATCCCGATATCTCGGTTCGAGAGGCAGGCCTGCGCCAGCTCTCCGTGGTCATTGAAACCGCGGCGGCTTTATCCATTCCGCTGGTGACGCTGTGCACGGGGACGCGCCATGCAAGCGATCAATGGGCCTATCATCCCGACAATGGCGATCCGCTGGCATGGGCCGATATGGCAAGGGAAATGGCGAAGGCTCTGGCTCTGGCCGAAGAGCATGGCGTGGATCTCGGCATCGAACCGGAACAGGCGAACATCGTCACCTCGGCCACTGACGCCAGGCGACTGATTGCCGAGATGGGCTCCGCGCGGCTGCGTATCGTCCTCGACCCTGCCAATCTCTTCGAGACGGCAACGCAGCGCGAGGCGCTTTCGATCGTCCAGCGGGCTGTTGAAACGGCTGCCGGGCATATCGCCATGGCGCACGCCAAGGATCGCTACGCTGACGGACGGTTCGCGACCACTGGCCAAGGCGTGGTCGATTTTCCCGATTTCATCGCTCGGCTGAAGTCCGTCGGCTTCGATGGACCGCTTATCACTCACGGCCTGTCGGCCGAAGAGGCCCCCGGTGTCGCACGCTTCCTCAAGGAGCTTGTCTAGTGGGCGAAAAGACAACCCTCATGCGCGACGATGCAAGCCTTGCCGTTTATGATTACGGCGAAGGGCTTCCGGTCCTCTTCCAGCATGGCCTCGGCGGCGATGAGGCGCAAGTGGCGCAAAATTTTCCTGAAACCGGAGACATGAGGCGTATCACCGTCGAGTGCCGCGGACATGGTGCATCATCGCTTGGCAGCACGCGGCCGTTCTCGATTGCAATGTTTGCCGAAGATGTTTTGGCCGCCGCGAAGGATCGTGGGCTCGATCGCTTCATCGTTGGCGGTATCTCGATGGGTGCGGCGATTGCCTTGCATCTCGGACATCATCATCCGGAGCGCGTCGCCGCACTCGTCCTCGTTCGTCCTGCCTGGATGTTTGACGTCGCGCCGGACAATATGGCGGCCGCCCGCGCTGTCGCCTCCTCGATCCACTCGCATCCTCCTGAGGAGGCCAGGAGCCTTTTCGAACGCTCCGAAATCGGTATGCAGATGAAGGCAGGCTCTCCCGACAACTTCGCCTCCCTGCTTGGCTATTTCGACCGACCAAATGGGTTTGAATTCGCCTCCGTGCTGGCGGATATCGCGTCGGATGGCCCGGGCGTTTCGCAAGCGGCAGCTGCGGCCCTTGCCATTCCCACGCTTGTCATCGGCAACCAGCAGGACGCCATTCATCCGCTCTCATATGCGCGCGTACTTGCGGAGACCATTCCCGACGCGACCTTTGTCGAGGTCGCTGCCAAGGCTGCCGATAAGGAACGGCATTTCGCCGAAGTCCAGGATGCCATCGGCCTTTTCCTTGCTTCCAAAACAATCCGGAGCCTCATTTCATGATGCCGTCCAAGACCCTTTCAGGCCCGGCGGCCATCGCCGCATTACCGCGCAATCGGTTGCTTGGCGAGTTCTCGCTCTGGTCGGCCGACCTTGCCAATATGGAAACCGACCTGAAGCGCATAGAACCCTATGTCGACCTGCATCACATCGATGTCGCCGATGCGCGCTTCACGCCGGGCTTCCTATTCTTTCCCGACTTTGTCGCGCGCATCGCCAAGTCGACCGCCAAACCGATCCATGTCCATCTCATGATAGAGGCCGAGATCGTCGAAGAGCAGGTGCGTCAGTTCATTGAGGCGGGCGCGGATCTCGTCAGCGTCCATGCCGAGAACGGCGAGGCCGGCCTGCGCGCCATTGCCCTTGCAAAGACGCTGGGCGCCGAGGCCGGCGTGGTGCTGCGGCTGGAAACGCCCGTTTCGGCGGTCAAGCCGTTTCTCGATCAGGTCGCCTTCGTGACCCTGCTTGGAACCTCGATCGGCGTCAAAGGCCAGAGCCTTTCGGAAAAGGCATGCGACAGGCTGCTGGAAGCGCGCGCGCTGCTTAGGGACGCCGACCGCGAGGATCATGTCGTTCTAGCCGCTGACGGCGGTATCCGCGAACAGACCGTGCCACTCCTGCGCGCCGCAGGCGCGCAGACCGTCGTGCTCGGCTCGCTTGCATTTGGGGACAAGGATCTCGGAAGCAGGATGGCCTGGCTGCATGGACTGGAGAGTAGATTCCAGTGACAAAGGTCGCCCTCGCCTTCGATCTTGGTGGGACGGAGCTTCGCGCTGCGCTGGTGAACGATGCGGGAGACCTTCTGTCATTTTCGGCGGTACCCACACGCGCGACCGACGGACCGGCGGCCGTAATCGATCAGATCGAACAATTGGCGACCGCGATACTAACAAAGGCACCTGATCTTTCTCCGATCGGCATCGGCATCGGCGCGCCCGGCCCTCTCGATCCTGAAGCCGGCGTCGTGATTGCAGCACCGACATTAGCAGGCTGGAACGAGGTACCGCTCGCCCATATCCTCTCCACCCGTTTCCAGCTACCGGTCCGCCTCGAAAATGATGCGAATGCGGCAGCGCTCGGCGAATGGCGATATGGCGCCGGCCGCGGTGCACGGTCCATGGTGTTCGTCACCGTCTCGACCGGTATCGGCGGCGGCGTCATCGCTGACGGACGCATCCTGCATGGCAGGCGCGGCCTGGCTGCTGAAATCGGCCATATGACGATTACCAGCGAAGGAGAGCGCTGCTTCTGCGGCGCGATCGGCTGCTTTGAGGCCGTCGCTTCCGGCACGGCGCTTGGAAGACGAGCAACGGCCTGCACCGGACACGCCGACGGTTCCCTGCTGCGCGAACTTTCGGCCGGTGCGGATGTTACAGGACGGCATGTCGTCGAGGCCGCGCGAAAGGGCGACGCGCGGGCCATGGAACTGTTGAATGAGGAGGCGCGGTGGCTGGGAATCGGCTTTACCAACCTCCTTCACCTCTATTCCCCCGACATACTGGTCATTGGCGGCGGTATCTCCCATGGGTTCGATCTTCTGAGTGAAGCCATTGTCGCGACGGTTCGCGATCGTGCCATGCCTGCCTATCGCGACGTTCCCATCGTCCCTGCTAAACTCGGCCCCCATTCCGGTCTCATAGGCGCAGCAAGCCTCATTCTTGGGGAATGATGAACGTAGCCCCGGTCACTGAACTCCTGTGTAATCTCTGCGGACTGGATGCGTCAGCCAGCCGAGAGCAGGCCGGGTGCTATCGTGATTGGACTTCGCAGCCCAATGGAGTCACCCTTATCGTGGGATGAATTCCCAAATGGATGGACCAGCTATCGTCTGAACAGGAGGCCAAGATGAAGCACCATGCAATTGAGCAACTGCAGACTGTCGCCAAGATCGACCAGAACTACCCACGCGCCGCCACACGCATCGAACGCCTTGAACGCTGGGCGGAGCTTCTCGAGCGCAATCCCACCCGCGCCCTGGCGACGCTGCACCAGACGGAACATCAGCCAATCGCGGAACGCTACGCAATGCGCGGCAACGGTTCGCCGATATCGGTCGCGTTTGATGATCCAATTCTCAGAGCAGCCGGCCTGGAAAATGACAGCTACGGCGAAGCGAAGCGCTTCTTCGAACTCTCAGACAATCAACTGCACAACCTCGTTTGCTATTGCCATTTCGGTACGACGGTGAGCGCGGCGACGGCTGCCCATCACATCCGCACGACGCTTATGCGGCCGCCGGGTCTGGTAGGTCGGCTACTGGCGATATTTCAGAGATAAGGCCCCGTGCTCCCACGCCTTCTTTCTTGGTGCATCCTTTCGAGAGGCTTTGTGGGAAGCATCCCGGGTCGAATTCAGCGATAAAGCAGATCGGCGTCGCCATCAAAGCGATGCCGCCCTATCACGTCTTTGAGTTTTGGATTTCGCTCCACACTATTGCGCCCTTTAGGCGACTTCACCCGCTGCAACAGTATTGAAATTCGCCGCTCCGGTGCGATACTCCAGCAGGGGAGCGGATCCATGACGCGTTGCTTGCGAATTCCGGTCGCGCTGCTGTCACTGTCACTCATCAGTGCCGGGCCGGCTGACGATGGACGTTGGTATGCCGGGGATTATTCCTTCTCCGATGAGCTTGGCGGCTTTCGCATCCTGTCGATCAAGGGCTCAGGCACAGCAATCGATCCGATCGAAATCAGCGAGGAGCTCTATACAGTCAACCCCGTAACTCTCGTCATGAGGGCCGCAAAGCCGATTGAATCTCTGAAGTTTCCCGAGGGCGCCTTCCATCTGCGCGTCGTCACTCGGAACAAGAGCGGGTTGGGCTGGATCGGGTTCGACTTCGAACTTCAGGAGATTCGCGGCAAACCGAGCGACTTCTATGATGGTCTGTCATTCGACCAGATGAACCCCAATCCTGACTTCATCTCGTCCGACCGGTTCGCCCATTTCGAGAACCACTTCGAGAGCGCCGATATGCTGCGCTTTGACGACGGTCACGTCGATCCCATGGACAGGGCGGCATTTGGCTTTTTCATCACCGACCTGACACCGGTTCCCGAGTTCTACCTGGTAGAGGACCCGCGCGTACCGTCGTCCTGAGACACGACTTTCCTGGATGCTAGGGCACATGCTCCATCAGGATTTGCGTGTGCAACATCGGCGCTTCGTTGCCGAAATAGGTCTTGAGCAGCGGCAGAAAATCGTCCGACAGGTAGAAGTCCGTCAGCGCTCGATCGACCAGCAGCCGGAAGTCGGCGTCGTCGCGCTTCAGGGCGATTGCATATGGTTCGTGTGTGAACAGGCGGTCGCCAACCTCAAGCGCAGATGGATTGCGGGCTCGCTTGATCAGGCTCATAAGCAGCACCTGATCGGCGAAATAGGCATCGATCCTGTGCTCCTCCAGCGCCCTAAGCCCGTCTTCATGGGTGTCGAAATCGGCGATCCGGGTTTTCGACTCTTCCATGCTGCGCGCCTCACCCAAAATCGCGCCCGTCGTCGTGTCTGCGCGCACGCCGATGACGCTGGTGGCGACAGGCTGGCTGACGGCACGGGCGCCGGGTCTGTCGAGAAAAAGGTTTTGCAGATAGTCGGGCGAATCCTTGCGCAACAGAGCGCTTGCTCCCGTCAGGAAGATGGGCTGCGAGAAGTCGACGATTTCTCGCCTTTGCAGATTAACAGTGATCGCCCCGCAAAGCAGGTCGATCTGACCGCTCTTGACCGCATCGAAGCCGTTCGCGAGCGTCATTTCGACGTACTCGCGCTTCACGTTGGGAACCGCGTGCTCGACTTCGTTAGCCACCTTTTCGCAGAGGTCGATGGCGTATCCCATCGGCTTTTCGTTCGGCTTGCTGGAGGAGAATGGAGCTTCGTCGGCGATGTAGCCAATTCTCAAGCTGCCGCGCTGGGTAACCGCATCAACGGTCCCGGCACTCGCAGCGGAGGCCGCCATGAACCCAACAAGACCGGCAAGCCGCAACCATCTCATACGCTTGGCCAGATCTGCATGCCGCGCAAAGGCACCAGCATTGTCTTCGTCTCCGAAAAACGACAATTACCAAAGCTGAACGCAGATTATGGACCTGCGGCAATTTGTCAACCGCTGGTGGCGGCGGAATGAACGCTCACCGTCCTCGGAGACGAAAATTGTTGCCGTGATTGTTGATCAGGGCGGGGCCGGCGAAACAAGCCGGCCTCACTCATCCCACGCCGTTGAACACCACCATCTTGTCGTCGGCCATCTCTTCCATCGTCCATGGAATGCCACCGACGCCATATCCCGACTGGCGACGTCCGGCAAATGGCATCCAGTCCGTTCTGAACGCCGTGTGGTCGTTCACGAGAACGGCGGCGGCGTCCAGATGCTTGGCGGCTTTCAGAGCAACCGCTATGTCCGATGAAAATACACTCGCCTGGAACGCATAGGGCAGCGAATTGGCGATGCGAATTGCCTCGTCCAGTTCCCGGTAGCCATAGACGCAGGTCAGCGGCCCAAAGACCTCGAGCTGCGATACCTTGGCGTCTGCAGGAGGGTTCACCAAAACCGAAGGAAGAAGCGTCGTCTCCGACAACCGCCCTCCCCCAAGCTGCACTGTTCCGGCGTCCGTCGCTTCCTTGATCCAGTTTGCCACCCGTTCGGTCTCGCGCGGCAGGATAAGCGGACCGACCTCGGTCTCTTTCAGGGTGGGATCGCCGACATGAAGAGCCGCGACCTTGGAGGCAAGCCTCTCGGTGAACTCCGCGACCAATTCCTCGTGCACGAAGATCCGCTGCACCGAAACGCAGACCTGCCCGGCGTGGTAGTAGCCGCCCTTGACGACCGGACCGACGACCGCATCCAGCTTTGCGCTTCGATCGACGATGACAGGGGCAGCGCCTCCGTGCTCCAGCGCACATCTCGTGCCTGGCGGCAGCTTGCTCTTCAGATACCAGCCAACCCTGGCCGAACCGATGAAGCTCAAGAACGCAACGCGACGATCCGTTGCGAGCGCCTCGGCCAGTGCGTTGTCGTCGGTAATGAATGTTTGGCACCAGCGCTCGTCGAGGCCGGCTTCCCGGAGCAGCTTGACGGCTTCGATGCAGGAGATCGGCGTCGTTGCGGCAGGCTTGATGATGACGGGGCAGCCGACGGCGATCGCCGGAGCGATCTGGTGGATGATGAGATTGAGCGGGTGGTTGAAAGCCGAGATCGCCGCAACGACGCCGATCGGCTCCTTTGTGGTGAAGGCCAGGCGGTTGACGCTGGCGGCGGTCAGCCCCATCGGGATTTCCTTGCCGCCGAAATTGCGGAGTTCGTCAGCCGCATTGACGAGCCCGTCTATCGCCCGCGTCACCTCGATGATCGCATCCGTCAGCGGCTTGCCGCCTTCGCGGGCGATCATCACGGCAAAACGGTCGCGGTTGTTTTGCAGCAGTTCCGACGCCTTCCTCAGGATCGCCATACGCTGATGCGCCGGCATCCAGGCATCGCGATCGGAAAAAGCTTTCGCGGCTATATCAAGCTTGCGTTCGAGAGCGGCCGCATCGTCTGCCGGCACCTCCGCGATGACGGCGCGATCAAATGCCTGGTGAACCTTAATGGTAAGTGACATTTCACGACTCCAATATTGCAGGGAGCCGCTCGCGAAGCTCCTTCACTAACACACGTTCGTTTTCAGAATAGTCGACGGGAACGTTCACCAGATGGACGCCACCGCCCGTGAACGCATTTTCAAGAGCCTGCTTGAACTGACCGATGTCATCCACCCTGGTGCCCTTGGCACCATAGGATTCGGCATATTTCACGAAATCAGGATTGCCGAACGTCATCCCGAAATCGGGGAACTCATCGACGGCCTGCTTCCAGCGGATCATCCCGTAAGCGTCGTCCTCGATGACAAGGATGACGAGGTTCAATTTCAGCCGGACGGCGGTTTCCAGTTCCTGCGAATTCATCATGAAGCCGCCGTCGCCGCAGATCGCCATTACGCGCCGCTCCGGATAGAGCATCGAGGCAACCATGGCCGATGGAAGCCCTGCCCCCATCGTTGCAAGGGCGTTGTCGAGAAGCAGGGTGTTCGCCATCCGCGTCCGGTAGTTTCGGGCGAACCATATCTTGTACATGCCGTTGTCGAGCGCAAGGATGCCGTCATGCGGCATGACTTCGCGGATGTCGTGGACGAGGCGTTGAGGCGTAAAGCGATCCTCCGTCGCCCTTGCCGCAATCCGCTCGAGAATGCGCTCCCGCAAGTGGATGAGAGCCCCAGCGTTGGGCTGCTTGCCTTCGAGGCGATCGGCCAGAGCCTTCAGTGACGGGCCCATGTCGCCGATGACCTCAGCCTGCGGGAAATAGACCTGTTCGACGGTCGCCGGCTGATATCCCACATGCACGACTTTCGGACCGCCCTTGCCCATGATGAACGGAGGCTTCTCGATGGTGTCATGGCCGATCGTAACGATGAGGTCCGCCTGCTCGATCGCCTCGTGGACATAGTCGCGCTCCGATAGTGCGGCGGTGCCCATATAGAGCTCGGTTCCCCCCGGAACCGTCCCCTTCCCCATCTGTGTCGTGAAGTAGGGAATGCGGGTTCGGATGACGAACTGCGCGATATCCGAGGTCGAGCGGGGGCGCGAAGCCGCCGCTCCAAACATCAGCAGTGGACGCTTGGCGGCTGTGATCAGCGCGGCTGCGCGGTCCAGCGCAACGTCGCTCGCCGTCGGCAGTTCGAGCTGATGCGGCGCTATAAGTGCTACTTCTTCGCATTCTTCGGCCGCGATATCTTCCGGAAGCTCGAGGTGAACCGGTCCGGGTCTTTCTTCCTGCGCAATTCTGAATGCTTCCCTGACCATGGTCGGGATCATCTGCGGCGAAACGATTTGTCGCGTAAGTTTGGTGAGCGGCTTCATCGAAGCAACGATATCAACCACCTGGAATCGTGCCTGACGGGACGACAGGATGCCCTTCTGGCCGGTTATCATCACCATCGGCATCGCGCCAAGCAGCGCGTAGGCAGCGCCCGTCGAAAGGTTTAGCGCTCCCGGCCCAAGCGTGGTCAGGCACACGCCTGGCTTTCCCGTCAGACGACCGTAGGTCGCTGCCATGAATGCGGCGGCCTGTTCATGCCTGGTAAGCACGAGCTGAATTGATGATTTGCGAATGGACTCGACGACATCGAGGTTCTCTTCGCCGGGAATACCGAAGATGCGGTCGACGCCCTCGTTCTCAAGTGCGGCGACGAGGAGATCAGAGCCTTTGGTCATGGATGAATGCCCGTGCTGGTTAGCGGCCGGTCCCTGGAGGCGACCACAATCGGAAGGTTGCGAACCTGAACATAGATACTTTTGCAAGCCGTTCCAATGGCACTTTGGTGCACCGTAACTTTAATCCGGCAACTGCCGGTTCCCGGTCTATCCATCGGGCAAGCGCTGGCGTTGACAAAATGCTCTTTGATTGGAATTTCTTACTGACTTTGAAACGGAGCAGCCGTTCACTATGCAAATGCGAGATGACGTTGCAGTGCTGGTCGACAGACTTTTCCAGGACAAGGCCACCTGGCCGGCACTGATCAAAGAGATCAGGGCCGCATCGGGGGTGGATATCTCTACGGCCGAAAAGATCGCGCTCTCGCATGAAGGATGGCGACGGCTATGCAACTATCTGATCAATCATGACAGCGCTTGCAGGAAGCAGGCAGTATGGCACATGAAGCATCATGGGCCAGATTCGCTGATCGCATTAATCAGCGGGAATTTCGTCATCATAGAGTCGAAAGTAAGTTAGTAGAGGCTCGGAAAGGTGCCGCCGCACGGTTTCCCTCTGACTCACACCCGCCGCTAGCGTCCCTTAACGCAATTTGTCGCATGGCTCCGGTTTCTGAGCATATTCTTCCATAATCGTTCCCAAACTTAGCAAACCACGTTACGTTCGTAACCGACTCGGTTGTGCTGGCGACGTTGCGCCGCAGCAACGAGGACCAGCAACAACGACAATCCCTCATGCCCAAAAGAATCTCTCCGCTCGTCGCGTTCCAATCGAACACATTTCGTCTGCTTTGGTCGGCAACGCTGATTTCAAATCTCGGCGGCCTGGTCGAGGGCGTCGGTGCCGCCTGGCTGATGACAAGCCTGGCGACCTCCCACGGGATGGTGGCGCTCGTCCAGTCCTCGACCACCCTGCCTGTCATGATCTTCTCGCTTGCCGCCGGCGCTCTTGCCGATAATTTCGACCGAAGGCGGATCATGCTGATCGCCCAATTGCTGATGCTGTCCGTATCGGCGACGCTGGCGATACTTTCCTATTCCCATGCCCTGACGCCATGGCTGCTCCTCTGCTTCACTTTCCTGATCGGCTGCGGCGGCGCTCTCCACAATCCGTCCTGGCAGGCATCCATGGGAGATGTCGTGCCGCGGGAGCATCTGCCGGGCGCCGTCGCGCTGAACAGCATGAGCTACAATCTTATGCGCAGCATCGGTCCGGCGATCGGTGGCGTCATCGTTGCTACGGCAGGCGCGCCTTTCGCTTTTCTGTTCAACGTATTCTGCTATTTCGCGCTCATTTTCGCTTTGTTACGCTGGAAAACCAACGCCTCGAGAAGCACGCTCCCGCGCGAACCCTTCGGTGGCGCAATGTCGGCGGGATTCCGCTATGTCCTGATGTCGCCGAACCTTCTGACGGTCATGTGCCGCGGATTCGTCTTTGGTTTGACCGCGATTGTCATCCTGGCGCTGCTGCCTCTCGTGGCGCGCGACCACATCAGGGGCACGGCAATCACCTACGGCATCATGCTCGGCTTTTTCGGCCTCGGCGCAATCTGTGGCGCGATGTTGATCGGGCGCATTCGCGATCTCCTGAGCAATGAATGGGTCATCCGCGGCGCCTTCTTCACGCTGGCAGTCAGCTGCGCCTGTCTGGCGCTGAGCCATCAGCTATGGCTGAGCTGTCTTATTCTCATGCCCGCAGGGGTCGCCTGGGTCCAGGCTTTCTCCCTGTTCAATGTCACGGTGCAGCTGTCCACGCCGCGCTGGGTCGTCGGACGTGCGCTCTCGCTCTATCAGACGGCGACCTTCGGCGGCATGGCGGCGGGAAGCTGGGCCTGGGGCGCGCTCGCCGACATTCACGGCGTGACCGGCGCGCTTCTTGTCGCCAGCTGTGCACTGGCAGTCGGCGGGCTGCTCGGTCTTGTCCTGCGCCAACCCGATTTTGAGTCGCTCAATCTCGATCCGGCAAACCTGTTCAGCGAACCGCAATTGCAGCTCGATTTGCGATCGCGGAGCGGACCGATCCTCGTCATGGTGGATTACAATATCGACCAGGAGGACATTACAGACTTCCTCTCGATGATGGCCCTGCGGCGCAAGGCGAGAATTCGCGACGGCGCGAAGCAATGGGCATTGCTCCGCGATCTCGAAAAGCCAAGCGTCTGGACGGAAAGCTATCACTTACCGACCTGGATAGACTATGTGCGACACAATCAACGTCAAACCTATGCCGATGCGGAGATCGCCGAAAGGCTGAACGCGCTGCACCGCGGTGAACAGTCGCCGATAATCCACCATATGATTGAACGGCAGACCGTACCCAGGCACGACGACATGCCGCTGAAGCCTTATCTTGACGCGACCTGATCGCGCGACAGCATCCGCTTCAGCCTGTGCATTTCTCCCTGAAACGCGACCCATTGGCCGCGGCGGAAACCTTGGGGGGCCGTGGCCAATCGATTCGAACCGTCAGGCCCGTGTGAGAACGTGGTTCGACCTCAGCCAGAAGGGAGGCAGATAGAGCGGCGTATTGGCAAGCGGCAGGATATTCTCGTTGACCGACACGCCAAGCGCGTCCGCCATGAAGGCCCGGCGAGCGGAAATTCGGGCGTGCATTTCGGGATAGCGCGTGCGGATGGCCTCCCGCAGATCGGTATCGGCGAAGGCAACGGCGTCCTCGCAATTCAATGCCCAGCCGGCCGGCATCGGCACGGGAATAACATCCACCTGAAACGGCATGCCGGATCGCAGCTTCTCCGTCGAGCCTGGACGCACAGGAGAATGCAGCCACTCCTCGTGGCTTCCGAGATGGCCTGGATTCAATGCGGAATCGAGCCCGGCAGACTTCAGCTTCTCGGTGACCGCGCTGAAAAGCGTGCCGCCTTCGACACCGATATCGGCCGTCTCGTACCATGTGATCAAAGCCTCGAAATAGGCCTTGGCGGGCGTCAGGAAGCTCTCGTCGTGATCGGTCAGCAGGCCTGCGCGCGAGGAGAGCGCACCCCAGAAACCAAGGGCAGTCGTCACACCATCGCCCTTCTTCATCCGGCGAGCCGTCGGGCTGCGCAGCCCGACCATGTTTTCTCCGGCACTGACCGACGCAAACATGGTGTGGACGTTCAGCGGATCGCCCTCGTAGCCGAGACGTCCGAGCGCCTCGAACTCGCTATCGCCTTCGCGCACGCCGGAAACGACGCGCCAGAGGGAAGTAGAGCAGCGCGCCGCCGCCCATTCGAACGCAGCGAGCTGGTCCACATCGACAACCGCGCGCAGGCCTTTTTCCGCATGCATGAGGACCGGGGTGGCGTCCTTCAGCGTGCTGTTCGGCCCGATCAACCGTCGAAGGACCGCGACGACAAAGTCCGGCACGAAGAACAGGTTGGAGTGATCCTGATCCTCGTCTGCGCCGAGATATTTCCAGCCGACGAGCCCTATCGAGTCGCCCGGTTTCAAGCCGGCGTCGCGGAGGCGATCGCTGAGACGTGGATCGTCCGCACGCGTCTGGCCCATCAAGCTGAAGGTCTGGGCGCGTAAGACCTCGATGCCGGGCAGGCCGGCAAGCACCGTGTAGGAGACCGATTCATTGCCCGTGATGATGATCCGCTTGCCGTTCGGTCCGAGCAGCAACAGAGCTTCCTCGAAGCGCGGCTCGAAGCCGGAGAGGAATATGATATTTCCGAAATGCTCACGGTCAGCATAGACGACAAGCCAATCCGTGCCGGACGCCTTCAACGCCGCATCGGCGCGGGCGGCATAGGTCTGCGGCAGTATCTTCGGCTGTTCACCGAGCGGTCCAAAATCCGGCAAGGCGACCGGGGCAAGCTTAATCGGCATATTGGTTCCTCCCTTTAGGCGATCTGCGAACTTTGACGAGATGTAGCGGATAGCGAGGCGCGAGTTGCTTTCCGCTGTTTCTCAATGGATGAATGCGTGTTTCCGGTGACGGAGATGCTGGCGCGTGTGTTATCACGCCATGACAGTTGGGAAAGCTTAGCATGAACGACAGACCAGGCCGCCAGTCCGCTCCGACGATTGCCGATGTTGCGCAGCTTGCGGGTGTCTCGCGCGCGGCCGCAAGCAGGGCGCTTTCGAACGAGCCGAGGCCGATTTCGGCCGAAAAGCGCGAGCGCGTGATCCAGGCCGCAGCCTCGCTCGGTTACAAGCCGAACCTGCTCGCGCAGAGCCTGACCACCAAGACGGTCAATCTGGTGGCTGTCGTCGTCAACCATATTCACGATCTTTCCGATCTCGATCTTTTCGACCGGCTGATCGACCAGATCCAGGCGATCGGCAAGCAGGTCGTCATCATCCGCATCGGCTCGGTCGGCCACGTCGAGGAATTTTTGCGCAACGGTGTCGCTTATCATGTCGACGCGGCACTGGTCTTTTCCGATTTCGCTGATGCGGCGACCGTGCGGCGCATGTTCCGCTCTGATCTCGTGGTCATGCTGAACGGACTGCACGACAACCTTTCGCCCGTCGTCATTCCCGACGAGGGCAGCGGCATTGCGGAAGCAGTTTCCGATGCAGCCGCCAAGGGCGTCAAGCGCGCCGGGCTTGTGACCGGCCGTGCATCCTCGCCCGTCGAGCAGGCACGCATAGCCTTTTACAAACGAGGCTTTGCCGAAAACCACATAGAGCTGGTGAGGACGGTCCAAGGCGATTATTCCTATGAGAGCGGTCATGCCGCCGCGGCTATCCTTACCGGCGATGACTGTCCGGAGGCGATCTTCTGCACGTCGGACGCGATGGCAATGGGTATTCTCGACGTATGCCGAGCGGATTTTCCCAAGAACAAGCCAAGCCGCTTCAGGCTTTACGGGTTTGACAATCTGTCGCTGACGGATTTCGACGCCTATCCGATTTCCTCCATCGGCTACGACAAGAATGTCTATGCGCGCCAGATGGTCGAATTCATCGCCAATCCCTGCGAATTCCACGCCGGCCAGCCGCCTGTCATCGTACCGACGCGCTTCTTTCCGCGATTGACGTCGTAGAGGGACAGGCCGCCCGAAAGCGGCCTGCCCCTCACATTACCACTGCGGGTTCAATGCCGGCGGGTTGGATTCCGGACCCCACCACTTCTTGTAATTTGCCTGATAGGCGCCCGACTGAATGTAGTCGGAGACGAACATGTCGAGCCAGCGGACGAACTCCGGGTCGCCCTTGGCGACGGCAATGCCGATCGGATCGTTGGAATAAAGACCCGGCAGGGTCACCAGCGACGGGTTTTTGGTGGCAAGGTAGTCGAGCAGCGAAGAGTCCTCGATTGCCGCATCGACACGCTTCTGCTGAAGCTGGAGAACGCCATCTGGCGCGAACTGATCGACATAGACCAGCTGCGCATCCGGCACGGCCGTCTTCAGGAAGGTTTCACCCGTCGTGCCGCGACCGACGACGACCTTCTTGCCGGCGAGATCCTTGAGATCCTTGATGCCGGCATCCTTCTGGACGATGACACGCAGGCCGGCGCGGTTATAGGGAATCGAGAAATCGACGACCTTGGCGCGCTCGAGCGTGGCCGAGGTATTGGCGATCGCCACGTCGATCTGGCCTGACACCAGCATGGAGATACGCGCATCGCCGGAAACGTCGGTGAATTCGACAGGCACGCCGATCTTCTCCGCCAGCCGCTTGGCGACGTCGACGTCATAGCCGACAGGATTGTTCTGATCGTCGCGGAAGCCGATCGGCTCTCCGCCAAGCGAAACACCGATACGGATCGTACCGCGGGAGCGAATATCGTCCAGCATGCCGGCAACGGACGGCAGTGCCGAACCGACAACGATTGCCAGCGCTGCCACAGCAGTGAGAATGCGTTTCATTGATTGATTTCCCTCTTTTGTTTATGCCGATTTCGCTGCCCGTAATTCAGGTTCGGGCATCGAGTCCTCCCAGAGCCAGTAGCGAATCTCGCCCTCGCATCTGAAATTCACCACCTCATGGTTTCCCTTTGCATCGACGGCGTGAATGACAACGCCTGCCAAGAAGCCGGAGGTCAGTTCGTTGAGCTCCTCGACCGCCAGCTTGACGGCGTCGGAAAGCGAATAGCCGAATTTGAGCGCGAGAACGACCGTCCGTGCCGTCGAGCAGCGCATGGTCATCTCGCCGGTATGGGTGCAGGCCGCCGCGCCGTAACGGCTATCGGCATAAAAGCCGGCGCCGGGAATGGGGCTGTCGCCGAGGCGACCAGGATATTTCCAGGCCCAGCCGGAGGTTGACGTGGCCGCATGAATGCCGCGCGCCGGGTCGGCCGAGAGGAAGACGGTCGTATCACGCACGCGCTCGGGATCGGTGATCGCCCGGCTGAGCGGCGCGAGCGGGATATCCGGGAACTTCGCTAGATCCTCCGGCGACAATTCCTTTTCGAGCCGCTCCCACCAGACGCGCTTGCTATCGGCAAACAACACGTCATCTTCGGCGAAACCGATTTCACTTGCAAACCGCCGTGCGCCATTTCCCGTCAGCATGACATGCGGCAGGCGCTTCATCACTTCGTGTGCAAGACGGGCAACGGGAAGCGTGTTCGGTACGGCGCCGACGGTGCCGACATCACGCGTGTTGCCGTCCATGACGGCCGCATCGAGCTCCATGTCGCCGATCATATTGGGCCAGCCGCCGTAGCCGACGCTGCGTACCTTCACTTCGCTTTCCACCTTGCTGATGCCGGCGACCATGGCGTCGAGGCTGATGGCGCCATCTCGCAGCATCTGCACCGTTGTCGGGAAACCGGGCCAGGCTTCTTTATTGGCCAAGAGCAGCATGAATACCTCTAATCTTTGCGCATTTTGGAAAGGAACTGGGCGATGCGCGAATTCGCCATGCCGCCTTCGGCGGAAAAGAAATCCTTGGTGGGCAGGTCGACGAGCAGCTTGCCCTTGTCGAGGAAGACGACGCGGTTGGAAATCTGCCTGGCAAATTCGACCTCATGTGTGACGAACAGCATCGTCGTCCCCTCAGCCGCCAGCTTGGCGAGGATCGTCAAGACCTCTGCCGTCATTTCCGGATCAAGCGCGCTCGTCACTTCGTCGAGCAGCAGATAGCGCGGCTGCATGGCCAGCGCCCGGCATATGCCGACGCGCTGCCGCTGACCGCCGGACAATTGCGCCGGATAGGCCTCGGCGCGGTCACCGAGGCCAACGGACTGTAAGAGCGCACGCGCCGCAGCTTCGGCCTCGGCCCGTGGCTTCTTGAGCACCTCGATCGGCGCCAGCGTGATGTTTCCAATCACTGTCATGTGCGGATAGAGATTGAAGAGCTGGAACACCGTGGCGGAGCGCTTGCGCGCTTCGGCCAGCTCATTCGGCTTGCTCACATCGAAATTGTCGACGGTGATGGCACCGCCATTCAGCTTCTCCAGCCCGTTGATACAGCGGATCAGCGTCGACTTGCCGGAACCCGAGGATCCGAGGATAGAGACCACTTCGCCGGGATTGATCGTCAGGTTAACTCCGTCAAGAACGGTAGCGGAGCCGAAGGATTTCCGGACATTTTCGACTTTCAGCATATCAGAGCCCTCTCCAGGCGGCATGCGCCCTGAGCCGGTTTTCAAATCGGGTGCCGAGCTTGGCAAGAAGCTTCGCGCAGACGTAGTAGAGCAGGCCAACGGCGGTCCACACGATGAAGGGTTTCAGCGTGCGCATGTTGAGGATGTTGCCGATCTTCGTCAGATCGACAACGCCGATGACAGATATCAGCGAGGTGACCTGCAACTGGTTGACCATGAGCGCCGTCAACGGCCCGATGGCAAAGGCCATAGCCTGCGGCGCTACGACATGGCGCAGCACCTGCCATCGGGTAAGGCCGAAGACACGTGCGGCCTCGATCTGGTCGCGGCCGATCGATTCGATAGCCGAGACCGCGATGACATAGACGAAGGCGGCAGTATTGGCCGAAAGCGTGATCGTAGCAGCCGTCGCCGGCGTGACGCGGATATGAAGAAGGCCGGGAAGCCCGAAAAAGACGAGAAAGAGCTGCACCAGCACCGGCGAATTCTTCAAAAGCTCGGTCAGGAAGCCGATGACCGCAGTCAATATCGGAATGCGATAGAAGCGGCAGACAGCGAAGATGGTGCCGATGAGAAGCCCGATCGCCGACGTGACAAGGAACAGACCTACGCTGACGCCAAGCCCCTGCAACAGCAGCCAGATATCATAAGGCGTGAAATCCGAGAAGCGCATCAGTCCACCGCCTCCATCATGTCGCGGTTGAGACGGCGGTGAAGCAGCGCAATGCCGAGCGAGACGAGATAGGTCAGCGCGGCGTAGGCGACCAGAAGCACGACATAAACCTCAAAGGGCCGATAGGTTTGCGAGACCACGATCTGCGCCGAGCCCGTCAACTCGTTCAGCGTAATGGTCGAGAGGATCGAGGAAGTCAGGATCATGTTGATCAGCACCGAGCCGAGCGGCCGGATCGACGTACGCAGCGCGATCGGCAGCACGATCTTCGTGAAGATGATCCGCCGCGAAAGACCGCTCACCTCGGCAGCTTCGATAATGCCTTGGTCGATTGCGAGAATACCGGCGCGAATGACATCCGAGGCATAGGCGCCACCGGCAATCGAAAGCGCGACCACCCCCGTTGTGAAGGCGTCGACATAGATCCCTATTTCGGGCAGGCCGTAATAGAAGAAGAACAGCTGGACGATGAACGGGACATTGCGAAAAATATCGACATAGACGAAGGCGGCGTTACGGACGGACTTCGAGGCTGATGTGCGGGCAATGGCGACAAGAGCGCCCATCACGACGCTGCCTATCAAAGCCAGCGCGCAGGCTTCCGCTGTCAGAAGCGCACCCTTGGCAAGGAAGCCAAGATGGGGCCAAAGAATCGAAAGGTCGAACCGCACGATCTCCTCCTCGATCCCGATTGAAACCGGTTTCACCGTGGCTGGCGTCAATGCTTATGTCAAGACATCGGGCGACAAATGCGGGTTGTTTTGAACGGGATTTCGACGATTCCGCGATCAGATGCAAAGCCTGAGGCGCAAGAGGCAGAGCCATCCAGAAAGACTTGCGGCGAGGGACCAAAATCCCGCGCCGCTGCAATCGATAGATGGAATCGGAAGCTACAGCCTCCTCTCCCTCGGTCAGTTTTCCGAAAAGATCGGATCCTGCGTGAACTGGCCGCCCTGATATTTGGCGATCGGCGCATCCGGATCCGGCCTCGGAACGGTGGCCTCAAGCTCGGCGCGGAAACGTTCCGCATTGTCCTTCGGACGCCAGCCGAGGAAGCTTGCTGCGGAATTATCCCACCAGCGGCTATTGTTGTCCGACACACCCCAGATAACAGGGCAGCCGAGCATCGGCGCGCGGAAGACGCAGCCGATCAGGTCGGTGAAATCGTCGTAGGACATCCAGGTGGAGAGCATGCGGTAGTTGGTCGGCTTTTCCATGCAGCTGCCGATCCGGACGATCGCCGTCTCCTGTTCGAATTTTTCGAAATACATTCTCGCAAGTGCTTCGCCGAAGCATTTCGACACGCCGTAAAGCCCGTCCGGCTTCATCGGATCGGTCACGTCGAGATGCTCGTCCTGTCGATAGAAACCGACTGTGTGGTTGGAGCTTGCAAAGAGAATGCGCGGCTTTCCATGGGCGCGTGCCGCCTCATAGAGATTGTAGAGCCCAAGAAGATTGGCGTTGAGAATCTTGGAAAACTTGTCCTCGACGGAGATGCCGCCGAGATGCAGGATCGCATCGCAACCCTCGACGAGCCGATGAACAGCCTCTGCATCGCCGAGATCGCAAGTGACGATCTCCTCATTCGGCGCAGCCTCTCCGAGATCGACGATGTCGGAAAGACGAAGCGTCTCGGCCATGGATGCAAGCCTTTTGCGCATAGCGCGGCCCAATCCCCCGCCTGCACCCGTGATCAGCAAACGTCGCACAATAATCCTCCTTCGAATATGCAATCTTGTTATCTAAACTCATCATACATGTTGATACGCTTCCGTCAACAAACTGACGATGCACAGGTTTATGAGATCAACTTGACATATGAGTTCCCTCAGTGTTTTCCTTCTCAGCCACATTGGGTTTGGGAGAAGCAAGGGTGGCCATCCAGGCAAAGCCGCAGACGGAATCACGATCGAAGACGCTGGTTGCGCGGCTGAGCGATACCCTACGCCATGCCATCATCACGGGACAGTTCCCGCCGGGTGGAAAACTGCCGAGCGAATCGCAGCTGACGGAGACGCATGGCGTCAGCCGGACTGTCGTGCGCGAGGCGATCGCAGCACTCCGCGCCGACGGTCTGGTGGAAGCGCAACAGGGCGCCGGCGTCTTCGTTCTGGACCAACCGGCCCAGCCTCTCCTACAACCCGATCTGGCCAGAGTCTCTTCGATCATCGAATTGCTGGAGCTGCGAACCGCCGTTGAAGTCGAGGCAGCAGGGCTTGCAGCGCTTCGGCGCTCACCGGCGCAGGAGGAAACGATCTTCGAGCGCCACCACGCGCTGCGCCAATGTCTTGAGGCCGGCGCACCGACGAGCGAGGCGGATTTCGCGCTCCATCTCGCCATCGCCGAGGCGACGAACAACCCGCGCTTCCGGGAGTTTCTGGCCATGATCGGCCCGCGTGTCATCCCGCGCGCCGCTGTCCGCGACGGTGACACCGAAGCCGACCAGATCAACTATATCCGACTCATCGATGCGGAGCACCACGAGATCGTCGTTGCCATCTCGGACGGCGACGAAGAGGCGGCTCGCAACGCGATGCGGCGGCACTTGCGCGGCAGCCAGGAGAGATATCGCGCCCTGCTTCGCGAGCAGCGGAAACCTGTATGATAAGTTGTTGACAGGCATTTCGCGTGCCTATATGACAAATCCTGCCTGAGGAGGCAGAAGAGGAAAGCCAGATGACCCCGCAAGAAATCAAGGAAGCGCTCGGCGCAGGCCTTTTGTCGTTCCCCGTGACGCATTTTGACGACGAAGGAAAGTTTCGTCAGGACACCTACCAGCGCCACATCGAATGGCTTGCCGGCTATGATGCTCCCGTCCTGTTCGCCGCCGGCGGCACGGGCGAATTCTTCTCACTGTCTCCCGACGAAATCCCCGGCATCGTCAAGTCGGCCAAGGAAGCCGCCGGCAAGACGGCGATCGTTTCCGGCTGCGGTTTCGGCACCCATGTCGGCGTCGAGCTTGCCCGCAATGTCGAAAATGCAGGCGCCGATGGCATCCTGCTTCTGCCGCATTATCTGATCGATGCACCGCAGGAAGGGCTTTACGCTCATGTGAAGCGCATCTGCCAGTCGGTCGGCATCGGCGTCATGGTCTACAACCGCGACAATTCGGTGCTGGCGGTCGATACGCTGAAGCGCCTTTGCGACGAATGCCCGAACCTCGTCGGCTTCAAGGACGGCACGGGCGATATCGGCCTCGTGCGCCAGATCACGGCGACCATGGGTGACCGCCTGACCTATCTCGGCGGCATGCCGACGGCCGAGCTCTATGCCGAAGCCTATCTCGGCGCCGGCTTTACCACCTATTCTTCGGCCGTTTTCAACTTCGTGCCGGCGCTGGCCGTCGAATTCTACAAGGCGTTGCGCGCTGGGGAACGTGCCCGCTGCGAGGAAATCCTGAAGGACTTCTTCTATCCCTTCATGGCGATCCGCGCCCGCCGCAAGGGCTATGCGGTTGCCGCTATCAAGGCCGGCGTCCGCCTGCAGGGTTTTGCCGCCGGCAAGGTTCGTCCGCCGCTCGACGACCTGACGGCGGAAGAAGACGCCATGCTCGACAAGCTGATCGCGCCCTGGAAGCGCTAAGACCATGAAGATATCAGCCGTCCGCACCCATCTCCTCGATTACCGGCTGCCGACGCCGTTCGAAAGCGCTTCCATGCGCTTCGACCGCCGCTCGCACATCCTGGTGGAGATCGTCTGCGACGACGGCACGACGGGCTGGGGCGAATGCCTCGGTCCGGCGCGGCCCAATGCGGCCGTGGTCGAAGCCTATGCTTCCAGGCTGATCGGCGCCGACCCACTCGAAACCGAGAAGATCTGGGCCACGCTCTACAATGCGCTGCGCGATCAGGGCCAGCGCGGCCTGACGATCACGGCGCTTTCGGGCATCGACATCGCGCTCTGGGACATCAAGGGCAAGCATTTCGGCGTGCCGGTCTCGACCCTCCTCGGCGGTCGTTTTCGCGAGAGCGTCCGTGCCTATGCGACGGGCAGCTTCAAACGCGACGGCGTCGACCGCGTCGAGGACAACGCTGCCGAGACCAAGCGCCATGCCGAAGCCGGCTTCCACGCGGTCAAGATCAAGATCGGCTTCAATGTCGAAGAGGATTTTCGTGTCATCCGTGCCGTGCGCGACGCGATCGGTTCCGATGTCAGGCTGATGATCGACGCCAACCATGGCTATGACGCGATGGAGGCGGTCGAACTCGGCCGCCGGGCCGCTGAATACGGCATCGACTGGTACGAAGAGCCTGTCGTGCCCGAGCAACTCGGCGCCTATCGCCAGGTTCGCGCCAACCAGCCGATCCCGGTTGCCGGCGGCGAGACCTGGCACACGCGCTGGGGTATGCGCGAGCCGATAGAGACCCGCGCCATCGATATCGTCCAGCCGGATCTGGCCGGCGTTGGCGGCTTTACCGAGGCCAAGCGAGTCGCGGATCTTGCCGCACTTCATGGCATTCGCGTCGTGCCGCACGTCTGGGGCACGGCCGTTCACATCGCCGCCGCCCTTCAATTCATGGCGGCCATGATCCCGAACCCGGTTCGGGTCAATCCGATCGAGCCCATTCTCGAATTTGACCGGACCGACAATCCCTTCCGTCAGGCGATCGTCAAGACGCCGATCGAGCACGTCGGCGGCGTGGTTGCCATCCCTGATGGCCCGGGTCTCGGCATCGAGATCAATCGCGATGCGCTCACCGAATTCCGTATGAAGGACGCCTGAGATGCTCGTTCGTCCCCTCACAGGCCGACTGCCTCGTCTTCCTCTACCCAGGGGTGCTGTAGATACGCAGATACACATATATCTGCCCGGTTATCCCGCCCAGCCGGGCGGTCCCGGCCTTCCCGTCGGATCGCTGCCCACCCCCGAGCAATACCGTCAGTTCATGACCTGGCTCGGCATCGATCGCGTGATCGTCACGCAGGGCAATGCGCATCAGCGTGACAACGGCAATCTCATCGCCTGCCTCGCCGAAATGGGATCGGTCGCCAAGGGCGTCGCCGTCATCGACGAAACCACAGCGGACGCCGAACTCGATGCATTGGCCGCAGCCGGCGTGGTCGGCGCGCGGATCATGGATCTCCCGGGCGGAGCCGTCGGTCTCAGCGCGCTGGAAGCCGTCGATGCGCGGGCCAGTGCTCGCAACTGGATGGTCGCCGTGCAATTCGACGGCAGCAACATTCTCGACCACGAAGCGCGGCTTTCGAACATGCAGTCGCGCTGGGTCTTCGATCATCACGGCAAGTTCTTTTCCGGCGTGACACCCAACAGCCCGCAGATCGATGCGCTGAAGCGGCTCATCGACAAGGGCCGCTGCTGGTTCAAATTCGCCGGCTGCTACGAGTCGTCCAAGTCGGGTGGGCCTGACTATGAGGATATCGCAGCCGTGGCGCGCGAACTTGCCGCCTATGCGCCCGAGCGGATCGTCTGGGGCACGAACTGGCCGCACAATCTTGCCAAGCAACAGGCCGACTATCCTGACGATGCCGACCTGACCGACACCGTACTCGGCTGGCTACCGGACGAGCATGCAAGGAAGCTGGCGCTGGTCGACAATTCGGAAGCGCTTTTTGGTCTGACGGCTTACCAGGAATAACAACATCTTACCGGAACGAGGGGGTTCCGGTGCCCAAGGGAGGAAGACATCATGACAATAGACCGCGTGGCGGGGGTCCCGCCGAACCTGATTTCAAGGGTTCGGGCGGCTGATCGCAACTAGCCGCGCCGATCCTATCCTTTCGATCATCATTGCAGCATTCCAACCGGCCGCCTGCCTCGCAGGGCGCGGAGGGGTCGGGTCATGTCTTTTCATAGGGAAAGGGGAACCATCCATGTTTCGCAATACACTCCTGAGCACCGCGTTTGCCGGCCTTCTGGCCCTCGGCGCATTCACCGCCGCAGAAGCACGTCCGCTGCGTTCGGCCGACGTTCAGCCGCCGGATTATCCGACCGTCAAGGCCGTGCAGTATCTGAGCGATGAGCTTGGCAAGGCGACCAACGGCAAGTACACCATCAAGGTATTCCCGAATTCGGAACTCGGCTCCGAGAAGGACACGATCGAGCAGGTAAAGCTCGGCGCGCTCGATTTTATCCGCGTCAACGCCGGCACGCTGAACACCATCTGCCCGGCCATGATGGTTCCGGTCCTGCCTTTCATGTTCCATGACCAGGCACAGATGCGTACCGTTCTCGACGGCCCGATCGGCGACCAGATCCTCGGCGATTGCGATGCGCACGGCCTCGTCGGCCTCGCCTTCTACGACAGCGGTTCGCGCTCCTTCTACACGACCAAGCCGGTTCGCAAGCTCGAAGACCTGAAGGGCATGAAGATCCGTGTGCAGCAGTCGGACGTCTGGGTCGCCATGATGAAGGCACTCGGCGCCAACGCTACGCCGATGGCAACGGGCGAAGTCTTCACCGGCCTCAAGACCGGCCTGATCGACGGCGCAGAAAACAACTGGTCCAGCTTCTATAACTTCCACCACTTCGAGATCGCCAAGTATTACGAGCTCAGCGAACACTCCATGTCTCCTGACGTGCTGCTGATGTCGAAGCATCTCTACGACAGCATGTCGCCGGACGAGCAGCAGCTGATCCGCAAGCTCGCCAAGCAGTCCGTCACCTACATGCGCCAGCAGTGGGACGCGATGGAAGCGACCTCGAAGGCGAAGGTCACGGCAGCCGGCGTCGAAGTCATCACGCTCGACAAGGCACCCTTCGAGCAGGCGATGAAGCCGATCTACGACCAGTTCGTCACCGACCCCAAGCTGCAGGACATGATCAAGCAGATCAAGGCCACGAAGTAATCCTGCCCGCCGGGGTCGCACACAAGCGGCCCCGGCTTTTCCTCTTCTCTCAGTCTATTCGAGGAGAAAGCCATGGTCGCGCATGCGCATGTCACGCCCGATGGGGCCAGCATTGAATCCGGCGAGATCCGTACGACCGTCAATACAACAGGCGCCCTCGGTGTCTATTTCGCCATTCACGCGTGGCTTTCCAAGATCTGCCTCATGGTCGCGGTGGCAGGCACGCTGCTGATCGTCGCTGCGGTGCTCTACCAGATCTTCGGACGTTACATTCTCAATGACTCGCCGGCCTGGACCGAAATCTTCGCGCTGGTGCTGATGCTCTACGTGACCTGCTTTGCCGCCGCCGTCGGCGTGCGCGACGGTCGCCACATCGGCATGGACTCGCTGCTGAAGCTGGCGCCGCCCTTCTTTCATCTCTGCGCCGAGATCATCGTTTATCTGGGCATGATCGCCTTCGGCCTCGCCATGGCCTGGAGCGGCGGTGAGCTTGCCATGGAAATGGCCGCCTACATCAATCCCGGCCTGCCGATCTCGCAGGCCTGGAGCTACGTGCCGCTGGTCGTCGGCGGCCTGCTGATCGCCCTCTTCGCAGTCGAGCGGATCGTTGCTGCCGTCCTGCATATCAAGGTTATCCCGTCATGGCATTGATCCTTCTCTGCGTTACCTTCATCGTCGGGCTGCTGCTCGGCATGCCGGTCATTTTCGCGATCGGGCTGTCGTCCATTGCGACCGTGCTTTACGAAGGCCTGCCGCTCGCCGTCGTCTTCCAGCGCATGGCATCAGGCATGAGCACCTTCTCGTTCCTGACCATTCCGTTCTTCATCTTCACCGGCGAACTGATGATGTATGGCGGCATTGCTGACCGCCTCATCCGCTGCTCGAAGGCGATGGTCGGCCATGTGCGGGGCGGTCTCGGAATGACCAACGTCGTCGCCTGCACCATGTTCGGCGGTGTCTCCGGCTCGCCGGTCGCCGACGTCTCGGCCATGGGCTCAGCGCTGATCCCGCTGATGAAGCGCGAGGGCATCGATTCCGACTACGCCGTCAACGTCACCACCTATTCGTCGCTCGTCGGCGCGCTGATGCCGACCAGCCATAACATGATCATCTATTCGCTGGCCGCCGGCGGCGTCGTATCGATGAACGCGCTGATCATGGCCGGCGCCGTACCTGCGGTCATCCTCACCATCGCCAACGTACTGACCGCTTATTTCGTCGCCCGCTCACGCGGCTATGCCCGCGGCGAGTTTCCGGGCTGGGAAGAGGTCTTCCGCAGCCTTGCCTCGGCAGTGCCGGGCCTGTTCATCATCGTGATCATCGTCGGCGGCATTCTCTCCGGCGTGTTCACGGCCGCCGAAGCCGGTGCAGTCGCGGTTCTCTACGCGCTGCTGCTGACGATCTTTGTCTATCGCAGCCTGTCGCTCGACAATTTCCTGAAGGCGGTCGCAAAGGCCACGAAGACGACGGGTGTCGTCCTGCTGCTGATCGGCATTTCGACGATGTTCGGCTATCTGATGAGCATCTATGGCGTTGCCGACATGGTGGGCGATGCGCTGAGCGATATTTCCAGCCAGCCCTGGGTGATCTTCATCCTGGTCAATATCGCGCTCTTCATCTTCGGCATCTTCTTGGACATGGCGGCACACATCCTGGTCTGCACGCCGATCTTCCTGCCGATCGTCACGCATTACGGCATGGACCCGGTCCAGTTCGGCATCATCGTACTCTTGAACTCCACCATCGGTCTCAACACGCCGCCGGTCGGCGCTGCCTTCTATCTCGGCTGCGCAATCGGCGAAGTGCCGGTCAGCAAGGTCGTCCGCTCGATCTGGCCCTTCATGGTGGCGCTCTGGACGACGCTGATGATCGTGACCCTCATCCCTGGCGTGTCGATGTTCGTCCAGAACCTGTTCCACTGAGATGTGACGCCTAATGACAAGAAGCCGCCCAACAAGGGCGGCTTCTTGCTTTTGTAAGAGCCTGAACTCGCTACGGTGTGCTTACCTGCGTCGCATCACATTGACGATGACGACACCGAGGATCGCCATGGCCCCACCGATCGCTCCAACCAGCGAAGGGGCTTCGCCCAGCCATAGGAAACCGACCAACGTCGCCGTCGGCGGTACACCATAGAGGAAGTTGGTGGCACGCGCGGCCGACAGGCGCTTCAAGGCGATCGCCCAGGTCACATAGCCGATCGCTGTCGGGAAGATCACCAGATAGGCGACGCTCCAGTTCACGATCGCCGGCGCTGCAATGAGCGCCTTGACGGTCGTGGGAACCGCGGGGAAAAGCGGAACCGAACCGATCAGCAGAACCCAGGCGGTGACGGTCAGCGCCGGCATGCGGCCAAGAACCGGCTTCTGAAGCACGCTTGCGACCGCGGAACAAAGGGCAGCGCCGAGGATCAGGACGGCATTGGGATCAAGCCCGAACCCGCCATCCGCACCAACTGCAATCAGGGCAACGCCGCCGAAGGACACGGCTGTGCCGAACCATCCCCAGTGGCCGAAGCGCTCTCCAAGGACAAAAGTCGCGATCAACGCGGTGAAAACAGGCATCGTATTGATGATGAAGCTCGCAGGCCCCGCCGGCACGGTTTGCTCCCCGGTATTGAGGAGAACGGCGTAAGCCGCGATGAACAGAATCGCGGCGACCGAGATGCGCAGAAAATCCTGCCTGCTCGGCGCAATCCATCGGAACGCCAGATAGCCAAAGGCAATGAGACCGGCCGTTACATAACGCGCGGTCGCAAGTTCAACCGGCGTCAAAGGCCCGAGGCAGACACGGATGACGACAAATGACGAGGCCCAGAAGACGATCGTCACGACGATTGCCAAAAAGGCCACGACGTCAAATCTGCTTTTTGCCCCGGTATCACCGGTTATTGCGGTCATGCTCTCCTCCCACCCGTTTCGAAAGCTGAATAGGCGTTCGGCTACGGCTTGAAAAGCACCGCAATCAGTGATCTGATGTGCCTATGGTTCACAGCTCGCAAAGCCTGCCGCCACTCGATACGCTCGAGACCTTCGCCCGCGCAGCACGCCTCGGTTCCTTTTCCGCGGCGGCGGAGGAAGGCGGCATCACCCATGGCGCGGTCTCCCGGCAGATATCCCGGCTGGAGCGTTGGCTGGGTTTGCGGCTCTTTGCGCGACAGGCCCGAGGCGTCAGCCTTACCCCGGAGGGCATCCGCTTTTTCGCCCGTACACAAGAGGCGCTTGCCCTTCTCGGCGACACGGATGAGCGCTGGATCCCCCGGCGGCACAAGACGACGGTTCGTCTCTCGCTGATACCGTCCGTGGCTTCCCTCTGGCTCTTCTCGCGACTGCCTGATCTCGAAGGCGACGACATTCATCTCGATCTCCTGCTCGAACACCGGCTGGCGGAGTTCAGCGAGGGAACGGACCTTGCGATCCGTTGCGGAAAGGGACCCTGGGCCGGCGTGCGCGCAGTGGCCCTGTGGCACGAGAAATCGTTTCCGGTTGCGGCTCCCTCGATAGCGAAGCGGCTCGGGCAGAGCTGCGATGCACGATCGCTGCTGACGATACCGATCCTGCACGATTCAAATATCGAGGGCTGGCGCCGCTGGCTTGCGGCCGAGGATGTCGAGTATCTGCCTCGCGGCCAGGATCGCCGCTTCGAGGACTACAATCTCGTTATCGATGCCTGTATCCAGGGCGTCGGCATTGCCTTGGCGCGGCCTCCGCTTTCGGATGCAGCGCTTGCGTCCGGCCGCCTGGTCCCGGTTTCTGACCGGACCCTGGACTACCACGTGGCATTTCACCTTGTCCGGCCTGACGGTGCCCTGAGCGGGCCGGCGATGGAACTTGCACGGCGGCTCCTCGTGGAAGCAGGGCATGACGAGACGGCAATCGCTGCCTTTACGGCGCCGGCCAGGGCAAGAGCGTAGGTTTTCGAAGGCTCAGGATGCCAAAGAAGGTTGGAGTGTTCCGACCAGTCGCCGATGACTGCGCTTAGGCGGGATGACGTGCCCAGGCTGCCCGGCGCGTGCGAACCGTGCCGTTGGCGATATGCGCATAGCCCGCCGCAAAGGCGCGCTGTTCGTCATGCGCTTTGACGGCGTCGAGGATCTCTCGATGCTCGGCATTGGAAGTGTTGAGGACATCGCCGCTGGCGAGCGCCCTGTAGCGCTGGATGTGCAGCTCGCGCGCAAGCCCGAGATACATTTGCGCCAGGCGCCGGTTGCCGCAAAGCGTCGTCAGCTCCGAGTGGAAGGCGAGATTGACCGGATAATAGTCGCTGACCTCCCCCATCTCCGCGATCTGATCCATGCGGTCGACGAGGCCGGCAAGCGTTGCAATACCACCCTCGCCGGCATTCTTTGCCACGCCCATGACGATGCAGGCAAAGAGATAGGCCCGCGCTTCGGAGACTTCGCGGGCCTCCTCGTCGCTGAGTTCCCTGACGAAGAAGCCCCGGTTCGGGATGACCTGAATGAGGCCTAGCGCGGCCAGCGCGCTGCAGGCCTCGCGGATGGGGCCGCGGCTGACCTTCAGGCGTTGCGCAAGGGCGTTCTCATTGATCCGCTCGTTCGGGGTGAACTCGCCTTCCACGATCATCCGCTCGATCTCCGTCTGGACTGCGTTCGCCAGGGAACGCGTCCTGAGGAAGTCGATAGGCGAAAGCCCGGGTGTCTTTTCGGTGCCGTTCGTCATGAGCCGTAGATCCGTCGTGAAGTTTATCGCGCGGCTTAACCCAACTTCCCTATATCCGGCAAGCCGGCAACGCCTTGGGCCATTCCGCAATCAAAGGTTATATTCCTCCGTCCAACGCCTTGCTGCCTCAAACACCGCTGTTCTTCGGTCCGGAGCCGCCAAGGACCGGGATCTTGTTGGCGATGAAGACAACGCCGAAGGAAACGATCAGAAGCAGGATGCCGAGAACCGAGATCGCGCCGTAGTCACCACTTTCGTTCAGGTCGTAGATGATGACCGAGACGAGCTTGGTCGGAGCCGTGGTCAGAAGGATCGTCGCCGACAGTTCGCGAATGGTGCCGATGAAGACGAAGCACCAGGCCGCGATGATGCTGGTTCGCAGGAGCGGCGCCGTGATCTGCCACAGGCTGCGCAAGCGTGTCGCGCCGAGGATGCGGCTTGCCTCCTCCAATTCAGGATGCACGCCGTGGAACGATGCGGAAAGCTGCTGATAGCCTGCCGGCAGTTCCAGCGTCAGGAAGGCGATCAGCAAAATCCACAAGGTTCCGTAGAGATGGAAAGTCGTATTGGCGTAAGCAAGGAACAATCCGACACCGAGCACGATCCCCGGCACGGCGATCGGGGCCATGGCAAGCACTCCGAGCCACGAGGAATATCTCACCGCCCGGCGTGCCACCAGATATGCCACGACAAGCGCGATACCAGTGCCGATCGTTGCCGTCAAAATCCCGACGATAAAGGTGTTCCAGATCGCGAGCCTCGTGCTCGATAGCTCGAACAGCACGAACTCGAAATTATGAAAGGTCAGCGAGCTCCAGGAGAGCGGCTCGGAAATATTATGCGTCAGCGCGACCTTCAGCAGAGCCAGGTAGGGGAAAATGATGGTCACGCAGAGGATCACCAGCACGAACAGTCCGGCCAGCCACTTCCACCCGCCCAGCTCGACTCGCCGCGGCACGCCGCTCTTGCCGCCGACGACAGTGTAGCCACGGCGGCCGAGCAGCCACTTCTGCAGCCAGAGCAGGAACATTGTCACGATCAACAGCGGCACGGCGCTGGCCGCGGCGAGATCAAGCCTCGGGGGGAATTGGAAATAGCTCCAGATCTTCGTCGTCAGAACATGGAAGCCAGCCGGCAACGCCAGGATGGCAGGAGAGCCGAACATGGTGAAGGCCTGGACGATTGCGATCAACGAGCCGGCGAGCATGGACGGCAGCACCATCGGCAGCGTCACGCGCCAGAGCGTCGTTCCCGGCTTGCCGCCGAGGATTGCGGACGCTTCCTCAAGATCGGACGGCACCTTGTCGAAGGCATTGGCGACAAGCGTGAATACGAAGGGAAAGGAATAGCAGGTGATCGTGAACACAAGACCGGTGAAGGTGTAGATGTTGAACAGCGCTTCCGACTGATCGAGGCCGAAGGCCCAGCGATAGATATTGTTGAGAATGCCGCTGTTGGGCGCGGCCAGCATTGCCCAGGCAATCGCCCCCAGGAAAGGCGGCGTCACGAAGGAAGCGGTGACGAGGCTGCGAATGAGCTTTTGTCCGGGCATATCGGTGCGCGCGACCAGCCACGCGAGCGGCGTTGCGACCAGGCAGGAAAAGAAGCCGACGCAGGCGGCCATCGCCACCGAAATCGAAAAAGCTTTGCGGATCGTCGGATCGGAAAAGAGCCGGATGAAATTTGCGAGGGTCGGCGATCCGCTCTTGGTGGTAAAAGCGTAATAGCCGAGCCAGAAAAGCGGCAAGATGACAAGCACGCACAGGACAAGCGCCAGAAAGATAAAGAGCGGCGTCGACAGATCGAACCTGACGAGGCGCTGCTTTTTAGAGGTCGCAGCAGAGAGTGCGAGGTTTGTCACCGTTTCACCTTTGGTGGTTTGCGCGTTCATCCGAGACATTGCTTGCCGATCCGAATTTTCGCGGAACATCATCGGCAGGGCCGATCGGTTCCGACACAGGGTCAGTGGCTGCTAGTGAGTACCAGGCACCGGGAAGTCGGGCGCAGTGTCGCAGGATGCGTTTCTTCCCGGGCCTGATCTCGATGGACCTTGGGGAAGGCGCCGCCTGAAGCAGACACCTCCCCCGGAGGTCACGTTCCGAAATACTGCTCGTATTTCTGCTTGATGTCCTCGACGGCATCGCGAACAGCCGAGGGATTGGACTCGATGATCTTGATCTGCGACAGCGGCGTGCGGGTCGACTTTTCCTTCACGTCGGGACGCACGGAGCGCAATCCGCCGATATCGTCGTTAAGCTGCTGTGCCTGCTGCGAGAACATGAACGAATAGAAGAGTTTCGCAGCGTTCGGGTGCGGAGCGTATTTGAGAATGGCCGCATTGCCGTAGGCGATGGAGGTGCCTTCCGGCGGATAGATTGCCTTGATCGGCACGCCCTTGTCCTGAAGAATGAAGACATTGTACTCGTTGCCGTCAGCTTCGATCGGGCGCTCGCCCTGGGCCAGCACCTTCGGCGGCTCGGTCGAGGACTGGACCTGCATCACGCTCTGCTGGCCAAGCTTCTGGAAATAGTCCCAGCCGAGCAGCTGGCTGAGCGCGTAGGTCGCCGTCATGACGTTGCCGCTATAGCCGGGATGCGACTTGACGAGCTTGCCCTTGTATTTGGGATCCAGCAGATCCTTCCAGGTCTTGGGCGCATCTTCCGCCTTCACCAGGTCCGTGCGATAGGCCATGACCGTGAGCGTTGCGCGGAAGGCAGCGTACATCCCGTCGGGATCGCGATCCTTTTCCGGCCAGAGCTTGGCAACATCTTCCGGAACGGCCGGCATCAGCCAATCCTGATCCTTGAAGACCAGGAAGTTCGACGCATCCGAGGTCTCGATGACGTCGGCATTGTGAATGCCGCTCGAATATTCCTGCCCGATGCGCTGATAGACGCGCTCGGAACCGGCGCGCTCGACCTGCACCTTCATGCCCGGATATTTCTTCTCGAACGCCTCGCCGAGCTTTTCGGCGACCTGAACGTCGGTTGAGGTGTAGTAGACGACCAGCCCCTCCTTCGTGGCCGCACTCACCAGATCCGGCGTCGCCTGGTATGGTTCGGGCACTGCCGCCCAGACGGCATGCCCCCATCCCAGTGACGCGATAACTGCAACAGCTGCAATCCTCATTCTCGTCATGTCATTCTCCTCCCTTAATGTACGAGCGCCCGACAACGATCAGGCGGGCAGTGAAGCCAGACTTGCTGGTTTTCCGGGATCGCGACGCTGACGGGCGCAATCGCGCGCACGGTCTCGCCGCTTGGCAGGCTGATCAGGTAGTCGCGGTGCGAGCCGAGATAGACCTGGCGCGCGACCTTGCCGGTCGCCCAGTTGTTGGGATCGCCAGCGGGCTTCTCAGCTGTCAGATGCATGTCGTGATGGCGTACCGAGACGGCCACCTCGTCGTTGCCTTCAAACTCGCCGCTGCCGCAATCGAGGATCAGGCCGCCACCGCAGTCGACGCTCCTGTCGCCGACGCGCTTACCCCTGAAGATGTTCGATCCGCCGATGAACTGGGCCACGAATTCGGACCGCGGCCGCTCGTAAATATCTTCCGGCGATCCGGCCTGCTCGATATTGCCCTGCTTCATCACGACGATGAGGTTGGCAGCAGTCATGGCTTCGGTCTGGTCATGCGTCACATAGACGGTCGTGTAGCGGAATTCGTCATGCAGCCGACGGATCTCGAAACGCATCTCTTCGCGCAGGTTCGCATCCAGATTGGAAAGCGGCTCATCGAGGAGAAGCGTTTCGGGTTCGACCACCAGCGCACGCGCCAGCGACACGCGCTGCTGCTGGCCGCCCGACAATTCGGATGGATAGCGGGCTGCGAGATTGGCAAGCTTGGTTGCCTGGAGAATGCGATTGGTGCGCGTCTCGATCTCGGCCTTGCCGAGCTTACGCAGTTTCAAGCCGTAAGCGACGTTTTCGGCGACGGTCATGTGCGGCCAGAGCGCATAGCTCTGGAAGATCATCGACATGTTGCGCGCTTCCGGCGGCTCGCTGCCTGACGCCGATGACATGACCCGGCCGCCGACCTTGATCTGTCCATCTGATGGCTTGATGAAACCTGCAACGAGGCGAAGCGTGGTTGTCTTGCCGCACCCCGAAGGGCCGAGCAGGCAAACGAGGGTTCCCTTTTCTATGGCAAGGTCGACGCCGTTGACCGCCGTCATGGCACCATAGCGCTTGGTAAGCTTATTTAGCTCCACAAAGGTCATCGTTCCTCCCGAACCTTTCTGCAGGCAGCGCGGCCTGACATAACTCATGGTCGATTGTTTTCAGAAAATTGTCAACAGTTAACTAAACGGTCACGTAAGAATGATTTAATCTATTGGGCAAGCCATCGCCGATGGATCACCCGGCAACTAGAGCAAGACCGCAAAACAACAGGGATCCCGCCCCCATCAGCGCCAGGGCTCCGAGCCGCAGCCTCTGCGCGGCAACCGCAATGGCTAGCGCGACAATCCAGGCGATCCAGCCACCCCTTGCATTGCTCAGCAGGAAATAGGCACTGGAGAGCACGAGTGCGGCGGCAAGCGGCGACAGCCCGTAAATCAGGGCGCGCTGCCAGATCGCGTTGGGCCTGCTGTGCCAGAAATGCGCGACGATCAGAATGAGCAGAGACGACGGCGCGAAGATGGCGATCGTTGCGACAATAGCGCCCGCCAGGCCATCAATCTTCCAGCCGATCAGCGTCACGATCAACGTGCCCGGGCCGGGCGCAACTCGTGAGATGGCAAAGATGTCCAGGAACCCCTGCTTGGTCAGCCAATGAGATTGGTCGACGACAACAGCCTGCAGTTCGCCCAGGATAGAGGCGCCGCCGCCGATCGCCAGCAGCGAAAGCGGCGCGAACGTCAGACAGAGCGCGACCAGCAGATTATCGTCCTTCACGCCAGGCCCTCAGGAAACCGATACCGATGCCAACAGGCGCCAGAACGCCGACAAGCGCGATTGCGGAGAAATGGAAGACAATGCCGCCGGCCAGGGCTGCTATGAAAAGCACGCCGGAAAACCAGTCGCGATAGGCATGGCGGGCGGCGCGATACCCCACCGACAGCGAGAGACCCGCAGCAGCCGTCGCAAGACCGGCAAGCAACGCGCCGATGACAGGATTGGCGCTCAGCCGTAAAAGCGACCCGCCGATAAGTACAATGATGACGGCCGGCGGCACGACCACGGCGGTCAGCGCGACAAGCGCCCCGGTGATCCCGCGCTGCTGGTAGCCCAGCCAAAGCGCCAGGTTGGCGATGTTGACGCCGGGCATCGCCTGACTGACCGCAAGACCGGAAAGGAACTCGTCTTCGCTCAGCCAGCGTCTGGCAACGACAAGCTCCGCATGCAGCATGCCATTGACGCCGTTGCCGATGCTTGTCACCCCGAGCTTGGTGAAGACGATGAGAAGGGTCCAAAGGCTGGGCGCTCCACCCTGCGGCGCATTATCTCTCGCCGTTCGCCCCGCTCCGTTCTCGATTTCAACCGAGATTTGCACAGAATCCGACTCCGTGGGAAAATGCGTCTCGCGCTCACCCGGCCCAGACTGGAACCGCGAGGGTTTGTTGACAGTTGCCAGTAAATGATGGATTGGCCTTTTCATGAACACTGAGCTCGAATTTTTAAAGAAACATTCGCTAAGCAGCCTGGTCCGCCGCGAGTTGGAAAAACTGATCCTCTCGGGTGAATTCGCGCCGGGTGAAAGGCTGAACGAGTATGCGCTTGCCGCACGCTTTTCCGTGAGCCGGGGTCCGGTTCGCGAGGCCTGCCGCGCACTTGCGGAAAAAGGCCTGCTCGACCTTATTCCCAATCGCGGCGTGTTCATGCGGACGATAGATGAAAGCAATGCGGCTGCTCTCTATGACGTCCGCGCGGGCATCTTTGCCTCCGCCGTCCGCCTGCTGGCGACCAAGATCACGCCCGAGCAACTGGCTGTGCTCGACGGGTTGCTGGAAGGCATGGACAAGGCGGCCGCCACGCAGTCGCTCGACGAATACTATCCGCTCAACCTGGAATTCCACGACTCCCTGATGCGTTTTGCCGGCAACAGCCGCCTGCACAGCCTTTACGGCGAGCTGATCCGGGAGCTGCATCTCTTTCGCGAACGAGCGCTGCTTCACGATGGCGGTCTTGCCGTATCGAATGCCGAGCACCGCCGGATTGTTGCAGCCCTGCGGGCGCGGGACCCGGCCGCCGCTACGGAGGAAGCATTCAATCACGTGCTGAGCGGCAAGGTGCGTATGGCTATACCGGATACGCAAGCGCCGAAATAACGGCGTCGTTGGCATTACAACCTCTCTCCTCCCCATAGGGACACGCAACTTTTGCCGGATTGGAACGGCTCAAATTGCGTGCCCCGTCGTCATTAGAGCGCGCTTGCGATAGCCGCTCCACATTCCTTCGTATTCGCCGAACCGCCGAGATCGCGTGTTCGCAGCGATGGGTCTGCCAGAACCTTCTCGATTGCCGCGACGATGGCAGCCGCCGCCTCGGGATGACCGAGATGGTCGAGCATCATCGCAGCCGACCAGATCTGGCCGACCGGATTGGCGATGCCCTTGCCGGCGATATCAGGGGCCGAGCCATGCACCGGCTCGAAGAGCGACGGGAACTTGCGTTCCGGATTGATGTTGGCGCTCGGCGCAATGCCGATTGTCCCGGTGCAGGCAGGGCCGAGATCGGACAGGATATCGCCGAACAGATTGGACGCGACGACGACGTCGAACCAATCCGGATGCAGCACGAACTGCGCCGTCAGAATGTCGATGTGATATTTGTCCCAGGTGACATCGGGATAGGATTTGGCCATCTCCACGACACGTTCGTCCCAATAGGGCATGCTGATCGAGATGCCGTTCGACTTTGTCGCCGAGGTCAGATGCTTGCGGTTTCGCGTCGCCGCCAGCTCGAACGCAAACTTGAGCACGCGATCGACGCCGATACGCGTCATCACGGTTTCCTGAACGACGACCTCCCGCTCCGTTCCCGGGAAGATGCGGCCGCCGATGGACGAATATTCGCCTTCGGTGTTTTCACGCACGACCCAGAAATCGATGTCGCCAGGCGCGCGACCCGCAAGCGGGCTCGGCACGCCCGGCATCAGCCGGACTGGCCGGAGGTTCACATACTGGTCGAACTCGCGCCGGAACTGCAGAAGAGAGCCCCATAGCGAAATATGGTCGGGAACAGTGTCCGGCCAGCCGACCGCGCCGAAAAAGATCGCGTCATGCGAGCCGATCTTTTCCTTCCAGTCGTCGGGCAGCATTTTGCCGTGGCTGAGATAGTACTCTTGGGAGGCGAAATCGAACCAGTCGAACTGCATCGCAATGTCAAAGCGCGCCGCTACCTTTTCCAGAACGCGCACGCCCTCGGGAACGACTTCCTTGCCGATCCCATCACCGGGGATGACTGCGATGCGAAAGCTGTTGGATTGTGACATCGATGCTTGTCCAATGATTTCAGTTGAATGGAAATGCTAGTTTGCCGCCGCGTTTCGCTTGCGTCCGGCAAGCTGCGCCGCCAGACGCACCGCGCTTTCGAGGGCGCCTGTAGAGGCGACACCCTTGCCAACGATATCGAAGGCGGTTCCGTGCGCGGGCGTCGTGAAAACGGTGTCGAGACCGGCGGTAACAGTCACGCCGCGATTAAAGCCGCGGAGCTTCGTCGCGATCTGTCCCTGGTCGTGATACATCGCAACAACGCTGTCATACTCGCCGGCAAATGCCTTGATGTAGACGGTGTCCGATGGGAACGGACCCTTGCAGTTGATGCCGGTTTCGGCAGCAGCGCGAACGGCTGGACCGATCAGATCGATCTCCTCCCGGCCGAAAAGACCGTTTTCCCCGGCGTGGGGGTTGAGGGCTGCAACTGCGATGCGGGGATTTTCGATGCCTGCGAGCTGCATCGTGCGGTTCACAAGTTCGATCGCCTCGATGATGCTGTCGTGGGTGATCATGTCGAGCGCCGTGCGCAGCGAGACATGCGAGGTGACGCGCGACATCCACTGCCCGTCGAGCACATTCATCTCCGAGAAATAGCCTTTGTGTTCCAGGAGATGGGCAAACATCTTGTGCTCATCTGGGAACTTCCAGCCGCCGGCATGCAGGGCCGCCTTGTTCAGCGGCGCAAATGTAATCGCTTCGAATTTCCCTTCGAGCGATAGCCGTATGGCGGCGGCAAGCGTATCGCCGGTCAGCTTCCCTGACTCCGCGGAAACTTCTCCACGCGGCAGCGTTTGTGGATCGATATTGCCGATATCGACGACAGGTGTTTCCGGCGCGGTCCAATCTATCTCGGCCGCATCTGCCACCTTTTTGACCGACAGCTGCACGCCCGCATCGCGCGCGCCCATTTCGAGCACGCGCAGGTCACCGAATACCGCAATGCGCGCAACATCCGCCAGACGGCGATCGGACACGACGCGGGCGACCAACTCCGGACCGATCCCGGTCATGTCACCCAAGAGAAGCGCAAGTCGAGGAAGTGTGGTTGGGGCGTAAGATGTGCTCGCCATGAAATGATCCCTACAGAAGGACGGCTTCGAACTCGTCTTCTGGAATGTTGAGGCGAACGAATAAAAAGTCAACTGAAAACTGTTGACAATTTTCAAGAGGACGACGACGATACCTCTGCCATCTCGTGGAGGAACGCATGGTAGATCAGATTCAGACCGCGATGCCGTCGGAAATGCCGGCTCTCGAAACCAACCATAAAAGCCTCATGGAAGGCTTCTCCTATCGCCGCATCAAGACCCGCGGCGCGGAGATCAATGTCGCGATGGCCGGCAACGGTCCACCGCTGCTGCTCATTCACGGAAATCCTCTGACGCATGTCAGCTGGCACTGCATCGCGCCGTCGCTGGCAAAGAGCTTTACCGTCGTTGCCATGGATATCAGGGGTTACGGCGACAGCTCGAAGCCAGATGGCGGGCCTGACCATGCCGCCTATTCCTTCCGCGCGATGGGCGAAGATGCCTTCGATGTCATGACCGAGCTGGGCTTCGAAAAATTTGCCCTCGCCGGTCATGATCGCGGCGCCCGCGTCGGCTTTCGAATGGCTCTCGATGAGCCAAACAGAGTGACCCGCTTCTGCGCTCTCGACATCATCCCGACCTACCACCTGCTGACGAACGTTACGCTCGGCTGGGGGCTGGAGAGCTATCACTGGTTCTTCATGGCACAGAAGGAGCCCTTCCCTGAGAAGCTCATCTGCGCCGATCTCGACTATTACATCAACTACAAGCTCAACAAGAAGGGCGTCGGCCTGCAGATCTTCACGCCCGAGGCGTTCAAGGAATATGCGCGCTGCACGACGCCGGAACAGATCCACGCCGTCTGCGAGGATTATCGGGCAACCGTCACCCTCGATCTCGCGCTTGATACCGAGGATTTCGGCAAGAAGAAGATCCAGTGCCCTGTCCTGGTCCTTTGGGGCAGCAACAGCCATGTTGGCCGCCACCTGAAGCCGATCGAGGCCTGGTCTCCCTGGGCCCCCGATCTTAGAGGGTGGGCAATCCCGACCGGCCACTACCCGGCCGAACATCGACCGGATCTGGTCTATGATGCCTTCTGGTCGTTCTTCACCGGCAAGGAACCGAAACCCTATCAGGAGTAGCAGCGGCATCCTGTCCCTTTGCGGGAGACCGTTGCAACATGCGGGTGTCCAAAAGACACCCATAAAGAAGAAGAGCGGCGCGGGACAATCAATCCCGCGCCGCTCTGTTTTTCCTGCCGGGATCGCCGAGGGAACGAGCGATCCCGGCAAGGTCAATATTTCAGGCCCCACCCGAAACTATCTGCGATCTGATCGCCGCACCCATCTGGCTCGTCGACGCCGTGCCGCCGAGATCGGGGGTGACCTGATCCCGGGTCTCGATCACGTGATCGGTTGCCCGCTTGATCAGTTCTGCAGCGGCCACCGCTTTGGGCTCCTGCTTCTTCCGGCCGAGCCAGTCGAGCAGCATCGCGCCGGAAATGATCATGGCGAAGGGATTGGCGATGCCCTTGCCGGCGATATCAGGTGCCGAGCCATGAGTCGCCTGCGCCATTGCCAGGTTAGGCCCGGCGCAAAGTCCGGGCGCCATGCCGAGACCGCCGACGAGACCGGCCGCTTCGTCGGAGAGAATGTCGCCGAACATGTTTGTCGTGACCACGACGTCATACTGCTGCGGCTTCATTGCCAGCCGCATCGCAAACGTGTCGACCATGGTTTCCTGATATTCGACTTCAGGGAATTCCGCGGCGACCCTGCGGCACTCTTCTGCGAACATGCCGCAGCCGAGCTTGAAGACAGTGTCCTTGTGAACAGCCGTCAGCTTCTTCCGCCGGGCCTGTGCAAGTTCGAAGGCGGCGCGAGCCACCTTCGAAGAGCCCTGCCGGGTGATGACGCGAACGGAAATCGTCATGTCCTCGCTCGGACGGAACTCTCCCGATCCTGCAACGACGTTGCGGTCCGGCTGAAATCCCTCGTTGTTCTCCCGGACGATGACGAGATCGACGTCCTGGTGAACGCAAGGCAGGCTCCTGTAGGAGCGCGCCGGCCGGATGTTGGCATAGAGATCGAAATGCTTGCGCAGGATCGGATGCGGATTGATGGCCGCCGGAACCTTCGGATAGGCCTGATGGCCGATCGGTCCGAGCACCCAGCCATCCAGCTTGGACAGGCGATCCAGCGTATCGCCGGGCATGCTCGTGCCGAGTTCGTCATAGGCCTTGCGACCGATGGGCAGGTTTTCCCATTCTATGCCGAGCCCCACTCTCTCGGCCGCTGCCCGCATGACAGCCACCGTCTCCGGAACGATCTCGTGGCCGATATCGTCACCATTGAGAACACCAATCTTCAGCATCAGACTGCCCTCGCCTAATTCTTCTTCGAGAGATTTGCGCCGGTGCGGGCAATCTCGCCAACATCCGAAAGACCTTCCAATGCCCAGCAAAGCTGAATGAGCTTGGCCGTAACATCTGCGCCAACGACCGGCTCGGACAGATGGGTGAACTTGGCTTCGAGGTCGGCGTCGCTCATCGGCCGCTCCAGGCTGCCGATCGCGTGTGCGACGTGCTTTTCGATGATGGTGCCGTCACGCTTCGTCAGACGGATCTTTACTTCGTCTTCGCGAATGCTGGAGCTTGCCGAGGCAGTGATGCGATCACGCAGCGCAATGACTTCAGGGTTGGCGACCACGGCGTCATCGTATTCCGTTTCGCCGGCAGCGCCATGGATGATGGCGACTGCGCAGGAGTGATAGACGCTGAACTTGCCTTCGAGGCCGGTGCGCGGCGTCTTCTTGCCTGTCAGTTCCAGAACCAGCGGGTGAACTTCGAGCTCGATCGAGGCGATATCCTCGGCGACCAAGCCGTTCTCGTTGCGCAGCTGGACGCAGCCGTCAATCGACGGATGGATGACGATGCCGCAGGCAAAGGGCTTGTAAGTGTTGAGGCTGATTTCGAAATGATCGCCAAGTCCTTCGGTAATCTCGCCGAAATTCCGGGCCGTCGACATGACATGGGCAAAGCCGCGCGGAGCTTCGATCACGCGGTCGGAGCTGGTGAAATTGCGCTTTGCGAGAAGCGCCGCCGTCAGACCGTTCTGCGCGGCGCGGCCGGGGTGGAAGCTCTTGCACATGGTGCCGAACATCTCGCGGAAACCGGAAGATTGCGTGCCGGCGATACCGAGCGCCCAGACCATCTGCTGTTCGTTCAGACCCAGAAGCTTGCCGACTGCAGCGGCAGCACCGAAGACGCCGGCCGTTCCCGTGATATGCCAGCCGATATCGTAATGTGCGGGATAAACGGCGTTGCCGATCCGGCATTCCGTTTCGACGCCGAGGATGAAGGCGTGCAGGAAATCGACGCCGGATACCGGCTGGTGTTCGGCCAGCGCCAGGATCGCAGCCGCCACCGGACCGGCCGGGTGGATGATCGTCTTCAGATGCGTGTCGTCGAAATCGAAGACGTGTCCGGAAATGCCGTTCAGCAGCGCTGCGTTCAGGATATCGACACGCTCGCTACGGCCAAGCACCGTCGCCTGCTCCTGGCCAAAGAAGGCGCCGAGCGCATCGACGGTCCGGTCGAGCGTCGGATGGATCGAGCCGCCGACGGCGCATCCGAGCCAGTTCAGGAATGAACGCAAAGCCTCGCGCTTGACAGCGGCCGGCACATCTTCGGGCTTGGCTTCGACAATATAGCGCGCAAGAATTCGTGTCACTTCAGTCATGGATTTTCCTCTGCAGAGAATTTCAAACAAGGGTCGAGTGGCCGGCGTTTGCGCCAGCAACGATAAGGTCGAATGGTGCAGCTGCGGACAGCTGTTACGACATGAAGACGCCGCCGTTGGCGTGGATCGTCTGGCCGGTGATGTAGCGGGCGTCGGGGCTTGCCAGGAATTCCACAAGTGCGGCGATTTCGCTGGGTTTCCCGCGGCGCCCGACCAGCGGATTGTGCACGGCGTGATGGCTGGGCTCGGCGGCGGCCGAACGTCCGCGCACGGTGCCGATCATGCCCGGAACCACACAGTTTACAGTAATGCCGTCGGATGCCAGATCATGAGCGAGCGCGCGCGTCAGCCCGACAAGGCCAGTCTTGGCAGTCACCACATGGGCGCGGTTGGCGGCGCCCGTGTGCGCCGACATGCCGCCAATGTTGATGATCGCCGCATTGTCGGATTTCGAAAGCGCCGGCTGTGCTGCCTTTGACATTAGGAAGGCGCCGTCGAGAATAATGGAAAGCACCTCCCGCCATTCCCGAAAGCTGAGTTCAGCAAAGGGCGTCTCGCGGCGCACCGCCGCATTATTGACGAGGCAATCGATCCTTCCGAAGGCATCGAGTGCGCCCGATACAATCGCGGCAACCCCCTCTTCGGACGAGACGTCACCCTGAACGACCGTTGCCTTGCCGCCAGCCGAGCGTATTTCTTCTGCAACGCCCTCGGCCTCGCCGACCGAACTCAGCGTATTCACGACGACTGCCGCGCCCTCGGATGCGAGCCGCAATGCGATCTCGCGGCCGATGTTGCGGGCGGCACCGGTGACGACAGCTACGCGGCCCTCAAGATTCCGCTCCGTCACAGCGCGTACTCCTTGAAACCGTCGACATCCTTGCTCTCGAAAATCGTATGGGAGAGCGCCAGAAAGGCTTCTGCCGTTTCACGCTTCCAGCCGCCGTAAATCGCGTTATCGGTGAATTTCTCTTCGATTTCCGCAATGGTCAGCGGCGCATGCTTTCCGCCCCTCATGTGGGGCTGACGGATCTCGATATCGCTTCCGTCCTTGAGATGCGCCTTGAGCTGGCCGGTGAAATTCGTCGGATATTCGTCGTTCGGATCGATGACGTAGCTGATCTTCGAAGCAAGCTCCCGTACCGCCGGGTCGAAAATCCGCTCCTCGGTGAATTGCGCAAGGCCAGCCTTGCGATCGATGAAGCCCAGCGCCATGCAGATCGGAGTCGAGAACTTGGCTGCATAGGTCGTCTGGGGGGCGTGCTTGGAAGCGAGCGGCTCCCAGAGGCGATGCACAGTGCCCTCGCCCACCTGGCAAACGATCGTTTCAATGTCCGAGGCTGCGATGCCGCGCTCTGCGAGCTGGATCGCGCAGTCGATAAACGGCTGGGTCATGGTTCCGCAGGCATAGGGCTTGAAGGCGATCGTCTCCATTACCCACTCCTGGCCGAGAGTATCCAGCACCGGCGAGAAATCCGGCGCCCTCGACGGAGCAAATGCCTGGAAGAACCCATGCGTGCCCTCGAACACCGATCGCGGTCCGAGGAAGCCGCCGCGAGCGAGCAGTGCTGCGCGGATGCCTGATTGCGCGGCGTTGCCGGCATGCATGCGCTTGGTCCACGTGCCTTCGGCCAGATATTCGATGATCCCTGCCGCCATGCTGCCGGCGATGCCGATCGCAGAAACCGTGCGCTTTTCGTCGAGGCCCAGTGCAGCGGACACGGCAGCAGCAGCGGCAACCGTCCCGATCACTGCAGTCGGATGAAAGCCGGCCTTGTGGATCGCCTTTGGCGCCACCAGGCTTAGACGGCACAGCAGTTCGACACCGACCACGATTCCTTTGAGGAGAGCTTCGCCTCCCAGGCCTTCGCGTTGGCAGGCTGCCAGAACTGCAGGAACGATAACGGCGCCGGAGTGCACCGGGCCACCTTCGAAGGTATCGTCGTAATCCTCGCCATGTGCTGCGGTGCCGTTAATAAGGGCAGCGCTGAAGCTGTCGAAGCCGCCCTCGTGGCCGATGGCTGTCGCCAGTCCCGGTTCGGCAGCGCCGACGCAGGAGGTCACATATTCCTCGCCGCGTGCGGCGACCGCCAGGCCGGCAACGTCGACAACAAGCATTCGGGCGATTTCGCGCGACTTGGGAGAGACGCGGGAAACATTGAGATTCACGATCCAATGGGCCAGTGCCTCGGCGACCGTGTCTTTGATGGGGCTATGCTGGTTCACGAGTGGCCTTTCACGATATGAGAATTTGATGCGCCCTGGGCTGCCTTTCCGCGTGCGCGGAAGTGACCAACGATAGAGCCTATGACGAAGATTGCCGCGACCCCGAGAAGACCCGCTGAAATCGGGTCGGTCAGGAAGGTCGAGTAGTCACCGGCGGACAGAACAAGGGCGCGGCGGAAATTGGATTCGATCAGGAAGCCTAGGACGACACCAAGCACCATCGGCAGGAAAGGTAGGCGGAAGTAGCGCATGGCATAGCCCAGCGCACCGAAGCAGAGCGCCACGCCGACCTGGAACAGGCTGTATTCGATGGCGTAAACACCAGAGACGAGCAGCGCGAAGATGAAGGCCATGAGATAGGATTTGGGCCTGTTCACCAACCAGATGCAGGGCGGCATGAAGGCATAGCCGACGACCCAGAGCGCAACGACACTGATGCCGAGACCGACATAGAGGTCGAACACGATATCCGCATGCTGCACGAAGAGCATCGGGCCGGGGATGAGATCCTGGATCAGGAAGCCGCCAAGCAGAACGGCCGTCGAATTCGTTCCGGGAATTCCAAGCCCGAGCAGCGGTATCAACGCGGTTTTTGAAACCGTGGTATTGGCGGTCTCCGGAGCGGCGATGCCTTCCGGCGCGCCATGGCCGAACTCATCCTTGTGACGGGACCAGCGACGGGCCTCGTTATAGGAGAGGAAGGCAGCTACCGTACCGCCTGCACCCGGCGTGACGCCTTCGATGGTGCCGACGATCATGCCGATCAGCTGCGCCGGCCAGATGCGCTTCCAGATGGCAGCGCTCGGAAACTTGATCTTGGCAGCACCCGCATCGGCCTTGTCCCAGGCCGGTTCGCTGGCACTGGTCATCAATTCGCTCAGCGCATAGAGGCCGACGAGAACGAGGATCGGCGGGATGCCGGAAAGGAGCTCCGGGCTGCCGAAGGTGAAGCGGTTGAGGCCTGTCACCGGGTCGGTTCCAACAGCAGCGATCATCAATCCCAACACGGCGGCCATCAGGCCCTTGATCAAGTTTTCTCCTGCAAGCGAGCCGATGACACTGATGCCGAGGATGCCGAGCGCGAAATAGGACGCGGGATGAAACGAGAGCGCCAGCCGCGAGAGCGGCTCGGTCAGGAGGACGAGAACAGCCAGGCCGAAGATACCGCCGAGAATACCGGAATAAAGCGATATCCCGAGGGCTTCGCCCGCACGCCCCTGCTGCTTCATCGCAAAGCCGTCGAGAACCGTGGCTGCGGCCGCATTGGTTCCCGGCGTCCGGATCAGGATGGCGGGAATGGAGCCGCCGTACTCGGCGCCGAAATAGGCCGAAGCGAGCAGCACGATCGCCATGGACGGCTGCATGCCGTAAGTGAAAGGCAGAAGAAGCGCCATCGTGATCGAGGCGGCGATGCCGGGCATGGAGCTGCCGACAACGCCCCAGGCAACGCCGGCAAATGCGGCGATGATGATGCCCGGTGTGGTGAGAACGTCAAACAAATGGGAAAGAGTAGACATATTACGCCCCTCAGATCAGTGAGGGCCACAGCCCGGCGGGCTGGGGAACCTGAAGAATTTCGACAAAAATGATCCAGAAGGCCACGCCGCCGCAGGCCGCGATCGGGATAGCCCAGCGGTTCAGGCGGCCTTCCATGTAGCAGATGATAGCCAGCAGCAGCAGGGCGATCGAGACGATGTAGCCGAGCCACGGCAGCACCGCCACATAGACCACACCGATCGCCAGCATGCCGATGGCGCGCAGCGCAGCATAGAGATCGCTCTTTTCAGCGCTCTTTGCCGCGCCGACAACCGCCTGGATGCCGCCGCCGCGGCCAAGCATCGTGTTGATGATCAGAAGAATGGACAGTATCCCGAGGGCGATCGCGTAGTTGAGCGGAAGGCCCTGCGGACCAACCGCATCCGCAAGCGTGCTTTGCGGTATCGCCGCTGCAACACTGTAATAGGCAATGGCAAGTGCGAGCATAAGCACGCCGCACGCGAGGTCACGTTTCATCCTACGGGAGCCCTTTGATCAATTGGAAGTGCGTGGGAGGGCCGCAAGGCCCTCCGGCTTACTTGATGACGCCCGATGCCTTCAGGAAGGCCTGAGTGTCGTCGCCGAATTTATTGATGAAGGAAACGTACTCGTCGTGCTTCATGAAGCCCGGCTCGAGGTCGTTTTCCGTATAGATTTTCTTGTATTTCGGGTCTTCGAGAAGCTTCGGGATGGCATCTTCCCATGCTGCAATCACGGCCGGAGACATGTTCTTCGGGCCGGCCAGACCGCGGAACTTCACGGCTGCAACGTCGATGCCCTGCTCCTTGGCAGTCTTGACATCGGGGAACAGCGACAGGCGGTGATCGCCGAGGACCGCCAGCATTCTGATCTTGCCGGCATCGAGCTGCGCGCGAATTTCTCCGATCTCGCCAACGCCGATGTCGAGCGTGCCGTTCAGGACGCTGATCTGCATGTCGCCGCCGCCTTCAAAGGTGACAATCGAGGCGTTGACGCCAGTCTTCTGCTTCATCAGCTCCAGGAGCTGACGCTCGAGAGAGGCCGGGTTGGCGGCGCCCCACTTGCCACGGCCTGCCTTTGCGGCGGCGATGACATCGGGAAGCGTCTGGAACTTCGAATCGACCGAGGTGTAGACGACTTCAGGATCGTAGAAGACGTTTACCAGCGGCTCCATGTCCTTGTAGCTCGCATCCGGCTTGCTGAGCAGCGAGGTGTAGATATAGGTCGGCGTCGTGGCATAGAGCCAGCTGCCGTCCATCGGAGACGATGCGACCGTCGACATCGCCTTTGCGCCGCTGCCGCCCGTTACGTTCTCGACGATCAGCTTCGGCGAAAGATAGTGCTGCAGATACGGCAGCATCTCGCGAAGGAAAACGTCGCTACCGCCGCCGGGGCTGGAGTGCGTGACCATCTTGATCAGCGGTGCCGGATATTTCTCCTGCGCCAAAACAGCGCCTGCCGGCAATATGGCCAATGCGGCAGCAATACAGATTGCCTTGATACCAAATGTCTTGTTCATGCGATTTTTCCTCCCATCGCATTCGAACCAATGATTGATGTTGACTAGCCTTCGGTTCCCGATCGACGGGGGTCTTTGCCTTCGGCATGCAACATGCGTTCTTTTCCGTTCTGGACGTGCTCGAAGGCAGTCCTGAACGCCATCTCAGCGTCGCGGGCACGGAATGCCGCGATAATATATCGATGTTCCAGATTTGATTTGTGAAGACCGCCGCCGTGCAGCAGTCCACGGGCTCGAAACAGATGCAGTTCCTTGATGAGTGCGGCGTAGTCGGTCACCAGCCGCTTGTTCATCGAGGCTTTCAGGATCAATTGGTGGAAGTTAAGGTTTACGTGATAATAGTCTTCAAGCAGTTCCTTCTCGGCGAGGCTGTCCATCTCGTCCAGCATCTCCTCGAGGGTATTCAAGTCGTCTGTCGATATGCGCTGCGCCGCAAGCCTGGCAGCAAGCCCGAACAATGCGGCGCGAACCTCGTAAGCATCGGCCGCCTCTTCTTCGCTGACGCTTCTGACGAAGACGCCGCGATTGGGAATTAGCTCCAGCAATCCAGTCTCCGCGAGTGCGCGGCACGCCTCGCGTATCGGCCCCCGGCTCACCTGAAAACGGGTCGCCAAGGTATTTTCGTTCAGCCGCTCCCCGCTTGCGAAATGTCCCGACAAAACCAGCTGCTCGATCTCATGCTTGAGAACGCTGGTCATTGACTGAAATCGCAAAACGTCGAGGTCCGGTGTCTTCATGACGAGAAGGATTAGATCGTAGTCTGTAAATTGTCAACGATTTTCGATTTACATATTTTCACTTCGAATGCATAAATTCTTGGACGTGCCAGCGACTTCAGAAGCTGCTATCGAAGCCTTCCAACACATCCCGAAAATCGGATCCGCTGATGGAGAATCAACAAGACCGGCCCACCGCCTGGGGCCTCTTTTTCATCTTCGCCCGCATTGGGCTTACCAGTTTCGGCGGAGGTCTCAGCGGCTGGTTCATGCGGGAATTCGTCGACCGCCGGCAGCTGATATCCCGCGATGAATTTCTGAACGGCCTCGCGCTGTCGCAGGCGCTGCCCGGGGTCAACGTCAAGAACCTGGCCATCTGGATCGGTTATCGCGTGTGCGGACGATGGGGAGCGGTTGCCGGCTTCTTCGGGACGATCGCGCCTTCGGCGATCTTCATCATTCTGCTTGCCACCGTCTTTGCATCGCTGACGAAGTTCACTCTGACCGAAATGCTGCTTGAGGGAGCTGGTGCTGCGGCAATCGGCCTGTCCCTGTCGATGGGCTTCATTGCCTGCCGGCATCTGCCGCGAAAACTCTTTCCCCTGGGGCTTGCCGCTGCGACCTTCGTGTCGATCGGCATTCTTCACTGGTCGCTCGTCTACACCGTCATTGTCGGTGGCGCAGTTGGGTTTGCCCATTCCTACTTCTCCGAAGGAGCCTGACGGTCATGCAAAATCCGCTCTGGAACCTCGCCGTCGTCTTCCTGCCGCTGTCGATCGTCACCATAGGCGGCGGACAGAGCGCCGTTGCGGAGATCCACCGGCAGGTGGTCGATCTCCATCACTGGCTCACGCCGAACCAGTTCGTCGACGCCTTCGCCATCTCCCGCATGACACCCGGGCCGGGCTCGCTGCTGGTCACATTGATCGGATGGCAAGTCGCCGGTTTTTGGGGCGCGGTCGTTGCAACGCTTGCGATTTTCGGTCCGACGGCCTTCCTGATCTATGGCGTTGCGCATGTCTGGTCGCGCTATCGCGGCGCCCGCTGGCAGGTCGCGCTGGAAACGGGCCTGCGCCCTGTCGCGGCCGGCATGATCGTGGCCTCGACCTATGTCCTGATGCGATCGATGGACGGCGGATGGCAGGCATTGCTGATCTGCCTCACCGCAGCGGTCGGACTGACGATGACACGAATCAATGCCGTCATGGTTCTTCTGCTCGGCGCGCTCGGCTTTGTCGGCCTGACAATGCTCGCCTGAACCTCAGGCCTTCACGTCGGCGATTTCTGGCCGCCAGCCGCGGTGATAACGCCGACGATGATAAGACCGGTCAGAAGAAGACGGACGCCTGCGCTGACACCGAAGGTGTTGAGCATGGTCAGAAGCAGCACCAGAAAGAGCGCCGCCCCCCATACGCCGGGCACATTTGCCTTGCCTCCCGCAACCGAGGTCCCGCCGATAACGACGACGGCGATGGAAGCGAGCAGATATTCGTTGCCGATATCGACATTGGCGCCGCGGAAATAGCCGGCAAGAAGGGCTCCGTTCAACCCGGCCAACGTGCCTGACAGTGTGTAGGTGAGGAAGCGCACCCAGCCGACATGGACGCCGGCGAGCCACGCGGCGCGCATATTCTGCCCAATCGCAAGGACTGAGCGGCCGTAGATCATCCGGCGGAGTGCAACGGCTGCCCCGACCGTGAACAATGCGATGAGAATCGCAAGCAACGGAATGCCGAGGACCTGCACATTGGTGAAAGCAGCAAAGCCGGGCGGCGGCTTGATCTGCAATCCGCGTCCATAGCTGATATCGATCGACTGGATGATAAAGCTTGCCGACAGCGTGGCGATGATCGGCGGGATACGCAGCGCCCAGATCAACAGGTAGTTGACGGCGCCGATCACAGCGCCGCTGGCAAGGGCCGCCAGAAGTCCAACTGCGATCATGCTGTCCTGTCCGTCCATGACCTTCATGGCGACGGCGCTGGCAAGACCGATATTGGCCGGCAGGGAAAGGTCGACATTTCCGGGACCAAGCGTAATGACGAACATCTGGCCGACGCCGGCAATGACCATGAAGACCGCGAGGGAAAGCGCTGCCGTGATCATTCCCCCGGCACCATAGCCGCCGGTAAAGATGATCGTGGCGAGCCAGACCACCAGCGCGCCGATGAAGGACCATATCCAGGGAAGTGCTGCGAGTGCCTTGATCTGCCGCATGGTCTTCAGGCCTCCCTTCGGCTGATCAGGACGCGCGCCGCAAGTACGATGATCAGGATCGCGCCGTTGGCTGCCACCTGCCAGTCGGGCGGAATATGCATGAAAGTAAGAAGCGAGGAGGCGGCAAGCGCCAGCGTCAAGGCGCCAAGGACGGCGCCGATCGGCGAGACGCGCCCGCCCATGAATTCCCCGCCGCCGAGGATGACGCCGGCGATCGCCAGCAACGTGTAGCCATTGCCGATGTTGGCGTCGCCCGATGAGGTGATGCCGATCAGGGTCATGCCGGAAAGAACGCCGAAGACGCCGGCGAGCGCAAACAAGGTGACCTTGGTACGCAGTAACGACCAGCCAGCGCGGCTGAGCGCTGCGGGATTGCCGCCGGATCCGCGCAAGATGACCCCGTAAGAGGTCTGCATCAGCCCGAAATGCACGACAGCCGCGATCACCACGGCTGCGACAATCGGAAAGGGTACGAAAGGTGGCTTGAAGGAGGTGATTGCCTGGAGCCATTCCGGCGCCTTGCCGCCGGGCTTGGGCAGCACCAGGATCGCCAGACCCTGCCAGACGAAACTCATGCCAAGGGTAACGACAATGGAGGGAAGATTGCGCAGGTGGATGAGCGCGCCCAGAAGCGCATAGACCCCGATCGAGCCAAGCAGGACGACCACGCCAAGCAGCGGCGCGTCGCGCAGCCACGTCGCCGTGACGCAGCCGACGAAACCGACGAATGTTCCGATCGACAGATCAAGTTCGTTACCGGCAATGACGAACATCTGCGCAATCGTTGCCAACGCGATCGGAATGGCGAGGTTGAGCATCAGGCTGAAGCCGAAATAGGAGATCGCCCGCGGATTGAGCCAGGCGATGGCAATCAACACCAGCGCCAGCGACAGTGCCGGTAACAGCGCGCGCAGGGCCCGGGCGCGCCCGGCAGACCCGCGGGCCGTCTTGAAAGTATTGTACGGAGAGACAACCGTCATATCAGCCCGCCTCCACGAAAGAGGATTGAATGATCCTCTCCTCGGTCAGTTCGTCCCTGCGCAAATCGGCGACGATGCGGCCGTTCTTGAAAACATAGACGTGATGGCAATTGTCGAGTTCCTCGGTCTCGGTCGTGTACCAGACGAAAGTCCTGCCCTTCTGCGCTTCCTGACGGATCAGATCGTAGACTTCGAGCTTGGTGCCGATATCGACGCCGCGCATCGGATCGTCCATGAGAATAATGTCCGCATCCGAACCCAGTGCGCGCGCAAAAAGCGCCTTCTGCTGATTGCCGCCGGAAAGCGACAGGATATTGTTGTTCAGGTCGGGCGTGCGGATGCCGATCTTCTTTTGCCAGAGCTGCGCAAGCTCTGCCTCCCGTTTTGGCGAGATCAACAAACCATTGCGCAGCCGCGACAGCGAACGGATGCCGATGTTCTCGGCGATCGACCACTGCGGGAAAATGCCGTCAGACTGCCGGTCGCCCGCAACAAGCGCAACCGGCGCGTTGACCTCGACGCCGGCCTTGCGGCGGCTGGCAGCCTTGTAGATCGAGAGAAGAAGATCGGTCTGCCCATGTCCGGCAAGGCCGGCAAGTCCGATGATCTCGCCCACATGGGCAAGAAGTTCGACCCCATCGCTTTGACGCGCTGGCCGGGCTTTGACACGAAGCGCACCGACGGGTCTGTCGTCGAGCCTGGTCTCGACGCCCGCCCTCTCGCGATGCTCCGCCCCGCCCATGGCCGCAACCAGCCGATCGCGGTCGAAGCTGTCGGCTGAATCAGCGGCAACGACCTTGCCGTCACGCATCACCACGATACGGTCGGCATTTTGCAGCACCTCGCCCAGAACATGCGAAATCAGAATGCAGCTGCCGCCGCTTTCCACGAAGCGTCGGACGAAGGAAAGCAGCTGGCCGGCCGTATGCGCATCCAGCGAAGAGGTCGGCTCATCCAGGATCACGAGGTTGAGCGGGCTGTCTGTCACCGTGAAGGCGCGGGCGACCTCCACCATCTGGCGCCGACCGATGGATAGATCGGACACGATGTCCGACGCATCAATGGTATGGTCAGGGAAAATCTCATCCAGTTTGGCAGCAACGAGAGCTGACGCCCTTCGGCGCCAACCGAAGCCACGCAGCGACGGATGATTGATTCGCGTGTTCTCGGCGACCGAAAGGTTCGGGCATAGAGAAAGCTCCTGAAATACGCAGCGGATGCCGAGCTTCTTGGCGCGGCTGACGGAATAGCTATCCTCGATGGCATCCCCGACCGTCATCTGGCCCCGGTCGAGCGGCAGAGTTCCGACAAGCATATGCATCAAGGTCGACTTGCCGGCCCCGTTGTGGCCGACAAGCCCGACGCATTCGCCACGCCCAACCGTGAAATCAACCCTATCCAACGCACGAACGGCGCCGAAATGCTTTTCGGCGTCGTTCAGCCTGATGAAGCTTTTGGGAGCGTCAGCCAGCACCGGCACATCCCAGGCAGTCATCATGAAGGGCAAAGATCAAAGCAGCTGCCATCACTTGATGTTCGCCTTGATCGCTGCGATGGCATCCTCCTGCGAGTATTCCTTACTGGCGACGCCGCCGACCGGAATATCAGGCAGATGCTGCTCAAAATCGTCCTGCGTATAGGCAAGATAGGGAACGAGCAGGTCGTGCGGAATGTCCTTGCGGCCGTCAAGAACCTGCTGGGCGACCCAGAAGGCAAGTGTCGAGACACCAGGGGCGATCGAAGCGGACCAGGTCTTGTATCCGTCCTTCGCCTTCTGCTCCTTCCAGTATTCAAGCTCATCCTGGCGATTGCCCATGATGATAGTCGGGCGCGGCTTGCCGCCGGCAGCAAAGGCCTGCGCAGCGCCATAACCGTCACCGCCCTGGGTGACGACGCCGACAACGTCAGGCAATGACGGCAGCACGGTTGCGACCGCCTTCTGTGCGGTCGTCTGATCCCAGTTGCCCGTCACGGAGTTGACGATCTTGAACTGCGGATTGGCCTTGACGCCTTCCAGTAGGCCCTTGTGGATGGAATCGTCGATCGACGTGCCGGCAAGGCCGCGGATCTCGAGCAGATTGCCACCGTCCGGATGTATCATCTTCATCTGTTCGATTTCCTGCTTGCCCATGTCCTCGAAGTCGACGACGACGCGGTAGGCGCAGGGTTCGTTGACGATACCGTCGAAGGAGACGACGACGATGCCGGCATCGCAAGCCTGCTTGATCGCGCCGTTCAGCGCATCGGGCGAAGCAGCGTTGATGACGATGGCGTCATAGCCCTGCAGAATGAGATTCTGGATCTGGGCTGCCTGTGTCGGCACTTCCTGGTCCGCCGTGGTAAAGACATCGGCAGCGCCGACGACCTTGTCGGCCACCGCCTTCTTGGTGACGATGTCGTAGCTTTTCAGCATCGCCTGACGCCACGAATTGCCGGCATAGTTATTGGAAAAGGCGATCTTCTTGCCGCTGGTGTCGGCAAGAGCCGTACCGGAAGCGAGCGTCGCAGCAAGGACGCCAAGAACGAATAGTTTACGCATTTCGATCCTCCCTAGAGTAATTGACCTCTTTCTGTCTCCCTTCGGCCACCGGCTCCTCTTCCGATGTCTCGCTATCCGCGATGCCAAAGGCACCCCCGTCACCGATCCTTGGATCGGCAACGCCTTGCAGCCGGCTTGCCGGCCTCAGAACAGTCTCAGCCCTGGCACACGCACCCTCAGTCGGTGCAGCGAGCTCGATGCGGTAATATACAGACTCATCAAGTCGTCGTCACCGAAGGCAAAATTCGCGCAGGGTTCCGGTGTCCGGATGATGCCAAGCGCGTTGCCCGACGGGTCGAAGACATGAATGCCGCCTGGACCACAGCAATAGAGATTCCCGCGGCTGTCGATCTTCATGCCATCGGGCGCACCCGGCTCCTCGCCCTTGGTTTCCGCCCAGACCGCCCCGCCCATCAGCTCGCCCTGCGGCGTAACGTTGAAAACGCGAATGTGCTGGCGTTCCGTGTCATTGACGAACAGTCTGGATTCATCGAGCGAAAAGCAAAGGCCGTTCGGCTGATCGAAATCCGAAGCCAGAAGCGTCAGACCGGCTCCATCCGGATCAACCCTGAAGACACCTCGAAAGGAAAGCTCGGGATCGCGTGGGATGCCATAATATTCCATCCGGCCAAAGGTCGGATCGGTGAAATAGATCGCCCCGCCCGTTGCGACCACAATATCGTTCGGGCTGTTCAATTCCTTGCCCTGATAGTGCGTCGCAAGCACTGTCGTCGAGCCATCGGGCTCAAGCCGGGTGACGCTGCTGGTCGCATGCTCGCAGGTGAGCAACCTGCCCTCGCGATCGAGCGTATTGCCATTCGCCTTGTTGCTCGGCCGCCGAAAATCCTCGATGACACCGGAAAGCTGGCGCACATACATGCGGTTTTCCGGCATGTCGCTGAAGACCAACCACTTCTCATAGGGGTGCCACACCGGCCCCTCGGTAAAGCCAAGGCCGCTTGCAAGCGTTTCCAGCGCGGCATCGCCCACAACATCGGCAAAGCCCGGATTGCGCGAACCGTTCGACATGTTCAGTTCGCCGGCTTTTCGGTCGTCTTGCCGCCCACATACCAGTCGGACGCCGCCACATCCTCGAATACGACCCATATCGCTTCCTTTGGCAGCTCGGCGACTTCGCTGACAGCCTCGGTAACGCGCCGCGCAATCTCGTTCTTGCGCTGCTGGGAATGACCTTTGAGAATCTGAATATTGACGAATGGCATGCAACACTCCTCCCCTCATGCTTTATTTTTTGTTGCTGCCAGATTAACCACGATCCCCAAGCCCACGATACGTTTCAAAACGCATCGCCGACTGTGTGTTTGCACACTCGTAAAGGTGGCTCACCGTTCCCTCGGCAGCACATCGACCCGATCGAGCCAGTCCTCGAGATTTTGCTGCTCGCGCCGGAGGGCGTCGACATTGATCAGGCCGCGAGCCAGTGCGAGATAGATTGCCCGCGTCCGCGAATTGAATATGGGCAGGTTGTTGTCAGCCGGTTCTTCCAGCGCAGCCACGCCAAGCTTCTCATAGAGATGACGGATGCGGGCCTGAGCGCCTCTCGTCGAAAGCCCCCTGCGCGCCGCAATCGCCTTGTCCGTCAGTCCGAGCGCCAAGTCTATGAGGCTCTCATACTCGCTGTCGGTGATGCCTTCCAATCGGTCCTGAACACGGTGCTGGATGCCGCGCACTTCACGATCAATGATGCAATGCCCCTCAGCAAAGACGCCGCGCAACGCCGACCGCATCCCCTCCTCCGATGCCGACTTCAGCACATATCCATAGACAGTGCCCGGCGGCACGATGCGCGCTACGCCTCGCACATAGGACTCATCGGCGAAATTCGACCAGAACAGGATGTTCGTGTCTGCGCGACTTGCCCAGATCGAGCGTGCGACCTCGATACCGGTCGCCTTCGGCAGCTGAAGATCGAGCACCACATAGGGCGGCTTGCGCTGCTGCGCCATGTCGATGGCGACATCGCCGCTGCTTGCCTCTATGACCTCGACATTGCCAGGCCACAGATGTTCGATCGTGGTCCGCGCAAAGGTGCGATGCAGACTGTCGTCCTCGGCAACCATCACTAACATCTAAAGGCTCTCCATCGCTGCGAACGGTGCTTCCGATGCTGGCGATACTGCTGCCCCCCAGCTCCGCGTGATCTCGATTGCCACCCGCGTGCCACCTTTGCGGCCGACGCGACCGATCCTCAGCCGTGCGCCGATCAGCGCAGCGCGGGTATGCATGTGGCTGATGCCACCGGCGGCTTCGGGGTCGATATTGTCGCATCCGATACCATCATCCGTGACGACCACCCGCAGGATTGTCGGTGTTGCGTCGATCCGCACCTCTATGCATCGCGGGGCACCGTGCCGGACCGCATTGTTGATCGCCTCCTGGGCAATTCGGTAGATCGAAGTCAATATGCGCTCGGGAAGCGCGTCGGCAGCGCCATCGCTGGAATCATGCATTCGTACGGCGATCGAGGGCGTCGCGCGACTGACGCTTCGGTTCAGATGCGCCTCGATGGCATCGCGCAGACCGAACAGTTCGAGCACGCTCGGACGCATGTCGTCGACGATGTGACGCAACTCCGTCAGGCAATTGACCACCTCGCGTTCCAGTTCCGCAAGCTGTGCCGACCCGGCAACGCCCTGCCGATGGAGAGCCGAGACCTGGCGTACAACACGGGCGAGATCCGCCAATGTCTGGTCATGGAGATCCATGGCAATGCGCCGTCGCTCGCGTTCCATACCTTCGGTCAGACGGGCAGCGCCCACCCGCAGAAGCTCTTCGCGATTGCGTGCATCGCTCTCCGCGAGCATCGCCCGCCGAGCCTCCTCGCTTTGGATCAGGGCGAAGATATAGGGCGCGATGAACTCGGCACAGTGCTGCGCAATTTCAAGATGGGAATCATCATAGTAAGCCGGCTCGTGCAGGCTGATGTTCAGGGCACCGATGATATTGGCGCGCGCCCTGAGCGGCACGACGATGCGACTGCGCAGGTTGGCGGCAAAAATCGGACCGTCGAGCGCGCCCGGAAAATGAAAGCGTGGATCGGCCAAGGCATCCTGCGTCATCAGGTAGGGCACCTCGCCGCGCAACACGGCGCGCACGGGACTGAGATCGACCGGCAGAGGACGCTGGGCAAGCTCGCTCCAACTTGTACGGCAACCTGTTTCGTAGCAGATGTGCGTGCGTCCTTCGTCCAGGATCACCGCAATATCCATGTGTTCATGCGGCAGAAGCGTCCTGATCTCCACGGCGACCTCACCCAGCGCAGCACCGGGATCGGTATGGCCGGCAAAGGCACGCGATATCGAGAGCAGCCTGTCCATCAGCTGCGCCGCCGTATATGTCATGGCTCGAAGTCCTCCCTCTTCTCCCATTCGACCATGATGCAGCAACTGATACCGGTCGCGCTACCTTTCCTTTGATCTAAATCGATGGATGGGCCCATTGTCATCGTCCGACCGGGAATGCAACGATCTCCAACGTGGTCGCTATCGGACGATCAGTCGAATACCCGTTCAGCTTCCGCCCATCGGGGTGATTTAGACCAGTGCCATTTCATGAGGCTGCCATCGGAGAACGCGGCATTAATAACTTTTGAAGTTTAGCTTATACTGATATTATCGCGCTGCAATCACGACAATATGGGGCTCAATATGCGGCGCGGCCTGATATGTGGTGTCCTTTTTGCTGGGGTCGCGGTCTGCGCTCTGGCAGGTTTTGTTGCTGCCAACGAAGACGATATCGTTACAGGCGACCGGCTCGCTGCAATGTTGAGCGCCGGAAGAGCCGTCATTTCGAGCCATCAAACACTGATCAACGACGAAACCCTCGGGAACAAGAACCTGACCGGGCAGCGTGTCGTCGACGAGGCGCTGGCGATATTTGCGCAACGCAAGGGCGATTCCGTAACCGATCAGAATTTCGACCCGCTGGACAAACAATTGTTCGATGCCCAGGTCGCCTCGATCAAGGAGGTCGTCGACGAGCACCAGGGGTTGATCAATACAAAGGGCCTCGGCTTCAAGGGGTTCATTCCTTCAACCTTCGCCCGCCTGGTCAACGAGCGGTTCGAGGAAAAGGTCGGCGATATTGCAAAGGTAAAGCTGACGGCCCCGGAGGAACTGATCCGCAACCGCAAGGCCCGTCCCGACAATTGGGAACAGCATGTCATCGAGAGCAAGTTTCTCTCTCCCGATTGGCCAAAGGGCAAATCCTTCACGGAGCAGGTGGAGGTCAATGGCCGCCCATCGTTTCGCATGCTCATCCCCGAATATTATTCCGCATCCTGCCTGACATGCCATGGCAAGCCCAAGGGCGAGGTCGATGTGACGGGCTATCCCAAAGAGGGAAAAGCCGAAGGCGATCTGGGCGGTGCGGTCAGCATCACGCTGTTCAAATGAGTGCGCTCGCGACCATTCCGACGCGGATCGGACATCTCACAAATCGAAAGATACCGCTCCGGCTGATCTGTCTTTCCGCCGGTCTTCTCGGCGCTCTGCTGCTGACCATCGCCTTTATGGCGCACGACCTGCGTGAAAATCAACGGCGTGTGGAGGAAGCCAACGCACGCTTTCACATGTTCGACGATGCGGCAAAGGCACACCGGCATTTCGGCGAGTTGCGCTATTGGCTGACGGACCTCTCGGTCAGTCTCCTCACACTCTCCGAGCGGAGAGCGGAAGCGGCTCGCAAAGCACTGGAAGGGGATCTGACCCATGTCAGGCTGTTCGCACCGGCCGAAGCGGACACCATCCTCGAGGGCGCGAACGCCTATTACGACAAGGCGATGGAAGCGGTCGATGCCTATACCAACGACAATAGAGTTGTCGGCAACACGCGCCTGGCCGCCGCCAGAACCCACAGCGATGAAGTCGATGCCGTCCTCATGTCCCTCGAACAACGGCTTGAGAACGAGGCCGATCTGGCACGGGACGCAGCCGATGCGACAGCGCGCAACACCTACATCCGCGCCCTGATTGCCGTTGGTGTGACGACGATCGCCTGCATTGTCATGACCTGGCTGGTGCTTCGCTCGATCCTCGTCCCGCTCGGCCGCGTCGACAGGGCAATGACGCAATTGACGAAGGGCCAGGAAGACGTCGAGCTGCCGCCTGAGGGCGCCGACGAATTCGGGAAACTTTCCACGACGCTGCGGCTGCTACGCGACAGCCAGACAAGGCGACGCGAACTTGAGGCCATAGCAGAGCGTCAGCGCAATACTGTCATGACAGCAATGGAAACCATCCCCGATGGTTTCGCCTTGTTCGATCCAGATGATCGGCTGGTCATGGTCAACCAGCGTTATCTGGAATTGTTTCCGGAAACGGCAGAGTTCATGACGCCCGGAAGACCCTTTGAAGACATCGTTCGTGCACAGGTCGAACGCGGTACGGCCAAAGTGGGAAGTGCGGGGGTCGAGAGCTGGGTGGCTGACGCCATACACCGCCACCATGAGCCTCAGGGCATGATCGAACGGCAATTCTCCAATGGGAGCTGGGTGCGCATAGCCAAACGCAAAACGCCGGAGGGCGGTACCGTGGCCGTCTATACCGATATAACGGATCTGAAACGCCGTCAGACCGAACTCGAGACAGCCCGTCGAGGAGCAGAAGTCGCCAGCCAGGAAAAGAGCCGTTTCCTCGCCTCGATGAGCCACGAACTGCGCACGCCGTTGAACGCGATCATCGGATACAGCGAAATCCTCATGGAGGATGCAAACGAGCTTGGACAGACCGATTTCGTTGCTGACCTCAACAAGATCATGGGATCGGGCCGCCATCTTCTCTCGCTGATCAATGACGTGCTTGATCTTTCCAAGATCGAGGCCGGCAAGATGGAGCTCTATGTCGAACGTCTCAGCCTGCGGCAACTGCTGATCGAGGTCCAAAGCACCATTGCTCCCCTGATCGCCAAGAGACGCAATCGACTGGTGGTGACTGCCTCGGTCGAACCGGACGAGATTGAAACCGACAAGACCAAGCTGCGGCAGAACCTCTTCAACCTGCTGTCGAACGCCGCAAAGTTCACGGAAGACGGCGAGATCAGGCTTGCGGTGAGACGCTACGGTGACGAAGGCGGAGACTGGTTGGAGTTCGCCGTCAGCGACAGCGGTATCGGCATGACCAAAGAGCAGCAGCAGAAGCTATTCCAGGCCTTCGTCCAGGTCGATTCATCCACCACCCGCAACTACGGCGGAACCGGGCTCGGCCTGACGATCACACAGCATTTCATCACGATGATGGGAGGTACGATTACGGTCGAAAGCGAGTTCGGCAAGGGTTCGACTTTCCGGTTCGTAATTCCGGCCGTCAGCAAGACCGAGGTCGTTCCCGAAGCGCCGCCACGGAACGATGGGGCGGAAATTCCATGCTCTCGTGCCGTTGTCATGGTGATCGATGACGAGGCGCAGGCTCGCAAACTGGTCTCCGAGGCGGTTCGCAGCGCCGGATTTGACGTCGTTGAGGCTGCCAGCGGAGAAGAAGGCTTGGCGAAGGCCCGAAAGTTGCGTCCGGACGCGATCGTCCTCGATGTGATCATGCCGGGGCAAGACGGCTGGTCCGTGCTGCGCGAGATCAAGTCCGACAACACGATCTGTGATATTCCCGTCATCCTGGCGACCGTCGTGGCGGATCGCGAAATGGGACTGGCCTTCGGCGCCGTCGATCACCTGATCAAACCGATCGACCCGAAGCAGTTGATCGACACGTTGAACGCGGTTGCCGGTGAAGACCGGCATGACGTGCTCGTCGTCGATGACGATCCGCCGACCCGCGAACTTTTCCGCAGGCTGCTGATAAGGGAAGGCTGGCGAGTGCGGGAGGCCGTCGATGGCTGCCGCGGTCTCGAACAGCTGGAAGCCGGCCGGCCGACGATCATCGTTCTTGATCTGATGATGCCGAATGTCGACGGCTTCGCCTTTCTCAAAGCGGTCAAGAGCAGACCGGACCTGATCGATATCCCCATCGTGGTCGTGACCTCGAAGGATCTGACGCGAGACGAGCTGGATTGGCTTCACACTCATTCAAATGAAATCGTCAGGAAGGGCACGAAGGGCCGCGCCGATCTGATCGCCGCCGTGAAGCGGCATGTTCCATTGCGCGAAGAGGCATAGGGAGGGACAGAATGGTCAAGATTCTTCTCGTCGAGGACAATGAGATGAACCGCGACATGCTCTCCCGCCGGCTGGAAAAACGGGGATATGAGGTGGTAAGCGCGACGGATGGGCTGGCGGGCGTCGAGGCCGCAGTCACTGCCAAGCCGGATCTCGTCCTGATGGATATGAGCCTTCCCGTGATCGACGGATGGGAAGCAACGAAGCGGATCAAGGAGAACCCTGCCACGTCAGCCATACCCGTGATAGCCCTCACCGCGCACGCCATGTCCGGCGACCGCGAAAAGGCGATGGAAGCAGGCTGCGACGACTATGACACCAAGCCGATCGAATTGCCGGGGCTGCTCGACAAGATCGCTCGACTGACCGGGGGATGACGAACTTGGCTCAATCTCCGGATGTCGATCGCCGCATCTATATCGCCAGGCTCGCTCAGAACATCGTCGATCCGGCACAGGTGATCCTTGGCTATCAAGAGCTGATTACCGAGGAGGTGAGGGAACTTGGCCCCAGCGATGCCTTGCCGGATCTTGAGAGAATATTGAGCGCCGCGCGGCAATTGAACCTGTTGATTGGCAAGCTTTTTGACGTCGAGGCACCGCAGGCTGGGAACGTCCCTGCATTTGATGCCGTGTTGCGGCATGATCTCAAGACCCCCGTGACCGCCATCCTCGGCTATTCCGAAATGGTGATCGAGGATTTCGCGGATGCACTGCCCGTCCATGTGCTCAGCGATCTGTCCAAGGTGGTCTATGAGACACGCAAGCTTCTTGCCCAGATCGACGAGACGCCCGATAGCTCGATCCTCAAAGAGGGGCAGGCGCCTTCCGTCGAGTTCGATGGCATGATTGCCGCAAATCTCGTAAGAACGATGGCGGATCGTTCCCCGATCGCGGCAGAGCGGGCGGGCCGCATCCTCATCGTCGATGACACGCTTTCCAATCGCGACCTTCTGTGCCGCCGCCTTGGTCGCGAGGGACATGTCGTCGTCGCGGCGGCTTCCGGCGAAGAAGCGCTGAGGATCATCTGCGAGCAGGATTTCGACCTCGTGCTGGCCGATATACTTATGCCCGATCTCAACGGCATCGAGCTTCTGGCGCGGCTTAAATCCGACAGGCGTTTTCGGGATATCTCCGTCGTCATGGTCTCCGGGCTTAAGGACGATGCCGCCGTTACCCGCTGCATCGAGGCCGGAGCGGATGACTATCTGCGAAAGCCGATCGATCCCGTCCTGCTGCGCGCCCGCATCGCCGCCTGCCTCGAACGCCGGCGCTGGCGTGAACGCGAAAAGCAATATCTTGCGCAGATAGAATTCGAGAAACAGCGTGCCGACGCGCTGCTGCAAGCTGTGCTTCCCAAACAGGTGGTCAGCCGGCTTGCGGGAGGAGAGGACGTCATCGCCGATCGGATCGACGTTGTAACCATCATCTTCGCCGACATCGTCAACTTCACGGAATTCGCAGCGCGAACGTCGCCCGCTGATCTTGTTCAGAGATTGGGAGATCTTTTCAACCGCTTCGACGAGCTTGCCGACCAATTCGGCGTCGAGAAAATCAAGACCATTGGAGATGCCTACATGGCGGCTGCGGGATTGCCGAACCCACGGCCGGATCATGCCGCCGTCGGCGTCGCATTCGCCCGGGCATTGATCGCTGAAACGTCTGTCTGCACCGATCACAAACCGCCGCTCATGCTGCGCATCGGCATCCATAGCGGACCGGTCGTTGCGGGCCTGATCGGCAGAAAGCGATTCATCTATGACGTGTGGGGCCATACGGTCAACGTCGCCAGTCGCATGGAGTCCTACGGCATGCCGGGGCGAATTCAGATATCCGAAACAACCTTTGACGCCCTTGGCGACAGGCAGTTGGCGGCCCATCGCGAGGTCATGGATATTCGTGGTATCGGCAAATACACGACCTACCTGCTGTAATGGGCGGCCGTCTCGGGCAGGACCTCAATTATAAATCACGATGCTCGGCGTCCGAGGACATCTCGGGTTCATAATGCGCCGTCATGTAGACAACGGTGATGATGATCGCCCCGAGAAACAGCAGGCTGGTATAGACCGTGCCGAAGCCGAGGCCTCCATATTCCGACGGCTGCGAGAGATAGTCTCCGAGCGATGCGCCAAGCGGCCTTGTGAAAATGTAGGCAAGCCAGAATGCCAGGATGCCGTTCATGCTGAAACTGAAATAGGCAATCGCGATCAGAGCGATAACGCTGGCAAAGATCAGCCCTGTCGTTATGTAGCCGAAATCGAATTTCTCCGAGATCAGATCGCCGACCGCCGTCCCCAGAGCGAAGGTGAAGAGGATCGCTAGCCAGTAGAAGGCCTCGCGCCGCGTCGTGAAGATCGAGTGGATCGACAGCGTTCTCTCATAGCTCCACCATATGAAGAAAGTGAGTGCGAGCAGTATGCTGAAGCCGATCGTCGAGGCCTCGAGCGGTACGCCCAGATTGTCCGACAGATTGTCGGTCAGGAGCGTTCCGACAACGCTGATCAGAACCACGGCGATCCAGTAGGACCAGGGAACATATTGCTGCCGGATGAACTGATTGATGAGCGCGGCGATGAGAACGACCGTCATGATCGCCGATGTCATGGTCAGTCCGAGCCCCAAATTGACCGCCAGGTAGTCGGCGGCGGTCTCTCCCATCGTCACGGCAAGGAGCTTGATCAGCCAGAAGTCAACGGTCACGCGTGGGACGCGATTGATCAAGCCGGCAGTGCTGAAGGATGGATCCGATTTCATTTCGATCACCATGGCAGGACCGAGCCTCACTTGGCCATGAGCTTCATGGCATCCTGCAGGAAGCCATCGGCGCGTTTGTCGTCATCGGCGTTGCAACGTTCGACAGCCTTCGTTTCCAGTGCGTCCACCTTCGATTTGACGTCGGGCGCGAGCGTGGCTGACGCCTTGGTCGCACGCATTTCCTTCAACACGTCTTCGCAGGGCCGTACGGATGCGGCATTCGCCGCCAGAGGGAGCACCGTCATAGCGAGGATCGCGGCGCGGACATAGTGGGAGGGCTTGAATGAATACATCGGGTGATCTCCGATTTGCGGCCGTTGCGCGGCCTGGTTGATCATGGTCCGCACCGGATGTGCGCTCTGACGAGGCCGGTTGTAGCCGGCTGGCCATACCGACCCTTTGCCCGGAAAATACGATTTCGTAAGAAACGAGGTTCTCTGCGCGCCGGGCTTACGGATTTGTAAGGCGCCGTTCAGGTTGCAGACACCTTTGTGGAGCATGTGTAGGCCTGATTTTGCCACGCACCCGGAGCCGCGACAGGGGCATGAAAATTCTCGTCGTCGAAGACGATAAAAAAACAGCCGAATATATTTCCCGCGGACTGAACGAAGCCGGCCACATCTGTGACGCCATATCAGATGGCACGGATGCGCTGTTCCAGGTGACTCGGGAGCAATATGACGTGCTCGTCGTCGATCGCATGATCCCGGGGCTCGACGGCCTGTCATTGATCAAGGCGGCCAGAGCAGCGAAAATAAAGACCCCGGCAATGTTCCTGACGTCGGTGAGCGGCGTCGACGATCGGGTCGAAGGCCTGGAGGCCGGCGGCGACGACTATCTTACGAAGCCGTTTGCGTTTTCCGAATTGCTCGCGCGCCTGAATGCTTTGGCGCGCCGTCCGCCGGTCCTCGATCAGAAGACTGTCTTGAAGGTCGCAGATCTCGAGCTCGATCTCGTCAAGCGACAGGTCTGTCGACAGGGCGTTGCCATCGAACTACAGCCACGCGAATTCACGCTGCTGGAAGTGCTCATGCGTGGCGAAGGTCGGGTCCTGACCCGCACGATGCTGCTGGAACGGGTCTGGGACTTCCACTTCGATCCGAAGACAAGCGTGGTGGAGACCCATATCAGCCGCCTGCGGGCGAAAATCGACAGGCCGTTCGAGGTGCCGCTGCTCCATACGGTCAGAAATACCGGATACTGCATCCATGCACCGCGCTAGGCTGCTGCGAAGCACGCCACTCAGGCTCGCAGTCTCCTTCGGCCTGTTTTTCATCGTTGCCTTTTTCATCACGGGTCTCGTCGCCTACGGGCTGATGAGGCGAGAGCTCGCGCGGTCGCTCGACGTCTCGATCATGGACACCTACTCGATCGTCCAGTCCACCTATTCGTCGAACGATCTTGAGGATCTCGTCGCAGCCGTCGATACCTACTCGGCGCTGAAGCGCTCCGAGGATCAGGTGTTCCTGCTTCTGGATGGGAATGGAAAGAAGCTTGCCGGCAATGTCCCTGCCATCAGTGTCACGCCGGGAATATCCACCCTCCCCTCTACCGCTTTCGGGCTAGAAGGAAACGATCCGATCCGGATCATGGCAGGGGGCGTCGGCGACAACAGGCTGATTGTCGGCCAGAGCTATAAGGAAACCGACCGTATCGAGCGCATAGCCTTGATGAGCTTCGCCTGGGCGTCGGTCATCATCGTCGCGACCGTCATCGTCGGAGGCGCCGTGCTCGCGCGCCGCACCCAGCATCGGCTCCGGTCGATCGAGCAGACGATGATCGAAGTATCGGCCGGCAATCTTTCGCGTCGCATTCCGACCCGCGGCAATGGAGACGACATCGACGTCGTCTCAAGTCATATGAACGACGCGCTCGTCCGCCTCTCGGGTCTCGTGGAAGGAATGAGGCAGGTCAGCACCGACATCGCTCACGATCTGAAGACGCCGCTGAATCGGCTGCGCCTGACGATCGAGCAGGCGATTTCGCGACAGGAGCGGGCCGAGGATGTCGAAGACCTTCTGCTCGACGCGAGGGACGAAAGCGACCGCATCAACGGCACGTTCGAAGCGCTCCTCCGGATTTCGCAAATCGAGGCCGGTGCGAGAAAGACGCGGTTCAAGGCGGTCGACCTCTGGGACGTCATGGTGTCGGTCTGCGAGATCTATGCGGATGTGGCAGAAGACAGCCTGCAGAGCCTAAAACTGGAGCCGCAACCCTCGGATCCCTGTATGATCAACGGAGATCACGAACTTCTCATCCAGCTCTTCGTCAACCTGGTGGAGAACGCCATCACGCATTGTCCGCCACAGACTGTCATTGCGATGTCGTTGCGTCCCACGGAGATCGGCTTTCGCGCTGCGGTCGACGATAACGGCCCGGGAATTCCCGCCGGAGAGCGCAACCTTGTCTTCAGGCGGCTCTACCGACTGGACAAAAGCAGGACTACCCCCGGAAGCGGTCTGGGCCTCAGCCTCGTCAAGGCGATAGCGGACCTCCATTCGGCAACCATCACCTTGGAGGACAACAAGCCGGGTCTGAAGGCGTGCCTGGATTTTCGAAAGCTCTAGCGGAGCGCAGGATGGCTTCCTCAACGAGGCTGGGAGCCGGACGTCATCTCGGCCGGCCTCCCCTGGACGCGTCAGGCTTCCGCCTTCTCAGGGAGCCGAGGACTTCTTGATCGGATGGACTTTCGACGCGAGCGCAATTCCGGACTTCTGAACGGTGTACTTGACGGCGACACGTTCACCGACCTTGAATGACTGGACCTCGATATGCTCGGGCAGATTGATTGTAGTTCCGGTCGACAACGTGATCTGGTCCGCCTTGGCGTCGATGTTAGTGATCGTACCGGTTTCGTCACGAGCAAGCGCCGCTCCCGCACTCAGTACGGCGACGGAGGCGACGGCGATCATAAGCGACTTCCTGGACATTGCTCACTCCTATTGCTGATTGAGTCTGCTTGCCCTTGTGGGCAGCCGGCGATGCCGCCAGCCCCCTCAATCTAGTCGCCGATCTTGCACGCAACTTTGCCGGAACCTTACAAATCCGAAATGAAGGCAGAGCGACGGGAACAGGCGTGCGCCTCGCCTTCGCTTCAACCGGACAGTTGACATCCACGCGACAACAGGTCCGCGGGTGCATGCGAGACCGCCACGACAAAATAGAGTTCGATCTGGCGTCCGCCTGCCTGGCGATGGACAGTCTCGACGGGCGACAGTGTCTGGAAGCATTTCCTGTACTTCAGAAAACGCTCCTCCTCATTTGCGGACACGACGAGCAAGCCGATCTTTTCCAGCATCGCCGGATCCGTATGTTCGAAGAAATAGCGTTGTCGGTCGACAATCTGCCGGACAGGAACCTCGTCCTTGGCCTGAAAGGCAAGTTCTCCTGTCAGCCCATAGTCGGTCGTCGCGATCCATTCGGCCCCGGTCCGCTGGCGAATCTCGTCAAGGCTCGAATAGAGGCCTCGCCAGCCGAGAACATTGTCGGCGGGCGATCGCAGGGGCATCTCGCGGCCTAGCGGCGTAGCGAAAATCGCGAGGATCAGAGAGGACAGACCGATGCCAACAGGCGTTGCCCAACGACCAAGACGCAACATGCGGGCCGAGCCAAACTCGGACGAGGTCGCCACGGCCGCGAAGATGGCAAGCGCCGGATAAAGAGGCGCCATCCAGTTTGGATGGACCCGATCGTGACTGGACTGCACGAGCATGTAGAGGAAAAGGGGGGCGTTGAGCAGGATCAGAAACGTTAGCGGGCTTTGCACAGCATATTGCCGCCGCCGGAAGTAGGTCCAAACAGCAACCGAGGCAAGGACGGCGAGAACCGGGTTGATCAAACCAAACTGTCCGCCAAGAAACTCTGCCAAATGCGAGTTTCCCGCTCCCGCTTCTCCAATTCGACCGAACTGCTTTTGAAACGATATCCAGTTATGCGCCTGGTTCCACAAAAGTACCGGAAGGAAAGTGACAAATGCCACAATCCCCCCGACGATGACCCACGGGTCCAATCTCCATCGACGAGCAGCCGGATCAAGGGCCAACCAGGCCACGATCCCCAGACCGAGAAAGAGATTGGTATATTTGGAAACGCAGCCTGCGCCGGCAAGAAGGCCGACGATCACCCATATCCACGGGCGGTCTCGCTGTCGCAGATGTGCCAGAGCGAGGACCGTAAGCGCCCAGAACATTGTCGACGGCGCGTCCGGCGTTGCAAAGATATGTTCCAACCCAATCAGGAACATCGCGTTGACCCACATCGCCGCTCTCGCGGCGATGTGTCTGTCGTCGAAAAGCTCGCGCGCAGTCAGATAGGTCGCTGCCGAGGTAACCGCGATGGAAAGGACCGGCAGGAGCCGTATGGCAAAGACGCTGTTGCCGGCGATAGTTGTCGACAGCCAGATCCACCACGCGATCATCGGCGGGTGATCGTAATAGCCGGCCGAAGGAACCTTGGACCAGAGCCAGTAATAGGCCTCGTCGGGCACCAGGCTGATATGTGAGATTGCCAGCAATCGAAACAAGGTCAGCGCGGTAACCGCAACTGCAACCGAGACGCCTCCGTAGGTCCTTAACACGGAACGCGCTGCGTTACCGAGCATGTCGCCACGTGATCATCGAATTGGTGATGTAGTTCCACGCCGAGCCGATGATCGCGCCGGCAAGCCCCGCGACCCACCAGCGGGACCGATTGCCGTAGAATAACGAGGAAACGCCGACGCCCGCGAAGATGCCGACACTGCAAAGCAGCGAAAAGAGCACGAGTCCGCTGACGAACCGCCAGCCCCGGCGGCGCCGATCCCTGTAGGTCAGTGCGTTGTTGAGCGTATAGTTCGATACCATCGCAACCAACATCGCGCCAAGCTGGGCGACCGAGAAAGTTGCACCCTGCAAAAGCAGCAGGCGCAGAACCGCAAGGTGCAGGACAACCCCGCTCGATCCGACCAGGCCGAAGAGCACCATGCGTGCCGAAATCAGGTCCCCGGACCATTTCGAGATCAGCAGGCCGAGATAATCCATCACGACCGAAGCATCCATCTTGCTCTCGCCGTGCATTCTTGGACGGAAGATGTAGGGAATTTCCGCGATCCTCAATGGAGAAGGCGAGGATGCAATGAGATCCAGAAGGATCTTGAAACCCTGATTTGAGAGTTTGGGCGCAGCTTGTTCGACGACAGAGCGCCGGGCCATGAAGAAACCGCTCATCGGATCGGTGGTCTTGACATTGAGCAGCCGCTGGGCCGCTCGGATCGCAACGCGACTCCCAGCCTGGCGAATGGCCGTCAGCGCGCCGTCGGACGACTGTTCTTCTCCATATCTGGTCGCAACGACGAGATCGCTCTCGCCCTGGCGAATGATTTCGAGCATGCCCGCAAGCTGCGTTTCGTCATGCTGAAGGTCGGCGTCCATCACCGCGACGATTGGCGCAGAACTCGACAAGATCCCTTCGACGCAAGCGCCGGCGAGACCACGCCGGTTGACGCGCCGAATGCCGCGGATACGCCGGTCTTGCGTCGAAAGATCACGGACGACATCGAGGGTTCTGTCTGCAGAATCGTCGTCGACGAATATCACCTCCCAGGCGATCCCCCGCAGGGCGGTTCGCAGCCGTTCGATCATCGGGACGACGTTGTCGCGCTCGTTGAACGTCGGAATGATGATCGAAAGCTCAGGACCGGGTGAGAGCCCCTCGATGACTGTCAGTTTCTCCGCTCTCTGGGCGAGCGAAGCGGAATTTCGTGAACTCATTTGCGTCCCAAGTTTACTTAATAAGGAAGGGCGAGTTTGCTCGACGAGTTCGTGAAAGATTTACGCCAATGGAATTGGCTCAGCGCCCGCTAGACGGATAAACGTCCGCCGATTGCTTCCGATCTTTCAACGAATCCTGTCGCGTTCTGGCTCGCCATGACGCCTGGGCGACTATCGATTCTTTTACCTTTCATGAAACCCTGACAGGATGCTGAACGCGCGACGAAGCTCACATTTGCTGTGGATGGCCATTATTCACTGTCGGGAGTGCCACAATCGCCGTCACTGGGGGAGCATGTCCGGAGATCGTAACCGACGCGGTAATAAAAGCTCCCAATTTCCCGGCCTCTTTTTTCCACGATCTGTTTACGGATGTCGGTCAACCGTGAAAACCGGCTAGCCAGATCGGGCCGCTCCAACTCTCCCTTGCCCAAAGATACCATGAGTGCTGTCTTTCCGCTTGAAAAACTCGGAGGGAACCAGATGTCATACATCAGACTGCCGGTTCCGATTGCGCCTCGACCGATAGAATTGGTAGATGGGATTCCATCGGGCCGGACGTAAAAGGCCATCTCGCTCGCCACAAAATATTGATCCATACCGATCAGCACGACCGGCTTGTCGCTTTGGCTTTCGACTGCCTGCTCAAGGCCCGCGACGGCGCCGCCAAACTCGCTCCAGGCGACTGGCAAGGTGCGGATGTTGTGCCGGTAGCCGACGCCGGGAAAGCCCAGCGCAATATAATGGAAAATAATCGCCAATACGGCGACCGTGATCCCGATTGTCGGAGGTCCCGCCGCTCTCAGCAGACCAACGATCCGTGTCTCCTTCTCCCTCTGGTACACGAACGCTGCGGCCACGCCCGGCAGGATGGAAAGCCACAGAGGACCCGTCCAGTTCGGCTTGGTTTCATGAAACAGGCTGAAGCCGACGAACACGCAAAGCGGTACGAGCGTGAAGACGAGGGAAAACAGACGCTTGCTATCGCGCGGATAGGCCCGGGAGAAAGCGGCGATGCCGTCGGAAGTTAGCACAACGAACGCAGCCAAGAGCCCCGTGGGCGTCAGCAGGACCGCAGCGTACCCTAGAAGCTCCAGCAGCGAGAAATGGCGCACCTCTTCCAGACGATGCGAGCTTTGGAACGCAAAGGACATCCAGTCGTGGGTGGCATTCCAATAAATCACCGGAGAAAACAGCACGAGTGCGATGACCGCGGCAGCATAGGGATCAGGACGAAGCAGCCATCGCCTTGATCTGGCGTCCAGCAGAATGAAGAGCAAGGCCGCCGGTCCAAGGAGCGCGATCGTGTATTTCGACAGCAGTCCAAGTCCGAAGCAGACGCCTGCCGCAGGCCATGCCCAACGCCTGTTTCCGATCAGCGCACGCTCCAGAAAATAGAGCGTTCCGGCCCATGCCGCCGTCAGCGGAGCGTCCGGCATCATCAGGAAACCGGAAAGAAAATAGACCGGCATCGCGGCGATCAGCACGCCGCAAACGAGCGCAGCCTGCCTTCCGAAGAGGTTGCGTGTGAGAAGGGAGGCGAAACACGCGGTGACAAGCCAGCCGAGGAAGGCGCCGATCCGGACACCGAATTCGTTGACGCCGAAGAGCCACGTTCCCGCCCAGATCAGCCAGGCCACCATTGGCGGATGGTCGAGATACCCGATGTCGAGGTGCTGCGAATAATTCCAGTAATAAGCCTCTTCCGGCAGCAGGTCGATCAGGCCGAGGTAAAGGAGCCTGAGCACGAACAGGGTCAAGATCGTCGCAACGGCGATCGGAGCCAATCGCCCCGTGCCAAAGGACCGCCTCAGGAGCAGATGAGCTTGACCGAAATAGCTGATAGTTGCCCCGGCGAGGACCGCAGGGCCGATCGCAACCCGCGGCGAAAGCCCGAGCGCGGATAGCTCCACTCCGAGCATGCCTCCTCGGATTGCGAGCGCAATCACTTGCACAAGAACGAAACCGGACCACATCATATGACGCGGCATCGTGGACGCGGTAGCGTTAGCGACCGACAGCAGGGTTCCGCCAAAGCACGCAGCGCTAAAAACCGCCGAGGCCGCAAAGCCGAAGAATTGGGCGGTCAACGGATCGACATTCTGGCCCCGCAACGCCGCAAAGACCAGAAGGTCAAGCGAGGCGGCAATCAGACTGACCGCCAACAGCCTCGGCAATGAATGCGTCGAATGCAGGCCGGCATCCTCGTCAATACGGGCATCACTTAGCAAATACTGATCCAATTTTCTCGTTATCGCGAGGCGTACTATCGGGTGACGCAATACTAGGGTACGGCAGCGTCACGTCACCCGACCATCAGGACGAGATCGAGCGTTTTGCCCCCACCCAATCGCCTACCCGATGAGAACCTCGACTGTCTATTCCTTCGGCTTTGGCCGAAATCAGCGAACAACGGCATAGGCCGGGAGGTCCGCTTGTGCTTGCGTCTTATCGCGGGATTCCATGTCTTCCCACGTCTGATCCATTGCATATGCCGCAGAAACGACCGGTATGCCAATATGACCATAGTAGAACGACAGCTGGCCCTCGGCCTGCCGCTCGTCCATTCCGGCAATCTTGCGCATGTACAGCGCAGAAACGAGACCGCTTCGGTCAGCGCCTGCTTGGCAATGAATAAGGATCGGCTTGGGGGCAGCTTCCATCATCGCGACAAGTTGGTCGATTTTCTGTGCCGAGACGACCTTGGAGGCAAACAACCCGAAGTCCATATGCTTGACGCCCAGGCCGCCAGCCATCGCCACTTCGTCATCGTACCACGGGGTGCCCGGATGGGCTCCCCTAAGATTGATCACGGTCTTGATCCCATGAGCGCGCACATATGCAGCAAGCTCATCAGCCGTCGGCTGCGCGGAGCGATAGAGTTGACCATCGATGACCGGATGAAAGTTGCCGCTGAGCTGCAGATATCCGGCATATGCGCCGCAGCCAGCGCCGACGGACCCGATGACAGCCGCCACAGCAATCGAAAACCGACGAAAACGAAACCGTGTCATGCCTTTTCCGAGATTCCCTGATGATGTCAGCATCACTTGCCCGATAAGGCTGACAGGCACCTGAAAGCTGGCGGCACACGGGGTCGTCCGAGGAGATTTTTGCGCGAAAATGGTGCGTTTATGCACGCCGCGCTTGCGGTGGCCGCGCCAGCAGCGCCTCCAGCCGGCGGACCACCGAGTCGAGATTGAAAGGCTTTACCAGATAGTCCGATGCACCCAGCCGCTCGCCCTCAAGGCGGTCGGACAACTGATCGAAAGCCGAAAGGACAAGCGTAGGGCACCTCGGCAACCCTTGACGCAGAATGTCGAAGCCGTCGCCATCCGGGAGCCGCCGATCAAGGCAAACGAGATCGAACGTCGACCGCTTCAAGATATCAACGGCCGCCTTGAACCCGGTTGCCCATGTGACGTCCCAGCCTGAAGAGACCAGATGCTCCCTCAAGGCGTCGCCAAACAGAACGTTGTCTTCCACGAGCAGTATTCGCAACTCAATTCTCCGTTGATGCGAACACCAATGCTCCTATTTGCTGACAACCATCTGAAGCACGCCGATCGCCCCCGGCGGCAGGATGCTAGTCCTTGGGACGGGGAAAGCCGACCTGGACCAGAAAGCCGCCTTCGGCGCGATTTTGCAGCCGCAGGGACAATCCTTGCCTGACGCATATGGCGTGGACGATCGCAAGCCCGAGACCCGTCCCCTCGCCGCCCGACGAGCCACGAAAGAAGCGCTCGGTCAATCGGGGCAATTCCTCGGCCGCGACGCCAGGACCGTTGTCGGCAACGATGAGCAACGGAGATGGGCCTCCTGTGACCGTCACGTCCACGGCGCCACCATTCGGCGTGTAGCGAACAGCATTGTCGACAAGGGTCTCGCACAATGTTTGCAAGTCGTCGAGATCGACACGCACTCGGGCGTTCTCGGCGAGGCCCGAGAAGCCCAGGTCGACCTGCTTCTCTTCGGCAGATACCAGAAGTCCGGACACCACGTCTTTCACGACTTCGGAAAGGTCCAGCCACGCCGGTGTCGAGGCGGGATTCTGCCCTTCGTATCGGCTGATCTTCAAGAGCTTGTCGGTCAGTGCCGATACCCGTCGCGCGCCTGCGCGAAGATCTGTCAAGCGCTCTTCGAGATCGGCGCCGCGGTGCTGGGAAAGATTGCCGATCTGCAGGGTTAGCGCCGACAACGGCGTCCGCAGCTCGTGTGCCGCATCCGACAGAAACATTTGCTGGCGGCGCAAGGCGACCCCGAGGCGTGAGATGAGCTCGTTCATGGAACGCACGAACGGCCAGACCTCTCGTGGCATTGTGCTGAGATCGAGCGGCTCGACATCGGTGGTCGCCTTGCGCGAAATCTCGTCGCCGAGGCGTTCGAGGCTCCGGAAGATCCGACCTGCTACCAAGGCCACCAGCAACCAAGAAAGAGGTATCGCGACAAGAAACGGAACTATCGCTCTTGCGGCAGCGTCTGCCGCAAGTTCCCGACGGACAACGACCTGCTGGGCGACCTGTACCGTCCGACCGGGTGTCACCAGGGAGAACACGCGCCATTGCCCGTTTCGATCGGAGAATTCGGAAAACCCCGTAGTTGGCTGATCGGGAATGACGACCGATGGATCTGAGGTCTTTGCAGGGCGTCCATCGGCGTAGGTCACCTCGATGACGTAGTCGTCCTCGCTGTCATGCGGCGGCAGCGCCGCCTCGCCTGGCGCAATGAAGGTGAGATCACCGACATAACGGGCGATCTGGCGTTGCTGCAGGTCGAGGAAATCTCCGCTCTCTCGCATCGTCGACAGATAGGACGTGGCACCGACCACGACCGCGATCCCGGTAAAGAGGATCGCCAGCGAACTGGCGGTAGCGGTTCTGAGCGAGATCATGTCTTTGGAATCATCCAGCCGGCCCCGCGCACATTGCGGATGACCTGCTTGTCGAAGCGACGCCGGATATAAAAGATCAGGACCTCCACAGCGTTGCTTTCGACTTCCTCTCCCCAGCCATAGATTTTCTCTTCGAGCTGGGACCGGGACAGGATGATGCCAGGACGCTCGAGAAGAGCCCGCATCAACGCGAATTCGCGATGCGGAAGAACCTCCGTGACCCCGCCGTACGAAAGCTCATGGGACGCCAGATCGAGAGCGATGTTCGACGTTCCGATCTTGGAGGTCGCGTGACCGGAATGGCGCCGGATCACCGCCCGCAGTCGCGCGATGATCTCCGAGGGTTCGAAGGGTTTCAACACGAAATCGTCGGCGCCGAGATCCAGGCCATTCAGGCGCGTATCGAGATCGTCCCGAGCCGTGATGATCACCACAGGCACGCTGGCGCCTCGAGACCGAGCCTCCCGAAGCAACGTCAGTCCGTCGGGAGCGGGCAGAGACAGATCCAGCAGGACCGCGGCATAGCTGTCGCTCTTCATCGCCTCTTCGGCAAGTTTGCCATCGGCAATCCAGTCCACCGACATGCCGACGTCGGAGAGCGCCCGCTGCAGCCCGAGCGCCAGCATCCTGTCATCTTCCACCACGAGAATTCTCATCTGCACCAAGCTCCCGCTCGTCCGTTATCAAGCATCTCGCATCGAAAATTTAGCGCGGAATTAGGAAGACGGTAAAAACTCTAAGTCTCACCTAAGAATACCGCGCCATTGTGCGACCTGTAAGCTGTTGTCCAAACCGCTTTCGACCGCAACGGATGAACTCTTTGGCCCTGCTGTCCACCAGCGCATGACGCGCTATAGGAGACAAGGCGCAAGGTTCACCACCCGTGGGACCAGCGAGGAGTTCGCGCGTCGCGCTGCCCCCATGAAACTCGACAGAGCGTCGGCCAACGCCATGTGGCTGCGCCCTGTCGGGCATGGCTCCAGATGAGGCTGAACTTCACGGCAGGGACGAGCGCTATCGCACCCTCAGCGATCGACCGCGTCGTTATGACGAGACTTCGTGCCTGTCACCATTTGCGACGGCTCGCCGGCGTTGTTCGATGAAAAAATGACACGCGCAGGCAAAGGCTGAGCTGACGAGCGCGAGACTCTCTCCGATCGCAAGCCGATTGTTCGAGTTGCTCAACAGGGTGAAGGCGAAAAACACAAGAACCGTAAGGTAGGCGTAGAAGGCGCAAGGCGGGATGATGCCATCGCGACACGCCATCTGCACGCTTCTTATGAAGACCGTGAGCATAAGCAGGAACACGAGCGCGCCCACGACCCCGTAGCGCACCAGGATTTCGAGATAGCCATTGTGCATCAGATCATACTTGATCGATCCATATTTGGCGTGGTGCCATTGGTTCAGCCATTCGTTTCCCCAGCCTAGGATCGGCGATGACGCAATGAGTTCCGAGGCGTTCCACCACAGTTGAAGCCGTTCATCCATCGAGATTGGAGTTGAACTCGAGGCAATGGTCGCTGCGACGTCAGCCGCCGCGCCGCCGTCATGCCCGGCGCTCCACAGCATCGTTTCGGCTGCCTGCACCGTCGGGCCCGCAAATTGGTCCAGGTTGGCGCGAACGGCATAGGTGCCCAAAAGCAGTCCCGCCAGCGCGACAGCGAAAACCAGGGTGCCCTTGCCCATCTTCAATCGGCGAAGAACAAGGATCGCAAGCAGGGGCAGCGTTAGCCCGAGCGCCAGCCAGACGCCCTTAGACTTCGCGCCGTAGATGCAGAACAGAGAGAGGGCCATCACGGGGGGAGCCACCAGGAAAGAAATGGTCGCCATCGTCCGATCTGATCGCTTCTCGGTCACATAATGAAGCAGCCAGAAGCAGGATGTCACAAAGAGGATGCCACAGCAGACCGCGCCGTGGATCTGGTTGTTCTGGATCAGAGGACGAACGGTTTCCCCGGAGGCGACCTCGCTAAACTTCGTCGTCAGAAGAAGCATGAGAAGCCCGCCGATGTGAAATGCAGCGATGATGCGCTCCATCGACTTCCAATAGATCGAAAGAGCAAAACCGAGGATGGGAAAGAATAGCGGGAAGCAGTACAGGAACTCGGATTCGCCGATCGGATGCCCCGGCCAGAAGGCGAACATCACCAGGAATATGGCGAACGCATAGGCCGCCCATCCCATACACAACCACCCTACCCAGCTGATCGTGGGCCTATCGGTCATGCGCAGATAGAAATAGAGCCCGATCAGAGCAAGAATTCCGCAGGCATAGCGATAGGTGTCGCTTTCAACGACCACCGCCGAACAGGCCGCAAGCCAAAGGACGGCGCCCACGATTGGAAGCCGCAAAACCTCATCCGCCGTCCCGGCGCCCAGCAATCGACGGCTCATCCAGAGACTGACACGATGACAAGGAACCAGGTGATGGCAAGGCCGATCGCCACGGCGATCAGGGCCTCCAAAAGCGGCGCTATCCGGCTGGACCATCCGACCGCCCGCGGCGCGGATCTTCGCCCGCTTCGCTTGACGACATCATGTCCATGCGACCATTCAACCGCCATACCAAACTCCTCATGAGATTTTTGGACGAAGTATGGACCGCGAAACTTAGCCGCAACTTATGAAGTGGCGGGAACATGACATTGCGGAGACTGCCGCATCTAAGTCTGTTCTAATTCTCATGGTTCATCTTGCGTTTTTCGACTGCGACCTTGTAGACGCGACGAGGTCAATGCCGCAGTCGGGCGGCCCGGTATCAGTCCGATGGGCCGCCGGGATGCCCGCGTCGGAATGAAAGCGATGCATCGATCGATTGAGAATGAACTCCCCTTCAGCAATTCAAACCCGCCAGACGACGAAGCTCTGGGACGACAGATTGTTCTCCAGCTCATGTCAGCCCCGTCACAATGTCTCTTCCTGCGCGGAAACACTCTTACCGGATCAGGTACGTTTGCGCTGATGCGCAAGCTGGTCGACGCACGCTGCGACGAACTCAGTCTGCCCGACACGGTTCGCTCCTCGGCACGGTCCTATTCGGCATCGCTTCTCAATGAGGCCTTGGACTCCCTCTTCAAGCAAAGGCAATAAAATGGATGTGATCATCACCGGTTGGATCAACAGCTGGGCGGGATCGAGCGGCATGCTCGACAAGGTGATAATCGCCATAACCCAGTTCGGCGTTCCGCTCCTAGTGCTGTTCATGGGGTTGCAATGGTGGTCCGTGCGTGATCGCGCGCATGTCCGACATGCATGCATCGCTGCCGGTCTGTCCTTCCTTTTGGGTCTTGGCGTGAACCAGATCGTCATCTTGTTCTTCCAACGCGTCAGGCCCTACGACGCGGGCGTCACGCATCTCATCATCGACCGCAGCGTCGACGCATCCTTTCCTTCCGACCACGCAACCGCCTGTTTCGCGATAGCAACGACCCTTCTGATTCAAGGCTTGAAAAGGCGAGGTGCAATCGCTGCCGCAGCAGCGCTGGTGATCAGCCTGTCTCGGGTCTATGTCGGAACGCACTATGTCACCGATATCATCGGAGGCGCTGCCATGGCCATGACAGCGACGACCCTGGTCAATGTCCTCTACCGCGAGGGAACCCGCGTCGACCGGCTCGTCACCGCAATCCTGTAGCCGCGCCATCGCGTACTAGATACGAGCTTAAAATGGGCTCGCTGCCTCGCGTTCGGCTTTATTGATCGGCATCGGCTTCAGCCGCCACACGCCCTTCTTAACGGCCGCATGCATCGGGAAGAGGCGTGAAACTGGAACGGCCCAATCGGCTCCGTTCCTGTAAGCTTCAATTGTTCGATCTGCCCCTGAGGCCAAAGCATCCGCAAAACTCCATCCCGCTCGGTCTACAGTTCCCGCACCTGTTGACGCATCTCCTGTCGTTGGGGCGGAAATGAACATCGAATTTTCGACGCCTTCTTGATGAAACGATACGGATCGTTTATATAAGATACAACCTTAAGATCGACCCGATCGCGGAACTTGTTATGCGAGGGAGTCATCCGGGCCTGTCGACAATGCACAGAGCATCGCCGGCGTGGTCTCGGGCATGTCTCCCAGAACGACGCGACGACAGTTTTGAACTGGAAGCAAAATGCCTCAGATGCAATCCAAAGAAGATCAAGCCAGCGAGCCGTCCACCTCTCCACGGCCTGCCCTTGTGTCCGCCCCTTCGCCAGAGAGGGAGCCTTCGGCCGCAGCCTCGCCCTCTCTCCCCAAAAGAACGAACTCGCTGCTGTCGCTTGCTGTGCCCGTTACTGCAATCGGCGTCGCGCTTGCCGCAGTGGCCGGCGCCAGCGCGAACTGGGACTCATGGGTCGCCAGTCGGACTGTTCAGTCAACGGACGATGCCGCGGTCTACGCAGACGTTTCCTCGGTCAGCACAAGGGTCGGTGGCACCGTCGAACTGGTCACCGTCCATGATTATCAGCACGTCAAAGCCGGCGACCTGTTGTTTTCGATAGATCGCGCTCCTTATGAAGTGGCTCTCCGGGCCTCCAGGGCGAAACTCGAGGCCGCAGAGGCTCAGCTTGCAAACAACGATAGCCAACGCGTTTTTCAGCTCGCTCAGATCGATGTCGCCGTCGCCCAGAAGCAGGCTTCAGAAGCTGACGAAGTCGAAACCGACAAGGAGCTGAAACGGCAGACGCGGCTTGGTCTCGAGAGCGGAGCTAGTTCTCTTCAAAACCTGGAGAAAGCTACCGCGGCTCACGAGCGAGCTCTTGCCAACGCAAAGATGACTGAAGCAACCGTATCGGCGCAGAGATCACAATTGGATGTTCTTGCCAAGCAGCGCGACGCCCTCAAGGCCAACGTCGACAGCGCTTCCGCCGAAGTTGCCGCAAACGAACTTGAGCTGAGCTACACGGACGTTCACGCACCGATCGACGGCGTCGTCGCGCGACGCAATGTCCAGCTCGGCAACTATGTCGGCGCGGGCACCAACCTGATCTCCATTGTCCCGCTTCCTCATATCTACATCCTTGCGAACTATAAGGAAAATCAGTTGGCATGGGTGCGGGAAGGACAGCCGGTCGAGATCTCGGTCGACATGCTTCCTGGCGCGACCCTGCAGGGGACGGTGTCTAAAGTTTCTCCCGCCAGCGGCTCGACCTTCGCGCTGCTTCCCCCGGACAATGCGACCGGCAACTTCACCAAGGTGGCGCAGCGGCTGACAGTCCGCATAGAACTGGATCCCAACCAGGCAAACTTCGACCGCCTACGGCCTGGCATGTCGGTCATTACGCGCATCACGACGCGCGAGGTCAAAGATCATGTCTAGCAGAGTTTCATCCAGTGATTTGCCTCGTCAGGGATTCGTTGCCATCGCTGTGGTGATGGCGTCGATACTGACCGCCTTCGACATCCGCGCAGCCAGCATCGGTCTGCCGGACCTGCGCGGAGCGTTCGGTCTGACGGTGGATGAAGGTTCCTGGCTTGCGACCTTCGCGACCGCGCCTCAAATTCTGGTGGCCCCCTCCGTCGGCTGGCTAATTGCGGCCTTCGGCGTGAAGCGAGTGATGATCGGGCCGGCGCTCCTTTATTCTGCCATCTCCTTCACCATCCCGCTTTGTGGCGGTTTTGAACTGCTGGTCGCCCTGCACGCGCTCAGGGCTGCGTTGCTCGGCCTGTTTGTTGGCGCGACGCTGATGACCGCGTTTCGAAATCTGGATCGCAGGTTCTGGATCTTTGCGCTTGCGTTCTATGTTCTGAGAATCCCGTTCGCACAGAATCTCGGCCTATATACCGCGGGCAGCTATTCTCAGACCATCGGCTGGCAATGGCTGTATTGGCAGGGCGCCATAGTTGCCCCGGTGATCGGTGTGCTCTTTTGGTTTGGCGGCAAACCGGTCGATGTCGATCGAAAGCTCCTTGGGAGTGCGGACTGGGGTGGGATGGCGATCTTCGGCAGCGCCTTGACGACGCTTTACTTGGCGCTCGACCAGGGTAATCGGCTCGATTGGTTCAGGTCCGGGCTGATCCTGTCGCTCCTTGCCGCGGCCGCCTTTCAGGCAATCGTCTTTGTCTGGCACGAATCCCGTGTCGAAGAGCCCTGGGCGCACGTCTCCATACTGTTTTCAAGAAACATTGCCCTCGGCTTTGCCGCTATCGGCTGCTTCATGACCGCCAGCCTTGGCAGTTCGCTGTTGGAGCCAAACTTTCTGGTCGCCGTGGCGCATCTGCGTCCCGAACAGATTGGAGATTTTTCGGCACCTTATGCGATGCTTCTCCTCGCGGCTGCGACCGGCACCGCAGTCGTGCTCGTTCAGACAGTCAAGCAGCGAACAACGCTAATGATAGGATTCATTTGTTTCGCCTTGTCTGCATGGCTGGGGACGGGATTGACCAACCTATGGTCACTTCCCGAGTTCAAGCTGATCGTCGTCCTCCAGACGTTCGGAGAAGAGATCGTGTTCCTTGCGGCAGTCGCCACGTTGTTCAGCAATGTGAACCCGTCGCGCGCCATCGCTCTCACCGCCTATGTCCAAGTCATGCGCCTGATCTGCTCCGAGACGGTTGCGACGACGATGGCGACGTTTGTCCGGCAACGGGAACAGCTGCATTCATACCTGATCGGACTGCATGTGACCGGCACGACGCCAGGCTGGAGTTCCCTGCTCCTGCAACTCGGCGCCGGATCGGCTTCGGGCGGCTCCCAGGCCGAAGCCATAAAGCGCGGGCTCGGTAACTTGGCGGGCATCGTCCAAAGGGAAGCGAATGTTCAGGCCTATATCGACGGGTTTTGGATCACGTTTCTGGCCGCGATTGTTGGATTGGTCGTCGTTTCCCTAATGGCGCCCTCTCCCGCGCATCCGCTGACCGCGTCCATGACTTCGCGAGGCTAGAGCGCAGATGGAAAAGAACCTGATCCTCAAGGCCCTGGCCAACCCTACGAGGCTTGAAATCCTGGCGCGCCTTAAGAACCCGGAACGCTATTTTTCTTCGCAACAGCATCCATTGAACATGGGCGTGTGTGCGGGTGAATTCGAGCGTTTGGGTCTATCTCAATCGACTATCTCAAGTCATCTTGGCGAGTTGCTGAAGGCCGGCCTACTTACTTCGCGACGTATCGGGCAATGGGTTCTCTACCAACGCAACGAGCAGGCCATCCGCGAATTCCTCGTCTACCTCGACAAGGAGCTTTGACATGACATTTGCTCTGGCCACCACCCGATCAAACAATCGGTCGCACCGCGATCCAAGGTCGACACCAAGGTGCAATAGGCCCGACCGATCAGCGCGCCTAGAACGGGAAGTGGCCTGGAAAATCAACGCTGGGCCAATCCATTCGTCGACGGCATCAGGCTCGTCGTCTCTCTAGTCCTGACTGAAGGAGTTTATCCGTGGAATCCCCTGACACGCTTCGTTTGAAGAAAATTCCGCTGGTGCACGGCACCGGCTCGATGCCGGCCGTCGGATTCGGCACGCTCATTCCGGACCCGGTGGCAACCAAGCAGGCCGTCAAGGCTGCGTTGGCCGCAGGATTCCGACACTTCGATTGCGCGGAACGATATTGCAATGAAGAGGTGATCGGCGACGCCTTCCGGGAGGCGTTCTCCGACGGGACGGTTCGTCGTGAGGACGTGTTCATAACAACCAAGCTTTGGAACACCAATCATCGTCCCGAGCGCGTCAAGGCTGCGTTCGAGGCAAGTCGCCGACGCCTGCAGGTGGATTTCATCGACGCCTATTTGATCCACACCCCATTCGCGTTTCAGCCTGGAGACAATCAGGATCCCCGGGATGTCGAAGGCAACGTAATTTATGACAAGGGCGTCAGGTTGATCGATACCTGGCGAGCCCTCGAGCAGCTCGTCGACGAGGGTCGTTGCGGCGCCATCGGCCTCTCGGATGTCTCTTTGGATACGTTGAAGGAAATCGTCTCTGAGGCGCGCATAAAGCCGGCGGTGATTCAGGTGGAGTCCCACCCCTATCTTCCGGAGTGGGAGCTTCTCGAATATTGCCACGAGCAAGGGATCGTTCTGCTTGCCTTTGCGGCCTTGGGGCACGCAATGGAGCCAAGGGTCCTGGAAGATCCGGTGATTACCTCCATAGCCGAAAGCGTTCACAAGACGCCGGCCCAGGTCGCGTTGGCATGGGCCGTACAGCGCGGCACCGCGTTCTTGACGACATCCGTTACGCCAAGCCGCATCCAAGAGAATTTTGATATTTCTGCACTGCCTGAGGAGGCGATGCGGCGGATTCGAAACGAGATCAGTACGAACGTGCGATTCAACGGCGTGGTGAGCACTGGCGTGCCCGGCTTCATTCCAAGAGTCGAAAAGTAGGCCAAAAGTCGAAAAGCAGGAAGGGCCGGTCTCCAACGCCTGATCGTGATTGATTGGAAGCATCGATTTGAGCTACGCCTTCTCAATGGTCAGCAAATCACAATCGGCGCCAGCGAAAAGGCGTACGTCCATTGGCGCACGCAGAAATCCTGAAGCGGAGACCGCAGTCCTAGCCGCTGCGAAGGAACTCATTTGGGAAAAAGGCTATGTCGGCTTTTCAGTCGAGGAAGTCGCCCGCCGAGCCGGCTCAGGCAAGACCACCATTTACAGATGGTACCCCACCAAGGCGGATCTATTTATCGCAATCTACACTGCTGAGCGGTCTGCCTTCGTCTCGGTTCCCGACACCGGCAATCTGGTCGACGATCTGACCGGCTATACGACGAGCCTGTGGCGCTTCTGGGCGTCACATCCCGCGGGAACTGCACTGCGCGGACTGATTGCGGAGGCCCAGGGCACGCCGGAAGCACTCCACGCCTTGAGAGAAAAATTCCTGCCCGACCGGACGGCTGACGTTCGCGAAATGCTTCTTGCGGCCGCCGGCCGCGGCGAATTCGGACAAGATCACATCGATGCGAAATTGGCGCTCTGGGTCGGATTTAGCTGGCTTCGCCTCCTTATTGGCGAATTGGATCGGGAAGACACGATCCCGCCGGCAATGAGGCAAATCGCAGCCAGCGGCCATCTTTGCTGACAAGCAGGAGAAGGCCCGGATTCCAGGCAGTTCTGCCTCGAGCAAAAGCAACGCAGGGGACGCCCTAGAGGAGTTCGAACACGTTGTACACCAGCCCATCTTCGAAACGGTGGCCGGCACCAATGGCCAGTATGCGGTTCAGCCAGCCGTATTTCTGGGAAGCGGTTTCAAACATTGGATTGATGCGGAAATAGTAGCTCGCAGGATCGACCGTAAGCCCCTGTTCGATCCGCGCCATGACCTCGGGCGGGCCATGGCGCAGGCCGTGATAGGTCATGCAGATCAGGGCGCCGTCGTCGGTTTCAAGTGTCAGACGAGCGTCCAATAAGGTGCAGCCGTCGGAACGGATAGTCTGCCAATCGTCGCTTCCATCCAGAACCTTTCCGGAGAGTCGATCACCCTCAAAACGGCCGCCATCGATGACACGCACTTGCCTAAACGTCGACGGGGTAGAGCCGATGATCCGGGAAGGTCTGGCATCCAATCTCATCGTGAACAGTGATCTGGTGCGAATCTCTCCAATCACTTCTTCTGCGGTGTCGAGTTCTTTTGTCAGAATTGGCATTGCGAGCGTCCCTGAGGTTAAGACCGTTCAGCCGAAAGCATTCCAATCTGGTTGATCCGGCGTCCCGGCGGTCATTAGCGGAGAACGGGCGTCAATTGTCCAAATCCCCTTCGGTCACCAGTTCGACCAGTGCTGAACGAGAGGGCGACGGCGAGAATGGATCGGCAAAGTATTGCGTCTCCCGGACAACCAGCCCGTCGCGAAATTCCATTATGCTCACCGTGTGGCTCGGCTTCCCATCATAGGAAAGCAGAAATTCGGTCACCCAGAGATCTCTGCTTCCGGTAATGCGCCTGACCGCGAACCTCTTGCTGTTCGGCTGTGCATAACGGCTCGCCTGGATGTTGGCTCGCCCTGAAATTCGCTCTCCCGATTGAGGATAGTACAACATCGACTTGTGATCATAGATTTCGTGTTCGACTTCAAAGTCGCCCTCGTCCGACGCCTTCCAATGTCGCATCAAGAGCTGTCGATAAGCGGCTTCTTCCATATCGATCTCCCAAGGAAAGCAACTGCTTTGGCATTTAAGCCAAGCTGCCGGAGTCCTATGCTCGACGAAAGAACGTGCATTGTCCATCACACGTTCGTATCGGCTTCTCAGCTTCTGCCGGTTGAATGATCGCGAGCTTCTTCCCGCGCCGTGGCGGCCGCCGCCAGGCACCTAGCAACACTCAGATCCCGTTAAAAGCCGCCTGCCGCGATCGCCGAACCGGTAACCGCGCTCGAGTCCTTCGAAATCAGGAATGCTATGAGCTTTGCGACCGACGTTGGAGGCACCCAGTCATTCACGTCTGCATTCGGCATGGACTGTCTATTCTGGGGAGTGTCGATGGTTCCGGGAAGGATGCAGTTCGCAGTGATCCGATTGCTTCTGTTTTCGGCAGCAATAGCCTCGGTTAGCCGAATAACCGCTGCCTTCGACGCCGCGTAGGCGGCCTGATGGCGTCCTGCCTTCAGGCCCGGGGAGGCAGCCACATGCACGATCCGACCGTATTTGCGTGGCTGCATGACAGTCAGGACAGCGGCGCTTATCGCATATGCCGTGAAGGCATTCATCGACATCATGTGGTTCCATCGATCCATTCCGGATGGATCGACCGGCCCCATCGAGAACCCGCCGACCGTGTTGACCAACGCGTCTATGCGCCCAAATCGGGCGACAGCCTTTTCGACAGCGCCCTGACACGAAACTACGTCCGTGAGATCGATCTGGTCGAGTCCCAAGACCTCAACCCCGGAAGGTACGCGCGCGATCACAGTCGCAAGAGTTTCCGTATTTCGCTCAAGGCAAATGAGGTTCACGCCCCCCTCGGAAGACAGATGCTCGACGATCGCAGTTCCAAGGTTACCACCAGCGCCAGTAATCATGACGACTTGCTGTTCCATTTCAGCGTCTCCCATTGGGCTTTCCGAGCTGCGGCCGTCCCGGTGACGCGCGCACGGCGGACAGGAACCGAGCTTGCAGCTGCGGCCTCTCATCGTACCCTGCTTTTGCAGCCTACGCATCGACTGCTTCCGCCATCACAGTTAACCCACCCGACGAAGCCCGTAGCGACGCAGGGCCACTCAAAAAAAAGAAAGCGGACAGATGAGAAAATGGATTGACCTGATGGCAGATGTCAGACCAATTTAGGGGCAATAAGAGAGGGGCAATGCTTACACCACTTCCGTCGATTGATCGGACGCAGCAGGTTATCGATGCGCTGTCCAATTTCATCGAGACATCGAAGCTCCAGTCGGGCGACCGGCTGCCGACTGAGCGCGAACTGATGGTGGCCCTCTCGGTAGGGCGCTCGACGATCCGCGAGGTCATCACGCATTTCCAGGCCCTCGGCGTCATGGAAACCCGCAAGGGAAGCGGCACTTATCTGTTGAAACCGGTTTCCAAGGCGACCATCCACATGCCGCTGTCGATGGACACACCGCATCTCCGTGATGCGCTTCTGCAGACGCTGGAAGTTCGTCGCGGCATCGAATGCGAGGCCGGAATGGTCGCCGCAAAGAAGCGTACGACCGCTGATATCGCCATCATCGAGGAAAAGCTCGACGAGATGGAGCGTGTCCATATTGCCAAGGGCGCCTCCGGCCCGGAAGACCTCGCCTTCCATCTCGCTGTCTACGACGCGACCCATAATCCGTTGTTCAAGCAGCTTCTCGAGCAGATGCGCGGCACCTTCGAGCGCTTCTGGACCCATCCCTTCGACCGGCAGGACTTCGCTCGCCGGTCCTTTCCGTTTCACCGTACGCTTTTCAACGCGATTGTCGCCCAGGACCCCGAAGCGGCTCGCGCTGAGACATTGAAAATTCTCGACGTTGTCGAGGAAGACATCAAGGAAATGTCCAAATGACTGATGGGCTTGAGCCATTCGATCTCGCTTCTCTGATTACAGCCCATGACGACGGCAACTACGCCGAAGCCGTAGTGCCGCCGATTTTTCAGACATCGCTTTTCACCTTTTCCGATTATGACGACATGATCGCTTCCTATCGCGGCGAGAAAGTGCGGCCGATCTATACGCGCGGCCTCAATCCGACCGTGCGCATGTTCGAAGAGATGCTGGCAAAGCTTGAAGGTGGCGAAGATGCGCTTGGCTTTGCGAGCGGCATGGCGGCGATTTCTTCCGCTGTGTTGAGTTTCGTCGAGCCCGGCGACCGCATCGTAGCGGTCAAGCATGTCTATCCGGACGCCTTCCGCCTGTTCGGCACGATCCTGAAGCGCATGAAGGTCGAGGTGACCTATGTCGACGGCCGCGACGAAGAGGCGGTCGCCAAGGCGCTCCCCGGCGCCAAGGTCTTCTATATGGAGAGCCCGACCAGTTGGGTGATGGAAGCTCATGACGTCGGCGCGCTTGCCGCAATTGCCAAGCAGCACGGCGCCGTTTCGATGATCGACAACAGCTGGGCGAGCCCCTATTTCCAGCGGCCTCTGACGCTTGGCGTCGATCTCGTCATCCATTCCGCGTCCAAATATCTCGGCGGCCACAGCGATGTCGTCGCCGGCGTGGTCGCAGGATCGAAGGAGATGATCGCGCGGGTAAAATCCGAGGCCTATCCCTATCTCGGCGGCAAGCTCTCGCCCTTCGACGCCTGGCTTCTGATCCGCGGCCTGCGCACCCTGCCACTGCGCATGAGGGCGCATGAGGCGGCTGCGATGACGATCGCCAAGCGGCTGCAGAACCTCGATATTGTCGAGCAGGTCTGCCATCCGGGCCTTGCCAACCGCCTGCCGGCAGGCCTCAACGGCACGTCGGGCCTGTTTTCCTTCATCCTCCGCGAAGGCATCGACATCCGAACCTTCGCAGACCACCTCAAGCTCTTCAAACTGGGAGTGAGCTGGGGTGGACATGAAAGCCTGATCGTACCGGGCGAGGTCGTCCTTCAGCAGAAGGCACAGCCGAATTCCGCGCATACCTTTGGCATCAATGCGCGGTCCGTGCGTCTCCATGTCGGTCTCGAAGGAACCGAGGCGCTGTGGAGAGATATCGAGGAGGCGATTGCCGCCGCCTCCTGAAAACCAGAACCTTCAACCCAAACAAACACCTAAGAGGGGGAACGAAGCATGAAAAGACTGATCACCGCCGCACTCTTCGCCACGATGATGGCAGGAACGGCCTTTGCCGACACGACGCTCAAGCTCGTCGAAGTCATCACCAGCCCCGAGCGCACCGAGACACTGAAGTCGATCGTCTCCAAGTTCGAAGCCGCCAATCCGGGCACCAAGGTCGACATCATCTCGCTGCCCTGGAACGAAGCCTTCCAGAAGTTCGCGACCATGGTTTCGGCCGGCGATACGCCAGACGTGATGGAAATGCCCGACACCTGGGTTTCGCTCTATGGCAACAACGGCATGCTCGAAAGCCTCGAACCCTATCTCGCCAAGTGGGATCACACCAAGGAACTGACACCGCGCGCCCTCGAACTCGGCCGTTATGTCAACAACACCGCCTATATGCTGCCTTACGGCTTCTATCTGCGCGCGATGTTCTACAATAAGAAGCTCCTGCAGCAGGCCGGTGTGTCCGAGCCGCCGAAGACGATGGATGACTTCGTCAAGGCCTCCGAAGCCGTCTCCAAGATTCCCGGTAAGTCCGGCTACTGCATGCGCGGCGGCCCTGGCGGTCTGAATGGCTGGATGATCTTCGCCGCCTCCATGGCCGGCGACAACAAATATTTCAAGGATGACGGCACCTCGACCATGAACAGCGAAGGCTGGGCAAAGGGCATCGAGTGGATGGTCGATCTCTACAAGAAGGGCCTTGCGCCCAAGGACAGCGTCAACTGGGGCTTCAATGAAGTCGTCGCCGGCTTCTATTCCGGCACCTGCGCCTTCCTCGACCAGGATCCGGACGCGCTGATCGCCGTTGCCGAGCGCATGAACAAGGACGATTTCGGCGTCGCTCCGCTGCCGAAGGGGCCTGACGGCAAGTCCTTCCCGACGATCGGCTACGGCGGCTGGTCGATGTTCTCGACAAGCCAGAACAAGGACCTGTCCTGGAAACTGATCGCGACGCTGGAAGGCCCGGAAGGCAATCTCGAATGGAACAAGAAGATCGGCGCGCTGCCGGCCTATACGTCCGCCGAGAAGGATCCCTTCTACGCCGGCGACCAGTTCAAGGGTTGGTTCGAAGAACTGGCCGACAAGAACACGGTCCCAACAGTCATGCCGACCTACCTCGAAGAATTCGCCTTCTTCAAGGATTCGCTGGCGATCAAGACCTCGCAGCAGGCCATGCTTGGCGATATCTCCGCCAAGGATCTGGCCGATCAGTGGGCTGACTATCTGACCAAGGCGCAGCAGAAGTTCATGGCCAAGAAGTAACCGGATAGCGGGGCCGCCGGGATTGCGGCCCCTCATCCGCCTGCCGGCACCTCTCCCCGCTCGGGAGAAGAGACCTGCTGCAGCGTCGCCGCTCCCCTTCTCCCCTCGGGGAGAAGGTGGCCCGAAGGGTCGATGACGGGGCCGTATGGCACTCCGTCAAGGCCTGCCGCCCAAACCCTCGGTTGGGAAACGATTATGGAAACTGCAAATCGATGACCACTCCTGCAGCAACGCTCGACATGCGTCCCGACCGCAGGTCGTGGCAGAAGCGTCTGGCCGACGCCTCAGAGCCCTATCTCTATAGCGCGCCGGCACTCATCCTCATCGCCGCGGTCATGCTGGTGCCGCTGGTGGTGGGTATTTCCTATGCCTTCCGCGACATACAGCTGCTCAACCCATTTTCCGGCGGCTTCGTGGGCCTGGAGCATTTCCGCGATCTTGCCAAGGATGCCGCCTTCTACGGCGCGTTGAAGAACACGCTGTGGTGGACGGTCGCATCCGTCCTGCTGCAATTCATCTTTGGTCTCATCCTCGCATTGTTGCTCGACAAGCCCTTCGTCGGCAGGGGCATCGTCCAGGCTCTCGTGTTCCTGCCCTGGGCGGTACCGTCGTTCCTCGCCGGTCTTACCTGGGCATGGCTCTTCAATCCGGTCATCGGGCCGATCCCGCATTGGCTCTTCGGTCTGGGACTTATGAGCGAGCCCGCCAATATCCTGTCGGATCCGCAATATGCAATGTGGGGGCCGATCGTCGCTAATGTCTGGTGGGGTATTCCCTTCTTCGCGATCACCCTGCTTGCCGCGCTGCAGGCGATCCCGCGCGATCTCTATGAGGCCGCCTCCATCGATGGTGCAGGCTGGTTCGATCGCTTCCGTTCGATCACGCTGCCGTTCCTCGCGCCGACCATTGCAATCACCGTTCTGCTGCGCACCGTCTGGATCGCCAATTTCGCCGACCTGATCGTCGTCATGACCGGCGGCGGTCCGGCCGACCGCACCCAGATCGTGTCGAGCTATATCTTCACCCAGGCCTTCAAGCGGCTGGATTTCGGCTATGCGTCGGCGATCGCGCTGGTGCTGCTGATCCTGCTGCTCGCCTATTCGATGTTGATCATCGTGCTTCGGCAAACCCTGCTGAGCAAGGATTGAGCCCATGAAACGATCCATTCTTCCAACCATTGCGCATCGGCTGGCGATCCTCTGCTACATCGTCTTCGCTCTCTTCCCACTCTTCTGGCTGCTGAAGGTTTCGGTCACACCAAACGACCTGCTCTATACGGAGGGCGTGCGGCTATGGCCCTCGCGCACGACCTGGGAGCACTATTCCTTCGTCCTGCAGCACAGCAGCTTTCCGACCTTTTTTGAAAACAGCCTGATCGTCTCGGCATCGACGGCGATTGCGGTCACGCTTTGCGCATCGCTGTCCGGCTATGCACTGTCGCGCTTCAATTTCCGTGGCAAATACTGGATCGTGGGCCTGATGCTGCTGACGCAGATGTTTCCGCTTGTCATGCTCGTCGCGCCGATCTTCAAGATCCTGACGCCGCTGCACCTGACGAACAGCCTGACCGGCCTCGTCATCGTCTATACGGCCTTCAACGTTCCCTTCGCGACCTTCCTGATGCAGTCCTTTTTCGATGGCATTCCGAAGGATCTTGAAGAGGCGGCGATGATCGACGGCGCTACCCAGTTCACGGCCTTCCGGCAGATCATCCTGCCCCTGACCTTGCCCGGCATTGCCGCAACACTCGGCTTTGTCTTCACGGCGGCGTGGAGCGAGTTGCTCTTCGCCCTGATGCTGATCAACGGCAATCAGGCGGCGACCTTTCCGGTCGGGCTTCTCACCTTCGTTTCGAAATTCTCCGTGGATTTCGGGCAGATGATGGCGGCTGGCGTCATGGCGCTTATTCCGGCCGGCCTCTTCTTCCTGCTCATCCAGCGTTATCTCGTCCAGGGCCTGACGGCCGGCGCGGTCAAGGGTTAGTCAAATGGCATCGATCGATATCCAGAACATCAAGAAAGCCTATGGCCACGTGCAGGTGCTGCACGATGTCGACCTCAGGATCAAGGACGGCGAATTCATCGTGCTCGTTGGCCCCTCGGGCTGCGGCAAGTCCACGCTTCTGCGTATGATCGCCGGCCTTGAGGATGTCACCGGCGGCGAGATCCGCATCGCCGGAAACCGTGTCAACGAGCTGCATCCGAAGGATCGCGACATTGCCATGGTGTTCCAGTCCTATGCGCTCTACCCGCATATGAATGTCGCCGGCAACATGAGCTACAGCCTCAAGCTTCGAAAGGCCGCGAAGGAAAAGATTGCGAGCGCTGTCGCGGGCGCCGCGTCGAAACTCGGCCTCGATCCGCTCTTAGAGCGTCGCCCCAAGGCGCTTTCCGGCGGCCAGCGCCAGCGCGTCGCTATGGGACGCGCCATCGTGCGCCAGCCAAAAGCCTTCCTCTTCGACGAACCCCTTTCCAACCTCGATGCTCGCCTTCGCGAACAGATGCGCGCCGAGATCAAGAAGCTGCATGGCGACCTGAAGGCGACCTCGATCTATGTGACCCACGACCAGATCGAGGCGATGACGCTGGCGGACCGGATTGTTGCTATGCATGGCGGGGTGGTTCAACAGGTCGGCAGCCCGCTCGAGCTTTACGACCGCCCCGCCAATCTCTTCGTTGCCGGATTCATCGGCTCTCCCGGAATGAACTTCCTTGAAGCCACCTACGATGCAGGCGTGATGAGGCTGAAGGATAGGACCGCGGTTCCGATCGCGTCGACGCCGAACCTGCCTGCTGGCGCGAAGGTTACCCTTGGCATCCGGCCTGAACATGTTCAGTTGACATCGGATGGCTCGGGTATCAGCGCCAATGTCGAGCTGATCGAGCCCACCGGCTTCGGCATCATCCTCCACCTTTCGCTGCACGGGCTGCCGTTCAAGATTTTCACGCTAAACCGCGAAGCGCTGAGCGCCGGGCCGAAGGTTACGGTGTCGTTCCCGGCGCAGTATGTGCATGTGTTCGACGGCGAAGGGAAGAGAGCAACCTGAGTCAACTCATGGGCAAAGGCTTCGCCTTGTGGCGAAGACTTTGGCATCAATGATCAGTACCGCAGTTGAGAATATCGTGACTGCGATGCGAGCATCGGCGGGTCCTCCGACCATGGATCAATGTCCCATTTTCCGGCAGAATGGATTCTGAAGCCCCGGTCCCTCCGCTCAGCCGAGCCGGAAATTTTCCCGAGAGCATTCGTGTATTCGCTGGCTCGAAGGAGTGAACTGCTTGCAAATAATCGTCATCGGCGCAGGGGCTGCGGGCATATCGGCGGCACGGCATCTCCTATCAAGACGTCCAGATCTCAAGGTGACAATCCTCGAAGCAGCCAATCGCCCCGGCGGGCGGGCCTGGAGCGTAAAGCCGCCTGCGCTCAACGGTCAGGCCGTTGACCTTGGATGTGGGTGGTTCCACGGTTCGCGGGACAACAGGTGGTTCGCCCTGGCGCGCGAGTTGGAATATGCGATCGATGAAACACCGGCTCCGTGGAGCGATCCGACGCGTCGTCTTGCCCTTGATGCGAATGCAGAGAAAAAGGCTCAGCAGGCTCTGGGCGATTTCTTCGACCGGCTGCACGATTATGACGCCAGCCAAGGAGATAGCAGCTGGGCAGAAGCTGTGTCCCCTGGCGAACAGTGGCGGTCCCGTTTCGAAATGTCCTCCAACATGATGAACGGCGCGAGCCTCAAGCAGTCCTCGATCGTGGACTACCAGCACTATGCCCCCGGACGCGGCCCGGATCTGCGGACGTCGAACGGATATGGCTCGCTGATATCGGCTGCGGCTGCGCCCTTGTCGATTGAATATGGCACCGTCGTTCAGACGATCGACCACCGGGATCGCAACGAGATCCGGATCGTAACAAATCGAGGAATGATGACAGCCGCCGCGGTGATCGTAACGGTGTCGACGACCATACTTGCGACTGAGGGAATAAAATTTCTTCCAGCGCTTCCGGGGAAAACGGAAGCGGCAGCCGGCCTCCCGCTTGGAAAGGTCAACAAGCTGTTCCTTTCGCTGGATAGTGCCGGCGACCTCCCGGTCGACGGGCTCTATCTCGGAACCCATGGCGAAGGTGGAAGCGTCACCTATCAACTCCGACCGTTCGGCTCCTCCGCCATCGAAGTCTATTTCGGTGGGCAGCTTGCAGAGGACATGGAGAAGGCGGGACCGGAAGGTGCCCAAAACTTCGCCTCGACCGATCTCGCTAAGCTATTCGGAAGCAGCTTCCCAAAGAGACTTTCGTTCGCTGCCATGTCCGGTTGGTGCAATGATGTCAATATTGGCGGGGGCTATTCCTATGCAAAGCCGGGCGAGGCGAACCAGCGACAGGTCCTGGCCGAATCCGTCGACGATCGCCTTTTCTTTGCCGGCGAAGCATGTTCACCGCGAAAATTCTCGACCGCGCATGGTGCATTTGAGACTGGCGTTGTGGCCGCAGAAGCCATAGTAAAGAAATGCCAGAGCTCTCCTGCGTAGGCGAATTCCATCAAACTCCTGGAAAGATACGACAGTGGATTCGAAATTCGGCGACAGGATCATGATCGCGGTGCTCGCCATCGGCTTTTTCATATGCACAGCCTATGAACTGACCAGCGATCACAGGAACAAAAACAATCCGCCTGAAGTCGCTCACAGCCAGACACAGCCATAGTGGGGCAACGTCCCGGAGCGTTATGTCCGTCATCTTGACCTGGAAGTAAGCTTCAACCGCTCCCAAGCTGACTAAATACAGCCGAGGCAACTATCAATCTTTCCTATAATACTTCCTAATCATCTTAAAATTATATAGATTAGCGCAGCGGCGGCCGGGATGTTCTCGGATTCCCCCGGGTTCCTTCCATTTCATATGCCAGATGCCCGCCAACTCGGCCGGCCTGATCTTTGCGATAGACTCGATAGATCCTTTGGGAGAGGGAAAATGTGGAAATTGACGTCTTCAATGACAGCTATCGTACACCGTGAACGAAGGGTTTCGTCGGGCAGCGTGCTGTTGCATGCGTTTTTCATAACGTCTGTCCTTGCCGGCGCGGCCATTGCCCAGCAGCCGACCGAGGAGCAGCGCAGTGCGATCCGTTCGGCCTGCCGCTCGGACTTCATTGCGCAATGTTCCAGCGTGAAGCCCGGTGGCATCGAGGCACTGAATTGCCTGAAAGAGCACGACGCATCGCTGTCGCCGGCCTGCAAGCAAGCCATCTCGGCCATAGGCGCCAAGAAGTCCAGCTCTGCGGCACCGACGACGACACAGCCAGCGACAGCCGCAACATCTGCTCCGGCTGCAGGAGCCATGTCTGCGCAGGCCCCGACGCAGGCGCAAAAGAGCGCCATCAAGTCGAATTGCCGGAACGATTTTATGGCGCAATGTTCGGGCGTAACGCCTGGCGGACAGGAAGCCCTATCCTGTCTGCAGGCGCACAGCACTTCACTGTCGCCGGCATGCAAGCAGTCGGTCGCCGCATTGGGTGGAGCGGGAACTGCGGCAGGTGGCGGCGCAGTGGCGACCGCACCGGCGCAAGCCGCCCCTCCTGCGATGCATAATTTCTCTCCACGGGAAGAGCTGATCGTCATGCGCCGGTCCTGTGGCCCAGATTTCAGGGCACTGTGCCGTGCGGTTCCGCTGGGTGGCGGCCGCGGCATCGCGTGCCTGAAGGAAAACTTTGCGCGCGTCTCGCCGGGATGCCAGAGAATTCTGACCTCGGGCCTATAGACCGCCTCAGCATCCTACCGAAATGATGATGGCAAACCGCCTAATTGACATTGGCGGCCTGCTCGACCTTTACGGTCCCGGACCGCCGCCTCCGGTATTCCTCAAGGCGTTGCAGCACCACATAGAACGAGGGGACGAACAGGACCGCAAGGCAGGTCGAGGCGATCATGCCGCTGAAGACCGAAATGCCGATGGATTTGCGGGCCGAGGCGCCAGCGCCGCTAGCGAGCACGAGCGGCAGCACGCCAAGAATGAAGGCAAAGGAAGTCATCAGGATCGGCCGGAAACGCAGGCGGGCCGCCTCGACCGCGGCATCCAGGATTTCCATCCCCTCCTCCCGTTTTTCGCGCGCATATTCCACGATCAGAATGGCGTTCTTCGACGCGAGCGCAATCAGGAGAATGAGGCCGATCTGGGTATAGAGATTGTTGGCGACACCCAGCGAGGTCAATGCGCCCACCGTTCCCAGAAGGGCAAGCGGCACGGCAAGCAGGACTGCCAGGGGCAGGATCCAGCTCTCATATTGACCCGCGAGCACGAAATAGACCAGCAGCATTGCAAGGGCGAAGATAAAATAGATCTGCCCGCCGACGATCTTTTCCTGATAGGACAGCGCCGTCCATTCATAGCCCGTGCCCGGCGGAAGCGTTCGGTCGGCGATCTGCTCCATGATATCGAGCGCCTGGCCGGAGCTGAAGCCTTGAGCCGCGCCGCCGACAATGGTGGCTGTTGGATAGAGATTGTAGAGGCTGATCAGGGACGGACCTTGCTCGATCGAGACATCGAGAACGGTTCCGAGCGGCACCATCGTGCCGTCGCCGGCCTTGACCTTGTAGTTGCGGATATCATCCGGCCTGACGCGAAAATCGGATGCCGCCTGAATGTAGACCTGGAAGGTGCGCCCGAACTTGTTGAATTGGGTTACATAACTGGAGCCGACATAGCTCGACAAAGCCGAGAAAACCTGGCCGACCGTGATGCCGAGCTTTTCCGCCTTGATACGATCGACGGCTACGGAGAGTTGCGGCACGGTCGCGCGGAAGGATGTGCTCAGCCGCTGCAGCGATGATTGGGCATTGCCGCTCTTGACGATCGTATCTGCCAGGGATTGCAGCAGCGGATAATCGAAATCGCCATTCTTGATCAGGACTTGCATCGTGAAGCCATTGGCGTTGCCGATGCCCTGGATCGGTGGAGGCACGACCACAAGGGTCTTGGCGCTCAAGACAACCTGCAGCGATTGATTGAGGTGTTCATATATCGACAACAGGTCCTGCCCTTTCACCTTGCCGCGCTCGCCCCAGTCTTTGAGAACCACGTAGGCAACGCCGGCATTCTGAAGGCTGGCGTTGTTGTCGAGGATGGAGATGCCGCTGATCGTCAGCACTTGGTCGACCCCCGGCGTCGCCTGCGCGATCTTGCCGACCTGCGACATGACGGCGTCGGTCCGCTCCTTCGAGGCGCCATCCGGCAATTGGGCGGCAATCAGGACATAGCCCTGATCCTCGACCGGCAGGAAGGCAGTCGGCAGGCGCGTAAGCCCCCAAACGGCAACGCCAATCAGGGCCAGCCCAACCAGGACGATGATGGCGCTGTGATGAACCATTCCGCTGATCAGCCCGGTATAGTGCCGTTCCGCCCAGGCATAGCCCCTGTTGAAACCACGATAGAAGACGTTGCGCCTCTCCGGCGGCACCGGCGGCCTTAGCCAGAGGGCGCATTGGGTGGGTTTCAGCGTCATCGCGTTGATCGCGCTGATCAGAGCAGTCGCCGCAATCACCAGGGCGAACTGCTTATAGAGCTGACCGGTCAAGCCAGGCAGAAACGCGGCTGGAAGGAACACCGCCATCAGGACGAGCGTAATGCCGATGACAGGCCCGAAAAGCTCGTCCATCGCCTTCTCGGCCGCCTCCCTGCCGGACATGCCTTCCTCGATGTGGCGAGCGACCCCTTCGACAATCACGATCGCGTCGTCGACGACGATGCCGATGGCAAGAACGATGGCAAAGAGCGTGGAGAGGTTGACCGTGAACCCCAGCGCCGCCATGGCTGCGAAAGCGCCGATGATCGTGACGGGCACCGTTGTGGCGGGGACGAGCATTGCGCGCCAATCCTGAAGGAAGATCAGGATGACGATGAGAACAAGAACGCCGGCTTCGATCAACGTCATATAGACCTCGTTGATCGAGGCTTTGACGAATTTTGTCGTATCGAAGGGGATTTCGTAGGTAAGTCCCTGCGGAAAGCCCTTGGCGAGTTCCGCCATTTTTGTTCTGACTTCCTGGGCTACCGTGATTGCATTTGCTTCCGGCAACTGTGAAACGCCAATGCCCGTCGCCGGATTGCCATTCTGCATGAAGGACTGGCTGTAGGTCTGGGCCCCCAGCTCGACACGGCCGATGTCGCGCACCCGGGTTACGCGGCCGCCCTGCTGCGGGTCGACCTTGAGGATGATGTTCTCATAATCCGGAGCGTCGTTCAGTCGCCCGTTGATGTTCAGCGTATACTGAAAATCCTGCCCCTTCGGCACCGGCGGAGTTCCGACCTGACCGGCGGCGACTTCCTGGCTCTGCTGCTGGACGACATTGATGACATCCTGTGGGGTCAGGCCTCGCGCCTGCAGCAGGTTCGGATCCATCCAGATCCGCATCGCATATTGACCGGCACCGAAGACGGTCACATTGCCGACGCCTGGAAGGCGCGCCAGCTCGTTCTGCAGATTGATGACCGCATAATTGGAGAGAAACAGGCTGTCGTAGCGGGCGTCAGGCGAGGTCAGGGTGACGAAACCGAGGATCGCGGTCGACTTCTTCTGGGTCGTGACGCCCTGAACCTGCACCGCATCCGGCAGCGACGACATCGCAATCGCCACCCGGTTCTGGACCAGAACCTGAGCCTGATCCGGATCCGTGCCGATCGCGAAAGTGACGATCAGGGAATATGTACCGTCGCTGGCGCTTGTCGACTGCATGTAGAGCATGTTCTGCACGCCATTGACCTGCTGCTCGATTGGCAGCGCGACGGTATTGATGAGCGTCTTGGCGCTGGCGCCCGGAAAACGCGTCGTGACCTGCACCGTGGGCGGAACAACATTCGGATATTGCGCGACGGGCAGCTGGAAGAGCGCAACCGCACCGATGAGCACGAAGACCAACGCCAGAACGTTGGCGAGCACCGGCCGTTCGATGAAGAAGCGCGAAATCATACTGTTGCCTCCGGTGTTCGGATGAAGACGGTAGCGAAATCACTATTGGGAGGCGGTCGTGGCGGTAGTGCCCGATGCGTCTGCGGTGACAGAATTCATGTCTGACTTTTCAGGCGCGACCTTGCTGCCGGGGATCGCCTGCTGAATGCCATGTGTCACGACCCACTCGTCGGCATCGAGACCGGATATAATCACCCGCAGAGCACCTTCCTTCTGCCCGGTCTTCACCTGTCTCTGCTCGACCACGTCGTCCTTGCCGAGCACCAGCAGGTAATTGCCCTGCTGGTTGGTGCCGAGTGCGTCGTCCCGCACCAGAAGCGCCTTGTCATCGTGGCCAACCGGCACGCGCACCCTGACGAACATCCCCGGAAGCATGGCACGGTTCTTGTTGTCGAAGAGTGCCCGGACCTGGAGCGTGCCGGTAGATGAATCGATCTGCGGCGAGACATAATCGAGATGCCCCTTGTGCGGATAGCCGTCCTCGTTTTGCAGCCCGATTTCTGCTGGTATCTTTGGAAGATCTAGCTGCGAGAGCGTGGAATGTTGCTTGGCGAGACTGGCTTTGATCGCAAGCACCTGCGTTTCGCTGACGCTGAAATAGGCATAGAGCGGATCCATCTGAACGATGGTCGCAAGTTGCGTCGGGCCGGAGACACCGACCAGCGCGCCGACATCGACAAGATGATTGGTCATCGTCCCGTCGAAAGGCGCCACGACCTGTGTGTACCCCAAATTGATCTCTGCCAATTCGACACTCGCCTGGGCGTTGGCGATGGTGGCATTTGCCTGATCGAGCGTCGCCTTGGCGCTATCAACCGCTGTCTGGGTCGTCACGTTCTGCCTCAGCAGGTTGACCTGCCGGTCATATTCCTGCTTGGCGCCGACCTGAGATGCCTGAGAGGAAGCAAGGGTCGCCTTCGCCTGGTCCAGCTGTGCCTGATATGTATTTCTCTGGATTCCGAAAAGCTGCGTGCCCTTCGTAACCGCTGTACCATCCTGATAGTCGATGGATTCGATAAAGCCCTGGACCCGCGCCTCGATATCGACAGAGTTGATGGCAGCGGTGTTGCCGGTCAGTTCGAAATATTGCGTCACGGGCTGTTGCAGCGGCTGCGCCACCATCACTTTGGGCGGCGGCGGCGGCGCATATGTGTTGCCGCTCCCCTCGCAGGCGACGAGAAATGCGACGCTGAACAGCGCGAGAAAAACCTGCGGGCATTGACGACACGTTCCACGCATTCTGCAGCCCCCTCGACATGCCTACGTGATCCAGTCCCATGCGCACCTTGCCTCGCCATACAGCTTTAAGATCAAGGTAGCGGCAATATGAAGCGCCATTGCCGAAAATTGCAATAACCCACGGAATGCAATTCGTATGAACAATCGACCTTTTTCGCCGGCAGATTCCATCAATCGTTCGACGAACAGGATGGTCGGCGTCTCAACTCTGAAAGATAAGCAGCAGATAAGAGACGAAAAGCACGAGATGGATCGCGCCCTGCATGAGGTGAGTGCGGCCGCTGGCAAAGGTGATGATGCTGACTGCAAGAGTGAGCAAAAGCATCACCAGATCGCTGTGTTCCAGCCCCAATGTCACGGGATGCCCATAGAGATGGCTGATGGCGAGCATGGCAGGCACGGTCAGTCCAATGGTCGAAAGCACGGAGCCTAGAAAGATATTGATCGAGCGCTGCAGATGATTGGCAATGGAGGCCCGCACTGCGCTGATCGCCTCCGGCGTCGCCACCAGCACGGCCATGACGACACCCCCGAATGCGGCGGGAGCGTGCAGGGTTTCGATGACATAGTCGATCGGCAGTGCCAATTGCTCGACCAAATAGACGACAGGCAACATATAGGCGAATAGCAGCACCGCGTGCAGCCATATCGGCTCGGGCGCCGGCATGCGTTCCGGCGCGTTATGATATTCTTCCGCTTCCGTGAAATAGTCGTGTTGACGACCTGTCTGAAGCACCAGGAACGTGCAGTAAAGGCCAACGGAAATAACACCCAGCACGAATTGCCTTGGAGCGGAGGGATGCTGCCCGCCTTCGGCATAGAGAAAGCTGGGCAGAACCAGAGTTAGGGTCGCGAGCGGCACGATAACGCCAAGATAAGCGTTGGCGCCTTGGAGATTATGGTGCTGCTCAGGCCGCCGCCAAGCGCCAAGCAGCAGGGATAGGCCAACCATGCCGTTGAGAATGATCATGACGACGGCGAAAAGCGTGTCCCGTGCTAGCGTCGGATTGTTGTCGCCGTGGAGCATCACCGCGGAAATGGCCATAACCTCGATCGAGGTGACAGCGAGCGTCAGGATCAAGGTGCCATAGGGCTCACCCAGCCGCTCGGCAAGATGATCCGCATGTCGCACGACGGAAAGTGCGGAACCAAGCACGGCGCTGAAAAGCCAAAGAAAGATAAACGCAAACCAGACCGGTTGGGACAAATGCTGAAACAGCCGCCCTTCAAAGGCAAAAAAGGCCAGGCTGGTGAGGACGCTGACGCCCAGGAACCATTCCTCGCGTACAAGACGACCGATATTACCAGGGTGTATGACAGCAGTATCAGCCATCGAACCAACATCCGCCCGCAACTGCCAAAAAAGCGATGATCACCGCACGTCCCCCATCAGATGGCTTGATCTGATCTGCCTGACGCGCATGTTGCCGGAAATCAACCTGAAATGTCTAGCCTGCTCTCATCAGGTCGCCTTTTTCCGCCTCAGAAATCGGGAACATCTGGATTGCGCGCCATCAACCACATGGCGATCGCTATTCTCTCATATTTCGCCTATCCAGCGCATTCCATTCGACATCTCTTATGAACGGATGTATGCTTTTTCCAGTTCATTTCGACTTGCTGACCACGGATGAACTGGCAGCAGGGCTCAAATGAAAGAAGAAGGTCGGGCTTGCCCGGCCTTTTTCAGTTTTGGCTTCCGGGCCTTATGCCACCGCTTCCGAAATTTTTGCTTTCGGCAGGGAGCGCGCAACAGCAGTCAGAATATCCGTCTGGGAAATGAGGCCGATCACGTGGCGCTCCGCATCGACGATGATGACTGCATGCGTTCGGCCGTCCGTCAGCACCGGTAGCAATCCGAGAGCCGGGTCGTTCGCGGAGGCACTGGCGGCCGGCGAAAGATGATCACTGACACGGCCGTGACCATCGGAAAGTTCTCTAAGGCCGACGGTTCCGAGTAACCGGCCGGTGCTATCCTTGACCGGAAGCGTTCGAATATTGTGCTTCAACAGAAGCGAGCGCGCTTCATCGCTTGGCGTCTCCTGCCCGACCGATACGATATCGCGGGACATGATATCGCTGCAAAGAATATCCCCATGAGACCGGATTGCGGCCTGTAGCTCGACCTGATGCAGCACGCGGGAGAGATCGCCGCGGTCTATGTCGAACGTCTCGTCGAGCGCGGCGAGCGCCATATCAATATCTTCTTCCCGAAAACCCACCCTCTCGGCTGATGGGGGATCCTGAGTCCGATGCGTATTGACGGCTGCAGCCAGCGCGACATGCGGATATTGCCGCCTTGCGAGTTTGTGGAACAGCAGGCCGAGGGCAACCAGAATGCAGGAGTTGAGCCCCACCGGCACCAGAGGGAAAAGTATCCCCCAACTCGCTACCGCCGGCCCTCCAAGCACTGCCGTCAGGGCAGCCGCGCCGCCTGGAGGGTGCAGGGAACGTGTAAACGTCATAGCGCCGATTGCCAATGATACGCCAACGCCAATCGCCAGGATTGGTTCATGGATGAAATACGCTGCAATGACACCCATCAGCGCAGATATCGTGTTGCCGCCGATGATGGACCATGGTTGCGCCAGCGGACTAGCCGGCACTGCGAACAGCAACACCGCGGAAGCGCCAATAGGCGCCACGATCAGCGGGAGAGCCGGCCCCTGACCGAAAAGATAGCCACAGATCGTGCCCGTCAGGGCAATGCCGATGAGCGCGCCGAGACACGCAAGCAGGCGTTCGCGCAATGTTGCGCCGGCAAGCATCGGGTGAAACAGCCGAAGATGACGGCTCGGGGCGGAAGAGGGTTCTGTGGATTTCGACATCGGGACCAAAAGCGCGGCAACAGGCCGTATTGACGATTGAAGGCTTCAGTCGAAGCCGCCTCTCCAGAGTTAAAGGCGACAGCAGGAATCCCCGGTCTTCAGTGAAGACCGATCGCTGGCTGAAGCAGATGACAGGGCACGAGATATGCGACGCTCCAACCGATATGGCAAGAACGTCGCTACCCACTTATGGCCAATTCGGCGAAATCCGTTTCAATCTTCTCCTGATGTCAGGTCACCGAGGCTCGGTGATGAAGAGATCCTTGTATTGCCGCGGCTGGGAACGAAGATATTGATTGGGCGCATGAACCTGTCCGCCCAGTTCGGCAGCGGCGTGCCACGGCCAATGCGGATCGTAGAGGATCCCTCGGGCCAGCGCGATCAGATCTGCATCCCCGGTCGAGATGATTGCTTCTGCCTGCTCGAACTCGGTGATGAGCCCGACGGCAACGATCGGGATGCTGACGGCGGCCTTGACCGCACGAGCGAGCGGCACCTGATAGCTTGGCCCGATCGGGATCTGTTGAGCAGGATGCAGCCCTCCGCTCGAAACGTGGATCGCGTCGCAGCCATGGGCTTCCAGCCGGGTAGCAAACTCGATCGTCTGCTCCGCATCCCAACCGCCTTCGACCCAATCGGTGGCCGAGACGCGCATGGTCACCGCCTTATCAGCAGGGAAAGCGGCGCGAACCGCGTCAAACACTTCCAGCGGAAAACGCATGCGGTTCTCGAGGCTGCCGCCATATTCATCGTCGCGGCGGTTCGACAGCGGCGAAAGAAACTGGTGAAGGAGATAGCCATGTGCAGCGTGAAGCTGGATGAAGCCCAGCCCAAGCCGCGCGGCGCGGACTGCAGACGCTGCGAAAGCATCCCGAACGCGCCGGAGGCCATCCAGGTTCAAATCCATCGGTGCAAAATAGCCATCCGCAAAGGGAATTCCTGATGGCGCCTCGGTCTCCCAACCATGCGGATCTTCGGGAGAATACTGCCCGCTGCCCGTCCAGGGCACCAGCGTTGAGGCCTTGCGGCCGGCGTGGCTGAGCTGAATTCCGATCGGCATATCCGACCACCGCCGAATGCTCTCAAGAACCCGACCCATCGCAGCTTCGGTCTCGTCGTTCCACAGCCCGACATCCGCATAGGTGATGCGGCCTTCCGGAAGGACGGCGGTTGCTTCGATCGTCAGCAGCGCAGCGCCCGAGAGCGCGAGCTGGCCGAGATGGATCAGATGCCAGTCCGTCATGCATCCGTTTTCGGCCGAATATTGACACATGGGCGCAATCACGATGCGGTTCGGCAGGGTGAGATTGCGAACGTTAAATGGTTTGAACAAAGCGGGCTGTGCCATGGCGAACTATCCTTATGCAGTGCAGCGAAAAGAAGCGATCCGTAAATGTCTCACGCGGCCCGGCTCGAAAAGCCAGGCATGAAGCCAACGGCAGTTTAGGACCGTGACCTTGAGAATCTCAAGTATGTCTCTCATGGCCCGAAGCAGCCGCAAACGCCAGCCACGGCCGCAGCCATTCACGAAAGCTTGCGCGCTCAATCTCGCAAATTCCGCCTTCAGAGACTTCTGACGATCCTGACGGGCACTCCCTTATATGCTGGCGTTCCGGATTTCCGGTCATAGTGCCCGAGAGAGACCACGCTGTTCATCTCCGGATAGTATCCGGCAACCGCGCCTTGGGGAATATTGTAAGCCACCGCCGTGAAGCGACGCGCAGCCTTCCGGGGCCTGTCGACATCACTTTCATAATAGGCAGCTTCGACGTCGATGACGTCGCCATCGGCGAGACCTCGGGCTGCGAGATCGTCCCTGTTCATGAAGATGACATCGCGCCTTCCGAATACCCCGCGATAGCGATCGTCCAGTCCATAGACCGTCGTATTATACTGATCATGGCTGCGGATCGTCGTCATCACGAGAACATTTGGATCCTTGATCCTTGGATCTTCATCCAAGCCCGGCGCAAGCAGGAAATTCGCCTTCCCTGTCTCAGTATTCCACCTGCGGTCAGAGGCCGCCACATCGAGCCGGAACCCGCCATGCACCCGCACGCGTTTGTTGAAATCGTGGAAGTCGGGAAACACGACTTCGATCTTTTCCCGGATCCTGTCGTAGTTTGCGATCAGTCCGTCCCAGTCGATGCCATATCGATCACCGAGCGTAGCCTTGGCAATGCCGGCGATGATGGCGGGTTCGGATTTGAGCTGGTCGCTCGGGGGCTTAAGGAAGCCGCGCGATGCGTGAACCATCGACATGGAATCTTCAACCGTAATCGCCTGCGGTCCCGATGCCTGGGTATCGAGATCGGTGCGGCCGAGAACCGGCAGGATCAGGGACGTCTTGGCAGTCAGGAGGTGAGAACGATTCAGTTTCGTTGCGAGATGGACTGCAAGATCCAGTTTGCGCATCGCCGCAAAGGTCACATCGGGATCCGACATTGCCACTGCAAGATTGCCACCAAGACAGATAAGCGCTTTCGAACGTCCCTCGCTAATAGCTTCGATGGCTTCTATCGCATTGTGTCCCTTGGTCGCCGAAGGCCGAAATCCGAAGGCGCGCTCCATGCCGTCAATCAGCGCGTCGTTGGGAATCTCGGTAATGCCGACCGTCCGGTCTCCCTGAACGTTCGAATGGCCGCGGATCGGTGCGATGCCGGCACCCTGTCTGCCGATATTGCCGCGCAGCATCAGCAAGTTCGCGACCTGCTGGACGTTCGCCGTGCCGTTGCTGTGTTGGGTAAGCCCCATGCCATAGCAGACGATGACGTTCTTCGCATTGAGATAGACGTCGACGGCGCTTTCGATCGCATCGCGCGTCAGCCCCGAAACAGCCAATATTGCAGCCCAGTCGGTGGCTTCCACATCGGCTTTGAGCGCATCGATGCCGACCGTGTGTTCTGCGATGAAATCCCGGTCGAGAACCCCCTTCCCTCCGGCCGCGATGTCTGCGGCATCACGCTCGAAGATCGACTTCATCAGGCCTTTGAGCGCCGCGAGATCACCGCCGGCTCTGACCTGATGATAGGCCGAGGCAATCGGCGTCGAGGACAGCGTCACCATTTCCACCGGATTCTGCGGCGCGGCAAACCTTTCAAGCGCGCGCTCCTTCAGCGGATTGAACACGATGATCGGGACGCCTCGCCGGGACGCCTCATGCAGCGTCGTCATCATGCGGGGGTGATTTGTTCCGGGATTGTGGCCGAAGCTGAAGATCGCGTCCGCGTGGTCGAAATCCTCAAGCGTAACGGTGCCTTTGCCCACACCGATCGACAGTGGCAGCCCGACGCTCGTGGCCTCATGGCACATGTTGGAGCAATCGGGAAAATTGTTGGTGCCATAGGCCCGTACGAAGGTCTGAAAGAGGAAAGCGGCCTCGTTGGACGCCCTGCCCGATGTGTAAAACTCTGCCATATCAGGATCAGGCAGATTGCGGAGCTGCTCCCCGATGATCTCGAAGGCCGCGCTCCATTCAATCGCCTCGTAGCGGTCGGCTTTCGCATTATAGATCAGCGGATGCGTCAGACGGCCCTGATCTTCAAGCTTGTGGTCGATCCATTGCCAGAGTTCGCTCACGGTATGTGCTTCGAAGAAATCCAGGCCGACACGCTTGGCAGTTGATTCCCATGTAATGGCCTTGGCGCCGTTTTCGCAGAACTCGAAGGAAGAGGTGTGCTTCGGGTCGGGCCACGCGCAGCCCGGACAGTCGAAGCCTTCGGGCTGGTTGGCCTTGAGAAGCGTGGCGGTTCCCTGAGCGATCACCTGCTGGTGCGCCAGCGTCTTGGCGACGGCACGCAACGCACCCCAACCGCCGGCAGGCTCGTTATAGTCTTCAATACCTTCAGGTCTCTTCACGGTCATCGCAGCTACTCCAGTTGTTGGTGATCGCCTGGTATGTTGCCAAGAAATTTTGAAAGGGTAGATGTGCAAGACACGAGCTTACTCTAATGGTCACGCAGAGGCGAGACGCGATACGTCGATCGCGATCCTGTTGGAAAGCTGCGCTGAAACGTCAGCGGATGGTGATTTCCGCGGCAAGGCCGCCTTCGCTGCGATTGTAGAGCCTCAGAGAGCCGCCGATCGCGATTGCCAATTGTTGTGCGATCGCCAAACCCAGCCCGGTTCCGCCGGTGCCGCGATTGCGGGACTGTTCGAGCCTGTAGAACGGCTGCATCGCCGCTTCGAGCTGATCGTCGGGGATGCCAGCGCCGCTATCCAGAACGGTGATGGTGACAAGTCCCTGGCCGTCTCGCGCGACATTGATCTCTGCATCGCCGGCAAATTTCAGGGCGTTGTCGATGAGGTTCGATAGAATACGCCGAAGCGCATGCGGCCTTGTCATCAGCGTGCCGCTAATCGTCTTGGCGATGGTCACGGCCTTTCCCATATCCTGGTAATCGTAGGCAAGGCTCTCGATGAATGAGGCGATATCGATTTTAGATGATTTTTCGACGTTGCCATGAGCGCTTCTGGCGTAGGCCACCCCTTCCTGAACAAGGCGTTCGATCTCGGCCAGATCCTGCACAAGCTTGTCCTTCTCCGGCGTATCGTCCGCCATCTCCGCCCGCAGGCGCATGCGGGTGATCGGCGTCTGCAGATCATGCGAGATTGACGCAAGGATCTGGACGCGCTCTTCGAGATATCTGGCAATGCGGTCGCGCATGGAATTGAAGGCCTTTGCCGCATGGGCGACCTCGGTCGGACCGCTTTCGTCCAGCCTCGGGTCCTTCTTGTTGGGGTCGAGCGCGTCCGCTGCCGCGGCAAGTGCCGCTAAGGGACGGATCGCCTGTCGAACGGCAAACCATGTGCAAAGGATCAGGAGGATGAGCTGGACGATCAGGACATAGGGCAGCCACTGGGCGAGCGGCATGATACCCGTCGGCGTGACATCGATCGTCAGGGGACTGCCGTCGCTCAATGTCAAATGCGCCTGCAGCCGCCGCCCGTCTCCCGGGATGGATTCGACCTTGAGAGGAAAGCGATGACCGACGGCTTCCTCGATTTTCGCGGCGATCTCGGCACCTCGACCGGATACGTCAGCCACGCCGGGCAATCCTGGTCCCATGACGAAGTGATAGTTTCCGCGGCTGAGCCGATCCAGCCAATTCGCGCGTTCGTTCGCCGGCAAACGATCGAGAACGGCGATCGAAGTCGCCACGTCGCTCTCCAGCGTGCCAAGCATGATCGCCTTGGCCGACAGGTAGCGCTCGGTGACAATCACGGCAAAAGACAGGCCGGAGGCGATCGTAAGACCGGCAAGCAGGATCAGAAACAGCCTTGCCCGCAACGTCCTTGGCCAAAGCTGCAAAGGATGGAATGCCTTCGCCGCAATCATTTGCGAAACTCTGAGATTTCGACCGGTACCGACAACACGTAGCCTTCGCTGCGAACCGTCTTAATGTAGGTCGGTTCACGGGCATCATCGCCCAGCCGCTGCCGAAGACGGCTGACCAGAAGATCGATGGAGCGATCGAACAAATCCGCCTCGCGACCTTGCGTCAGGTTCAACAGCTGATCGCGATTGAGAACGCGCTGCGGGTGATCGACAAAGACGCGGAGCAGCCGATATTCAGCACCGCTGAGCGCAATCTCGGTTCCCTCGCGGTCGAGCAAATGGCGGGCAACCGTATCGAGCTTCCAATCGCCGAAGGTCAGCAGCTGGCCGACCTCGGTCACCTGCAGATTGGGGGGCAGCATGCGGGTCCGGCGCAACACGGCCTTGATGCGGGCCAGCAGTTCGCGTGCGGCAAAAGGCTTGGCAAGATAGTCGTCCGCGCCCATCTCTAGCCCGATAATCCGGTCCATCTCGTCGGTGCGGGCCGTCAGCATCAGGATCGGCGTTGCCTTGTGCTTGCCTGCCCGCAATTCCCGGCACAGAACAAGGCCGTCATCGCCCGGCATCATGACATCGAGCACGATAAGGTCGACGGTATTGGATTCGAGAAAGCTGCGCATCTGCCGGCCATCGGCAGCGACAGTCGTCCGAAGGCCGTTCTTCGTCAGATAGCTCGACACCAGTTCACGGATTTCACGATCGTCATCGACGATGAGAATGTGATCGATGTGCTCCACTTGCGGCTCCTGAATCAATTGTCGACGAAGGCAGGCCCGTCATGATCGATATTCGATCTGATATGAAGACTCTTCGATCGATGTCCGAAAAGTTCCATATCTTCAAATGTTGATATGCCGAAGCGCAAGCGCAGCCTGCCGATCATTGCGGTTCCTGTTCGCGCGCATGGCGAATAGCGGGCAATTTTTCATCGTCATCATCCGAGATACCGGCCTTGAAGCTCCGGATGCCCTTTGCAACATCACCCATCAACTCGGGGATCTTGCCTCGACCGAAGATAAGAAGGACGATCGCGAGGACGATCAACCAATGCCAGATGCTGAGTGAACCCATAGTCGGATCCTTTCGTGTACTTGGTTTGTTGGGCTGCTACCCGGACACGAGGCCCGGATAGCCAGCCGGCGGAATAAGTGTGGTCTATTGCCATCTCGATTTTCGCGGCGACGAACGCTGTGCCCGCGCCCTTCTTATCGGCAATCAATATGCGTCGACGTCGATCACGGCCTGAGCGAAGGCCTGGGGCGCTTCCTGAGGCAGGTTGTGGCCGATGCCGCCGCCGATGGTGCGATGGCTATACTTGCCGGAAAATTTGTTGGCATAGGCGGCCGGTTCAGGGTGCGGCGCACCGTTGGCATCGCCTTCCATGGTAATCGTCGGCACCGATATAACCGGAAATGCAGCGAGCTTCTTTTCCAGTTCGTCATACTGCGGCTCGCCTTCAGCAAGGCCAAGACGCCAGCGGTAATTGTGGATCACAACTGCCACGTGATCGGGATTGTCGAAGGCCGCAGCCGACCTGTCATAGGTCGCATCGTCGAAGTTCCACTTCGGAGAGGCGAGCTGCCAGATGAGCTTGTTGAAATCATGCCGGTTGGCCTCGTAGCCAAGCCGTCCGCGTTCCGTGGCGAAGTAGAACTGGTACCACCACAAGAGCTCGGCCTTGGGCGGGAGTGGCTTCTTGTTAGCCTCCTGGCTGCCGATCAGGTAGCCACTGACAGAAACCAGGGCCTTGCAGCGCTCGGGCCAGAGTGCGGCGACAATGTCGGCTGTGCGAGCGCCCCAGTCGTAACCGGCGACGACTGCCTTCTCGATTTTCAGCGCATCCATCAGCGCGATGATGTCGACAGCCACAACCGCCTGTTGGCCGTTGCGGACTGTGTCGCTGGAGAGGAACCTTGTCGTGCCATAACCACGAAGATAGGGGATGATCACCCGGTAGCCGGCCGATGCAAGCAAGGGCGCGACGTCGACAAAGCTGTAGATATCGTAGGGCCAGCCATGCAGGAGGATGACGACGGGGCCGTTGGCCGGACCTGCCTCGGCATATCCGATATTGAGGAGGCCAGCATCAATCTGCTTCAGTGGCGCGAACGAGGTATTCGTGCCCGGCTTGATGGTGGGCAATTTTTTCGGGGTCTCATTGCCTGACTGCGCATTGGCGATGCCGATCGCTCCCAGCTGAGTTGCAGCGACCGCCATCGCGGCAATACCAAAAAATCGACGGCGTTGATGGTTGATTTCGTCAGACATGGTCTTCTCTCCAGTTGAATTCGTCGTGCCGCAAGAAAACGACTCTCATGTATCCCCGTTGTGTCGCGATCCATCCTGTTTTGAATACCCATGTAGCTTTCAGCGGCCAAGATACACTTTGATACAATTGCCCGTGGTCCCCGGCTTCGAATGCAAAAGAGCGCCCCTCGTCGAAGGGCGCTCCATTCAGTCGCCATAACGGCTTTTGAAGGCTTATGCCTTGAAGAAGGCCAGCAGATCCGCGTTGATCACATCGGCATGGGTCGTGGCCATGCCATGCGGGAAGCCCTTGTAAACCTTCAAAGTGCCGTTCTTCAGCAGCTTGGAGGACAGAAGGGCGGAATCTGCGATCGGCACGATCTGGTCGTCATCGCCATGCATGACGAGCACCGGCACGTCGATCGCCTTCAGGTCGTCGGTGAAGTCGGTTTCGGAGAAGGCCTTGATGCAATCATAATGGGCCTTGGCGCCGCCCATCATGCCCTGGCGCCACCAATTGTCGATGATGCCTTCCGACACCTTGGCATCCGGACGGTTGAAGCCGTAGAACGGCCCCGCTGGTATGTCGTGGAAGAACTGTGCGCGCTTTGCAGCCAGGGCAGTACGGAAGCCATCGAACACTTCAAGCGGAAGGCCGCCCGGGTTCTTGTCGGACTTGACCATGATCGGCGGCACAGCGCCAATCAGGACAGCCTTGGACACTCGGCCGTTACCGCCATGCTTTGCGACATAGCGGGCAACTTCGCCACCGCCTGTCGAATGGCCGACATGGATCGCACCCTTCAGGCCGAGATGATCGACCAGCTCGGCCACGTCGGCGGCGTAGGTGTCCATCTCGTTTCCGGTCGCCGTCTGGCTCGAACGGCCGTGGCCGCGGCGATCATGGGCGATAACGCGGAAGCCCTTGTCGAGGAAGAACAACATCTGGGCATCCCAGTCGTCGGCGCTCAACGGCCAACCGTGGTGGAACACGATCGGCTGACCCGTTCCCCAGTCCTTGTAGTAAATCTCAGTGCCGTCTTTGGTGGTGATCGTATTGCTGCTCATCGTGTTCTTCCCTTTCGAAGGCTGCTTGGTGGAGGCTTCTGCGGATTGTGCAAGGGGCAGGACCGCCGCTGCAGCGGCAATGCCCAGACCTGCTGTCATGACGCCGCGACGGGTAGCTTGAGTGTTCGACTGGCTCATCTCGATCTTCCTTTAAATCATTATCGCAATATCTATTATCGCGATAACTTGACCATAGCGGCACTTCTCGAGCCTGTCCATAGAAAAAATATTATCGCGATATTATTTTTCGTGGTAGAAAGAGACCTGACATTTGCAGGAGACCTTATATGCCTGTCCCGCTAGACAACCAGCTTTGTTTCTCGCTCTATGCCGCGAGCCTTGCGATCAATCGCACCTACAAGCCGATGCTGGATGCTATGGGTATCACCTACCCGCAGTATCTGGTTCTGAGCGCTTTGGGAGAGGAGGACGGCATGACGATCGGCGCAATTGCCGAGCGGCTGGCACTGGAGTCGAGTACGATCACGCCGCCGGTGAAACGGATGGAGCAGGCCGGCCTCGTCGAACGCCGGCGCAGCAAGGCAGACGAACGTCAGGTTCACGTCTGGCTCACCGATGCCGGTCACGCCTTGCTTGTCCAGAGCAACTGTCTTGGTGAGACCCTGGTGGAGCGCTCGGGCATGACACCGCAGCAAATGGAAGCGCTGAACCGGCAGGTGCGCGCACTGCGCGGTGCATTGGCCGAAGAAGAGATCTGACGCTCTTACCGCGCTCCTTGCCTCTTCGGGACGTCCGCCGGTATGAAAGAGACATGTCTTCGGTCGATGCAAAAAACCTGCAGCATGTCGGCTTCATCCTGATCCCGGGATTTGCCTTGATGTCTTACGCCTCGGCGACCGAGCCGCTGCGCGCTGCGAACCTTCTCGCCGGTCGGGAGATCTATCGCATCTCTAACTTCTCGCCGGAAGGAAAGCATGCACACTCCTCCAGCGGCGTGTTGGTTCCGGCCGAGCCGCTACCCAGCCGGCGATCGGAACTCGGGACTGTCTTTGTGTGCGCCGGCGGCTCGCCGCGGGAGTGGCAATATCCGGCCCTGCTTTCCTGCCTCCGACAATTGTCCCGCGACGGCGTGCGCATCGGCGGCATCTCCGGCGGCCCCTACCTGCTGGCGCAGGCCGGCCTGCTGGCGCAGCGTGATTTCACCATTCACTGGGAATATGCACCCGCGCTGCTGGAAGCCTTTCCCGATCTTGCTCCACGCCAGGCGCGCTTCGTCATCGACAGCAACCGCATAACCTGCGGCGGCGGCATCGCATCCCTCGACATGATGCACGCCCTGATCGCTGAACGGATGGGGCAGGACTTCGCCCGCAGGGTCAGCGACTGGTATCTGCACACCGAGGTCGGCGAGCCCGCCGCGCCGCAACGCGCATCGCTGGCAGAGCGTTACGGCGTCCATCATCCGGGGCTTCTCAGCGTCCTTGAGAAAATGGAGGAGACGATCGAGATGCCGCTTGATCGCTCCGCCATGGCGCGCATTGCCGGTGTCACACCGCGTCATCTGGATCGGCTTTTTGCCACCCATCTCAGCTCAGGTTTCCTTGATCAGTACCGCCAGATCCGATTGCAGCATGCCCGGCGCCTGCTGGAGCAAAGCCCGCTTTCGATTTCGCAGATCGCGGTCGCGACGGGATTTTCCAATGGGGCGCACTTCTCTCGCGTCTTTCGGCGCGCCTATGGCATGGCACCGAGCGACGTGCGTAAGTCCTGACTTTCTTCACGGTTGAGAAAATTTCACCCTGACGATAGGGTGCGCTGCAGAAGACCTGCCGCAAGGGACCGCCAATGAGCAGCAAGCATGATAAGGCAGCGAACCAGGAACCGCCGCATGGCTCCCGGCCCGCTTTTACGCAAGATCCGCATGCGGTTCGCGAACCCAAGGAAAACAATCTCGAAATGGCGATCGGCCACGAGGTGCGTGCCTATCGCAAGAAGCTCGGCATAACAGTGACGGACCTTGCCGCCGCAACCGGGATATCGCTCGGCATGCTCTCGAAGATCGAGAACGGTAACATCTCACCGTCGCTCACCACGCTCCAGGCCCTCTCCCGCGCCCTGGGCGTACCGCTGACGGCATTCTTTCGCCGTTACGAGCAGCCCCGCAATGCCGTTTTCGTCAAGGCGGGCGAAGGCGTCGAGCTTGAACGGCGAGGGACGCGCGCCGGCCATCAATACAATCTTCTCGGTCACATCGACAACAACTCCAGCGGCGTCATCGTCGAGCCCTATCTCATCACCCTGACTGCCGATTCCGATGTCTTCCCGACCTTCCAGCACGAAGGGATGGAGTTTCTCTATATGCTTGAGGGCGAGGTGGTCTATCGCCACGGGGACCAGCTTTTCCCGATGCAGCCGGGCGACAGCCTGTTCTTCGACGCCGATGCGCCGCACGGACCGGAGCAATTGGTCAAGCTTCCGAGCAGATACCTGTCGATCATCAGCTATCCACAGCGCGACGGGTCCGGCTGACTTGCCTTAAAAGAAAAATTTATTCTTCCAAGTTGAAATCCAGAATTGGACCTGTTACTCATTTCGCATACGCGAATGGAGGGTCTGATCATGTGCGGAATTGTGGGGCTTTTCCTGAAGGATAAAAGCCTGGAGCCCGAACTCGGCTCGCTTCTATCGTCGATGCTTGTCACGATGACCGACCGCGGACCGGATAGCGCCGGTATTGCGATCTACGGCGCAAGCAGCGGTAGCGACACCAAGATCACGATCCAGTCGGCCAAGCCGAAGAAAGACTTCGCCGACCTCGGGGCCGACCTCAGAAAGGCACTGGACGCTCCCATCTCCATCGAGATCAAGAGCACCCATGCCGTCATCACTCTACCGAGAGACATGCTTGACGAGGGACGCGCCGCGATTGCCGAGCTTCGTCCTGAAGTACGCATCATGAGCAGCGGCGATGCAATCGAGATCTACAAGGAAACCGGCTTGCCGAAGGACGTGGTCTCGCGCTTTGCGGTCAACTCCATGTCGGGCACACATGGCATCGGCCATACGCGCATGGCGACGGAATCGGCCGTGACGACGCTTGGCGCCCACCCCTTCTCGACAGGCTCCGACCAGTGCCTGGTGCACAATGGCTCGCTCTCCAACCACAATAATCTGCGCCGTGAACTGAAACGCGAGGGCATGACCTTCGAGACGGAAAATGACACCGAAGTTGCTGCCGCCTATCTCACCGCCGAGATGGCCAAGGGCAAGAACCTCGGCCAGGCACTGGAAGGCGCGGTCAACGATCTCGACGGCTTCTTCACCTTTGTGGTCGGCACGAAATCCGGCTTCGGTGTCGTGCGCGACGCGATCGCCTGCAAGCCGGCAGTCATGGCCGAAACCGATCAATATGTCGCCTTCGGCTCGGAATATCGCGCGCTCGTCAACCTGCCGGGCATCGAGGATGCACGGGTCTGGGAGCCGGAACCGGCGACCGTCTATTTCTGGGAACGCTGAAGCCGGACATCGACTTCAACCTATCGGCTCGATTTCATTTCAGGACGATTTCATGCCCACATTCGATCTTGCGGTAACTCCGCTTCGCGACCTCAACCAGACCCTGCATGACGTGGCAACGGGCGACAACGACATCAAGTTCGATGTCGTGAACCCTCGCGGGCACCATGCGGTTGCAGCCGGCGTACATGCGCCCGTCAGCATCGATATCCACGGCAGCGTCGGCTATTACTGCGGCGGCATGAATGAAGAGGCCAGCATCACCGTACACGGATCGGCCGGCCCCGGTGTCGGAGAGAACATGATGTCCGGCCGGATCACCATCAAGGGCGACGCCAGCCAATATGCCGGCGCCACCGGCTGCGGCGGATTGCTTGTTATCGAGGGCAATGCTTCTTCGCGTTGCGGCATTTCGATGAAGGGCATCGACATCATCGTGCGCGGCAATATCGGCCACATGTCTGCCTTCATGGCGCAGGCAGGCAATCTGGTCGTGCTGGGCGATGCCGGCGAGGCGCTGGGCGATTCCCTTTATGAAGCCCGCATCTTCGTGCGCGGCAAGGTCCAGTCCCTTGGCGCCGATTGCGTGGCCAAGGAGATGCGCCTTGAGCATATCAGGCTTCTCGGTGACCTTCTCGAAAAGGCCGGCATTACCGATGTCAGGCCGGAAGAGTTCAGCCGCTACGGCTCCTCCCGCAAGCTCTACAATTTCCACGTCGACAATGCCGACGCCTATTGAGCCCAATCGAGGTTTTTAAATGAGCTATCAGAATCCGCCCACCAAGCCTCGCCCCTCGGCAACCTTCGACGAATACACGATGTCGGAAATTCGCCGCGCAGCAGCGACCGGCATCTATGATATCCGCGGCGCCGGCGCCAAGCGCAAGCTGCCGCATTTCGACGATCTTCTCTTCCTCGGCGCCTCGATTTCCCGCTATCCGCTGGAAGGCTACCGCGAGAAATGCGGCACCAATGTCGTGCTCGGCTCACGCCATGCAAAGAAGCCGATCGAGCTGAAAATCCCAATTACGATTGCCGGCATGAGCTTCGGTTCGCTCTCCGGCCCCGCCAAGGAGGCTCTCGGCCGCGGCGCGACCATCGCCGGAACCTCGACGACAACAGGTGACGGCGGCATGACCGAAGAGGAACGCGGCCATTCCGAGATTCTGGTCTATCAATATCTGCCGTCGCGCTACGGCATGAACCCGCGAGATCTGCGCCGCGCCGATGCGATCGAAATCGTCGTCGGCCAGGGTGCCAAACCTGGCGGCGGCGGCATGCTGCTCGGGCAAAAGATTTCCGACCGTGTTGCAGAGATGCGCACGTTGCCGAAGGGCATTGACCAGCGCTCTGCCAGCCGCCATCCTGACTGGACCGGACCGGACGATCTGGAGATCAAGATCCTCGAGCTGCGCGAAATTACCAATTGGGAAAAGCCGATCTACGTCAAGGTCGGCGGCGCCAGGCCCTATTACGATACCGCTCTTGCCGTGAAAGCCGGCGCTGACGTCGTCGTGCTCGATGGCATGCAGGGCGGCACGGCCGCCACGCAGGAAGTCTTCATCGAGAATGTCGGCATGCCGACGCTTGCCTGCATCCGCCCTGCGGTCCAGGCGCTGCAGGATCTCGGCATGCATCGCAAGGTGCAGCTGATTATCTCCGGCGGCGTCAGGAATGGCGCCGACGTCGCCAAGGCGTTGGCGCTCGGGGCCGACGCGGTATCGATCGGTACGGCGGCCCTCATCGCTATCGGCGAAAATGATCCGCGCTGGGCTGCCGACTATGAGGCGCTCCATACAACTGCTGCGGCCTATGACGACTGGCACGAGGGCAAGGATCCGTCAGGCATCACCACGCAGGACCCTGAATTGATGAAGCGCGTCGACCCTGTTGCAGCGGGTCGCCGTCTGGCCAATTATCTCAAAGTCATGGCGCTGGAGGCACAGACGATCGCCCGTGCCTGCGGCAAGAACCATGTCCACAATCTGGAACCGGAAGATTTGTGCGCATTGACGATCGAGGCATCGGCCATGGCGCAGGTACCACTCGCGGGAACGAGCTGGATACCAGGCAAGGGAGGCTACTGATTTCTGCCGGCCGAGGCAAAAATGCCCGGCCGTCTCGCATGCATAACCAAAGTGTCTCTGAGAAATCCAAAGGGGAACGAGAATGACACTGGACCTTGCTGCCTTTGCAAAAGACAAGGGCATCAAATATTTCATGATCAGCTATACGGATCTCTTCTCCGGGCAGCGTGCCAAGCTTGTGCCAGCGCAGGCGATCAAGGGCATGCAGGAAGAAGGCGCGGGCTTTGCCGGTTTCGCCACCTGGCTCGACATGACGCCTGCCCATCCCGATCTTTTTGCGGTGCCGGACGCAGATTCCGTCATCCAACTGCCCTGGAAGAGGGAAGTCGCCTGGGTTGCTGCCGATTGCATGATGGAAGGCCAGCTGGTGGCGCAGGCGCCCCGCAATGTCCTGAAGAAATTGGTTGCCCAGGCGCAATCACAGGGCAAGCGCGTCAAGACCGGAGTCGAGGCGGAATTCTTCTTGATCACCGCCGATGGCTCGAAGATCTCGGATGAATTCGATACCGCTGAAAAGCCCTGCTACGACCAGCAGGCGGTCATGCGTCGCTACGACGTCATCGCCGAGATCTGCGACTATATGCTGGAGCTCGGCTGGGGCGCCTATCAGAACGACCATGAAGACGCGAACGGCCAGTTCGAGATGAACTGGGAATTCGATGACGCGCTGAAGACGGCCGACAAGCATTCCTTCTTCAAGTTCATGGTGAAGTCGATCGCCGAGAAACATGGGCTTCGCGCGACTTTCATGCCCAAACCCTTCAAGGGCCTGACGGGCAATGGCTGCCATTGCCACGTCTCCGTCTGGGACAATGACGGCAGGACCAACGTCTTTGCCGACAAGGAAGCCGAATTCGGGCTATCGGCGGAAGGCAAGCACTTCCTAGGCGGCATCATGAAACATGCCTCCTCGCTTGCCGCGATCACCAATCCGACGGTCAATTCCTACAAACGCATCAACGCGCCGAGAACGACTTCGGGCGCGACCTGGTCGCCGAACACGGTCACGTGGACCGGCAACAACCGCACCCACATGGTGCGCGTGCCGGGGCCTGGGCGCTTCGAGCTTCGCCTGCCCGACGGAGCGGTCAACCCTTACCTGCTGCAAGCGGTGATCATCGCCGCCGGTCTGGGCGGCATCCGTACCAAGGCGGACCCCGGTCCGCATTGCGATATCGACATGTATGCGGAAGGCCATCTGGTCAAGGACGCGCCGCGCCTGCCGCTGAACCTGCTCGATGCCCTGCGTGCCTATGATGCTGACGAGGGTTTGAAGGAAGCGATCGGAACCGAATTCTCCTCCGCCTACCTCAAGCTCAAGCATCAGGAATGGAACGCCTACTGCTCGCATTTCACGCAGTGGGAACGCGACGCGACGCTCGATATCTGAGCCGGGCGCCGAGGTTTCGAAATTTATAGGGGCCATGGACCGGCGGCGACCGCCGGTTCTTAAGGATGCGATATACGCCGCAGCGGCGAGGAAAACGACATGAAGAGCTACGTTCTGACGGTATCGTGCAAGTCGACGCGCGGGATTGTTGCGGCGATATCGAACTATCTGGCCGACCAAGGCTGCAACATCGTCGACAGCTCGCAGTTCGACGATCTCGACACCGGCAAGTTCTTCATGCGCGTCAGCTTCATCTCTGAGGAAGGGGTCGGCGCCGAGGCGCTGGTCGAGGGCTTCAAGCCGGTCGCCGGGAAATTCGCCATGGATGCCGAGCTGCACGATGCCACCAAGCGCATGAAGGTGCTGTTGATGGTGTCGCGCTTCGGTCATTGCCTCAACGACCTGCTCTATCGCTGGAAGATCGGCGCCCTGCCGATCGACATCGTCGGCGTCGTCTCCAACCATTTCGACTACCAGAAGGTCGTCGTCAACCACGACATCCCCTTCCACCACATCCGCGTCACCAAGGAAAACAAGCCGCAGGCGGAAGCCCAGCTTCTGGACCTTGCCGAGCAGAGCGGCACCGAGCTGATCGTGCTTGCCCGCTACATGCAGGTCCTGTCGGACGCCATGTGCCGCAAGATGTCCGGCCGCATCATCAACATCCACCATTCCTTCCTGCCGAGCTTCAAGGGCGCCAATCCCTACAAGCAGGCCTATGAGCGCGGCGTGAAGCTGATCGGGGCGACGGCGCACTATGTCACCGCCGATCTCGACGAAGGCCCGATCATCGAGCAGGACACGGTGCGCGTCACGCATGCGCAGTCGGCCGAGGATTATGTCTCGATGGGCCGCGACGTCGAAAGCCAGGTGCTGGCCCGCGCCATCCATGCCCATATCCATCACCGCACCTTCATCAACGGCAACCGCACCGTCGTCTTCCCGGCAAGCCCGGGTAGCTATGCGTCGGAGAGGATGGGGTGAGCGGCAGCGCAGGGAGATCGGCTGTCATCGCTATGCCTGAAAAGCGCCCCGAGGTTTTGAAATTTAGAGCGAAACAAGCCGATAAAATCGTCTGGATCGGCTTGCCACAACGGGAAAGACGAATATAGTCAAGAAATAAATATTCCGTACAGGAAAAAGAGGGAACGAAATGGCTTTATCTTGGCGTTTCTCCGCCTTGGCGGATCGACATCGGGCTCTGGGTTCGAAACTCGAGGACTGGAGCGGAATGGGAACCGCCTGGACCTATGAGAAGGACATGTCGGAAGAGCATGTCGCCGTTCGCACCAAGGCGGGCATCATGGATGTCTCGGGCCTGAAGAAGGTGCACCTAGTCGGCCCGCACGCCATCGCCGTTCTCGACTACATCACCACGCGCGACATGACGAAGATCTATCCCGGTCGCTCAGTCTACGCCACGATGCTGAACGACCGCGGCCATTTCACCGACGACTGCATCGTCTATCGCACCGGTCCGAATTCCTGGATGCTGGTGCACGGCTCCGGCTCCGGCCATGAGGAACTCGTCAAGCAGGCGGCGGGCCGCAACTGCGCCGTGCTCTTCGACGACGATCTGCACGATCTGTCGCTGCAGGGGCCGCTTGCAGTCGACTATCTGGCCAAATATGTGCCCGGCATCCGCGATCTCAAATATTTCCATCACATGCAGACGACTCTCTTCGGTGCGCCCGTGATGATCTCGCGTACCGGCTACACCGGCGAGCGCGGCTACGAAATCTTCGTTCGCGGCCAGGATGCCGGTATGGTCTGGGACCGGATCGTCGCGGAAGGCAAGGAAATGGGCATCATTCCCTGCTGCTTCTCCGTTCTCGATATGCTGCGGGTCGAAAGCTACCTGCTCTTCTATCCCTATGACAATTCGCAGATGTATCCCTTCGCTGACGAGCAGCCGGGCGACAGCCTGTGGGAACTCGGGCTCGACTTCACCGTCAGCCCCGGCAAGACCGGCTTCCGCGGCGCGGAGGAACATGCGCGGCTCAAAGGCAAGGAACGCTTCAAGATTTTCGGCATGCTGATCGATGCCGACGGGCCGGCCGATCTTGGCGACGAAGTTTACGCAGACGGTAAAAAGGTCGGTGTCATCACCTGCCCCAGCTATTCGTCGCTAACGAAAAAATCCATGGCGATCGCCCGCCTCGACGTCGACAAAGCGGTGCAAGGCACGAAGCTCGAAGTGCGCGGCAAGACCGTGAAGCCGAGCGCGATTGCACATATGCTGCCCTTCGATGATCCGGAAAAGAAGAAGAGGACAGCCATAGGTTAAGGAGTGCCCATGCTCGTTGCAGGCATCAAGAGCCGGCCGGTCTATAGCGGTCTTGCCATCAAGCCATACGCAAGGCGACATCTCTTCGCACTCGAGGGAGAGGGAGCAAAGGCGCTGCTGGAGCAACGGTCGACGCTCGACGAAACCGCCCTCTCCCGCAGCGAAATCCTCTACGTCGCCCGCGGCTCGCAGGGCGCGGGACATGACGAGGCACTGCGCAAGCTCGGCGCCGACATGTTCTACGTGGCGCCGACGATCTCGACGCTGCTCTTCCGGCTGAAGGGATCGCTGTCAAGCGCGCGTATGGGTACCCGCCTCTATATTTCAGGCACCGAGGGCTTTATCGGCCAGGTGATGATGGTCGCGCTGGAATATGGCATGGACCACGCCTCCGTCATCACGGAGCATCGCGGCTCGCTGGCGCGAAGGGTGCAATGCGTGCACTGCAAGGGCATCACCGACGATGTGACCCACAGCCCCTTCACCTGCAGCCATTGCGGCCTGCCGCTTTTGGTGCGCGACCACTATTCTCGCCGGCTCGGTGCCTTCCAGGGCGTCAATATCGATGCGGAAGAGCCGGGCAGCGCCCCTGATCCGGAGGAATTGTTCCTGTGAGCGGTGGTACTGAAATTCCGGTTCGTGTGACCAAGGTGACGCCTGTTGCCGACCGCATCAAGCGCTTCCGGTTCGAGCGGCTGGATGGGCAGCCGATGCCCTATTTCTCGGGCGGTGCCCACGTCATCGTAACGATGAACGATGGGGGCCATGTCAGGCGCAACGCCTATTCGCTGATGTCCGCGCCGCATGATTGCTCTGCTTACGAGATCAGCGTGCTGCATGTCGAGGAGTCGCGCGGCGGCTCGACTTTCATGCATGAAAGGGTTCGCGAAGGCGACGAGATCAAGGTCAGCTACCCCGTCAATCTCTTCCAGCCGGACTGGCGCGGCCGCAAGCATCTTTTGATCGCCGGCGGCATCGGCATTACGCCCTTCATCGCCATGATGGAGCAGTTTTCCCGCGAGGGCGCCAATTTCGAGCTGCATTATGCCGTGCGCACCCGTGATCGCGCCGCCTATGCCGAAGAGCTGGTCGCGCACTACGGCTCGCAACGGATCAAGTTCTACTGCGACGCGGAAGGCAGCGTCCCGCCGCTGGCGCGCCTTCTCGACAGCCAGCCGCTCGGCACGCATCTTTACGTCTGCGGCCCGTCAGGCATGATCGACGGTGTGCTCAAGGCCGGGATCGAGGCCGGCTGGCCGGAGCAGAACCTGCATTCTGAGCGCTTCCTCTCTTCGCAACCCGGCAAGCCATTCACGGTCGAACTTGTTCGCTCCGGCAAGAGCGTCCATGTCGGTCACCACGAAAGCATGCTGGAAGCAATCGAGACTGCCGGCGTCGATGCGCCCTTCCTCTGTCGCGGCGGAGCCTGCGGACAGTGCGAGACTGCAGTCGTCGCCTGCGAAGGCAAGCTTCTGCATCAGGACATCTATTTGACGGACGAAGAAAAAGCAGCCGGCGGCAAGGTGATGATTTGCGTCTCCCGCTTCGAGGGAAAGACGTTGCATCTCGATCTCTAGCCAAGACGACAAACGCGGAACAGGGAGAATGACCATGGCCATCGCCTTCAAACAGGAAACCTTCCGCGACGACTTCAGCTATCGCAACAGCCCGGAAAACATTCGCCGCTTTCCCTTTCCCTTCGAGCGGGACGAATACATGTATTCCGTCAACATGGAACCGCATGAGAAGGGACGTACGGGAACCGTCTTCGAAAACTTGATCGATGTCGACGAACATTATGTTGCGGAGATGCGCGATCGCGCGCTCGTCCTGAAGGAGGACCCGCTACGCTATCAGGCCCTGCCCCACATGATGTCGGCACAGTGGGACACGCTTGAATTGCTGATGGAAGAACAGGCCGCCGGCTACCCCGAGCATTTCACGCTGATCAGGAACGGCGACAGGTGGAGATGGATCAACCGGCCGCTCGGCATCGACGATACCTTCACCTTCGGCGATCCATCCACCCTGCCGTATGAACCGTTCGAATACATCACACGGCAGGCGCAGGGAGACTTCTGCATCGTTGACCAGCGCGACGGCAATCTCTGGATGGATGCCGGCATGGTGACGACCCAGGCCGACTGGTCGCTCGATTTCGACATCGGCATGAACTTCATGGAATGGCACGGACCAGTGCCGTTGGCGCATCAGATGGGCGTTTTCGACCGCGCCTTGAAGTTCCTGCTCAATCTGCAGCAGGGCAAGCCGACGCGTCGCTTCAACTGGACGATGACGATCAATCCACGGCTCGACACCAGCCCGGAGAACTATCCGAAATGGGGCCCGGATCGCACGACGGTCACCCCGCAGAATGTCGGCGAAAAGGTGCACCTGCGTGTCGAACTCCAGAGCCTCTGGCGGCTGCCGCGTTCCAACGGCATCCTATTCGTCATCCGCTGCTACCTGATGAACATGCAGGAACTGGTGACCGTGCCGAAATGGGCGCGTCGCTTTCCGCGGGTGTTGAAGACACTGCCACCCGAACTCATCGACTACAAGGGACTGACCCGCTTTCGCCAGGACACGATCGACTGGCTTTCGGCCTATGACGACGGGGCGCCGACCAGCCCCGGTATCTATCCGGATTGACGCAAAAGGAATGCGTTTGAAGACAGCCTACCAATAAAAGGGGAATGATACATGACTAGAGTAGCCGTCATCGGCGCCGGCCCATCCGGCCTTGCCCAATTGCGCGCCTTCCAATCGGCTGCCCAGAAGGGTGCCGAAATCCCGGAAATCGTCTGCTTCGAAAAACAGTCGGATTGGGGCGGGCTTTGGAACTACACCTGGCGCACGGGGCTCGATGAATATGGCGAGCCCGTCCACGGCAGCATGTACCGTTACCTCTGGTCGAACGGCCCGAAGGAATGCCTGGAGTTCGCCGACTATTCCTTCGAGGAACATTTCGGCAAGCCGATCGCCTCCTATCCGCCACGCGCCGTGCTCTGGGACTACATCAAGGGCCGCGTCGAGAAGGCGAATGTCCGTCATTGGGTGCGGTTCAGCACGCCGGTGCGCATGGTGAGCTTCGACGAGGAGACCAAGAAGTTCACGGTGACCGCGCATAACCGGATCGAAGACCGGATGTATGACGAAGAATTCGACTATGTGGTCGTCGCAACCGGCCATTTCTCGACGCCGAACGTGCCTTATTTCGAGGGCGTGAAGACCTTCAACGGCCGTGTGCTCCATGCCCACGATTTCCGCGACGCGGTGGAATTCAAGGGCAAGGACATCCTGATCGTCGGACGCAGCTATTCGGCCGAAGACATCGGATCGCAGTGCTGGAAATATGGCGCGAAATCCGTGACAACAAGCTATCGCTCCAAGCCGATGGGCTTCAATTGGCCGGACAATTTCGAGGAGCGGCCACTTCTGACCAAGCTTGAGAACCGGACGGCGCATTTCCTCGACGGCTCGACCAAGGAGGTCGACGCCCTCATCTTGTGCACCGGCTACCAGCATCACTTCCCGTTCTTGCCCGACGACTTGCGCCTGAAGACGGCCAACCGGCTCTGGGCCGACCACCTCTACAAGGGCGTGATCTTCGACAAGAATCCGCAGCTCTTTTATATCGGCATGCAGGACCAGTTCTACACGTTCAACATGTTCGACGTGCAGGCCTGGTGGGCGCGTGACGTCATGATGGGCCGCATCAAGCTGCCGCCTGAAGAAGAGCTGCAGGCGAATTTCGACATGTGGCGCGCCCGCGAGGAGACGCTCGAAGATGCCGAGCAGATGATCTGGTATCAGGGTGACTATGTGAAGGAGCTACTCGCAGAGACCGACTATCCGAGCTTTGACATCGAAGGCACCAACAAGACGTTCATGGAGTGGGAACATCACAAGGCCCACAACATCATGGGCTTCCGCGACCATGCCTATCGCTCGCTGATGACCGGCAACATGTCGCCGACGCATCATACGCGTTGGGTCGAGGCCCTTGATGACTCGATGGAGGAATATCTGCGCAATTGACGTCCCCCAAAGACGTTCGTTCCCGCGACCGGAGCGCTTCGGCGTTCCTGTCGCGGGTTTTTAGTTGCCGCCCGTTCTTTTATGGCCGCCGGAAGGCGGCTGGGATCGTCTCGGGCTTGACCTGATTGCCGGCGGTCATGACCTGCCAGTAGGCTTCGTCGACGGCATGTATGATGCAGTTTTCGATGCTGCGTGCGACCATATTGCCTTCCGCCGAATGCGCGGCCGCGACGTGTGCGACCTCTTCCGGCAGACCGACGGTCAGGCAGATGTAGACGCCGTAGGCTGGGTGCCTCAATGCCGGCCTTCCGGTATGGGGCGAAGACGCCCACCGTTCCCGGTTTACCGGGTCGAATTCCCACGGTTTGCCGATGTCATGGCAGAGCGCGCCGGCGACAACCAGATCGCGGTCTATGTCGAGCTGCGGGAAATTCCGGATGAAGTCGTCCGCTACCAGAATGGCCTGGCGCGTGACGGTACGAAAATGATCCGTCTGATTGCCGCTTATCGCTTCGAATATGCCGGGCACACCGCAGGCCGGCATCTCTACCAGCGAATTATAGCTGCTTCCTGCCAAGGCGAAGGCCCAGGCCTCGACAACTTTTGCGCGGAGATCGTCATTCCTGATCTCCGCGATCTCAGGCAGATCCCTGCGGACGATATCGCGTATCTCATCGGTAATGGGACGCCCCTGCTTTGCCAGGGGCGGGGTCGCGGTGGTGGTCTTAGTCTGCTCCATCGAGTGAACCTCATTTCTTGTTGACTTGGGAGATCTGTCGGATCGGTCACGAAGCAGTTGCGTTGGCCATTTCGATCAGCTTGGGAGGGAAAAGGTCGGGATTGCCTGTCAGAACCGATGCGGTCTTGGTTCGGAACGACTCGCGATCGACGTCGGTCGAAACTTTGAGGCCGTTGGATGCAAAGAAGGTGTAGGCCTCGGTCTCCTGCTGCACCGTCAGCATCCGGACATGGTCGTCGGCTGCCTTCGAAGCCTTGTTGAAAGCGTCCTGTTCGGTCTCGGAAAGTTTGCTGTAGGCGTCCGGATTGATCACGATATAGGCCGTCGTCAGCACGTGGTCGGTCTTCGACACGAATTTTTGGACTTCATAGAGCTTGGTCGATTTCACAACCGGAGCCGGCGTGTCCTGGCCATCAGCGACGCCCTGCCGGAGGGCCAGATAAAGCTCGCTCAGATCGACTGCGACAGTCGAGGCGCCCAGAGACTGTATGAGGGCGATATAGGCGCGGGAATTGGGGACGCGCATTTTCAGGCCCTGCATGTCGTCCGCCTTGAGCACAGGCTTGACGTTGTTGGTCATGCAGCGGAAGCCCAGATCGGTCCAGCCGCAGAGCTTGAATCCCTTATCGAGCGAAAGCTTGCGCAGATCGTCGCCGAATTCGCCGGCGAATGCGTTGTAGGCCTGCTGGCGCGTCTTCCAAAGGAAGGGAGCGTCCGTGATGGACATTTCCGGCACCCATCCCGAAAGACCGACGCCGATGCCACCCATCTCGACGGAGCCGCGACGAACCGCCTGCGCAATATCGCGCTCTCCTCCCAACTGGGCATTCGGGAAAATCTGCACGGTCACGCCGCCATCTGTCAGCTTCTCTATCTGCGCCTTGAATTCCAGTGCCCAGAGATGCCAGCCGTGCTCGGTGGGGGCCGGATGGGCGAGCCGAAGCTTCTTCGCTGCCGCAGCCCTCACAATGCCGGCTGGGAGAATGGAGGCGGCTCCCACCGCGCCGCCGAGTTTCAACAGCTGTCGGCGCGATACGCCGTTGGAGCTTGCTCCGTTTAGAAAATCAAATGCGGACATAGTAACACTCCTCTCGTTTCCCCTCGCTGCCCATCAACCCTTGATGTTGAACAGGGTGGGCAGAATTGTTGTGATTGAAGGCACGGCGACCAGTATGAGCAGGCCGATCACCAGAACGCTCAAATACCAAAGCAGTATGCGGCTGGTGGCCTCCACCCTGGCGCCCGTGATCTTGCAGGCGACGTAAAGCGCGATGCCGACCGGCGGAAGAACGACACCAATACCGAATGCCTCAGCCATCACGATACCGTAGTGCAGCGGATCGATATGAAGCGACACCGCAACGGGCATAAGCAACGGCGCCAGGATGATGATCGTGACGAAACTCTCGAGAACAGCGCCGACCAGTACGAAAATGACGATCACCGCCAGAAGAAATCCCGTCGGTCCGAAACCGCCGACGAAATCGGCGAGCGAGCTGGTAACGCCCTCTAGTGTCAGCGCCCAGGAAAAGACCGTCGCCATGCTGACCGTGAAGAAGACCATGCCGTTCAGCATCGAGGCGTTGGTCAGCGTCTGCCACAGGGTGGCCGGCGTGAACTTGCGGTAGAGGAAGCCCAGAAACAGCCCGTATATGACGGCAAAAGTCGAGACTTCCGTGGGTGTGCCGAAACCACCAATGATGCCGCCGATGAGGATGACCGGCAGGAGCAGCGGAAGAATGGCGCTGCGGCCGGTCGAGACGACCCGGCTGAAAGGCGCACGCGGCCTGGGCTTCCAGCCGAACATCGAGGCGCGGATGCGGATGAGCACCATCTGGCAAAAGGCAAGTGTCGCCGCCGGAAGCACACCGGCAACGAACAGTGCACCTGTCGATATGCCAGTTGCAGATCCAATCAGGATCAGGGCGATACTCGGGGGCACGGATTCGGACATCGCAGCCGCCGCCGCAAGCACCGCGGCCCGCTCTGGCGCCGGATACCCTTCCTCCTCGAGCTGCTTGGACATCGGAATGCCGATCATGGCCATATCGGCGGCCTTAGAGCCGGAAATGCACGAGCCTAGATAGCAGCCCACCACCATGACTTGCAGCAATCCACCACGAACATGGCCGATCAACGCAACGATCAGGTTCACGATCTTCGAGCCGATGTCGGCCTGGTCCATGATGAAGCCGGCGAAGATGAAGAATGGCAGGGCAAGCAGAATGAACCCATCCGATCCGCGCTGTGCATTCGTGACAACCGCGACCATGTCCGAGGATTCCGAGCCCAAGACACACACAATACCTGTTGTGGCAAGGACAAAGCCGATCGGGATCCCGAGGATCAGTTGCACCAGGAACATGCCGGCAAGCACGGCATATAGGGCCGGAAGATTCGCGCTGAGCGCATCCTGGCTGACAAGGAACAACGCGACCGCGATCGCCGGAATGAAGAACATGGAAATTGCGGCGGCAATGGGAAGCCGGAACAGACGGACCGCGGCATGTACGACGAAGAGCACGCATCCGATCGTGATCGGCACTGTCAGCCACGCGTAACCGATGCCGAGAACGATCGTCGTCTCTTCCAGATTGGAAAACAGCAGGGGCACGGAATAATAAGCAGTGAGCGCGGTGACCAGAATAACGGTCCACTCGACCAGAGCCGCGAGGAACGGCTTCACATGCGCCGGCATCCGATCCGACAGGAAGGTGATGGCGACGAAATTTCCGCGGCTGTAGGAAACGGCACCTCCGAGGAAGGAGATGGTCACCAGGAAAGGATGAGCCGTTTCGGCTACGCCGACCACAAGCGGGGAATTGGTATAGCTTCGCAGAATGGTGCTCGCGAAAATGAGCAGAACTTGCCCTACCAATGAGATATTCAGGACTGCGATCGCAGCCTCGTCGATCCATTGAAGCCAGCGCGGAACAGGATGCAGATCCTCAACCCCGTCAACCTCGGCCCTATAGGCCGGAGCCACCTCAACTGTCATGCATTCCTCCCTGGTGCACGCACCATTGCGAACGGGGTTTTTCGACCTGCCGTCGCCTGGTCTCCGTGTCTGGGCCTCCCGCCCGTCGAGATCATTAATGTAATGGATTACATTTCTTTGCAGGATGCGTCAAACGGAATCTATGGAACCGCAGCTGAAAAGAGGACCTCAGATTGTCCGGATATCTCATATAAACTCCCTAGATAATGCCGATTTTGGGGCTGAATGCCGGATTCATTGCTCGGCAAAGTTTTGCGGATATCTTGTCAAGGCGTCAGAGGACGACTATTAAGATCAATCATGGCGCCAGAAAAAAGAAAACGATTACAGAAAAATCAAGGTGAAGCTGTCCGGGTCAGCGACGTGGCGCGACTGGCGGGATGCTCGACGGCAACAGTGTCACGAGTCCAGAATACGCCGGATCTCGTATCGGCCGAAACACGCGAGCGAGTACAGGCCGCGATCCGTGCGCTCAGCTACATGCCGAACAGTGCCGCCAGGGCCCTCCGCTCCAATCGTTCGCGCATGATCGGCATCGTCATTCCGACTCTCAACCATGCGATCTATGCCAGCCTGGTCGACGCCGCGCAGCAGCGCTTTGCCAGCGAAGGATATTCTCTTCTTGTCGCGACCTTCGACTACGACCTGGACAGGGAAAAGGAACAGACCGCTGTCCTGATAGAACGGGGCGCCGAAGGCCTTGTTCTGGTTGGAGAATGTCATCATCCTGAATTCTATCCGATGCTGGCGGCTGCCGACATTCCCTACATCAACACCTATGTGTTCAGGCCGGATGGGGCGCATCCCTGCGTCGGCATTGACAACCGACAAGCTTCCTTCGACATAGCCGAATTCCTGTACGGGCTTGGGCACCGCACATTCGGTGTCATCTGTGCATTGATGGAGGGCAACGACCGTGCGGCCACGCGCGTGGCGGGCGTCAGGGAAGCGCTTGCCCGTCACGGAATCGAACTCGATCCGTCCGCTATTATCGAGCGCCCCTACAGCATTCCAAGCGGTCGGGAAGCCTTGCGCGTGCTGCAGGCGCTGATCCCGCGGCCGACGGCGATCATCTGCGGCAACGACATTCTTGCTTTCGGTGCGCTTATCGAATGTCATGAGATGGGCCTTGCAGTGCCGAATGACATCTCGATCGTTGGTTTTGACAATCTCGACTTCACCGCCCACATCAGCCCCCCCCTGACGACCATGGACGTGCCGGCCAAGGAAATGGGAGACGGCGCCGCGCGGTTCCTGCTCGATACGCTCAAGGGTCGCACGACGATGCGCAAGATACGACTGGAACCCCAGTTGATCGCAAGGCGAACGACCGCTCCCGTTCCCGGACTTATTTTCCCGGTCGATTTGCGCAAAGCCGTGGACTGACATCTTCCGACCCTAACCTTTGTCACGCATCACGAAGCATTCCTCCCCGGTGCCCATTGCCTCAGTGGCAGCAATCGGAGGACTGCAACGAGCGTTCGATTGCATTCATCCAGATCGCGACAGCTGTGGCCCCACCATCGGGAAATCCGAGCGCGCGTTCGCCGAGATAGCTCGCGCGACCGACCCGGGGAGTGAGATTTGCACTCTGCTCCGCGCCTTTGGTGGAAGCCGACGCCGCGGCGGCAAATGCCGCTACCGGCGAGTGCGGGGCAGATGCGGCGTTAGCCCAAGCATCCAGTGCCGGATAGAGGGCATCCAACATAGTTCGATCGCCGCGTTTTGCTCCTCCGAGATCCGAAATGGCCTGGATCGCAGCCGCAAAGGCTTTCAGCCAATCGATCTCTTCTGGATCATCTATCCCCTGCAGATGGGTTGCGGCACGCACCAGGCCTGTCGCGTAGAACGGACCGGAACTGCCGGCGATGGCGCGGCGCACCGACGTTCCAAGATCGGCCAAGAAGCGCGACGGCGTCGCATAGCTTGCGTCGGCAAGCTCCCTGATGGCCGCCGCGCCGCGAACCATGCTTGCGCCGAGATCACCATCGCCGGCCTTTCCGTCGAGATCGCTGAGCTCGGCTTCTGCCTGCTCCAGTGCATCGGCGATGGACCGGGCGGCCGTGCGCAATTTGTCGGATAGCGGACCATCCTGCGCATCGATTTGCGAGACAGCTTCCACGGCCTCGCCTTCAGCCACTGCAAAGGGATAGCGGATCAGGCCATTTCCGGCCCAGCCGGCAGCATCCACTTGGGCGTCGAGCAACTCAAGCCGTTCCTTGTCCACCGGCAACAACGAAAGGGAGAAACCCGGCATTTCCAAAGCGGTCATAAAATTGCCGCACCAGGCTCGCTCGACCTTCAATCCCCGCTGCGTCAGATTGAAAAGGCTGTGGCGCAGGGCAATTGCAAGCTCCATCTGCGGCGTCGCGCCAAGGCCGTTGACGAGGACCGCAACATTGGACGGCGAGGCCTCGCCGAAATCCGACAGGATAGTGCTGAGCACGTCGTCGACAATCTCATCGGCCGGTTTCATTGCCATTCGCTCGACACCCTTTTCTCCATGGATGCCCAGTCCGTATTCGATTTCGTTTTCCCCGAGGCTGAAACCGGCATGACCGACAGCAGGAACGATGCAGGTGCCAAGCCCGACGCCCATCGAGCGAACCTCGGAAGCTGCCTGTCGTGCAATGCGCGCTACATCCGAAAGAGGCAGTCGCGCGTCGGCTGCCGCGCCGGCCAGTTTATGGACGAACACCGTACCGGCAATACCGCGGCGCCTCTCTACTGAAACGGTGTTGCGCAGCGATACGTCGTCGGCAACCAGAACCATCTCGGTCGGGATGCCCTCCGACGTGGCGATCTCGGCCGCAAGCCCGAAATTGAGCCGATCGCCGGTATAGTTCTTCACGATAAGCAGAGCGCCAGCACGGCCTGAAACAGCGCGGATGGCCGCAAGCACCGCATCGACGCTCGGAGAAGTGAATACGTCGCCGACCACAGCCGCCGTCAGCATCCCAGCACCCACATAGCCTGCGTGTGCAGGCTCATGCCCGGCACCACCGCCAGAAATGACGGCGACCTTCCTGTTGAGCTTGCCCGGAAGATCGTTGCGGATGACAACATTCTCGTCACACAAGATGGCAAGCCCCTGCGACATCGCAACCACGCCTTCGAGCATTTCCCGAACGACAAATTTGGGATCGTTTATAAGTTTCTTCATCGTCAATTTCCCGAACTGTTTGGAAATGATTCCTGTGAATGGGCTCACGCAGCGGCTTTGAGAATCCGCCGGACATCCTCTGCATTCAGGTTTTGTCTCTCGCCGAGAGGCAACTGATGCGCCTTTTCCAGATGTTCGATGATGTGCTCCACATCAAAGGCAATATTCGGCAATTCGCTCAGACGTACAGGGCAGCCCATGCGGCTGAAGAATTGCTCCGTGAAAGCGATCGCTTCCATGGCAACTGCACGGTCGTCACTCCCTTCGAGCTTCCACACGTTCCGGCCGAAGCGGGCTAGCATTGCGAGCTTGAGCTCCAGCTGGTCGCGCAACAGATGCGACATGACGAGCGACAGCGTCCGCGCATGATCGATGCCGTAGAGCGCCGTGAGTGAGTGGCCGATCATATGGGTCGACCAATCCTGTTGTGCGCCAGCGCCGATAAGCCCGTTCAACGCCTGATTGGCCGCCCACATGACCGTGTCGCGCACTTCATCCGTCGGCTCATCGATGAGTTTCGGCCCGGCCTCGAACAGGACAGTCAGCAGGGTTTCACTGAAGCCATATTGGATCGGGAGATTGGCCGGCTGCGTCAGATATTGCTCAAGCACATGGGTCACCGCGTCGACGACGCCATTCTCCAACTGCCGCCGGGACAGGGATTTCATTGTCGAGGGATCGAGGACGGCAAATTTCGGACGGGCCTTTTCAATCGCAAAAGGCAGTTTCAGGCCGCGGGTCCGACGCGACATGACGGACACGGGATTGCTTTCGGAGCCGGTTGCCGGCAGCGTCAGAACAGCGCCGTTCGGCAGCGGATCCGGCAAGGCGGCACCTGATACGAGCAGATCCCATGCGTCCCCGGACTTGACGGGAATTATGGCGGCCAGAAACTTCGCAGCGTCGATAACGGAGCCGCCGCCGACGCCGAGAACGAACGTCGCTTTTTCATGCTGCGCGAGCCTCGCGGCCTCAAGGATGGTATCGTACTCAGGGTTGGGCTCGATGCCGCCAAACGGAATGACGTGCCGGTCTCCCAGTGCGCGCATGACCTGATCATAGACTCCGTTTGACTTGATGCTTCCTCCACCGAAAAGGAGCAGGACCCTTTCGTTTCGGCTCAGCAGATGATCGAGATCGGCAATCTTACCCTGGCCGAACACGATCCTCGTGGTGTTTTGCAGGTCAAAGTTTAAGGGCATGGCATCCTCCCGTCGAAGCGTCGGAAACCGTCTGGCGTTTCAGCGGCAGCCGGCTTCCTTCGCTCGCAGCTTTAGACATTCATCCTGTTGCCTGGCGTCACACCGTGAAGGTGATCTCAAGCGGGCCGTAGCCTTCGAAGGCTACGGAAACGGTGTCGCCGGGTTTGGCGAATTTCAATCCAGTATAGGTGCCTGTCGTGATGATCGTTCCCTGAGGCACATAATCAGGACGGTGCTTCGACCGGAAAAACGCCAAAGCCGGCAGTCGGGAGTCGACCGCGGAATGGCCGCCCACGGTCTCCGACAAGACCTCTCCCGAACTGGAAAGCTTGATCGGAAGTTTGGTGAAATCGGTTGCTTTGCTATTGGGCCACGGGTCGCCGTAAACGAGCGCGCCGTTGGACATGAAATCCGCGTTGCGATCCATGGGCGGTGCGTCCGTGTAGCTGACGAACCGCGTATCCACCACTTCTATCGTCGGCACGACGGTCGTCATCTCATCGAACTGCTCGAGCGTCAGCGTTCGGTGAGAGGGCTCCAAGTCGACGTTCAAGCGGTAGGCAATCTCCCCTTCCACGCCCAGCAGCGGAACAGCCGAGGCAGGCAGCTTCGCAGGGTGCGCGAGTAAGCGGGACGCCAGGATTCCGCCCCACATCACGGTCTCAGGATCGGTGCCGGCAACCTTATAGGCGACAATCTTCTCGCCCAGGATCTTTGCCGTTTCATTCTGGATGGCGGCCGCATCGGCAAAGGTGGTTGGCCTCGCATCCGCCGGCAACTCCTTCAGGGATAGGCCTTGAAGACGCGCCTTCGCCAGAAGGTTCGCCGCGTTATGAATGTATTTCTCTTGCATGATATTCCTCCTCAGTAGGCTTTCGTCGATTGCTGTACGAGCAATTTGCGAGCACCCGCAAGAAGAACCTGATTGATCCATGCGAGATTCATGAAGTCTTCGCGGACAGGCTTTCCTGCCTGACGGATGCGCTGGGTCGTCTCCTCAACGATGCGCTTCACCTCGGGATGATTTGGCTCGCCGGGATATCCAAGCGATTGGGCGAGATCGTTGAGACCGAAACTGAAATAATCGACGCCAGGTAGCGCCGCAATGTCTTCTGCTGCTTCGAGCCCTTCGGTGCTCTCGATCATGATGCCGACCGAGACATTTTCATTGCAGGCGGCAAGATGGCCGGGCAGATCGTCGATCTCGGTAAAGAACGGCCGGCCACCACCGAACGAGCGGCTGCCCTGCGGCGAAAAATAGACCGCGTCAAGCGCTTCCTTGGCATCGGCCACCGAGTCTACATGCGGAATAATGATGCCGCGTACGCCTCGATCGAGGAACCGCGTGATGGTTGCCGCAGACCGATCTGGAACGCGGGCAATTGGAACCATGTCATATCGTTCGGCTGCGATGCACGCCGTCTCAAGGTCCCTCGTATCGAAGGAGCCATGTTCGCCGTCCAGATAGACGAAATCGAGATCCAGCGAGGAGAGAACCTCGATGATGGTCGGTGCAGGGAAGGTAAGATGAATGCCCCGAATATTTTCCCGCGTTGCTGCCGCCTGTTTGACGATATTGCGGCTTTGCTTCGTTGCGATCTTATCCATTGCGGTGCCCTTTGATTGAAGGAATTTCCATATTATTTCGTAGCGGTCAGGAGGCGGATCGGCGCTCCGTCCAGAAAGGCGAGAACATTTTCGATCGACTGCTTGTAGAAGACGTCGAAATTTTCGCGCACGCAGTAGCCGAGATGCGGCGACAGAACGGTGTTCTTGGAGCTGCGCAAAGGATGATCGGCCGCCAGGGGCTCCTGGTTGTAGACATCAAGAGCGGCAACGACCTTGTCTGCCGCAAGCGCGGCCAGTAGCGACGGCTCGTCGATGAGGGGGCCACGCGATGTGTTGACCACCACGACGCCTGGTTTCATCAGCGAGAACTCACGCGCTCCGATGATGCCGATCGTCTGCGGCGCAAGGACCATATGGATGCTGATGAAGTCGGCGCGCGCGACAAGCTCGTCCTTTGTCGCATAAGCCACTCCGGCGGCTTCAGCGCGCTCTGCCGTCAGGTTCGGGCTCCAGGCCAGCACGTTCATCCCGAGCGCTTTCGCATAGGATGCAACGAGGGCTCCAAGCCGTCCAAGCCCGATCAGGCCAAGCGTTTTTCCACGCAGAACAAAGCCCGGAGCCACGCCGCTCTGGAAGCCTCCCGCCCGGATCGCCGCGTCACCTGCCGGTACGCGACGCGCAGCCGAAAGCATCAAGCAAAGCGCCAGCTCCGCCGTTGCCTCACCGCCCTCGCCTGCTTCGGTGCGCGTCACGGTGATGCCCCGCTCGGCCATGGCATTCAAATCCACCGAGAGGTTGCGCATGCCCGTCACGCTCAGCATCCGAAGCTTCGGCAATCTCGCGATCAGGCTTGCCGGAAAGGGTGTCCGCTCGCGCATCGTCATCACGATGTCGAAATCCTGCAAACGCCTGACGACGGCATCCTCCCCTGAGAGGGAATCTTCGAAGAAGCTCACATCCGCGCGGGCAGACAAGGGCTTCCAATCCGCACTGGTACGGGCGACGCCCTGCCAGTCATCGATCACTGCGACTTTCGTCATTCCATTTCTCCTGCTGAAACCCTTTGCATCAGCCCAGTTCCTTGACAGCCAGATCGATAATATCCTTGCCGATGGAAGCCTCGAACTGCTGGTAGACAGGCTGGGTCGCCTTTACGAACAGCGCGCGATTTTCCGGGGTGATATCGTTGATCTGCATGAGGGTTTTGAGTTTCTCGGCGGCCGCGGCTGTTGTCTGCGGCTGAGCCTGCCATTCCCAATCCATCGACTTCTTCATCGCGGCCTGCAGAATGCCCTGCTCTTCTTTCCCGAAGCCGTCCCACAGTCCCTTGTTCATCGATACGACGAAGAAATCGGTGACATGGCTTGTGAGGGAGACGTATTTGCTCACCTCGTAGAGCTTGACATCGATCAGGTCAGGAATGGGATATTCCAGTCCATCAACGACCTTCTGCTGCATGGCAAGGTAGATTTCAGCGGAATCGAGCGCGACGGGATTGGCACCCATGGCGCGGAAGGCCTGGAGGTACACCTGGCTTGAGATAACCCGAAACTTCAGGCCGGCAACATCGGCGGGCGTATTGATCGGGTGCACGTTGTTGACCATATGGCGCGCGCCCATCAGCCACGAGCCAAGGATCTTGAACCCGGCCGCTTCCGACAGTTCCTCCATCTTCGCGCCGAAGGCGCCGTCGAACGATGATCTCAATTTGTCCGGGGAGGAGATAAGGAACGGCAAGGTGAACACATCCATCTGCCGGATGAAATTGGAATACCAGGCGGGCGTGGCATTGCTCATCGACAGGGTGCCGAGCTGCACGGCCGTCAGCATTTCCTTGATGCTACCCAGCTGAGAGTTCGGGAATGTCTCTATCTTGATCTTGTTCGATGAAAGCGTCGCGACCTCCTCCGCGAACATCATCATCGCCTTGTGGTAGTTCGAACTGGTGGGCTGCGGATTGCCGAAGCGCAGGGTGCGAGCCCGCTGCGCAAGGGCAGGCGTCGCCAGGCCCGTGACCGCGACAGTGGCCGCAGCACCGGCCGCCGCCGAAAGCTTGAGGAATTCACGACGGCTGCGGGTTGCTGTGCCGAGGTCGATGCTGGATTTTTTCATTATACCCTCCCGGTATGATTAAGCTTAGGCGTTTCAATGAGATGCTGCATTTCAGTGCATGCCGAATACCGTCGGCAGCCATGTGGTGATCTGCGGAAAGAGGATGACGACCACGACGCCCAGGATGAGGAAGGCGTTGTAGTACATGCTCGAACGCATCGTCGCATTGATGGGGGCTTCACCGACCGTGCAGGCGATGTAGAAGCCGATACCGATCGGCGGCATCATTACGCCGATGCCCGTGGCCATGATGATGAGGATTCCAAACTGAAGCGGATCAATGCCCAGCTTGACGGCAAGCGGCAGAAGGATCGGCGCCGATATCAGAATGGCCGGAAAACCTTCAAGCACGAAGCCGATCACGATGAGAGCCGCGACGCTGACGAAGAGAAAGACCGTTGGGCTTACCGTCTGACTGAACACGCTGACCATCGTCGCGCCGAGACCATCCACCACGATTGCTTGGACCATCAAATTGGCCATGCCCACCATCAGCAGCACCATACCCGCGACAAGCGCTCCTTCCCGCAGCGCACGCCAGCAAGAAGCGAGCCCTACGCTCCGGTAGAAGAAGAGTGCTGCGACAAAGCCATATACGACAGCGAAGGAAGAGGACTCCGTCGGCGACGCGATACCACCGACAAGGCCACCAATGACGATAACGGGCACACCCAGTGCAGGCAGAGCCGGTGGCAGGCTGAACAACGCCCTTTTCAAATTGAACGGAGCACCCTTGGGCCATTCTCTTTTCCGGCCGCGAAGGACTATCGCGAGAATCAAGGCGATTGCCAGGATCGCCGCCGGCAGAAAGCCCGCAACGAAAAGTGCGCCGACCGAAAGACTGGTCACCGAGCCCAGTATCAGCATTGCAACGGACGGTGGGATGGTTTCAGCCATGGCAGCAGACGCGGCAAGCACAGCCACGAATTCCGTCGATGGATAGTTGCGCTCCCGCATCGGGGCCCTCATGACCGATCCAACGGTAGCGATATCGGCGGCCTTGGAGCCGCTGACGCCCGAAAAGACATATGTTGCGAGAACTTCGGCGATCAGCAGGCCACCCTTCCAATGCCCCACCCATTCCTGGACCATATCGATCAGCTTGCGGGCCATGCCCGTTACATCCATGAGCGCCCCGGCGGCCATGAAGAACGGGATTGCCAAAAGGACGAAGCTGCTGATGCCATACTGATAGGCGGCCGGAATCCCGACCAGCGGCGCATCGCCTGTCATGACGAAGTACAATGCACCACCGGAGGCCAGGATAAACGGGATCGGCGTGCCAGTGACGAAGGCGAAGGCCAGGAAGCCGAGGATGGGCAGGAACGGATCCAGCTCCAGCGCCCCCGAATAATAGCCGCTGCGAAGAAGCATCACCAAAGCGCCGAGCACAGCCATGATGGCAAACGCGATGGCCAGCCCAGTCCACGAAACGTCCGACAGCTTCTCGATCGTATAGATGATCGTCAGCACGAGGCCGACGCCTAGCCATATGGCGACAACCCCGAGCGACATTTGCAGAACCGGCAGAACCTGCTTGACCTGCGCGGCAAAGAAGTCGGGGAAGACGGACAGGGAAAGAAGGCAAAGCGCAATGACGATCAGAAAGCCGCAACTTCTCAGGATGTCGCGCCGAAGCCCGGTCGCCTGATCAATGATGGCCATATAGGCCATTCCGGATGCCCGCCGCATAAAGGCCGGCGCTCCGAGAAAGGTGATGATGGAAAGGAGAAGCGTGGACACATCGGCAGCCCAGGGCAAATCCTGACCGAGAATGTACCGAAGCATCGTATTGGAGAAGGTCACGACGATATTGATGATCAGCGCGACGACGACGAAAACTTCGACCGAAAGCGCCAGAGCATCGAACTGGCGGCGGAAGGAGTGCTGAGGTACGTCTAGTCCCGAGGTTTCAAGGACGGGTTCGATGACGCTGTCTTCATCGTGAGCGGCAAATCCGTTCATCGTCATGACGACACCTCCGGAGTATGCTCAAGAAGGAAATCACGGGCGCGTTCGATGGCGGCATCCCGGTATTTCGGCCCTTTCCACGGCGCCAGCACCTCCGCTTTCGTGAGACGGGCGATGTCGGCTGAGACGGATACCGGGTGCATCGTGTCGTCGCCGGGCATGAGCAGCGTGGGCACGGTGGAGGTTGCTGCATATTCCCGGGTCACGCTGAAGATGAAATCGGTGGCGAACATGCGTTCACCCGCCGCCTTCAAGAGCGCTGGATCGACATCGGACCGACCTGCAACCGTCGACTCCCAGTGGGCGACCTCGCCGTCGACGGCAGCACGGTTGGTGTCGCTGAGCCCGATCGGGTTTTGCAGAATCTGAGCCGAGACTGTCCCCGGTGCCGCCTGCTCCAGAGCCAGCGCAAAGGAGACGCCGATGCAGCCTCCCATCACATGGCATCGCGCAATGCCGAGATGCTTGAGCAGTGCAAGATGATCCGCGGTGTAGGAGGACCAGCTGTAGTCCGGACCGATGCTGGCGCGAGAACTTCCGGCATTGCGGACATCGAAGCTAATAACGCGGAAATGCGGCGTGAAGACCGGAATGGGATCGCGCCAGTCCTGATCGACGCCGGGACGCGAAGGATTGGTGCGCCAGCGCTCTATCCGCGATCCCAGGAAACCCGGCGCGAACAGAAGCACCGGATATCCTTCACCGCTTTCCTCATAGAAAATCTCGCCGTCGTTTACCGAAAGTACCGGCATCGCTATCCTCCCAGATATGACAGTCATTAAGACGTCGTAAACCTGCATAGCAGCATGGGAGCAAAGAGAAAAATCGATTGTTTTTAGCCATTCCGATTGATAAAACTTATCATGGCTATCACACTCGCTCAGATACGCGCTTTCGAGCGCATCGCTCGCCTCGGCAGTTTTCATGCGGCCGCGCAGCATGTCGGCATTACGCAGCCGAGCATTTCACATCGCATCCAGGATCTCGAAGCAGTCCTCGGCACGGAGCTTTTCACCCGCAATGGCCCGAAGGTCACGCTGACGGCTGATGGCCATGCGTTGCTCGAGTATGCGGACCGGATGCTGGAGACGGCAGACGAGGCGGTGGTCCGCTTCAAGAAACGAAACCCATTGCTTGGCCTCCTGAGACTGGGCGTAAATGAAAGCTTCGCCCATGTTTGCCTCACCGATCTGATGGGTCGGTTGGAGCAGCAATATCCCAAGCTGAAGACATCGGTCACAGTTGGCGACACCGGCATGATAAGCGCGCTGCTGAACGACCATCAGCTCGATATCGCTGTCATCTCCGAACCCGGCGTGGCAAGCCATATTCAGCGGGTGCCGATCGGACGAAACGAGCTGGCGTGGATTGCGAGCAGCAAGCTCAAATTGCCGCCGGGTATTTTGACGCCCGCCGATCTGGCGCAGAACCACCTCATCGTCAGCCCGCAGACGGCACGCCTGCACACCACGATGACAAACTGGTTTTCGCTTGGCGGCAGTGCCCCTAGCCGCGTCAGCACCTGCAATAGCCTCTCGGTGACGCTTCTCATGATCAAGAGCGGCTTTGCGATTGGTCTTGTTCCTGCGCGCCTGGTCGCGGAGGAGCTTGCGCGAGGGGAATTGATAACAGTCCCGGTGAGCGTTCCCGTCGAGGCGCACCGCGTTTTTCTTTGCTATCAGATCGTGGAATTCGGGCCTGACCTGGAAGCGATCGTAAGTTTGACCAAGGAACTGATCTCCCATCATCAGTTGTTCAAATGACCGAAGGGAAATTGGCGCCACGCGCCCAAGGAGCGCGTGGCGCTTTCAGCCGATAGGCAGGGGCTTACAGGTAGGCTTGGCGCGAGCCTGTCGATGACGCCGTTTCGATCGACTCGATCATCTTGTGGCGGACAAGGGCATCGGAGAACCTCGGTACATGGGACGTTCCGTTGACGATATCCTTGTGCATTAGCGTATAGGCATGGGCGAGCGTATAGAACATATCGGTCGGAGCACAGGTATGAACCAGTTTATAGGCCTCCGGCACCACCATGTCAGCCAGTTTGCCTCCCTTGCCAGGACCGTGCTGAATTCGGAAGTCACTATATTGCAATCGGCCCTGGTTGCTGGTGATCACCAGATCTCCCTCTGTGCCATTGATCTCCCAGAGAAAATTGGCGACGGAAGATGATCCGGAGCGATAGTGAACCGAGGCGACGGCTCCATTCTGCAAAATGCCGCCGACCGCGATCTGATCGTCGATCGTTTTCGGCACCATTTCGCCCGTATCCGTTCGCTTCACCATCGGGAAACGCGTTGCCAGGGTGGCGGATATTTCGGAAAATTCCCCCAGGCACCAGCATAGACCATCAATGGTGTGACCGAACTGAACCGTCAGCATAGACACCCCGTTTTTACGATCGAGACCATAGACGAGGCGTGGATCGATCGTAGCCCCCCAGGCGCCAGCCGACCCCACCAGTGTGGTCGAAACCACGTCGCCGATGTGACCTGCTTTCACAAGATCGCGGATATAGCGTAGTGCCGGAGAAGCGCGGCCTTGCAGCCCGACGAAGCCGGTGACGTCAGCGTCCCGCGACAACGCAGCCATGGCTTCGGCATCCTGCCTGCCATTGCCGAGTGGCCATTCACAATAAACGGGCTTCCCCGCATCGAGGGCGGCCGTAACCAACTCCCGGTGATGCGGAACCTTCACCGCAACGACCACGACATCCACATCGGGATGCTTCGCCAGTTGCACCGGATTGTCGAAAAAGGCCGGTACATCAAATGTCTTTGCAGCCTTCGCAGCCGAGTCGATATTCGACGTGGAGAGCGCCGCAATCTCGTAACCGGTTATAGCCTTCAGTGCCGGAACATGCGCTCTCGCAGCCCAGGATTCAGCGGAGCTCAAACCGATAATGCCGAGCCGGATTGTTCTATCTACCATTTTTCCCTCTTCACACGCAGTTGCTGCTCAGTCGAGGCGGGGTCACCATTCCCCGATGTGCTCGTCGGATTGGGACGGTGGCTTCGATAGGAGGCTGAGCTGGATAGCCGCATTCGCGCGTATAAAATTCTGCCTATAGGCCAGACTGTATCGAAGACTTGGGCCGCAGAAAAATCGATTATTTTGCCCCATTGCGATAGATAAATCTCATCATTCTGCAACGATTGAGATGGCTCCCGGCAGCAAAACTGCAGCTTGGCTCACTGTGACAGCAACAGATGTCAGTGCCGCGATCACCTCTTTACAACTAACATGTTAGCGTGTTACGCCTTCAGTGAACCGCGAGGAGGATTTTAATTGACGAAGAAATTTGGGCTCTCAGTCGCTCTTGCGACGCCATTTGATTCGACTGGCGCGATCGCAGTCGACGCGATGATCGAACAGGCAAAGCGTAGCCTCTCGGCAGGCTGCGCCAGCGTAACGCTTTTCGGAACGACCGGTGAAGGTTCTTCTATCGGAACGCATGAGCGTGAGCTTGTCCTGTCGGCATTTCTAGATGCCGGAATCGCGGCCAACCAGATCGTAGTCGGCGTTCTGGTCGATGCTGCAGAGGATGCGGCCGCGCAGGCGGGATATGCGCTTGCCAAGGGTGTTCGTAATATCCTGCTTGCGCCCCCTTCCTATTTCAAGAATGTCAGCGACAACGGCCTTTTCGATTGGTTCGGCGCGGTATTTTCGAAGCTCGGCGACACCGCCCGCGATGTCATCGTCTACAACATTCCGTCGGTGACGATGGTGGCGCTCTCGGTCCCGCTGATCGGCCGGCTTCGCAAGGCTTTTCCGGCTGTGGTCGGCGTCAAGGATTCCTCGGGCGACTGGCCGTACACCGAATCTCTGCTGAAAGCGCATGGGGATCTGATCATCCTGATCGGTGACGAGCGGCATCTGGCCAAGGGCGTGCAGCTCGGGGGCCAGGGCGCGATCTCGGGCATGGCAAATTTCCTGCCGCGCGAAGTCAAGGCCATGGCCGAGCACGGATATGAGGATAGCCGCATTGCGGACTTCGTGGTCGAACTCCTGAAGCATCCGGTCACACCGGCGGTAAAAGTCATGGTGGCAAGATCGACCGGCGATCAGATGTGGCTTGCGGTCCGTCCTCCGCTCGTTTCAATATCCGGCGAAGGGCAAAAGCAGCTGGCCGACGCTTTCGAGTCGCTATTCCGGTCGAAGGCGGCGTGAGATTTGGCTGTGCGCGAAGGAGACGCAATGGAGGAAACCGGGGAACAGACGACGCTGAGGGAGAAGGCTTACGAGAGCTTTACCCGCCACCTGCTGGCGCGCGATGTCCGTCCCGGTCAATTCATTTCACAGCGCCGCCTTGTCGAATTGACGGGGCTGACGCTCGGCGCGATCCGTGAGCTCATCCCCCGCCTTGAGGCTGAGGGGCTGATCAAAACGGTCCCGCAACGCGGGCTTCAAATCGCGCATATCGATCTCAACCTCATTCGTGAGGCCTTCCAGTTCCGCGTCGTCCTGGAAAAGGAAGCGGTCGCCGTTTTCACCCGGAAGGCGTCCGACGACGACATCGCGCGGCTCATGAAGCAGCATCGCGATATTGTCGACGCCATCGACAATGGAGACGGCTCCCACGAGCTTGAACTCCACGCACAGTCGGTCGATTGGGGCATGCATGACGCCTTTATCGATGCGCTCAGCAATACGATCATTTCGAATGCCTATCGCGTCAATTCCATCAAGATGCGCCTGATCAGCCAGGAACGCTTTCGTATCGACGGACGCGTCGGGCCGGTCATGGGAGAACATTTGAAGGTTCTGCAGGCGATCGAACGGCGATCTGCGGAGGACGCCGTCAACAATCTGGTGGCCCATATCCATCACGCAAGGGATCGGGCGCTAGCGATATAGAAGACAACAGCTCGGAGTAAGGAGAATTCCGAGCGCCAAGGAGGAAAAATAACATGCCAACATCATTCATGAATCCGACACGCCGCGGCTTTCTTGCCGGCACGGCCGCCATCGGCGCCGCAGGTCTTCTGGGCGTTCGCCCGGCATCGGCTGCGTTGGATTGGAAGCGTTTTTCGGGCACGACGCTGGAAGTGAACCTGATCAAGAGCCCGCGCAGCGAGACCATTCTCAAATATCTGAGCGAATTCGAGGCGCTGACTGGCATCAAGGTCAATGCCGAGGCAACGCCGGAGCAGCAGCAGCGCCAGAAGACGACGATCGAGCTCAGCTCCGGAAAGCCGAGCTTCGACGTCGTTCACCTGAGCTACCACGTCCAGAAGCGTCAGTTCGAAAAGGGCGGTTGGCTTGCCGACATCAGCGGCTTCATGAAGGATCCGTCGCTGACCGATCCGTCACTGACGGAAAGCGATTTCGCCGAAGCCGGCCTGAAATTCGCCAAGGATTCCAATGGCGTCATGCGGTCCTTCCCCTTCTCGGTGGACTACTGGATCATCTACTGGAACAAGAACCTCTTCGAGAAGAAGGGCCTGAAATATCCGGAAACCTTCGACGACATGGTCAAGGCCGCGGAAGCCCTGACCGACAAGTCGACCAACACCTACGGCTTCGTCGCCCGCGGCCTGAAGAACGCCAACACGCCCGTGTGGACCACCTTCATGCTCGGCTACGGCGCGACCCCACTCGGGGCCGACGGCAAGCTGCAGACGACCTCGCAGGGCGCGCTCGACGCCGCCAATCTCTACCAGCGCCTGATGACGAAGTCGGCTCCTCCCGGCGTCTCCGGCTTCAACTGGGCGGAATCGCAGTCGGCTTTCCTGCAGGGCAAGATCGGCATGTGGCTGGACGGCGTCGGCTTTGCTCCGCCGATCGAAGACCCGGAAAAGTCCCGCGTCGTCGGACAGGTCGGCTACGGCATCATGCCGAAGGGTCCGAATGCGCAGGCGGCAGCCACGACCGGCGACGGCATCGGCGTCACCGCCGCCAGCCAGAAGAAGGAAGCTGCCTACCTGTTCTGCCAGTGGGTGATTTCGCACGACATGGGCGCACGCCTGCTGCAAGCAGGTGCCGGCGTTCCCTTCCGCCAGTCCGTGCTTGAGGACCAAGCCGTCCGCAAGGGCGTCAAGATGCCGAGCGCTTGGGTGGATGCCGTTGTCGGCTCCGGCAAGGTCTCGCAGCTCGCCCTGCCCGTCATCATCCCGGTCACCGAGTTCCGCGACATCTACGGCGTGGCGCTAACCAACATGATCGGCGGCAGCGATCCCGCAAGCGAACTCAAGACCGCCACGGCGCAATTCGAGCCCGTTCTTGCACGAAGCGAGCAGGGTTGATGGCCTCCGTGAGCATCGAAAATACGGCAGCCGAGAAGGCGACGGGCAACAGGAGCAAGCCGAACAGGCTTGCTCCGAACTACTGGCCGTTCGTCATCCCGGCACTGATCGTCATTGCCGCCGTCATCGTCTTTCCCTGGGCGTTCACGCTCTGGATGAGCGTCAACCGCTGGACGCTCGGTCAATCGCAAAGCTTTGTCGGCTTTGACAATTACCTTCGTCTGGCGACGGACGCCCGTTTCTGGGAAGCGCTTTGGCACACGGTGACCTACACCTTCCTGTCGGTGGTGGCGCCGCTCTTCTTCGGCACATTGGCAGCCCTGATTTTCGATGCGAACTTTCCGCTGCGAGGGTTTCTCCGCGGCATCTTCGTCATGCCGATGATGGCAACGCCTGTTGCGGTCGCGCTGGTCTGGACCATGATGTTCCACCCGCAGCTCGGCGTGCTCAACTATCTTCTGTCGCTGGTCGGTATCGGTCCTCAAGAGTGGATATACAACCAGTTCAGCGTCATTCCCTCGCTGGTGCTGGTCGAGACGTGGCAGTGGACGCCGCTGATCATGCTGATCGTTCTCGGCGGGCTCGCCTCCGTACCGCGGGAACCCTATGAAAGTGCCGAGATCGACGGCGCCAACGCCTGGCAGAAATTCCGCTATCTCACCCTGCCGATGATCGCGCCCTTCCTGATGATTGCCGTCATCATCCGCAGCATCGATGCCATCAAGAGCTTCGACATCATCTACGCCATGACCCAGGGTGGGCCGGGAACGGCCTCGGAAACGATCAACATCTATCTCTATAACACCGCCTTCTCCTATTACGACATCGGCTACGGCTCGGCCATGGCGGTGGTGTTCTTCATCGTCGTCGTCGCGCTGTCCTTCGTGCTTCTCATGGTCAGGCAACGCACCCGATGGACGGATGCGGAGGGGAAATGATCATGACGCAAAAGACGCTCAACCGCATCGGCCTGTTTTTCGTGGCGCTGGTCATGGTTTCGCCGGTCATCCTCTTCTTCCTCTGGATGATCTCGCTGTCGCTGAAATATGAGATCGACAATGGCGCCTATCCGCCGATTTTCATTCCGGATCGCTTTGCCTGGACGAACTATGTGAAGGTATTCCAGGAGAACAATTTCTTCCTCTACTTCTGGAATTCGATCCTGGTGACGGGCGCGGCCACTTTGCTGGCGCTGCTGATCGGCGTACCCGCCGGCTATGGCATCGCGAGGCTGAAAGCTGAGCGATCGGCGATCGTCATCATGATAGCGCGCATGACGCCGGGCCTTTCCTTCCTCATCCCGCTGTTCCTGCTGTTCCAGTGGCTGAACCTGCTCGGCACACTCTGGCCGCAGATCATCATCCATCTCGTCGTGACGGTTCCGATCGTCGTCTGGATCATGATCGGCTATTTCGAGACGACGCCGATGGAATTGGAGGAAGCCGCCAGCATCGACGGAGCGACGCCCTGGCAAGTGTTTCGTCTCGTCGCCCTGCCGATTGCAAGGCCCGGCATCGTCGTTGCCTTCATTCTCTCGGTGATCTTCTCCTGGAACAATTTCGTTTTCGGCATCGTGCTCGCCAGCCGCGAGACCAGAACCCTGCCGGTCGCGGTCTACAACATGCTCTCCTTCGAGCAGGTGAGCTGGGGGCCGCTTGCAGCCGCAGCGCTGATCGTGACGCTGCCTGTTCTCGTGCTGACGATGTTCGCGCAGAAGCAGATCGTCGCCGGACTGACCGCAGGCGCCGTCAAGGGCGGATGACCGCCTTCTCTTTCAAGATTTCAGACAGGAAGCAACAATGGCACCCGTCAACATTCAAAACGTCCAGAAGCGCTTCGGCGCAGTCAAGGTCATCCACGATATCAGCGTCGACATCGGCGACGGCGAATTCGTCGTTCTCGTCGGCCCCTCCGGCTGCGGCAAGTCCACTCTGCTGCGCATGATCGCGGGTCTCGAAGAGGTCAGCGACGGCCAGATCCGCATCGGCAGCCGTGAAGTCAGCAACCTGCCGGCCCGCGACCGCGACATCGCCATGGTCTTCCAGAACTATGCGCTCTATCCGCATATGACTGTTGCCGACAACATGGGCTTTGCCCTGAAGCTGAGAAAGGCCGATGCCAGCGAGACTGCCGGCCGCGTCCAAAAGGCTGCCGCCATTCTCGGCCTTGAAAAGCTGCTCGACCGCTATCCGCGCCAGCTATCGGGCGGTCAGCGTCAGCGCGTGGCGATGGGCCGCGCGCTGGTGCGCGATCCCAAGGTCTTCCTTTTCGATGAGCCCCTTTCGAACCTGGATGCGAAACTCCGCGTGCAGATGCGCGGCGAAATCAAGGCCATGCATCAGCGCGTCGGCACCACAACGATCTATGTCACCCACGACCAGGTCGAGGCCATGACCATGGCGGACAAAATCGTCGTGCTGCATGACGGCTTGATCGAACAGGTGGGCGCTCCGCTCGATCTCTACGACCGGCCGGCCAATCTCTTCGTGGCCGGCTTTATCGGCTCGCCTTCGATGAACTTCATCGATGGCAGGATCGAGGAAGGCTCGTTCCGCAGCGACAAGGGTCTGATCCTGCCGCTGCCGCAGGGCTTGGATCTCCAGCATCTGGGCGGCAAGCCAATCGTCTACGGCATCCGTCCGGAACACATCCGCGCGGCGGAGGGCGGCATAGAGGGTAAAGCCGCGATGGTCGAGGGCACCGGATCGGAAATCTTCGTGAAGATCGATTGCGGCGGCGAGCAGATCTCCTGCCTTTTCCGCGAGCGGCTCCAGATCCGCTTCGGTGACATGCTCGGATTTGCGATCGATCCAGCCTCCGTGCATCTCTTCGACAAAGCGACCGGCAGGCGTCTTTGAACTCCGGCGCTGGTTTCGACTTGAAGGTGCCTCCACGTCACGTCCTCTGCGTAGGCGCCGCCGTCCTCGATACGCTGTTTCGCGTTCGTTCGATGCCATCAGGCCAGGGCAAGGTTTTGCCCTACGACATGTTGCAGGTCGCCGAGGGCATGGCATCGAGCGCTGCCTATGCAGTTGCCCGTCTCGGCGGCAGAGCCAGCCTATGGGGCGCCGTCGGCGACGACGAAACCGGTGCACGAATTATCGCCGAACTCAGCCGCGATGGGATCGACACGACAGGCGTGGTGAAGGTCGAGGGCGCCAGATCGGCGGTTTCGACCATTCTGATCGACGATCTCGGCGAGCGCCTGATCGTGCCGTTCTACGATCCGCTCCTGCATCAGACGACTAGGGCGATCGGCGCAGAAGACGTCGCGGCGTTCGACGCCGTGCTGGTCGATGTCCGCTGGCCGAAGCTTGCACTGGCAACGCTGGTTGCTGCGAGAGAGGCTGGAAAGCCTGCCATTCTCGATGGCGACGTCGCAGCCGATGGCGTCATCGAAATGCTGGCCCCGGCGGCGACCCATATCGTGTTTTCACAGCCGGCTGCCGAACGTCTAGCCGGAACCATCGATCTCATAGCAACCGTTTCCCGCCTGAAGCAGAAATTTGAACGGGCCTTCGTCTGCGTCACTGCCGGAGAACAGGGCTGCTACTGGCTCGATGAAATCGACCGGTCCGTGAAATCCATGCCGGCGATCAAAATCGAGGCTGTCGATACGCTCGCAGCGGGCGACATCTTCCACGGCACCTTTGCGCTGGCCATAGCCGAGGGACAGCCGGCAGAGAATGCCATCCGTCTCTCCTCTGTTGCGGCCGCGCTGAAATGCCAGAGCTTTGGCGGAAGGATGGGCGCGCCGACCGCCGCGGAAGTCCAGGGCGCGCTCCGTCTCAACGCCGAGGTACTGGTCAGCCGGACCGCAGGCTAATCTGGCGGCCTAACCAGACCAACCGTCTGAGCGCCATTGCTCGGCCCGCTCATCGATGTCGATGCTTCCCTTCTCGCTCAGAATCCCGATCGCTGCGTCATGCAGGGGCTGAGTGGCAGCCTGCACCGTCAGAAGGAAGCCTCCGCGCCGAAGTCCCTCGGCATAGAGGTTGCGTTGTTCCCTTGTGAAGAAGAAGTTCGCGATCGCGTCCATGAAGCCGACATGATCCATGGGCTCTTCTTCCTGCCGTTGGCCTGGCGTCAGGATGACGGCATCCTTTGGAATTCCCGCAGCGATCAATTCGTCGACGGCCTGCTCCGCATCGCCTTCGCTGTCAAACATCGCGCTGATCGTTTGACCTACATCGCCAAATGTTCCGACCATCTCTTGGTCCTCCATACTTGTTCAATTTTGAACAACCATCGAAGAAGCTCACAGTTCCAAGTCAGGCCTCGTCGTCGCGCTGGCGGATATCTTGGATGCGCAGCTGTATCTTTCCGGCGAGTGTTGCGGACACCACTAGGATTTTCTTGAGATCACCTGCCCGACTATTCGAAATCTACTACGGCCGTTCAAAGCCGCTTTTCAAAGAAAGTGTCCGGATAAGGATCATCGTTGAAGCGGTCGATTTCCGTCCATCCGGTGCTGCGGTAGAGCCGCTGCGCTTCCGGCAACGCCTTGTTCGTATCGAGGCGAAGAACCTTGATCGAAAGTTTGCGGGCGATATCCTCGACCGTGTTCATGAGCCGTCGTGAAAGCCCAAGGCCCCTAGCAGACGGCGCGACCCATAGCCGCTTGATTTCGGCAACATCGTCCCCCGTACCCTTCAAGCCGACACAGCCGATCGGCAAGCCCTCGGATATTGCGACGAGGAAGGCGCCGCGCGGGCGGATCATATCCTCTGCCTCGGGATCGCGAGAAAGCGATACGTCGAAACCTTTTTCGAAACGGCGTCCAAGTTCCGCATAATATTCACCGAGGCAATATTTTGCAGCATCCTGCCTGGGATCCATCTCATCGATCACGATATGACTGCGCCCGAGTGCGGAGGCGACGAGATCCATGGCGCGCAAAAGTTCTTCCGGATGAGAATGGCGAGCCAGAAATGTCTCCGCCTGAGCATCTGAGAGCGCTTCGTAAGCCTCGAATTCGGAACGGCCGGTTTCGGTCAGCCTTGAAACGCGCCGGCGGGCGTCATCGGGATTCGGCACTGTTTCGATAAGGCCTTCATCTTCGAGGCTGCGCAGCAAACGGCTCATCAGCCCCGAGTCCAGCCCGAGATGATCCCGGATTGCCGCAACATCCGACTGGCCGTGCCCAATCGCGTTAAGCACCCGCGCCGCACCCAGCGGGCGTCCGCGACCGAGAAAGGATGTGTCGAGTGCGCCAACCTCTGAGGTGACGACACGATTGAAGCGACGAACGCGTGCAATAGGATTATATGACATAATATCTGACTTAAGTCAGACAAATTGTCGTGTCAAGATATCTCGGCTTGCCGGGAGACTCTCGTAGAAAGTATCAAACGCTGTTTCTGTGCAAATGAACAAGGTAAATACCGCTCGTGGATATCGACCCGCTAACCGACACCGAAAAGCAGACGCACGAACTTGCGGAGATTCTTGCGCCTCATCTTTCGGTGGTTTTCTGCGGATTGAATCCGGCCCTTACTGCGGCTCTGGACGGCCACAACTTCTCCAACCCAAACAATCGCTTTTGGCGCGTGTTGCATCTGGCCGGATTTACGCCCCGCCTGTTGCGCGCAGAGGAAGAATGGGAACTCCTGAAATATGGCTGCGGCATCACAGCTGCAGTCTCTCGTCCGACGAAGAGTGCCGGCGAGCTCAAGAAGCGCGATTACCTGAACGCAGCGCCTGCACTCGAAGAGAAGATTAGAAAATACATGCCGACGAATTTCGCCTTTCTGGGGAAAGCGGCATATGCGGCTATCAGCCGCCGGACGCATATCGAGTGGGGCAGGCAACCGGAAGATTTCGGCGGCGCTACAATCTGGGTGGTTCCGAATCCGAGCGGGCTCAACAGGGCCTTCACCCTCGCCAGCCTGACCGAATACTATCGCGAGCTGAAACTCGCGATCCACCCATTGGATACCCCCCAATCTTCGAGTGGAGGTCTGCCCGCCGGAGCTCCAACAACGGATTAAACAGATCGCTTTTTAGTTGGGCGAAGCATCATGTCCGCCCGGCGCTTTGTGACCCAGGCGGGCGACCACTTCGGTGCGGTTTTGCACCTGCAGTTTGCGCATGATGTGCTGCAGATGCATCTTCACAGTGTGCCCCGACAAATTGAGTTTGCCTGCAATCACCTTATTTGAGCAACCGGACTGCAATTCCGCCAAAACATCCGCTTCCCGAGGCGTAAAATCCGCGAACGCCAAGTAATGTGTTCGATCATCCAAGCTTTTCTCAGGTTCACTTCGCGGCTGAGCATGTTCGCTTGAGCCGTTCGTAACAGCGCCCAATAGCTGCGGACAGAATGTTCCTCCCGCAAGAACGAGGCGAAGACCGGCAAGGGCAATATCGATGGGAAGAGAGGGCGAGAATAAACCCCGAATGCCCATCTTCAGCGCCTGACGTGCGATGATCACATCATCCGTTCCTGAGAGCAACGTGATAGGTGCCTCAGGAAAACGTGCACTAATAGCCGCAAGATCATCGCGCAGACTGGTGCTCTCTACACTTCTGCCGGCCAGATCCAATGCAATTAAACGCACCTCGCATCCGAGAGCTCTATCGAGACTCTCAGTCGAGATCATATCGATAAAATTCCAGCCGGCGAGTTCGCGCTCTAGGAGCTTCACGACGGTAGTGCGCGCCAGTGTAGAATGCTCGATAACGATCACAGTTGGTGCATTGCGCCCTATCCGGCGCTTCGTTCCAGAACTGATGGACACTTGCGTGCTCCCCAGAGTATTTGCAACCCAACGGCTATACATACTATTCCTGTTCTCGCTTCATGTCATGATAAAAAATGAGTGTATTCTCAATATCAATATTGGGAGATCATGCGATAATTCTTATAGTCTATAAGAACTCGGCGAGAGATAGCTGGAGCCTAGACAGCACATTCGGACGCTTACTACGTGCAGTCCCGGAATCGACTTACCACTGCAGGCGTCCCAATCCTGGCCGAGTTCCCATACGGCAAGCACCTCAACAAAGCTTCCAAAGGCGCTGAAAAGTAACCCGATCTGTGACCAAGCGATTGGAGTGAGAACCGCCGGTTACGGCGTGCTGTCGACAGGGTCGGCGTCGTCTTCATGTCCTCGTCCGAGGCAATCGGAGGGCCAGACGGCAAAGACGGCTGACACGAAAGCCAATAAAGCCACAAAATCCCTCATTACCCGTTATGATTACACACAAACTAAGATCCAGCGGCGGGTGAGATCAGCCGGGATTTTTTCTAAGTCGTGCGGCGCTGTGCACATCACGAGATACCGGCCAAGCGCGGTGTCTCTGGTAATCGAAACATTGTGATTTGTGGAATTGCTTGAGGCCCCGACAGCGTGTCCGGTCTGCACACCTTGCCGGCGTACGGAGGCCACCGCCCGATGATCTATCGATCCGACATGCGGCTTGGAAAACCGCCACTGAGAATGGCTTCGCTTTGCTGGCCCCTACAGCGGTGCAAATGGGAGCCAATCCGCTAGGTGTGTATGAAGTTGAGGATATCGTCTACGAGAGCCGAATGGGCGTCCGTGATGTTGCCCTCTCCGCCGTGGCCGCCGATACCGGCCAGCTGAAGCGCATGCTGATCGTAGAGAACATGGTCGATCTGTTGGGCGTCGGCCGTCCCGCCGGCAGGAACGGCAATGTTGATCGGATGGAAATACGCGAGATTGACATCCACCATGCTTCCGGTCGCCGATCCCGATCCTCCACCGCCACCCGCATGGTTGCCGGTAAAGATCGTGCCGGATGACATGTTGAAGCCGCCGCCGTCACCGCCAACACCTGCGATCTGTACGGTGCCCTGATCGAAGATTGCATTATTTGTCTGGTGAGCCTCAGCCGAACCGCCTGCGGCGCCCACGGCGATATTGATCGGTGAGAAGATAGCCACACTCACGTCGATCATGCTGCCAATGAAATCTCCATCGCCCCCATGGCCCGCATAATTGTCACCCGTGAATGTGAGCGCTGTACCCGGGTTTGCCGACGCACCATGGGCCGCGACATTATGGTCCCCGCCCGAGCCGCCGACACCGCCAATCTGGGTTGCCCCTTGCAGGAATAGCGCATTGTTCGATTGCTCCGCGTGCGCAGTCGAGCCAGGGCCTGCAGCGACCGCCGTATTCACGGGCGCAAATAGCGCGACTTCCGAACTCACGAGTCCGCCATAAAAAAGGCCATTACCGCCAGTCCCGGCGTGGTTGGCATATTCGTCGCCGCCGATGGCGGTGTTTCCACTTCCGCCGTTCCCGCCTATCCCGGCCATTTCGGTGGGATGCTGATTGATCAGCGCGTCGTTGCCCTGGAAAGCATCCGCACCGGAGTGAGGTCCCGCAATAGCGGCATTGGACGGCATGAAGACGGCCGATGCATTGCTGCTGATCAGGCCGTCGCTTATTCCATCACCACCGCTGCCGGCTGAATTATAGGCGGGACTGGAAGCCACATCCAGGGGAAGCCATGTCGGAACCAGTGCCAAGTGCCCCGCGGCCGAATTGGAGGCAAGGTTTTGATCGGCGCCCACTTTGGGCAGGTCTTCCAGTAGCGAACGAATTTCCGTCATTGTCGTCTCCATCCCGCGTCCGCGCTCGACCGCGCTTCCACCGAACGCACGGCGGAATGCAGCCCAATTCATTCGGCATTGTGTAACCGAACGCGGAAAAAACGGAGCCTGCAATTCGTCTATAGCTGTTTGGCTAGCTCGATAGCCATTTGGCTGTCACGGCAGCAATCTCACATTGTTCGAGAGCAACCGGCGCGCAGTAATCTACCTTGGCGATGCGCGATAACCCTATCGAGATCAACTCTGGCGCGTACAGCACTCGACAAAACGAAGAGACCGAGAACCGCTGGGATCCGCCTCTGGATCGGCGCGCCCTTGCATCTTGCGCGACCGTTCTTGCGAGGGAACAGCGGGAGTTTTCAGCCCCCAACGACATCTTCCTCGACACATGCTGGCGATGGAAAATCCCCATCACAGCGAGGTTAAAAGCCCGGCGATCTGCTTCGGAAAATGGCGGGAGTTCCGGAAGGTGCCAGGCACGATCGCGGCCATGTCATCCCCTGGCAAACCACTAAGGACTAAGCATAAATAACGCTCCATCGCCTTGAAGTATACGTCCAAAGGAACGTCTCCAAATATCTAGATAGTTCGCAGTTGAAAACACGAGCAATATTCACACGCGGTTGTCTTGGCTGGCGGTGACATGCTGGATACCTACGCCGTAGAAGGAAACGCGGACGAAACGAAGTAGAAGGAGTGACATCAATGCCTATCCCACAAGTATCTGACACAATTCATCTCAACCACTCGGATGCGGGTGACGGAAACGCCGGTAACGGCGGCGATGGCTACAACCACGGGGATATTTCTTACAACCCGATTGCGTTTGTCGCCAACACACAAACAGTCGAAGGGGCATATACCGATCTGCACAACGGCGATCACGTTTGGCAGGCGGCAGGCTGGGGCTCTGGCGATGGCGGTGCTGGTGGCGCAAGTCAAGCGCAGAACAATGGCTTCTTCGCAGCCGTTACAAGCGGCGCCGGTGGAGCAGGGGGAGACTCTCACTCCGATGGTGATCAGGGAAGCTTGAGCGGCGGCGACACGGCTGCAGTGGCTGCGGCTACAACCGCGACACAGAACACGCAGTTGATGGCCGATCAGCACGCCACAATTCTCGCCGGCGTCGGCGGCAACGGCGGCAACGGCAACCTGGCCCAGGGCGGCGATATTTCGGCAGCAGTGGTTCACTCAGATCCCGAAACGACGACGGTGAACAACGCTCTCGATCATTTCGTAAACGCCTTCGGCGATATCGATCTCAGCCATCTTGGCTCCTGAATTCGGGCCATGAGGGTCGCTGGTTCCGGCCGACGACCCTCATGTTTTGATGAACTGGTCGGACGCCCCTCCTTGTCAGTATCAAATGCAGCGAGATCTGATAATGACAACGATTTCCATAAAGCCGCCGAATCCACAGACGCAGCTGGTTGTTGCGCTCCGAGCCTGTGCCGGGGCCTTCGGGCTGGTCTTCGTCTATAGCTGCGGGTACAATCTCTTTCTTCTCGCGCCATCCATCTACCTCCTGCAGATCTATGACCGGGTCCTGTCGAGCCGAAGTGCCGACACGCTGTTGATGCTGACGATGATCATCGCCGTCGCTGTGGTGGTCGGGTCGACGCTGGATATCGTGCGCAGGGCCGCTCTTTCGCGCATCGGCAGCTGGCTGGACCACAGGTTGCGGCCCATGGTGCTCACCGCATCGTTCGAATATGCGGCTCGCGCCGATACGGCGGTCGCCACGGACTGCTATAGGGACCTGGCCACATTGCGTCAGTTTCTGGATTCGCCGGCGAGTTCGTTGCTTTTCGACGTCCCCTGGGCACTGGTATTCCTGTCCCTGCTTTTTCTCGTGCACCCCCTGCTTGGGACGATCGGTCTTGTCAGCGCACTCGCCCTTCTGTTCTTTGCAATCCTGACAGAACTGACGACGCGACGGCCGCTTGCCCACGCCAATATTGCCCTTTCGAAGAGCTATCTGCGATTTGCGACTGCGCTCAAAAACATCCATGTGATCCGTGCGATGGGCATGCAGGATGGCGCAGCACAGATCGTCTATCGCGATGCCGAAGTGGCAAGGCAGGCGCAGGACAGCGCGATGCATCGCACGGAGATCATTCTGGGCTTCTCCAAATCGATCCGCACGCTGACGCAGATCCTCATGATGGGGGCCGCTACATGGCTGGTACTAGCCTATAACAGCAGTCCTGGGATCATTTTCGTCGCGAGCCTACTGCTTGGGCGCGGGCTTGCACCTATCGAAGGCGCAATAGGTGCATGGCGCTCTTTTGCCTTTGCGCGCAACGCCTTCAATCGTCTGAACAGAATGCTGATCGCCGTTTCATCCGAGGACGATGCCCGGGTGGTGCAGGTACCGGAGCCCAACGGTCTCGTTCTCGACAATGTCAGCTACACGCTGCCATCCGCTGGTCGCCAGATATTGAGGGGCGTCACCCTGCGGCTTGCCCCCGGTGAATGTGTGGCCGTCATCGGCCCGTCGGGATCTGGAAAATCGACATTGGGTCGCATCATAGCAGGCGTCGCGCAGGCAACGAGCGGATGCGCCCTTCTCGGTGGTGTGGATATCTCTGCTCTTCGCCTTTGCGGGGGGACCAGCCACGTCGGATACCTACCGCAAGACATCGAACTCTTCGGCGGAGCAATCAAGGATGTCATCGGCCGGCTGGACGGAGGAGATCCCAGCAAGGCCATCGACGCTGCAAAGCTCGTCGGATTGCACGAGGCGATCATGCGGCTGCCTCGGGGGTACGACACTGATATCGGAGAGGGTGGAAGCCTGCTCCTTCGCGCCCAGCGCCAACAGCTGGGGCTGGCACGGGCGGCCTATGGAAATCCGTCCCTCGTCGTTCTCGACGATCCGAATTCGAGCCTGGATTATGACGGCGAGCGCATGCTGTTCAACGCAATTGAGCGGATGAAATCCCGACGGATGACCGTCGTTGTCATAACGCACCGGATGGGCATCCTTCCGATCACCAACAAGATTGCCATCATGCGGAACGGAACGGTGGCCGCGTTCGGCGACAGCGAGCGGATCTATGACACCTATCTGCAACCACAATCGCAATCAGGAACGTAGGGAGAGATGCTGCCATGACCCTCGTTCAACTGGACGCAATACAGGCAAGAGTTTCAAATTCGCCGAAGACGGGCAAATGGTTCGGCCGACGGTCGAAGCCCGCAGTCAGGCAGTTGCGCCCGTATGCGCCGACGATCGTGCCTGAGCAGACCGGGCTTGCGCCGCCTTCGCCCATGCCGAGGCTTCGAGGTGTTGCCTGGACCGGCAACCTTATAATCTGCTTCTTCATAATCGGCCTCGGAACTTGGTCGGTTCTGGCGCCGCTGAAGAGCGCGGCGATCGCATCCGGCATCATCGAGCCGGAGTCCAGCCGCAAGACCATCCAGCATCTCGAGGGCGGAATCGTACGGCGGATACTCGTCAAGAACGGCGATACGGTCAAAGCCGGACAGGTCGTGATACAACTCGACGATACCAAGTCCCGCTCGGAGCGCGACAGCGTCCAAGGGCAGCTTTGGGATGCGGAAGGAAGCCGCGCTCGCTTGCTTGCCGAACAGACCGGCAGTGACTATGTCGCCTATCCGCCGGACCTCAGGACGGCAATGGACAGATTCCCTTCGGTCAGCGCGATCCTGACCGGGCAACAGAAAATCTTCGAGGCCCGTCGCCGGGTCATGCAGTCGGAAATAGCGATCACCAATGAAAAGATAGCGCAGGTGCGGCAGGAGATCGTCGGGCTTGGCGCGCAGAAAGCGTCTCTGGCGAATAGAGCCGCAATCTCGCAGGAAGAGCTGGATCAGGTTGTTGCCCTCAGCGCCAAGGGGTTGGAGCGAAAGAGCAGACTGCTCAATCTCCAACGGGAACGAGCGGACCTTGATGGCCAGCAAGGTGAAGTGGAGGCACAAATCTCACGCGCCTACCAGGTGATCAGCGGGTCGCAGGCCGATCTTGCAAAGCTGGAGAGCGACCGGTTGAGCGAAGTCGCCCAAGGCATGCGCGATACGGAAAGCCAGATCATGCAGCTGCGCGAGCGCTTGCGGGCGATCGACGATCAACTGTCGAGAACCGATATCCGCGCGCCCGCCGATGGCGTCATCATGAACTTGCGCATTCACACGGCTGGCGGCGTTATCGGCGCGGGCGAACCGCTGGTCGACCTTATGCCGGGCGCCGATCGGCTTATCGTGTCTGCGCATGTCAGGCCGGAAGATATCAATCTCGTCCATGCGGGCCTGGAGGCGCAGGTTCACCTGCTTCCCTACAATCAGCGGCGCGTGCCGCTCCTGAAGGGGCGGGTCGAATATGTTTCAGCGGACCGTCTTACCGATGCGCAGACCGGCCAGCCCTACTTTGCCGTGACAATCCGCGTAACGGACGAACGATTGGCGAAAATGAGTGATGTCGAACTGATCCCAGGCATGCCTGCACAGACATTGATCGAAACGGGCAAGAGCAGCGTAGCGTTCTATGCTGTCAGGCCTCTCCTCGACAGTTTCAACAGGGCATTTCGTGAGGACTGACGCGGTGATGGGCATGGGCAAGAGAAAATTCGACGACGAACAGATCACGGACATTCTGAGGGAGCACCAGGCCGGGGTGACGGTCGCGGATGTCTGCCATAGGCATGGCATCAGCGAGCCGACCTTCTACCGGTGGCAATCCCTGCAGTTCGGAAATGTCGGTCTCGATGCCAAAAGGGTCAGAGCACTGGAGGAAGAGAACCAGAAGCTTAAGAAGCTGTTGGCCGAAGCTATGCTCTCCGCAGCGACGCTAAGCGAGATGCTTGCAAAGACCACGAGGGGACGGAACTAGCTCAGCGCCAGATCGAAAACGTGGTGGTGGATATGGCCATCGAACATTTCGAGCAGCCCCTTGGTCACGTCCCGGCTTTCATAGCGGACGGCTGAATCGAGCGCCGCAGCCAGCGCCTCCCGGCTTTCATACATGGTTGACAGCACGAAGGGATAGGCCGGCGCACCCTCGTCCCGTTCGATATTGTAGAGCACGCGGACTTCCCTAACGCCCGGAAAGGCGAGCCACAGCGGCATCAGCTTTTCGGCGATATAGGCTTTGAATGCTTCTTCCTGGCCGGCATGGATCGTGCCTTCGAAAAAGGCCTGGCGGATGATCATCGGATATTTTCCCAGTCAGTTGACGGTGGTCGGCGGCTTTTCGCCGGCGAAATGAGCGGCGATGTTGGCAAGCACCAATTCGCCCATGGCGATGCGGGTTTCGACCGTGGCGCTGCCCTGATGCGGCATCAGCACGGTGTTCGGTGCGCTAAGAAAGGCTTCGCGGATTGTCGGTTCATTGACGAAAACATCGAGCCCCGCGGCGGCGATCGTGCCGTCGTTCAGCGCGGCCAACAGTGCGTCTTCATCGACAACGCTGCCACGGGCGACGTTGATGAGGATACCGCCGCTCCCCAGCGCCTTCAGCACGTTGGCATCGACAATGTTTTGGGTTGCTGCACTGGCCGCGATGCAGACAACGAGCACATCGCTGTCTTCGGCAAGCTCCAAGGGGGAAGAGCAGGATTTCCAATTGGTGTCGGTCACCGGAGATCGGTTCCAGTAGCGCACAGCCATGCCGAAGGCTTCGGCGCGTTTGCCGAAAGCCTTGCCGATCTGGCCGAGGCCGAGAATACCGACACGCTTGCCCTTCGGGCTGTGGCCGAGCGGAAAACTTTCCGCTCCCCACTTGCCCTGCCGCACGAAGGCGTCGCCCTTGGCGACATGGCGCAGAACGCCAAGCATCAAAGCAATGCCGATATCGGCAACATCGTCAGTCAGCACACCTGGTGTGGTGGTGACGTCGATATTGCGGCCACGGGCGAATTTCAGGTCGATCTTGTCAGTACCGACGCCGTTGATGGCGACTACGCCCAGCGACGGCATCTTCTCGATCCATTCGTTGGAAAGGCCCGTGCCGCCGCCTGTCGCCACCGCACGGATGCCAGGCAGCGCCGCGTCAATCGCCGCCTTGTGAGCCGGCTCATAGAGACGATGGACGGTATAGATTTCGTCGAAGCGCTCCTCGATGATTTGCATCATCGGCTCAACGAGCAATATCCCTGGTTTCATGTCCGAAATTCCATATTTCAAAATTGTCCGCGGTCAGGAAATCTGGCCGAGGAAGACTTTCAGCCGCTCGTTCTTCGGATTACCGAAGAATTCGTCCGGTGCGCCGACTTCGAGAATCTCGCCGCGATCCATGAAGATCACCCGGTCGGCGACCTGCCGCGCAAATCCCATTTCGTGGGTCACGCAGAGCATGGTCATTCCCTCCCTGGCGAGATCGATCATCGTGTCCAGAACTTCCTTGACCATTTCCGGATCGAGCGCCGAGGTCGGCTCGTCGAACAGCATGATCTTCGGGTTCATGCACAGGGCGCGGGCGATCGCCACACGCTGCTGCTGGCCGCCTGAAAGCTGGGCGGGGTATTTCGCGGCCTGTTCGGGAATGCGCACCCGCTCCAGGTATTTGCGGGCGGTCTTTTCCGCCTCGGCTTTCGAAATGCCGCGGACCTTCATCGGGGCCAGCGTGCAGTTTTCCAGAACCGTCATGTGCGGAAAGAGATTGAACTGCTGGAAGACCATGCCGGTCTCCTGCCGCACGATATCGACATTCTTGCCGCCCGCCGTCAGATCGTGGCCGTCGACCACGATCCTGCCCTTCTGGATGATTTCAAGCTGGTTGATGCAGCGGATCAGCGTCGACTTGCCGGAGCCGGACGGGCCGCAGATGACGATCCGCTCCCCCCGGTTGACGGAAAGTTCGATATCCTTCAGAGCATGGAAGCTGCCATACCATTTGTTGACGCCTCCCATGCGCACGGCCAGATCGGAAGCTCCCCGCACGTCCGCGGTCGCTGCGTTTGCGTTACCCTCAGTCATACGAGGAACTCCCTTTCAGTCTTTACTTCTTTGCATTGGCCACGAAATCAGGCAGCGGCGCGCCGAGCCATTTTTCGTGGATCTTGTTGAGCTCGCCATCAGCCTTGGCCTTGTCGATGAAGGCGTTGACGGCGGCCAGCAGCTCCGAAGAGCCCTTGCGGACGGCGATACCCTGGACCTGCTGGCTGAGCTGTAGCTTCTGGGAGAAGCGACCCGGTGCAGCCTTCTCGATCTGGGCGGCAACGACGTTAGAGACGCCGATTAGTTCAACCTGGCCGGACAGCAGAGCCTGGACGGCGCTGGCATCGTCATCGAAGCGCTGGATCTTGGCGTCCTTCGGCGCGATCTTGGTAACGCCGGTGTCCTGCGTCGAAGCGCGGGCGACGCCGATCGTCTTGCCCGAAAGGTCCTCCGGCTTCGAGACTGCACTGTCTTTGGCGCCGAAGACGCCGATCGAGATGCCGGCATAGGGCTGCGAGAAATCGACGCTCTTTGCGCGTTCCTCGGTGATGCCGAGCGAAGCGACGAGCAGGTCGACCTGGTTGCTCTGGAGATACGGAATGCGGTTCGGACCGGTGACAGGAACGATCTGCACCTTCACGCCCCATTCCTTGCCGAGCAGCTTGGCGACGTCGGCGTCATAGCCGTCAGGCTCGTTGGAAGCGTTCATGATGCCGAAGGGCGGGAAGTCGACCAGCATGCCGATCTTGACCGTGCCTGCGGACTTGATGCTGTCGACGGTTTGCGCCGAGGCCGTCGAAGCCATTGCGCCAACCAGGAGACCCGCGCCGATCGCGGCCATAACCATACGTCTCGAAATATTCATTTCCTACCCTTTCTGTTACGCCGGCTTCCTCCGCCGGCTCGGGTCCCGTCAACGTGCCGTTGCCCGGGAAAATCTCAATTCCATGCGCCGTGCGAGCACAGAGAGCGGCCAGCACAGTACGAAATAAACAGCCGCCACCGTACCGAAGACGAGAAACGGGCTGAAGGTTGCGTTGTTGATGATCTGCCCCTGGCGGGTGAGCTCGGTGAAACCGATGATTGCCGCCAGCGACGTGCCCTTGATGAGCTGCACCAGGAAGCCGACCGTGGGCGCCACCGCAATCCTGCTTGCCTGCGGCAGGATAATGTAGCGCATGCGGTTATAGTACCTGAGCCCGAGCGCCGTCGCCGCTTCCCGCTGGCCGGACGGAACGGCTTCGATGCAGCCGCGCCAGATCTCGCCCAGAAAAGCACTCGCATGCAATGTGAGGGCGACCGTCGCCGCAAGCCAGGGATTGATGGCGAAACCGAGAATGTTCATGCCGAAGAAAACCAAGAAGAGCTGCATCAAAAGCGGCGTTCCCTGGAAGACGCGGATGAACCAGGTGGCGAGGAGACGCGGCCACCTGAGATCGGAAACCCGCAGCAATGCGATCAGCAGCCCACCTATACCACCGCCGACAAACGCGATCGCCGAAAGCGCGATCGTCCATCGTGCCGCAATAACGATGATCCAGAATTCGTTGATGCCGAAAGGTCTGATGAGAGGCATGACCAGGCTCCTATCGGCTCAAGGGGTATTTGAAAGCGGCCTTTTCGATCACCGAGAAGATCGCCGAAAAACCGACCGACATGACGAGGTACATGATGGTGATGACGATATAGACCTCGAAGCTCGCAAAGGTCTGCGATTGCAGATTGTTGCCGGCCGCCGCAAGGTCGTCCGCAGAGATGGCCGAGACGACGCTCGATGTCAGCATCAGGTAGATGAACTGGCTGGTCAGCGACGGATAAACCGTGCGGAGCGCCGGCTTCATGATGATGTAGCGGAAGATCTGCAGCTTCGAGAGCCCCAGCGCGGTGCCAGCCTCGACCTGCCCCTTCTGGATGGATTCGATGCCTGCGCGGATAATCTCGGTCCCATAAGCGCCGAAATTGATCACCAGCGCCAGCAGTGCGGCGCTGTTCGGCGTCAGGCGCAAACCCAACGACGGAAGGCCGAAGAAGATGAAAAAGATCTGCACGAGGAAGGGCGTGTTGCGGATGACTTCGATATAGGCGTCGATCAGCCAGCGAAGAGGCGCCACACCGGATGTTTTACCGGCGGCGCAGGCGATCGAGACGATCAGGCCGAGGATCATCGCTAAGACGGAAAGCTGAATCGTCAGCCAGGCGCCCAAGAGAAGCTGGTCGAAACCCGCAAACACGGGCTCGAAGTTCAATTTATACAACTTGGGACCTCCCCAATAGCAGTCGGCTGGACGCAGCTCCTTCGGCGCCTCACCGTTTAGATCGATCTAAAAGCTTTTCCATCGAGCGTCAACAGCTATTAACGCGCAGTTAAGAAACAGGTGCCGCAACAGGCCCACAGGACTGGCGAATGTGAAGCTGCGGCTCCTTCACCACCCGCCGAGGCTGGCATGAGGGGTCCGCCAACCGGTCAAGCAGAAGCCGGGCAGCATTTTCGCCGATCGCGACAGGCGCTGTAAAAACTGACGTCAGCCGCGGACGCATGGCCTCCGCGTCGGTCACGTCGTCGAAACCGACCAGCGAGAAATTCTCTCCGACCCTCAGTCCCCGGTCGTAAAGCCCGGCGGCAAGGCCGAGTGCGATGACGTCGTTGAAGCAGACCACCGCCGTCGGCTGTTTTGCCCCATCGAAGAGCAGGTGTGCGGCGGCAGCAATCTCGCGGATCTGGTTCGGCAGCCGGACGATCATGTCGGGGTTCAATCCGCACGATCGCATGGCATCGCGAAATCCCTCGACGCGCTCCCTATAGGCCGAATGAACGGGTCCGTGGACGGCAAAGGCGATTGCCCGGTGACCAAGCGAGGCGAGATGGTCGACGGCCTGGCGCATGCCGCCGGCATAATCGACGCCGGCATAGTCGATATCGTCGGAGATATGGCGGAGCACCTGAACCAATGGCAGGCTGTGTTCGGTGAGCTGATGCAGGAATCCCGGTCCGGTGCCGGCGGCCGCGCACAGGATAACGCCGTCGACGCCATGTTCGCGCATGCGGCGCATCAACCTGTCCTGCCGCTCCACGGAGTCGCCACTGTTTGCCACGATCACCACCATACCAGCGGAATCGACCACTGCCTCGATGCCCGACAGGAGTTCGGCGAAGAACGGGTTGGTAAGGTTCGGTACGATCACGCCGACCGTATGGCTGCGCTCGGCCCGAAGACGAGCTGCGCCCATATTATAGACATAGCCAAGTTCACGCATGGCCTCCTCGACACGCATCCTGGTCTCCGCGCCGACAAGTGGGCTCTTGCGGATGACGAGGGAGGCGGTGGCGCGGGAAACACCGGCGTGTCGTGCCACATCAAGAAGCGTTACCCGGTTTTTCTTTCTATCTTCGGATGGCATCGATATCGCTTAGCAGAAATTCAAATGGGCCGAACAGCCCCTTCCCTACATTGGCCTCCGCGCGGCCGCGGTCAATCCTTCTGCGTATTGACCAACTCATCATCGCATTCAGGTCAGAGGCTACCTGCGCGATTGGGTCGCGCGTCATTCCGGAAAACCGGCCTTGCGATAGCCATCGATGAAATGCTCGAGCATTGCCGCGTCCCTGAACGGCTCGGTCATCGCCCAGTGGCCGATTGTAAAACGCGGATTGCCGACGAGGAACAATTCAGCCTCGACGCGCGCCTCGTCGAGACGGCCCAGCTGCGCAAGACTAGCCGCCAGGAACCGGCGTGAACTGGTCCGATAGGTCTCGTCCCTTCGCAATGTCTCCACAGCGGCTGCGTATTCGCCGGCCGCATATTGCGCCTGGCCGCGCACAAGATAATACCAGCCCGGCGGAAACGGGTTCAGCCGGAACGCCTTGGCGATATGCTCAAGCCCTTCCCCCACCCGCCCGGCCAGGACCGCGATGTCGGATAATGCCGCAAAGGTGTCGGCCTCGTTCGGGTCCAGCTCGATCGCCTTGGCGAATTCCGCATCCGCCTCGGCAAAACTGCGCTCATAGGAAAGCAGGTAAGCGAGAATCCAGCGGCAGCCGGCATCGTTGGGATCAAGCGCGACAGCCCTGCGCGCCAGATCTAAAGCGATACCACGGGCAGGCTCCGTTGGTCCGCCGGAATGCACCCATCCCATCCAGTGGTTCATGGCCAGCCAGCGATAGGCCTCGGCATAATCAGGGTCGAGCGCAATCGCGCGCGTGAGCATCAGATGCGCCTCCTGCGCCGTCTGCGGTGAATCGTCCATCAGCTTGCGCGCCCGCACGCAGAGATCATAAGCCTCAAGACTCTTGGGGCGATTGCGCGGTGGCGGTGCGCGCAGCCGGCCGAGCAGCGCCTCCACAATCTTGCCGGTGACCTCGTCCTGAACGGCAAAGATATCGTCCAGGCTGCGATCGAAGCGTTCCGCCCAGAGATGATCGCCATTTACAGCATCGACCAACTGCGCGTTGATGCGCACGCGTCCCGCGATGCGTCTTGCGCTACCCTCCAGCAGATAGCGCACGCCAAGCTCCTCGGCGATCGCGCGCGCATTCATCGCCTTTCCCTTGTAGGCAAAGGCGGAGTTGCGCGCGATGACGAAGAGGCCTCTTGTCCTAGACAGGTCGGTGATCAGGTCTTCGGTCAGGCCATCCGCAAAGGATTCCTGCGCGGGATCATCACCAATATTGACGAAAGGCAACACGGCGATCGATGGCTTGTCCGGCAAGGGCAAAGATTTCGGCATCGCGCCGCTAAGCTGTTCGATAACCCCGATAAAGCGATAACCGACACGCGGAACCGTGACGATCCAGTCATCGCCATCGGCGGTAATACCAAGAAGTTTGCGCAGCTGCGAAATCTGGACGGTGAGATTGCCTTCCTCAACCGCCATGCCAGGCCACGCGGCATCCATCAGCTCGGCTTTGCCAAGAATTTCGCCGGGCCGCTCGACGAGCGCTGCAAGCAGCTGCAGTCCGCGGTGACTGACGGCAACGGTATCACCGTTCCGCAGGAGCGTTCCCGCACCCGGATCAAGCACGAACGGACCAAAAGCAAAGCGCAATCCCCGCATGCGGCATATCCTAGGGCCATTCGGGCCGGGGTCTAGACCTGCCTGACGATGGCGCCGATCGCGTTGACAAGAAGACGCGCCGCGGTCAGCGCCGACAGAGCCTCGATGTCGGCGGGAGGATAGAGCTCGACAAGGTCGAATCCTGCGATCCAGGCCCGCCTGCCGAGGCCCGCGATCAGATCGATCACCTGGGTGTAGGTAAGGCCGCCGGGGGTACGCGCGGCCACGCCCGGCATAATGGCCGGATCGAGCCCGTCGCAGTCGAGCGTGACAACGACCCGCGCTCCTTCCGGAATATGCCGGAGAGCGGCTTCGACGCCATCGGCATGAACCTCGCGCGCGGTCACGAAACGGCTGCCATAGTGCCTTGCCGCGTCGATCTCGGTAACGCGTGCGCTGCCAACGCCGCGGAGGCCGACCTGCACCATGCCGGCAACATGCGCCATCTCGCTCGCCCGGCGCATCGGGTTCGAATAGCCGTAGCGTTCGCCATGCAGCTCGTCGCGCCAGTCGATATGGGCGTCGATCTGCAGGATCCAGACCGGCCCGTGATCGGCAAAGCCGGCAAAAAAGGGAATTGGCACGGAATCATCGCCTCCGAGCAGGATCGGCACGGCAGACAGTGCCAGGATCTCGCGGGTCTTCGCCTCAATCCGTGCCCGGTTTCCGACATTGTCGTGCATCGATGTCTCGACGTTACCGACATCGATGCACGAGATCGGCTTGCCATCGAATAGCGGGCCGCCGAGATCGAAATCCCAGTGTTCGACGAGCGCGGCATCGTCTTGGCTCGCAGCCCTGATGGCGTCGGCAGCAAGGACATAGCCGCTGCTGTCCTTGCCGGGATATGTGCTGCCGTGACCGGCTCCAAAGATCACCGCACGGGGCACGCGTCCATCGGCGAGGCGATCGGGAAAACCGAGAAAGCGAGGTGAAGCGGTCATGTCCTGATGGTCCTGATGGTCCTGATGGTCCTGATGGTCCTGATGGTCCTGATGATGTTCCGGCTGAAGGCTAAGCCTGCAAGGTCGCAAGACTAGACGGTTCGGAAGTTTTTGGAATTATTTGGGGAAGCTTAATTACAACATCCGTCCGATCCCGCAGAAGTCATCCTCTTTCAGGTTGAGCCCCAAAATCTCGAACCATAAGGAGGATTGCCATGAACGATACTCCCCCAGCGAGGCCGGCGGAAGTGTCCGACCGGCACGACAGCCCCGTAACCCTGAGAAACATCAACGCTACCGACAACACGACATTACCGCGAGAGGATCGGATTCCGTGGGCCGCGATGGCGGGTATCATCGCAACGGTCACGGTATTTGCCGTGGCTCAGGGACTGACCTATCCACTGCTCAGCTTCATCCTGGAACGGGAGGGGACGACGTCGAGCCTGATCGGCCTGTCGGCGGCCATGACACCGCTGGGTTTCATCGCATCCGCGCCCTTCATCCCGGCGCTGGCGCGACGTATGGGCGGAGCACGGCTTGCGATCCTGTGTTCGATCCTGGCTGCGATCATCCTGATTGCAATTGCCTGGATGCAAGACCTCTGGGCCTGGATGCCGCTGCGCTTCCTGCTAGGCTTCTTTGCCAATCCGCTTTACGTGATCAGTGAAACCTGGCTGATCACGATCACCCCCGCCTCGCGCCGGGGTCGCATCATGGGCCTCTATTCATCGATCGTTTCGGGCGGCTTCGCCATCGGCCCGCTGTCGCTTGGCCTGGTCGGCACGCAGGGTTGGCCGCCCTTCATGATCGGCATCGCGGCCTTCCTCCTCTGCGGCGTGATCGTCCTTGCGGTGGTGCCGCACCTGCCTAACATGCCGCATGAAGAAGGCAGGTCAACATCGGTCGGCGGCTTCCTCACACTGGCGCCCCTCCTGTTGTTTGCGGTTTTCACGGCTGCCGCCTTCGAACAGATCCTGCTTTCCCTATTCGCGGTCTATGGCGCCGCACTCGGCAGCGCGGAGGAGCGTGTTGCTTCGCTGATCACCTGCTTCATCGCCGGCAATGCCGCGCTGCAGATCTTGCTCGGGCGCCTTGCCGAACAATTTGACCCGACGCGGACCATGCTGTTCTGCGCCCTGGCTTGTGTAGCCGGCTGCATACTGCTGTCGCCGGCCTTCGACTCGTGGCTCATCTGGCCGCTCGTTTTCGTCTGGGGCGGGGTCTCGTTCGGGATATACACCATGTCCTTGATCCAACTCGGCGAGCGTTTCACCGGTCCAGCCTTGATCACCGGTAACGCGGCGTTCGCGTCAGCATGGGGTATCGGCGGCATTTTGGGCTCGCCGGCGACAGGATTGGCAATGCAAGCGGCGGGACATCAGGGGCTGCCGCTGTCCCTCGGTCTGCTGTCCGGCCTATTGGCTGTCTTTCTTATGGTGGAGAGACGGAGGGATTGATGGAGGCCTTTCCCTCGCGACCTTACTCCGCACTCGCGGTGTCGACGACAAGGCCGGAAGCCCGCAGTCCCTTGAAGAATCTCTCCTGATCCTCCGGCCGCTGCAGGCGAATGGAAACTTCCCGACGAATATTCCTCATCAGTTCGGGAGCGTTGGCATTCAGCCAGATCTCTTCCTGCTTCGCATCGGCCATCTTCCCCGCTGTACCAAGGATCGACAGCAGCACGAGATGGTGCATGGGGTTGTATTGCAGATCGGACATGCGGGACCACAGTTCGGCAGCCTGAAGATCGTCCCTCATAAGGGCACACAGGGCCATGCCCACCTCATAATATCCCTTCGGGCCGGCGTTCTTGTTCACGGTATTGGAGATCAATTCGCAGCCCGATTGCCATTTTCCGGACATTGCCAGTCGGAGGCCGTATTCTCCGGCGACTTCGGTATCGTTCGGGTTGGCAGCATAAGCTGCAGCGCCCGCCTGCAAGGCCTTTGCGATGTCGTCCTTGAAAAAGCTGACCAACATGACGGACTGGAGAGCACGTGCGTCGTTTGGCGCCAGCGTTACTGCCCGATCCGCGGCACTGGCAGCAAGGTCAAGCGGTTTTGCCGCAGAGACGGTGCCTAACTTGTAGCGAAATCTCATTTCGTCCAGATAGGTCAGGGAGAGGAGCGCCCATGACGTGGCGCTCTCGGGAAATCGCTCGGTCACTCTTTTCAGGCAACCGAGTGCCGTATTGTGGCTCTGGCTATTCATCGACCGGCGATAGCTGTAATAGGCCAGTGTGCAGGCGTAGACGTCACTGCCGCCGGTCTGAGACTGTCGCGCGATCGTATCTGCGTCGGTCTGAAACATGGCGCCATATGGCTGGGCGACAGCGCCTGCGATCTGCTCGGCGACATCTGCCTGGATATCGAGTTTATTGCGGACACGAAGATCGGCATCGTAGTTGTTTGCCCAGATCACTACGCCGTCGGACTGGCGCACGAGCCGGGCAACAGAGCGTATCCTGTCGCCATCAAACTGAACGTTGCCTTGCAAGGCATAACCGGCGGGGTTTTGCTGGTTGGATTTCGACGGATCTGCGATGACGAGAATGTCGGCGAACTTCGTGAGTTGACCGATGACTTCGCTCCTCAAGCCATGTGCGAAGTCCGACGCTGCATCTGCAGAGCCGCCATCTTCGAAAGATTCAATTACAACCCGCGGCTGAGACGTTTCTCCCCCCGACATTTCCGGGAGAGAAGCCTGCGAAACGGGAAGTGGCTGCGCGTGAAAAGCGTAGAAAGATGCAGCACCGATCGCCAGTACAGTTCCGAGTGCCAGGAAAGCGCGCAGTTGCATCTGGCCAGGCCGTGGTGTCGGCTTTAGCTGATCGGGGCTGACGGGCTGAATATTCTCCGGCACCTCAGGCTCCGGCGCGGGCAGTACCAGCGTTTGCGGGCACCGAGAGTATTCGAAATGCGGCACATACCTGCCCTTTGGTATCGTGATGGTTACCTCGTCGTCCTGTCCTGAGATGAGGTAATATCGTTCCAGCGCTCTTCGAATGCGGCCCGCCTCGATCCTGACGACAGGATCATTCTGGGCATCGAATGAAACCTCCCGGCCGAAGACCTGGTTTGCGATCGTGAACGCCTTCAGGAATTCGGACCGCCCTGCCAAGGTCTCGTCGACGATAAATTGCAGAAACCTTCGCCCGCGATCGGGAGAAAGAAATTCCTCGCTTGCGAGGATCCGTTCCAGTTGGCGACAGACTTCTTCTGCCGTAGGTCCTGGACTGCCGACAGCGTCGATTTTTGCGGTGTCCATGATCGCCCTCACCCAACATCGCGCTATGACATGAGTAATTACTAATTTATCATATCCATAGCTACGAGTGGCTGCAACAGCGTATTCATTACATCTCGAAATAGCTAAATAAACTGGCCATCACATTTGGTGACTGAGGATCGCGATCGGTTCAATGGAGCGTTGGTCGACGGCCCTCGTCTCCGGCCGGGGTTGGGCGCTTCCGCTATGTCACGGGCCGCTCAGGGGATGGCGACGTTTGCTGCGCAACATCCTTCAACGTGGCCTGCGCTACGCTCGATGTCCCTGACGGCCAAGCCCAGGCGCGCAGCAGCTCATAAAAGACGCTGAGAATAACCGGCCCCAGGAACAGACCCAGCAGACCATAGGAAAGGGTGCCGCCGATCACGCCAATCACGATGATCGCCATCGGTGTCGTGAGGCCCCTGGCCATCAGGATCGGCTTCAATATGTTGTCCACGATCAGGATGGGAATCGAAATGACGGTAAAGACGAGTGCCGTCGTAGCCGGCCAGGAGTACCAACCCCAAATGATCAGGGGAACCAGCACCAATGCAGGCCCGATTTGCATCAGACAGAGCACGAGTACCACAAAGGTCAATGCACCACGGGCCGGGACGTCAAAGAAGGCAAAGCATAAGGCGCACAGCAGCGTCTGAAGGAAGGCAACGCCGATGACGCCCCGCGAGACATTTCGTACCGTCGTTCCGGCCAAACGCGCAAAGCCAACGCCCTTGTCGCCGGCAATCCGCCTTGCCAGCACGTGGATCGTTTCGGCCAGCCGGTCCGACATGGTGAGAAAGACGCCGGAAAGAATGATCGAGGCGACAAAGCCCAATACGCCGCCGGCGATCGAGGCAAGCTTTCCGATAACGACGCCCAGGGCACGGCGGAGCGGCTCCTCGAACCTGATGATGGCGGCAGCGAGATCGCTTGCGATCTGATTCCATGACGCATAAATCCGCTCGCCGACGATAGGCCATCCGCGAATGGCTTCCGGCGCTGCCGCCAACGTCAAATTCTCGTTCCTCAATTTTTCGATAAGCACCTCCGCCGCGTCGATGAAGTTGACGGCAACAAGTGCCAATGGCGTGATGATCAGCACAAGGCAAGCCACCACGATGGTGGTCGCGGCAATGATGGGCCGACCTCCGAGCAATCGCGACAACCCCTGGAACAGTGGAAAGAGCGCAACGGCAAGGATCGCCGACCAGACGATGATCAGCGCGAAAGGCGCTATCAGACGCAGGGTCCAATAGGTGAAAAGCGCGATGATACCCAATCTGACAAGGTCGCTTACCCTTGCCTCTATGGAAATCTGCCCCGTGTCGGTTTTCTGCGGTGTCGTATCGCTGGTTTGCTCCATCGCCCCATCCCGTCCTCCCTATCCCCGTCCGAAATAGCGCTTCACGGCGTGGTGTCGGGCACGACGTGCCTAACGGTGTGATCCTCCATGAAGCCCGACGGGCGCTTCTGGCGTTTTCCGAGATCGGGAGCATCAAACTTCACGCGCTCGTAGGGGATGGATTGCAGAATGTGCGAGATGCAGTTGATCCGGGCACGCTTCTTGTCATCCGATGGCACGATCCACCATGGCGCATGGTTGCTGTCGGTCATTCGCAGCATTTCGTCATAGGCGCGCGTATAGTCCCACCAGCGTTGATATGACTCCACGTCCATGGGACTGAGTTTCCACTGTCTCACGGGATCGTCGATCCGGCGCTTGAACCGGCGTTCCTGCTCTTCCTCGCTAACCGTCAGGAAGTATTTCAGCAGAATGACGCCGCTTTCGACGATTGCGGCCTCGAAGCGCGGCGCCAGTTCAAGAAAGCGCTGAGCCTTCTTGTCGCTGCAGAAGCCCATGACGCGATCGACGCCTGCGCGATTGTACCAGCTGCGGTCGAAGATCACGATTTCCCCGGCAGCCGGCAGATAGGCGATGTAACGCTGCATGTAGATCTGGGACTTCTCGCGTTCGGTGGGCGCGGGCAACGCGATCACGCGAAAGACGCGTGGGCTCACCTTCTCCGTTATGCGCTTGATCATTCCGCCCTTGCCGGCGGCATCACGCCCCTCGAAGACGATGACCACTCTCGCGCCGGATTTTTTTACCCATGCCTGGAGATGAGCCAGTTCCACCTGCAGGCGCGCGATTTCCTTGTCGTAGTCCCATGACTTCTTCTTTTTTTTCTCCTTGCCGTTTGTTATTGCCTCTTCGTCCAGACGTTTCGCCTCATATATCTCGTCCATGGTTCTCCCTCCTTCGTTCTCTAGAGTCCGGTGCTTTCAGAGAATGCATTGCCTGTTCGATCGATCCTGCCGTTCAGTGCCGTCACGGCTTCTTCCCTGTCATTGAAAAGGTTGTGAACGCCGATTGCACTCAAAACGCCGGCGCGATCGAGAATGCCCCTGCTCTCCTCGCCGAGATCTGCAATCGCGAAAGTGATATTTCGCTCCGCCAGGGTTCCGACGACAGAATCCAGTGCTGCGGCGCCCGTGCTATCGATATGCGTGATGGCGCTGCCATCGAGAAGAAGGCATCTGGTTCCGGCGGGGAGTTCCTTTGCGACCGTCGTCAATCGCATGCGGATATAGTCTGCGTTGAAAAACAGGATACTGCCGTGAACCGTGAAGACGGCGATGCCGTCGATCGGGTGCGCTTCGGGAAAGCGGGCAAGATCGAAGAGACCGTCACGCCCTTCCAGGCGACCAAGAAAACCGTCGCGCGGAAACATGATCTTGCGGATCAGGTAGGCAAGGTTTGCTGCGACGGCGACAATCACGCCATTGAGAACACCGAAACTGATGGCCCCCGCCATGGCGATCAGCGCAAAGACGAATTCCATACGGCTGATCCGCCAGATCTTACGGAGCTCCTGGACATCGATAAGGCTGATTGCAGCGCTCGCCAGAATTGCTGCGAGCGCCGGAAGCGGCAGGATTCGCAAAGCGCTGTGCAGGAAGACAAGCGCGGCGATCAGCGTGGCCGCTGAGACCAGACCTGCCGCTTGCGAGACGCCGCCTGCCGAGAGGTTGATCGCAGTTCGGGAGTCCGACATGCTGATGGGGAAGGAACCGAACAGGCCCGGCGCAATGTTTGCAGCGCCAAGGCCGATCAGTTCCTGATTTGCGTCGACCTCCTCGCCGGTCCGCGACCCAAAACTTCGCGCGGTTACGATGCCGGCACCGAAACTCACCAGAAAGATAGCGGCAGAACCGAGCACGATCTGGTCCCAAGGCATCTCGTAGAGTGCCGGCAATGAAAACTTTGGCAACCCGGTGGGAACGTCACCGACGACGGCGATGCCGTGTCCTCTGAAATCGAAGACAGCGGAGAGAATGACTGATATCACGACCACCAACACGGGGCCGGGGATATTGAAGGGCAATGCCCGCACGCCCCAGAGCAACGCGAACATCAGCAGGCCGAAGAGCAGTGACGGCCAGTGGATCGAGGCGCTCTTTGCTAGAATTTCGACGAGGGGAGGGATCAATCCATCGGATTCGATCTTCACTCCCGTGAAACGGCTAATCTGTCCAATGAGGATGGAGAGCGACACGCCAGCGAAAAAGCCAACCAGGATGGGACGAGAGAGAAAGCTTGCCAACACACCGAGCCTGAGCAGGTTCGCAACAATGCAAAAGATACCGACGCCGACAGCAAGCGCTGACGCGATTGTAACCCGATCAATGTTGGCGGTAGCGGGTTCAGCCGCAATGATGATGCCCATCGCAGCAGCAAGCACGGTCATGGTAGCAGCGTCGGGGCCGACGACCAGCAGCCGGGAGGGACCGAAGATCGCGTAGGCAATCGGCCCAACTATGCTCGCATAGATGCCGGTTTCCGGCGGCAAGCCGGCAATTGCCGGATAGGCGATGGCGCTCGGCAAGCCCACCGCGGCGATCGACAGCCCGGCCGGTATATCCTTGCGAAGCCAGTCTCGATTGAAACCGGCTAAGCCCCGCAACATCGGAAGACTGCCTATCACCGCGGGTCCCCTACCAATTTATCATTGCTCTCCTGCAACAACATCGCCAGGCCGTCGGCACTTGCCGTTGTTTTCGAGCAGTTGATCGACCTTCGATAATAGACCCGCTTTGGCCCAAAGGCCCGTAGCATCGCGTAACCTCTATCGAGATCTTGGAAGCGGAGGCCCTCGGCAAGGCGACCCAAAATCGCCAACGCCATCAATCGCTTGGAGAAGGCGACCTTTCTCCGGCTTAGGATCTGTCAGGTTCCAAATCGAAATGCCGACTAACCGTAGGATCGCGTAAGTTACGCCTCCCGTCACTGCAGGCATTTTATAATGGCATCGTCTGCTTAACGCGTTTCGATGGCGGTGGGGGATGAACTCGGGAGGCAATTCGACACATCTGTCCGTTCTAGAGACGGTCGAGGCGCACTTCCCCGACCAGAAGAGGCTGGTGCAGCGGCTTTTTTATGTGAACGAGGCCTTCCACAGCATGTGCGAAGACCTCGCGGCCGCGATTGACGCCCTGGCGCATGTCGAACGCTTACCGGACAACCTGCGAGAGATGCGGCGGCAAGAATATGCCGCCCTGGTCGACGCCCTGTTGAAGGAAATGAGAGAGGCGCTCGCCCAGTCGAAAATCGTGATGCTCAAGCCACCGGACGCACGACCAAAGTCACCATGAGGCAAGCATCAAAGCAATTGGTTCTGATCCAGAGGAGGTCAATGCGCAATGAAAGCAATTTCTCGCAGGCTGCTCGCCGGACTGTCAGCCTTCACAATCATATCATTGCAGCCGGCGCTCGCCGTGCGCGCCCAGGAGCCGGCGGCGGCTGCAGCTGCCGCTACGGCGAATGCGGACCAGACCGATACAACGATACTTTCCGACGATGATCTAGAGATTCTGGTCGCGCGGATCGCGCTTTACCCGGACGATCTGGTTGCGGCGATCTCGGCTGCTTCCCTTTTTCCGCTACAGATCGTCGAGGCCCAGCGTTATCTCGAGGCGAAGAAGAAGGACAGCAAGCTCAAGCCGAAAAGTGACTGGGACGGCAGTGTCATCTCGCTTCTGAACTATCCCGATGTCGTCAAGATGATGAGTGAGGATCTCGATTGGACACAGTCGCTTGCCGACGCACTCACCAATCAGCAAAAGGACGTGCTTATCGCCATTCAGCAACTCCGAGACGAGGCGGTGGCGAAAAACATCATCAAGACGGACGACAAGGTGACTGTTGTCAACGAGAACGACAATATTATCATTCGTCCGACCAATCCCGAAAAGATCTACATCCCGCAATATGCGCCTGAGATGCTCTACGAGCCGAACTATGCGCCTGCCCCGATCTCCTACTATCCCGATTCCTACGACAATTATTACTATCCAGGGGCCGGATTCTTCGCTGCGGCCGTCACGGGAGTCGCCTGGGCAGCGGCCGTCAACTGGAACAATTGGGGCGTATGGGGCGGCAATTGGCGCGGAGACGTTGATGTCGACTGCAACAATTGCTTCAACAACCGCAACTTCAACGGCAAGGTCAAGTGGAACGACATCGACTGGAAGAACGTCGATCGGAGCAAGCTTTCGATCGGTCGCGATCAACTCGCCAACATTGACCGCTCGGCAGTCAGAAACGGGCTTCAGGGCGACAATCGTAACCAGCTGAGTAACAGAGCCAACGAACTGCGGGCGAACCGCGGCACGGGGGCGGGGAACGTCCGAGGCCGTGCCGACGATATCAGGCGGAATACATCCCAGGGCCTGAGAGCGAATGCGTCAAACAGGCCAGGAGCAGGAGATGGGATCAACCGAGCGAATGCGTCGCGACCTGAGGCCCGCGGCAACAGGTCTGGTAACCGCGCCGCTGCGAGACCGGCCAACCGCGCGGGAAATGTCGCCGCAGCGAGAGGGAACAAATCCAGGATGGCGGCGCGCCCCGACAACCGGGGCCGAACGAGTGCGCTTGGAAACTTCCAATCCGGCGGCCGCCGCGAAGCTATAGCCTCGAGGCGGGGTGGGCAAAGCATGGGTGGCGGATTCCGCGGCGGCGGTCGCTCCATGTCGCGTCCGGCTCATCGTCCTCAGATGAGTCGTGGTGGCGGAGGTCGCGGCGGTGGTGGCTTCCGCGGTGGTGGAGGTCGTGGCGGCGGCGGTCGTCGGCGGTAAGTGTTTTCCCTTCCAGATTATCGGAGTTACATCATGAGACTTCAATCTACGGTGCTCCCACTCATGCTCGCCACCGCACTCTGCGTGGCTTCCGCGACCCCGTCGTTCTCCCAGGGCAAGACCGATCTTGCTGAATTCGTGGGAACAAGCCCGCCGCCGTCGTTCGACACGCCCGAGCAGGCGGTCGATCGGCTGAAGTCGGTGCTCTCCTCGGACGACATCGGCGGACTTGCAAATCTTCTCGGCTTGAAGGCCGACAAACTACAGGCGAGCGATGATGCGATGATCGCCTATCACCTGATCCGCGAGGGAGCCACACGGCAGGTCGTCCTGCAGGATTTGGGGGACCGGAAAGTCGTTGCCATCGGAGATAAGCTCTGGCCCCTGCCTTTCCCGCTTGCCAAGAGCAAGGACGGAAAATGGTCATTCGACACACGCGATGGCCTGCAGGAAATCGTCAACCGTCGGATCGGCGAGAACGAGCTCGCAACCATTCAGACCATGCGGGACTATGTCGTCGCCCAACACCAGTACGCGTCCGAGGATCCTGACGGCGATGGCATCTATGAGTATGCCCAGAAGCTGATCAGCACGCCCGGCAAGCGGGACGGCTTGTACTGGGAACCCGGCCCCGACGGCGACGACAGCCCGGCGAGCGCCCTGATCGAGACGGCGGCCTTCGGCACGGCCAAGCGAGGCGGCGGATATTACGGATACCGCTATCGCATCCTGACGGGACAGGGAGCCAATGTGCTTGGTGGCAAGCAGAGTTATATCGTCAATGGACATATGACGGCCGGCTTTGCCCTGATTGCCTGGCCGGTCACATATCGGGTGACCGGTGTGCAGACCTTTATCGTCAACGGCGTGAGCCCCATCTACCAACGCGATCTTGGGCCGCAGACCACAGAGCGAGCAGCAGCGATAAAGGAGTTCAATCCCGACTCCAACTGGACCATTGTTCAGGACTAGCATGGACCGCCGATGTCGTGCCTCAGGAACGTCATCGGCGGGACCGTCGTACTTTGCCAAGGCAGTGCGGGATTCGATCGTCAGCTATATAAATCGTCCGCCGGCTAGGGCGGACGCGTGACATCTTGATTGTGTTTGAATGATCACTCGACGGGTGGTTCCCACGTCAGGAAAAACCCGACATCTCCCGGCATGCCTTCCGGGAAATTGATGATCGTGGCTTTCAGTCCGTAGCCCTGAGGTTTGGCCACCTCTTCAAAAAGTTCAAACAGTTCCTTTGCCTTTCCCTGGAGCGTGTCCGGCCAACCGGGAATGCTATTGTTGATGGCGCGGCCGCTATCAGTGCAGAAGCTCGAAGGGAAGCTGTAGATCATAGCCTCGTACTTTCCGTCGGCAGCGGCCTTCATGACCAGCCGCTTGATAACGGCGCGCTCGGCGTCACCGATATTTTTGCGGAAAAAGTCCTCAACGAATTCCGCGTGCTTCTTTGCCTCGCGCTCCTTGATTCTGTCATTGCGCTCCATCTCGGCAAGTTGAAGCTCAAGGGCACGTTTGCGCAAATCTTCCGCGCTGTTCATTGTCTGGGGTGTGGACGTCTCGGTTGATGTCATCGCCATGGCCTCCAAAATTTAAAACTATGATAGGTCCGATGAGAGGACGGAGGCAGTAAGATACGCCTCCGTAGAGGTAAAATACGGTATATTACTGAAGCTGGCCAATTCTAGTTGGTTGCTTTCGAAGCCTCCGCGATACGCCAGAACGGCCGCTTGACCTCCACCAGCGGTCGCCGCGGATCTCCTGCCTTAAGACGATCACGCAACAGGGCCACCAGATCTTCACGCACTGCCGGATCGGAATTGAAGTAGGCATGTCCGAAAAATCCGGCCTGTCCCTTGTATTCGATGAAGTCGGCAATGCCAGCGATCTGCGAATTCTCCCAGAGTGCATTCGAGCCGTTGATATCAGTCGTCATGTTGGTGCTGGTCAGCCGCCCGAGCCTGACGACGCTGCCAAAGAGAAAGCTCGATAGCGCGATCGCTTTGTCGTTCGGCGAGGAATACACGGTCAGATGTAGAGAACCTGTCGGCGGAAAGGCGCCGGAAGGTTTCGGCCGTGATCCAAAGGGAATATCCGGATCGGAGACGACACCGAACAGTTTGGTCACGGCCACATCCAGGTCGATATCGGGCGCGAAAAGAACGACATTGGCGATCTTGTAGCGCTGCGCCGGCGAGGAGCGGGCGACATAGGCTTCAATACCAAGCTGCTGGATGGCCGAGAGAAGGACATCGGTTCCACGACTGTGGGCGAGAAGATGAACATGCTCCACGCCTGGCGTTTCAGAAATGATGCGGATGGCTTTTTTGATATCCGCTACCGCGAATTCTCCGGACTCCCGGTCGATGTTGTATCCCTGGAAAACGCCACCCGAGCCGCCGGCAGGCCATGTCATGGCAACGCAGACGAAATCCATCGAAAGCGTCTCGCATATCTTGCCGGTCGATTCCGCCGCATCGTTGAAGGTGTTGTTGTAGCCGTGGATGAAAATGACGACTTCCTTGCGTTTCGCCAGGGACAGCCGCCTGCTGATCTCTCCTTTGAGCGCAGCGGCCGCTCTTTCGTGCGCTTTGACAGTCGCCGGCAATCGCTCCGGACCCTTGGCCGTCGCCTGGATGGCGTAGGGCGTCTGCGGGAACGCGCCGATCCTGGTCGTCGCGACAACCTTCAGCGGCGCGTCACTGGTGTCCGCCGGCCGACCTGAGGCCGTTGGGGGAAAGGCAAGCGAGACTGAACCGAAGCTTAGCGCCCGATCTCTGCCTGGACCATAGGAAAGCGCTCGGGCGCTGGAGACAACAGGCGCCCGATCTGTCACGTAGAGGACATCGAAATTTCTGGCTTTCGCTGTTGTCGTGGAGGCGATGGCGGTCTTTGCGCCTGATCCCGCATCCGCCATGCCAGCCGATTTGCCGTTGGCACAGGCCGAGAGAACGACGAGGAAAAGCAGCGTCAGGCAGGCCGTCGCATGTTCGCAAAGGCGTCGCACCCCGTTCCCGGGCCGCGCCGATATCATCGATGAACAAGCGATCTCGATATCCCCTCGCCAAAGGTTCCGTCCCCTCCGCTGTGATCGCGGAGGCTGCAGTTACCCAAACTGCGGCGATCAACCATAGCGCAGAATGGAGCTCATGGCTTCATATATTTCGAATCGCTTTATTACCTGGAGTTGTGCAGATGCGAAATGCCCGCACGTAAGGCCAATATCCAGGAGAAGCTTTCGGACCTAGTGCACTTCCTTCTGTTTCGCGGATGACCCGATGCGCTTCACTTTTTCGCGGAGCCACTGGAAGATCACGTAAAGGATGGGGATCAGGAAGATGCCGACCAACGACGCCCCGACCATGCCGCCGAACACGGCCGTACCGACGCCACGGCGGCTGAGCATGCCCGCGCCTTCGGCAATCACCAGCGGTATGAGTCCCGCGATGAAGGCGAAGCTCGTCATCATCACAGCGCGGAACCGCTCCCTTGCTCCCTCGACCGCGGCCTCGGAAATACTCAGACCGTGCTCGCGACGCATCATGGCGAACTCGACGATCAAGATGCCGTTCTTTGCGGCAAGTGCAATCAGGACCACGAGACCGATCTGGGCATAGATGTTGTTGTCAAGGCCCGCGAGCTTCAACGCCAGCATGGCGCCTGCAATACCCGCCGAAACCGAGAGCAGCACTGCTACCGGGATCGTCCAGCTTTCATAGAGCCCCACCAGGAAGAGATAGGCGAATAGGACTGCAAGGCCGAGGATGATCGCCGTTTTGCCGCTCGCTTCGATTTCCTGAAGTGCCGTGCCCGTCCATTCGTAGCTGTAGCCCGGCGGAAGCGTCTTGGCGGAGACCTGCTCCATTGCGGCAATCGCCTCGCCGGAGCTGCGGCCAGGCGCCGGGCCGCCGTTGATCGTGGCGCTGGCGTAGTTGTTGTAGCGCACGATGAGCTGTGGCCCAAGGATCAGACGAGCGTTGGCAAAGGCCTTTATGGGCACCATATCACCGTTGCTGTTACGGACGTTGATACGGTAGATGTCGTCTATTCGCGCCCGGTTGCTGGCCTCGCCCTGAACGGTGACCTGCCATGTACGGCCGAACAGGTTGAAGTCGTTGACATAGATACTGCCGAGGATCGCCTGGAGCGCGTTGAAGACGTCGGAAACCTGAATGCCCAACGTCTGCACCTTTTCGCGGTCGATATCGAGGTAGAGCTGCGGCGTGTTGGCGCTGAAGGTCGTGTAGACACGGTTGAGAACCGGGTTCTGGTTGGCCGCGAAAACGAGGCCGCGCGCAGCTTGTGCAACCTCAGCCGGATTGCTGCCAGTAAGGCTCAAAAGCTGGTATTCGAAGCCGCTTCCGGTTCCGAGCCCGATAATCGGCGGCAAATTGTAGACGATGACGTTGGCTTCGGAGAGAGATCGAAACTCGTCGCCAAGCTTGGAGATCAGGCCATCCACTGAGAGCTCGGGTTTGGTTCGATCGGCGAAGGGCTTGAGCGTCAGCACCATCATGGCGGCATTCGACTTTACCTGTGCATCGAGCAGACTGTAGCCGACGACCGACATGACGCCCTGAACACCTTCTGTCTTGCGCACGATGTCCTCGACCTTCTTGGTGACGGCATCCGTGCGGTTGACCGACGCACCTTCCGGCAGAATGATTTCGCCAAAGATGGCGCCCTGATCCTCGGATGGAAGGAAGCCAGTCGGGGTTGTCTTGAACAACCAACCGGTAGCAACGACAATTACGGCCAACAGGACCAGACCAAAGACGGCAATTCGCACCAGCCTGTGGACAATCGAGGCATAGCCATCGCGTGCGAGGTCGATGCCTTTCAACACATAGCGGATCGGGCCGCGCTTCGGGCCGTGGTGCGCCTTGAGCAACACGGCGCAAAGGGCGGGCGATAGACTGAGGGCGTTGATCGCCGAAATGACCATCGACACCGAGACTGCAACGGCAAACTGGCGGAAGAGCTCGCCGGAGATGCCGGGAATGAAGGCGACCGGGACGAACACGGAGAGCAGAACGAGCGTGATCGCGATAATCGGAGCCGTGATCTCGGTCATGGCGCGTCGCGCCGCTTCTGCCGGCGTGATGGTCGGATCCTTCTCGAGATGAGCCTCGACCGCCTCGACCACGACGATGGCGTCGTCGACCACGATCCCGATGGCGAGCACGAGGGCGAGCAGCGAGACGGTATTGGCTGAAAAGCCCAATCCCATCATGACGGCGAACGTACCGATCAGCGATACCGGCACGGCGATCAGCGGAATGAGCGTCGCCCGGACACTGCCGAGGAAGAGATAGACGACGATCACGACGAGGACGAAGGCCTCGATCAGGGTCTTGACCACCTCATGGATGCTTTCCTCGACGAACTTCGTCGTGTCGTAAGTGATCGCGTAGCTGACCCCGTCGGGGAACGATGGCTTCAGCCTCTCAAGGAGCTGGCGGATCGCCTCGGCCGTCGCAATGGCGTTGCCGCCAGGCGCCTGGTAGATACCGATGACGGCTGCCGAAGCGCCGTCCTGTCGACCGATCTGATCTGCGGCCTTCGGCCCGAGTTCGACGCGCGCCACGTCTCTTACCCGCACGAACGAGCCATCCGGCTGCGCCCTGATCACGACCGCGCCGAATTCCTCGGCGGACGTCAGGCGGCCCTTGGTCTGGATCGTGAGCTGGAATTGCTGGTCCGGCAGAGCCGGCTGCGCACCGATGCGGCCGATCGCCGCCTGGATGTTCTGGCTCTTCAGCGCGGCCACGACGTCATTCGGCGTCATGCCGAAATTCGCAAGGCGTTCCGGCGTGACCCAGACACGCATGCTGTAATCCCATGGCGTCAGCAACGTCACATCGCCGACGCCCTTGATCCGCTTCAGGCCGTCGATGATGTTGATCGTCGCGTAATTCGACAGAAAGAGCTGGTCGTGCTCCGGCTTGGTGGATGTCAGCGCAATGAGCTGCATCAGCGCCGAAGACTTCTTCTTGACGTTGATGCCCTGAGCGCGGGCTTCCTGGGGCAGTTGTGCTTCTGCCAGACTGACGCGGTTCTGGACGTTGACGGTGTTGATGTCAGGGTCGGTTCCGACGGCGAAGCTGACCGTCAGCGTATAGCTGCCGTCATTGCCGCTCGTCGACTTCATATAGATCATGTTGTCGACGCCGACGACGCGCGACTCGATCGGCTGCGCGACGGTTTCCTGCACCACATCAGCGCTCGCGCCGGGATAGGTGACCGTCACTGATACCTGGGGCGGTACGATGTCCGGGAATTGGGCAATCGGAATGACCTTGAGCGCCACAAGGCCTGCGATCGTTATGACAAGCGAGATGACAACGGCCAATCGCGGCCGATCGATGAAGACTTCTGAGAGCATTGCTTAGGACCCTGATTTGGCGACGACGGGCTCGACAGCCTGCCCCGGGCGAACCTTCTGTATGCCTTCTGTTACGACCATCTCCCCGGCAGACAGCCCCTTGGTGATGGAGACGTCACTGCCTTCCATCTGCCCCGGCTGGAGGTACCGCACCTCGATCTTCTTGTCCTTGTTGACGACAAGCACGTAGGGGCCTGCCTGGTCGATCTGTATGGCCGACTGCGGGATCACCAGAGCGGACTGCGCCTGATCACCCTTGACCGTGACGTTGACAAGCTGACCATCGACAAGCACTCGGTCCGGATTGGCGAAGCTTGCTCGCACAACCACCGTGTCCGTTCCCTGATTGACGCTCACGTCGACGAAGTCGATCTTCCCACCCTGGGGATAGGTCGTGCCGTCGGCAAGCTGCACATTCACCAGCGCGTCAGCGGCTGCTCCCTTGTATTTCTCGCGTATCCCCAGCATCTCACGCTGTGAAACCGTGAAATTCACGTAGATTGGGTCCTGGCTGACGATCGTTGCGAGTACATTGCTCGAAGGCCCGATGAAGTTTCCGACCGAATATGCAGCACGGCCGATCCGCCCAGCAATCGGCGCCGAAATATCCGTGTAACCGAGATTGAGTTCGGCCTGCGCCAAGGCGGCTCGCAATTGTTCGGCGGTTCCCGCGGATCCCTGCTTCTTGGCGTTCGCCAGATCGAGTGCCTGCTGGGTCCCCGCATTCTTGGCGACAAGATCGGACTGCCGCTTGACCTCGATATCCGCGAGCGAGACCGATGCCTCAGCCGCCTCGAGATTTCCCTGGGCCTGCTCTACGGCCGCCTGAAATTGCCCCTTTTCCATCGAGAAGAGCAGATCGCCAGGCTTTACATCCTGTCCTTCCTTAAAGAGCGTCTTTTCGAGAAATCCGTCAACGCGCGCCCTGAGGTCGACCTTGTCGACAGCGACCACCCGTCCGGTGAACGAGGACGAAGGCCGGATATCCTTCTCGGTTACCAGCGCGACGGTGACAGTGGGCGGCGGTGGCGGTGCGGCGGTTGTTGCCGCTTCCTGGCAGAATGCGCTGGGGGCCAACATGACGGCGGCGGCCGCTGCGACGACAGACGATAGGCTGACGAGAACTCGCATGACTTCCCCCTCGGATAAGCCCGCATGTATGTGTTACCTTATATAACAAAGAGCCGAAACAAGGCCGTCCGCAAGTATGTTACGGTAACAAACGGCGTAAATTAATGTTCGGGAGACAGCGCCGCTCGCCGGGGAGCAATCAAAGGCGAGCTAGTGTCGGGATCAGCTCCCGAAGGCGGCGGGAACAGATTGCAGCTCAGCGAACGGTCGTGCTCATTGGCTCAACGTCGAGCCAAAGTCTCGACCCATTGCGCGCCGACCCAGGTGCCGGAAGCGACCAGACTACTAATGACATCACGCAGGAGTTCGAAGACCTCGCGCGCAAGAGGAGCCATCATGGCGTCCTGGGTCGTTCCAATCGCGATGGTCGAGATCAGTGGTGGCCGGTCGATCCGGCGTGCGTCGATTTCGCCGCTGGCGACCTCCGCGGCGACCGCGGCATAAGTCAGGATCGTTGAACCGAAGCCGCGTTTGACCAGCACCTTGGTCATGGCGACGCTGTCGACTTCCTGGACGAGCGTGAGCCTGACGCCGCGCCGCGCGGCCTCCTGCTCGATGAAGCGGCGATTGCTGTGGGGCAGGCTCGGCAGGATCAGCGGCGTCTCCGCAATCTCGCGCCATCGGATCGTCCCCAACTCGTCGCGAGGCCCACCTTTTCCGGGCCCGGCCACCACCATGTTTTCATTTATGACCGTATGGAGATTAAGGCCCGGCAGCATTGTCGGATTATGAAGTACCGCAATATCCAGGCGGCGACCGAGAAGCCACTCTTCGAGCGAAGAGCTGACGCCTTCCTTCAGATGAAGGGTCGCATGCGGCCAGCGTGCACGGAACCTTGAAACGATCTCCGGCGCGATCAACAGGCCGGCTGCAGGCGGCAGGCCGAGAACGACATGTCCGACCATAGCCTCCGATGCGTCCCGGATATGATCGGGAAGCTGCCGCAAGTGGCCCAGGATGGATTCGGCGCGTTCGAGCAACAGTGTACCGGCCGCGGTTGGGCGGACCCCACGCCCGTGGCGCAGCAGCAGCGCGGTGCCAAGCTCTTCCTCGAGCTTCTGCATCTGCCGGCTTAGGGCGGGCTGCGCGACGTTCAACTCCATCGAAGCCCGGCTAAAACTTCCTGCCCGCACCACTTGCACGAAATATCGCAACTCGCGAATATCGATCATGTTCCCTCGCGAATGCTCAGTCGCCGCATTGTATAAAGGCTGCAAGGCCACAACGACAACAGTCTAGGTCAGGAGCATTCGTCCGGTCTTCATTTCAAAGGTCGTCTATAGCCTCTGTACAGGTTAGTTACCTCAGCGCTCCATTGCCCGCATGCCAGAAGCCTGTTTTCCATGAGGTAGGTGAGCGGGATGCCGCCTTCTATCAGCGCCCAGATATCGGAGCCGTTCGTCGCTTCGACGCTCGATCGCAACAGCGTGTAGCCCGACACCTCTTCCACTTCGGCAACAAGCCCTGCGATCGCTGCCGAAAGCATGGTTTCGTCTTTTGCCCCCAGCGCCGGAAAGCGTGCGACGATCAGATGGTCGACGTTGGCGGCATCAGGCATGTTCTTCTGTGCCGAGGTCAGAATATCGCCTCTGACCTGCCCTCGGCCCGGTCCCTCACATTTGGCAAGCATACGACGGCTCCATGGCGTGGAATTCGCGCCGGATACAGCCTTGTACTCCGCAGATTCCAGGGCAGCGAGTGAAGCAAGCTCGTAGCGTGCGAGCCAGCGCGGGGCGCCGGCAATGCACTCCCAGCGGGAGGCACGCAAGAATCCCGGCAAGCCGAGCCGCTGCGGCACGTGTTCGGTGTCATACCAGTCGTGGAACTCCTCCTCATATTGAGAAGGAGGTTCCATCATGGCAAGCATCACGGCGGTCGGACTTGCCTCAGTCACGCTGCTTTGTTCCCTGCAAAGAAGCCTGGATGAGAGTGAGTAAACCGCTCACCACGCACAGGAGGGCGAGGAACCCGAGGCCGGCGGAATAGCTGTTGCTAACGGTCTTCAGCCAGCCGACCACGTACGGCCCGACAAAACCGGCAAGGCCGGCAAGCGAGGTAATGACCGCGATGCCTGCCGCTGCCAGGCTGGGCGGCAACCGCTCAGTCGCCAGCGCAAAGAACGGACCCTTGACGCCGTAAAGGCCAAGCGCCGAGACGGAAAGAAAGGCCACGGTCAAGGCAGGCGATACCGTCAACAGGCAAAGGCCAAGACCAAGCGCCGAGACGAAGGAGGCAATGGCCGTATGCCACACACGTTCCTTGCGGATATCGGAACTCCAACCCCAAACGATGGTGGCAACGCAGCCAAAAGCAAACGGCACGGCGCCCATAAGCCCGGTTTCGAACGTGGTGAGCCCGAGGCCCTTCAGGATCAGCGGTAGCCATAGGCTCAACCCGTAGCTGCCGGCGGTTACGCCGAAAAAGATGGCGCCGTAGCAGAGCAGATTGACGTCCTTCAGCAGCTGCCATTTGGAAATCTTCACGCCGGGCTGCACCTGCACTTTTTCCTGTGCAAGTCGGTTTTGCAGCCAGACCTGCTGTTCCCTGGAGAGCCAGGGTGCATTTGCCGGCGTATCGGACAGCAGCCGGTAGCACATCAGGCCGATCACGATCGCGGGAACGCTTTCGATAAGATACATCCACTGCCAGCCGCGAAGACCGAGGGCGCCATCAAGCGCCAGCAGCCAACTCGAGACCGGAGCTCCGATGAAGCCGGAAAGCGGAATGGCCATCATGAAAAGCGCCATGTCCTGCGCCTTGTAACGCTTGGGAAACCAAAGCGACATGAAATAGATGACACCCGGGAAGAGACCGGCCTCGGCAGCGCCGAGGAGGAAGCGAACGATCTCAAAACTGACCGGACCGCGTATCGCCACCATGGCCATGGAAACGAGCCCGATCGTGATCAGGATACGGCTCACCCAAATGCGCGCGCCCACCTTCTCAAGCACCAGGTTGCTCGGCAATTCGAAAAGGAAATAACCCCAGAAGAAGACACCCGCGCCGAGAGCGAAATCTGTCGGCGACAGACCAAGATCGCTATTCGCCGTCAGGGCCGCAAAGCCCACATTGACGCGATCGAGATAGGCGACGAGAAAGCCGAGCACGAGAACGGGCAGGAAGCGCCGGCGAACGAGACGCATTGTCGATGCCTCCAGCGCATCGTCTGCAGTGCTTATGAGGGGTGGTGCTACCGGCTTGCCGACAGGAGTATCAGTCATATTTCCTCTCCCAGGTATTTGATCGAAGTTCGCTGGACAGCGTCATTCATCGAAATCATGTGGTTGGCCGTCCGGCACGCCTATCTCGAAGGCGTTCAGCGTCATCGCTACGAAGGTGTAGTATCCGATTATCCCGACGAGCTCCGCCAATCCCCGCTCGCCGAAGAGTTCGAGTGCGGCTGCGTGAAGGGTGTCCGACACGAAATGGGTGTCATGGAGCGCATAGGCGTAGTCGTAGACGAGCTGGTCACGTGCGGAAGCGAAGAACGGCGTCTGACGCAGGCGGATCGCCTCGACGATGAATTCCTCGAGCCCCGCTTCCAGCGCCTTGATCTTGTGCGCATTCCATTCGTAGCGCGAGCTCCAGAACCGGGCCGTAACGAGGATGGCGAGCTCGGAAAGACGTGGTTCCAGGCTCGTGTCATATCGAACGAATTCGCCGAGACGCTGCGCCCTGGCGCCCATTTCCGGACTATGCAGCCAGGCACGCAGCGGCGCGGGCAGATGCCCACGCTTTCCGCCGATTGCCTCTTCGGCGACAAGGCGCTGCTCGTCCGTCATGTCTTCGGGCTTCAAATCTTTCAGGCGCATGTCATCCTCCATTATCGGACGCAACCGCGTCGTCGCATCGGCGCTCGCCGCCGTCATCAGGGTCCGGTTGATCGAGCAGGACCGTCAGGAGCCTGTTGAACTCCTCGGACCTCTCGACGTTGGGCAGATGCCCCGCTTGCGCAATTTCATGAAACTCTGCCGGCGCCACGCGCTGTGCCATGAGCCGCATGGTTTCGGGGATGTTGGCGTCGCTTTCGCCGGCGAGCATCAGGGTCGAACATGTGATCCGACCGAGATCCTCCTGAAAATCATAGGATTGGAGCGCTCGCGCGCAACGCACGAAGCCCGGGAGCGGCGTTGCCGCAACCATAGCTTCGATTTTCGCTATCGCGGGCATCTGATTGGCCTGCGAATTTTGCGTGAACCAGCGCGCAACGGTTGCCTTTGCCAGCGCTGCCATGCCGCTCGCTTCGGCCATATCGATCCGCTCCTGCCACCGTGCAGCCCCAGCGACCGGCGACGAGGCCTGGCAATCGCAAATCGCAAGACTGTTGACCCGCTCCGGATAGCGCGCTGCAAATCGAAGCGCGGTAACGCCGCCCATCGAGATACCGACAAGCGCAGCATGATCTATGCCGATCTCATCGAACAGGGCGATGGTATCGTCGACCAGTTGGTCGAAAGTGCAGTCGGCAGACGGGACCGACGTTCCGCCATGTCCTCGCTGGTCGTAGCGCAGGATGCGAAACCGGTCGGAAAAGGCCGCAACCTGGGCATCCCACAAGCTCAGGTCGGTCATCAGAGAATTGCTGAAGACGAGCCATGGCCCGGCCTCACTGCCTTCGATACGGCAGCGAAAGCGAATGCCGTTTACTGTGATGAAGCGGTCGGCGATTTGGTCGATTGAAGAACTCGTAATGCTCATTCCGGATTGCCGCCTGTCGGGCTACGTTGCAGTCCACCGGCCGGACTTTCTTCAAGAGAGGCGAGAAAGCGTCGCGTCTCCGCGACGAGCTCGCCTGGTGCCTGCACCGGCATCAGATGGCCGCTTAAGACCTCCGCGAATTCGCCACGGGGCAATCGGTTGCAGATATCGAGCATCTCCGATTTGGGCCGCAGCACATCGTGAGCCCCGGCCAGTACGAGACATGGTGCCGTGATCCGATCCAGCTGACTTGTCAGCTTCGCCTCGGTGAGGGCTCGGTTGGCGTGACCATAGGCAACAGGATCATTGGCGAGAAAGCGAGCCAGATAGGTCTGGTAAGCCTTTTCGTCCTCTCTGAAAGACTGAGGATAGGACCGCTCCAGAGTCGCATCCGCGATCGCGCGCATGCCCTTTTCTTCCGCCATTGCCGAGCGCTGCATGAGATAGACTTGTCGCTCTGGCACGGTCCCAAGCGCCGGAGAACAAAGGATCAGAGCCTCGACCAGATCAGGATTTGCAATTGCCAGCGACGCGGCAATCGCCGCGCCGGCGGCGACGCCCAATAGTCGATAGGGCGGCTTGAGACCAAGCACATCCGTCAATGCCAGGAGATCGGCGACATGATCCGTCAACGTGAAGGAAGCACGCGGCTTTTCGGAGAAACCGGCGCCCCGCTGATCGTAGCGAAGGATGCGATTGCCATCCTCCAGTCCGTCGATGCACGCGTCAAAGCTCTCGAGGCTTCCCCCGAGCTCGTGCAGGAGTATCAGGCTGTTCGGCCCCTGGCCGGACAATTCATATCGGATGGAAATTCCAGGCAAATCCGCCCAAGTCATTTGGCTCTCTTCACCACGAACAGAATTGTCCTCGGTGGCGCGCCGTTGACGGCCACTGGTGTAAGACCAATCCTCGTTCGAGTTATTTAGACAATTCAACAACATCGAGTGCGACCAATAAACGAAGTCACTGCCTGCAACCAGAACCTTTGGTTGATCGCCGCCTATGCCGCCCCGGCATATCTCGTCCTGACAAATGCGAATTGCGATACTGATCGCGGTTCATGGCGCGCTCAACATTCTGACCTTGGCTAAATCCTGGGCGCGATTTCGCGCGGCAGTCCGGTCCCTCAGAGAGGTGAATTGTTAGGCCCTGAAAGGGTTCCGTCTTTCAGGGTCCAAAGCCTTTTCGTTAGCGGCAGATCAGTTGCGCTATTTCGTCATCAATCTGGATGCCTTCAGCCAGAGCTTCCCTCCGACTGCCCTGACCGCGCCGACCGGGAAGCCGCACATTGGGATCGGCGGTCATCGTGGCCGCAAGCAGCGCAAGGCGGGAAGCGGTGCCGCTGCCGCCGGTTGCCTCGGGGTCGATCGCGATAATCATCTGCCCGAGTGCCGGCGGGTCGCCACGGTCGTCGAACAACGAAGTGGCCTCGAAGGAGTAGTTGGCTCCGGTCAGGCCGGCGGCGAGGATCTCGACCATCAGGGCCAATGCAGCGCCCTTGGCCTCCCCAAGCGGCATCATCGTGCCCTTGAGCGCCTCGCCCGGATCCGTCGTCGGCTCGCCGAAGGGATCGAGAGCCCAATCGCCGGGTATCTCCGTGCCCTTCTGATGGGCCGCCATGATCTTGCCCCGTGCAACCTTCGACATGGCAAGATCGATGACGATCGGGTCGGCGTCCGGCAGGGGCGCAGCAAAGGCGATCGGATTGGTGCCGTAGACTGCGGTCTTTCCGCCCCAAGGTGCCATTGCTGCAGGCGCATTGGCAAACATCAGGGCAACGAGGCCGCGCTCGGCGAAGCGCTCGACCGTCAGCCCCATCACGCCGGCATGATGCGAGCGATGGATGGCGGCGATTGCAATGCCGGATTTCGAGGCGAGGGCCGGAAGTTCGCGGACGGCAAGGTCGAGGGCCGGATAGGCAAAACCGTAGCCGGCATCGACCCGGAGTACGGCCGGCGCATTCAATGACAGGGCGGGTACGGCAAAGCCGTCGACCTTGCCTGCCCTGGCCTGAGAGGCGTAGGCCTCAATGCGGCGTAGGCCATGGCCGCCTTGCCCCGCGGCTTCGGCGGCAACGAGAGCCGTGGCTACCGACCTGGCATTCTCTGGGCTTACCTTGTTGCGTTCGAACATCTGCGCAACGAGACGCTCGGCTTCGGAGATGGACAGCAGCATGTGATTAACTCCCGGCGAGGGCTTGCGGAATTGCCGGCAGCGCCAGCGAGGCACCGGAGGCACAAAGCAATAGGAAGACGATCAGCCTCAGCACTCTCGGCGACAGCGGCAGGGGCAAGCGCCGCGCCATCTGCGTGCCGGCGGCGACGGTAGCGACGGCCAGAAAGGCGGGCCAGTAGACCGGCTTGGGAAAGGTGCCGTCGGCGATGACCACCAGCAGGCGGATCAGGGCGTTGATGGCAAAGATCGCCACGAGTGTTTCGCGAATGGCCGCGATCGGCAGGGGCTGCCGATAGAAATGATAGACGAGCGGCGGCCCGCTGGTCGAGAACAGGCCGCTCATGATGCCGGAAAAGGCTCCGAAAAAGACGAAGGAGGATTTCGTCGCCTCTTTCTCCTCCTTCTTCGGCGGCATGACCAGTTGCAGGGCCGAGATGATGATCACCGCACCAAGGATGATGCGGAGATAGACGAGGCCGTTGGTGGCGAGATGGTCGAGCAGGAAATAGCCGCCGACCAATGTCGGCAGGCTGGCGAAGAGCACGAGTACCAGTTCGGCGCGCAGCACGTCGCGCCAGCCCTTCGTCATCATGATGGTGGCGTTGACCAGCGTCAGCACGCCGGTCACGACCGCGGCATCGCGCAGCGGCATGACGGCAGTGAGGCCGACCCCACCCATAAGCAACAGCCCGAAGGCAAAGCCGGTCAAGGTCTGCACATAGGCGGCAACGCCCGCCATCAGCACGAAGCTGATAATCTCCGACGATGTCATGTTGCAGCCGACCGATACGAACCGATAGTCAGGGTGATAGGCGACATCAGAGGTCGCCGTTCAGGGTCAGCATCAGGTTCGCCAGAAGCGCAGTGCGCGGCGCGACGCTGCTGACGAATATGTACTCGTCGAAAGTATGCGCGCCGGCTCCATCGGCCCCCAAACCGTCGAGCGTCGGCACGCCGAGCGCTGCAGTGAAGTTACCGTCCGAGCCGCCGCCGGTGCTGACGCCTTCGAGGGTGATGCCCAGCTGTGCGGCAATCTTCGCAGTATGATCGAAGAGGCGCTTGCCCTCTTCCGTTTGCGCGAAAGGCGGACGGCTGAGGCCGCCCTTGACCTCGATGGTGATATCAGGATCGACTGGCTTCAGGTTTTGGACCTTGCCCAGAATTTCGGTCGCCGTCTCGCTGTCGGGCAAGCGGAGATCGACCTGCATGCGGCATTCGGCCGGCACGGTGTTGCGACCCGTGCCGCCATTGATCGTGCCGACGGTGACGGTGATGCCACGCTCGACGTCGTTCATGCCTTCGAGTTCGAGCACCAGGCGGGCGGCGGCGCGGATGGCGCTGCGGCCATCCTGCGGCTTGCTGCCGGCATGAGAGGCGCGGCCACGCACCACGATGTCATACATGGCGACGCCCTTGCGGGCGACGACGATCTTGCCACCATCGCGCGCCGGCTCGACGACCAGGGTATGGCCGGCATGGCGGGCATAATCCTCGATGAGGCCGCGCGAGCTTGCGCTGCCCATCTCCTCGTCAGGCATGAACAGCAGGTCGACCGGTGATCTCGTGCCAGTGCGAACCGCCATCTTCATAGCCTCCAGCGCCATCAAGGCCCCGGACTTCATGTCGTAGATGCCCGGCCCGTAGAGCCGGTCGCCTTCCTGGCGCAATGTGAGGTTTTCCTTGATCGTACCGGTCGCATGCACTGTATCGAGATGGGCAAGGATCAGGACGCCTTTCTCGTTGCTTCCCGCCGGACGCGGCGAGCGCACGGCAAGGATATCGCCGAAACCCAGCGTGCCGGGAATGCGCTCGACGATGAGACCGCCTTCCTTGGCAAGCACTTCGACCCGATCGGCAAGCCGGTTGACGGCCGCGGCATCACGCGTCGGAGTTTCGAGCTCCACCCAGGTCTTGAGTTCGGAAAGAAGTGCGGCTTCGTCGATATCGGCAGCGGAAATTGTGAGGGGCATGGGCATCTTCCAAAGGATCTCAGGCGGGCAAAAGCAGGATGTGATGATCGGTTTCGGCGGCGATCTTCTCGTCGCTGTAGAGGAGCGGCACATATTCTCCGCCCGACCAGCGCTCGGCGAGATCGGCATAATGCGGCGAGCGCGGATCGCCGGATTGACCGGGTGTGTTGATGCAGAACGACTTATCCCATTCGCCGACATCGATGACGAGACGGACGGAGGCGCCGGCGGTGACGCGGAAATCGCTCAGGCGATAGCTCGCAAGGCCGGGCGTGGAGCGGCTGCCGCCAACTGGCAGCGGGCCGACATTCCATTCACCGGTCTTGTCTTGCTTCACGCGGCTTGCCGCATGCTCAAACAGGGCATGATGCAACGTTCCCCACGCCCATCTCGAAGGATCGTCGCCAAGGCGGCGGCTGCAATCGTCGAAGGCCGCAGCCAGGGTTTCGAGCAGCATGGTATCCCTCGCCTCTTCGGCCGGCTGACCGAAGCGCTGATCGGGATGTTCCAGGAGGTTAAGAAGCACGTCGACATCGCCGGGAACAAGCAATGCCCGCACAGCCGGATCCGGTGCGAAGCGGGCAAAGAGAGCAGGCCGCAGATGCTTCATCCACCAGACCTCGAAGAGCGCCGCGATATTACTGTCGGCCGTCAGCCGGAAGTCCCAGCCATCAAGGAGAGCGGCGACCTTTTCCGGGACGATTGCAGCCCCTTTCCGGCCAATAGCTTCCGCGAGAAGGGCGCAGATTCGACCGGCGGGGCTCGAATAGGTGTCCATCTGCAACGCCATGGAGGCTTCGGTCGAATGCGCGGTATCGGCAGAAAGCACCGACTTGATCCGCTCCGCGCGGCTTACCTCCGCCCATTCATGGCCGATCGTCGGCGCATCGGGACTGCGGTCCGCCGGCAGGTTCATCTCGTTGGCGGTCGCAAAGAAGCCGGCAGCCGGATTGACGACACGGGGCAGCTCTTCAGCGGGCAGAAAACCCGCCCATTCATGGCTGCCGTCGCCAGGCACCGGCAGCAGCCCATGCCAATTCTGCCGGACCGGCGTGAAACCAGCGGTGAACCAGCCGACATTGCCGTCGACGTCCGCGCAGACGTGATTGACCGAAGGCGTGCCCCAGGACCGGAGCGACGTGCCGAAGGCGGCAACGGAGGGCGAGCGCATGGCCGAGAGGCTTCCAAGATACGCCGCCGAGCCGGGCGAGAGCCAGACCGAACGCAACGCGATCACAAGCCGCTTGCCTGCATCCTCGTGGAGAACCGGACCATGCCGGGTGAAGGCCAGCATCAAGGTCTGGTCGGCATATCCCTTGACCTCGAAGCGCTCTTCCTGCCGGCGGATGGCTTCCCAGCCGTCCTGATAACGATAGAGATCCGGCTCACCTTCCCGGGTCTCGTAGACGTAGACATCCTCCTGGTCGGCCCCGAAGATCGTCAGTCCGAAGGCGGCCTTGCCGTTGTGGCCGAGAGAAATGCCGGGTGCGGTCGGCTCGCCGGTTCCGATGGCATTGAAGCCCGGTGCCTGCAGGTGCACGAGATAGCGCAGCGAAGGAACCGCATGGGCGCGGTGCGGGTCGCTCGCGAGAATCGGCCGGCCGGTCTCGGTCCGCGAGCCGTGCACCACCCAATTGTTGGACCCCTCCTCGCTAGTTGCGCGGATAATGTCGCCGAGATCGGTGACTTCGGTCCATGTCCACACATCGTCGAGCGTCGCAGCCAACCGCTCGCGCTCGAAAGTGACCGGCGCAGTCGCGAGCTTGAAAAGCCGGAGCGCCGCAAGCGGGATATCGGCCAGCGTGATGCTGTCGGCAACTTTCAGATCGACGTGCGGTTCGATCTGTGTGCGCAGCAGATCGGTCTGAGCATCGGCCAGAGTCAGGATATTGGCGCGCAGGATTTCGGAGGCACCGTTGCGGGTCAGCGCATGGGTGCGCACGCGCACCACGTCCTCCGGTCGCCAGCGTGCCGGGCTGGTACCGAAGAATGAGAATTCCGGCGGCAGGCGGGCGGGCTCGGCCTGACAGAGGGTGATATAGGCGTTGATGCCCGTAGCAAAGGCAGTGCAGATCGCCTGCATGTCCGGTGCGTAGGAAGACCACTCAGCCGCCATGTCGCCACGATAGAGAAAGTGGCGAGCCGCGTGATCCTGCGCGAGATATCCAGGGCCAAAATCGGCGGCGAGAAGGCCAAGGCCACGCTTGCGCCAGAGATCGAGCTGCCACAGACGGTCGCGTGCAGCGTTGAAGCCCTGCACGAAGAAGAGATCCTGCTCGTTTTCCGCCTTGAGATGGGGAATCCCCCAGCGGTCCACACGGATTTCCGCGGGCTGTTTGAGCCCCTGCAGGTGCATCGTTTCGTCGGCGGTCGTCTCGGTCATATCGGTCATATCGATCTCATCAGGCATGGTGGCAGGCAACCATCGCGCCGTCAGGTCGCGGGGTCAGTTCGGGCCGTTCCCTGGAGCAAATTTCGGTCGCAAGCGGACAGCGCGTGTGAAAGGCGCAGCCCGAAGGGATGTTGGAGGGGCTCGGCAACTCGCCGCTCAGGATGAATCGCTGCTTGGCGCGCTGCACATCGGGATCGGCCTCAGGCACGGCGGACATCAGCGCCTTGGTATACGGATGCTTCGGATTTTCGAAGAAAGTGTCGCGATCGGCCATCTCGACGAAGCGGCCGAGATACATCACGACAACGCGGTCGCAGATATGACGGACGACAGCGAGATCGTGCGAAACGAAAAGATAGGAGACGCCGGTACGCTTCTGCAGCGCGACGAGCAGGTTGAGGATCTGGGCACGCACCGAGACGTCGAGCGCCGAGACCGGCTCGTCGCAAATGACGAGATCGGGCTCCAGCGCCAAGGCCCGGGCGATGACCACGCGTTGCCGCTGGCCGCCCGAAAACTGATGCGGATAGCGGTCGGCATGTTCTGGGCGAAGACCGACCTGGGTCAGCAGCGTCGCCACCCGCTCCTTGAGTTCCTTGCCTCGGGCAATGCCGCGGACGATCAGGGGCTCGCCGATGGTCGCGCCGATGGTGGAGCGCGGATCAAGCGACAGCGCCGGATCCTGAAAGATCATCTGCACCTTGCGGCGGATATCGTTGAGAGCCTTGCGGTTGGCGCCGACCACTTCCGCGCCGCCGATCTTCACGCTGCCGGCAACCGGCTGCTGCAGGCCGACGATTGTGTTGGAAAGCGTGGACTTACCACAGCCGGATTCGCCGACCAGCGCGACGGTCTCGCCCTTGGCGATATCGAGGGTGACGCCATTGACCGCCTTGACCGTATGGGTCGATCCGCCGAGCATGCCGCCACGGCCGGAGAAATGCACGGCGACATCGCGGATTTCCAGTACGTTTGCCGTGCCGCTCATGCCGCCACCTCACGCATCTCAGTCATTCTGTCGATATGCCAGCAGGCGGAGAAATGGCCCGTCCCCTGCTCGAAGAGCGGCGGGGGCTCGGCCCGGCACTTGTCCGACGCGAGCGGACAGCGGCCGACGAAACGGCAGCCGAGGCCGAATTCGTTCGGCGTCGGCACGGAACCTTCGATGGTCGCCAGATCCGCCTTCGGTGCCACATCCAGCTTGGGAACGCTGGCAAGCAGCAATGCCGTGTAGGGATGCGCCGGCGCGTTGAAGAGAGCATGAACCGGCGCGATCTCGGCGATACGACCGGCATACATGACGGCAACCTCATCGGCGATATCGGCAACGACGCCCATGTCATGGGTGATGAGCACGATCGAGGTGCCGCGCTCGGCGACGAGCTTCTTCATCACATCGAGGATCTGCGCCTGGATCGTCACATCAAGCGCCGTCGTCGGCTCGTCGGCGACGAGCACGCGCGGACCGCAGATCAGCGCGATGGCAATCATGATGCGCTGGCACATGCCGCCGGAAAGCTCGAAGGGATATTGGTGCAGCCGCCGGTCGGGATCGGGAATGCCGACATCGACCAGCATCTCTCGTGCCTTTGCCAGCGCCTGCGATTTCGAGACGTTCTGGTGGGCGCGGAAGGCTGCGGCGATCTGCGAGCCCACCGTCGTCAGCGGATCGAGAGAAGCGCTCGGTTCCTGGAAGATAATCGAGATGTCCTTGCCGCGGGCCTTGCGGAGCTGGCGCTCAGAAAGGCTGGCGAGATCGGTCTCCTCGAGCAGGATCCTGCCGTTCACCCGGCGCGCTGCCGGCGGCAGCAGGCCGAGCATGGCGTAAGAGGTCAGCGACTTGCCGCAGCCGGATTCACCGACCAGCGCCATCACCTTGCCGCGGCTCACCGTGAAGGAGACGCCATCCACAACCTTGGCACCAGCGATTTCGATGGTGAGGTTGTCGACCGTCAGGAGCGGCTTGGCTTCGATGCCCATATTCCCTCCTCAGCGAGCGCCTGATGCGGGCTGGCTACGCTGGAACGTCCCGATCGAGTTGCCACCGTCGACGCTCAGCACCGCGCCTGTGATGAAGCTCGCCTTGTCCGAGCAGAGGTAGGCGATCGCAGCCGGCGCATCCTCCGGGCCGCTCTGGCGACCGAGCGGGATGCGCTTCAGCATGTTCTCGACATATTCCTCGGTCAGCAGGCTCACTTCGCTGCCCGCCGCAAAACCCGGCTCCACGACGTTGACGCGGATGCCGCTTTCAGCAAGCTCCAGCGCGAACCCCTTGGACAGGCGCTCGATCGAGGTCTTGGAGGTGCAGTAAGGCACGGATTCCCGGTTCATGCCGCGCGCAGCACCGGAGGAGATATTGATGATCGAGCCCTTGCGTCCCTCGGCGATCATCAGCTTGGCCATTTCGCGGGTCAGGATAAAGGGCGCCTTCAAATTGACGTCGAACACGAGATCCCAATCCGAAAACTCCATCGTCATCAGATTGTAGCGGGTGTAGATGCCGGCATTATTGATCAGCGCGTCAGGCGCCTTCCACTCGCGGCGCACCAGATCGACGAGGTCGAGCATCGATTCCTCGCTGGTGAGCTCCGTCGTATGCAGAAGCACTTTCGAGCGATCAAGGCCGAGGTCGTCTACCGTCTTTTCAAGCGCATCCTGTCGCTTGTCGGACAGGCAGAGATGGGCGCCTTCTCGAGCGAAATAGGCGGCGATCCAGCGGCCGAAGATGCCGGCTGCACCTGTGATGACGATTTTCTTGTTTTCGAATTCCATGGAAAGCCTCAGCGCGAACGGGAGCGGGGATCAAGCTGGTCACGCAACCAGTCTCCCAGCACATTGACGGAAAAGACGAGAAGGAAGAGGCCGGCGCCGGGAAAGGCGACGATCCACCAGGCGCGTTCGACATATTGCCGACCGACGCTCATGATCGAGCCCCAGCTGGGAGCCGGTGGCTGAATACCGAGCCCGAGGAACGAGAGGCCGGCTTCCATGAGGATCATCAGGCCGAATTCGGCGGTGGCGACGATCAGCACCGGACCAGCAATGTTCGGCAGCACGTGATGGAAGAGGATGCGGGCCGCACCCGCGCCGGCAAGCTCTGATGCCTTGATGAAGGGAAGGTTCGAGACCTGCAGCGTCTGCGCATAGGCAACGCGGGTATAGCGCGGCCAGCGGGTGAGGCCGAGCACCAGCACGAGCTTCAGGAAGCCGGGACCGAGCACAGCGACGGTGAGCACCGCAAGCAGGATCGCCGGGATCGACATCATGATGTCGACGAGGCGCATGATGAGGATTTCCACCGTGCCGCGGAACCAGCCGGCGACCATGCCGAGCGTAACGCCGACGACGGTGGAGACGACGACCGACAGGATGGCGACGCTCAATGAAACGCCGGCCCCGTAAAGGATGCGGGACAGCAGGTCACGGCCGAGATCGTCGGTTCCGAGCCAGTAGGTGATGCCCCTCGCCTCGAAGCCCGGCGGCTTCAGGCGGGCGAGAAGGTTCTGGTGCGCCGGGTCGGCCGGCGCGATCCACGGCGCAAAGATCGCCAGGATCAGGATAACGGCCAGGATGATCGTAACCAGCTGGATCGAGAGGGGAACGCGCCGAATGCGCTGGGAAAAGGCAGAAATGGCGATGCTCATGGCTGCCTCCTCAACGCGCCAGACGGATGCGTGGATCGATGAGCGCATAGACGAAATCGGCAAGTACGCTGGTCAGCACATAGACGAAGGAGATCAGGAGCACGATCACCTGCACAACGAGGAAATCTCGCGACTGAATGGACTGGATGGCAAGCTGGCCGATGCCCGGCCAGGCAAATACGGTCTCGACGATGACGGCGCCGGCGAGCAGATTACCGATTTCCAGCGCCGCGATCGTGATGACCGGAATGGAGGCATTGCGCAGCACATGCCGGATGACGACCGCGCCAAGCGAAAGGCCCCTCGCCCGCCCCGCCCGCACATAATCCTTGCCGAGTTCATCGAGAACCGAGATGCGAGCCATGCGGGCGAAAGTCGACATGGACAGCGCCCCAAGCGCGATCGATGGCATCACGATTGCGGAGAAGCCGCCGACGCCTGATGCCGGCAGCCAGCGCAGCGTTACCGCGAAAAGGAAGATGAGCAGGATGCCGGACAGAAACGTCGGCACGCTCTGGCCGGTGATGACGATCGCCGTCAGGATCTTTTCGAGAAAGCCGCCACGGCGGGTGGCCATCAAAATGCCGGCCGGAATGCCGACACCGATCGCAACGATCAGCGCGCCGATTGCCAGCATGATCGTATAGGGCAGACGCGAGGCGACGATATCGATCGCGGGGACACGCTGCACCACCGACATGCCGAAATCGAGGTGGGCAAGACCCTGGAGATATTGAAGATATTGCAGCCAGAGCGGCTGATCGAATCCGAGCTGATGGCGCAGCTCGTTGATCATTTCCGTCGACGCTCCCTGTGGGACCAGAAGCAGGGTCGGATCGCCGGAGAGATGCATCACGATGAAAACGATCGTGATGACCCCGAAGATTGCGATCACAGCCTGGACCAGCCGCCCTGCGGCATATTTCAACATATCCGTCCTGCCCGCCTGTACACGTTACTGCTGCCAGCCCATGTCCATGACGAACATGGCTTCGTTCGGGCTGGGCTGCCATTTCAGATGCTTGCTGGCACCATAAACGGCGTCAACCTGATAGAGACCCAGACCCGGCACATCGTCCTTCAGGATGCCATAGGCCTTCTCATAATCCTGCAGACGCTGGTCGTTGTTGAGCGTGGAGCGGGCATCGTCGACCAGCTTGTCATAAGCCGGGTTGCTGTATTTCGCCCAGCTCGAGCCGGTACGGAACAGCGGGAAGATGATGCCGTCGGCATCCTGGCAGGCGCAGGACCACTTGCCGAGCGCGAGGCTGCCGGCATTTGCCGGATCGCCCTGGCGGCGCTTCAGGAAGGTCGCCTGGTCGAGCGAGGTGATCTCGGTGTCGAGACCGACATCGTTCAGCATCTGCTGGATCGCTTCCACCATGGCCCGGTCGTAAGAGGGCGAGGTCAGGAACTCGATCTTGGCGCCTTCGGCGCCTGCTTCCTTGACGAGCGCGCGCGCCTTATCGGGATCGAAGGGATAACCTTCGACCTTGTCCGTATAGCCGAAGATCGGTGCTGCGCCGAGCACGTTGACCTGCGAACCGAAGCCCTGCAGCAGCGCGTCGATCAGGCCCTTCTTGTCGATGGCGTAGGCGATCGCCTGGCGAACGCGGACATCCTTGGTCGCGCCGGCCTGGGCGTTGATATAGATATAGCCGACCCGCTCGGTCGGAACCGAAAGCACCTGCGAATTCGGATCGCTCTTGAGATCGATCGCCTGGTCGGACGGCAGGTCGCGGACGAGATCGGCCTTGCCGGTCTTCAGGTCGGCAAGACGGGTGGAGACGTCGGGGACGGCGCGGAAGAAGACATGGGCGAAGGGTGGCTTGCCGCGCCAGTAGTGGTCGTTGGCCTGCAGCTCGGTCTGGACGCCCTTCTGCCATTGCACCAGCTTATAGGGACCGCTACCCATCGGCTGCTGGTTGAAGGTCTGCCCGCCAACCTTCTCGACATAGGCCTTCGGCAGGATGGAGAGCTTGACCAGCTGGGCAAGCAGCGCCGGATAGGCGGATTTGGTCGTGACCACGACGGTCGTCGGATTGGTCGCCTCGGCCTTGGATATCTGGTCGAACTGGGACAGCTGCGGGCTCTTCAGGTCCGGGCTGATGATGCGGTTGATGGAGTAAACCACATCATCAGCCGTCAGCTTCGAGCCGTCCTGGAAGGTGACGTCGTCGCGGATATCGAACTGAATCGTCGTGTCGTTGACGTATTTCCACGACTTGGCGATCTGCGGAACGATCTTGCCGGAGGCGTCGCGGGTCAGCAGGTTGTCGAAAATGTTGCGGTAAATGGTGTAGCTGTCTGTATCCCACTGCAGCTGCGGATCGAGCGTGGCCGCGTCATTGGGAAGGTCGATGGTCAGCGTGTCCTTGGCTGTCTGGGCAAGCGCCGTCGAAGCCGTCATGACCGCCGCGAGTGCGGCGATCGAAGCGAATTTCCAGTTCATATTACCCTCTCTTTTATTATCTAATCTATGTATTTTATGCGGAATTCGAGTTAACGCCTTAGCCCGCCCGTTTCAAGCCGGCTTCGTCGGCGCAATAGGCTGCAAGTTCCGCATGCGTGGTGAACCACACATCTTTCTTGGCCTGTGCCTGGCGAATGATTTCCTCCAGGATGAAGATGCGCGAGCGATGACCAACATGGTGCGGGTGCATCGTAAGCTGGAAGAGGCCGCCTTCCTCGTAGGCCACATCAAGCTCGCGCTGGAAAATATCGAGAACCATGGCTGGTGCGCCATAGGGCCTTGCCCCGGTCATGCGGTCCATGGCGACATAGGGTGCGTCGTCACGTATCCACTCGACCGGAATTTCGACGACACCCGTCGGCTCGCCGTCTTCCAGCAGCTCATAGGGCTCGTCGTCGGCCATCAGGGAGGAATCGTAGAGGAGGCCCATCTCGCGGGCGATCTTCAGCGTGTAGGGGCTGAAATCCCAGGAAGCGGTGCGCATGCCGACTGGCCGGACGCCGCAGATCCGCTCGAGGACATCAGCCGCCCGCAGCGCGAGGTCGCGTTCGGTCGTTTCGTCCAGGCGCGAATTGAACTCATGGATCCAGCTATGCATGCCGATTTCGTGGCCGGAAGCCACAACGGCGCGCGCCTCGTCAGTGTTGATCATCGCCGAGACGGCCGGCATGTAGACAGATGCGGGGACTGCGTATTTTTCGAGCAGCTTGAGGATGCGCGGCATGCCGGAGCGCGCGCCATATTGGCCCTGGCTCATACGGCTGAAGGAAATGCCGCCGTTGCGCAGTTCCATCGTCTCGTGGTCCGCGTCGAAAGAAAGCGCGACGGCCATGCGGGCGCCATTCTTCCACTGCGCCGGCTTCAGCGAACGGCCTGCCCGAACCTTGCTGACGCTTTTTTGCCACGTCTCATCCGTCCAAAGCCAGGGCTGGTTCTTGTCATGCTGTTCTGCTGCGCTCATGATATTCTTTCGTTCGGCGATGCCAACACCGCTCAGCGGCTGTCATTTTTCTGACCAGAATTGTTATAAGCCAATCGAATAGTCATAAACGGGGGTTTCGTTCACATATATGAACTCCGAAGTGAAAAGCGCCGGTCGCATACTAGACCTCCTCGAATACCTGTCGGCGCTGCGCGAAGCCGTATCGCTTTCGCAGATCGTTCAGGATCTCAAGCTGCCGAAAAGCAGCGCGCATGGCCTCATTCAGACGCTGGCGGCAAGGGGTCATGTCGTCCAGGATTCCACCGGGCGCTACATGCTCGTGGAAGCAAGCCGTCACGGCTTCCCCTTCCGTCGTCATGAGGAACCCCTGGTCGTCACCGCAATACCCTTCATGGAACGGTTGAGGGACGAGTCGGGCGAAACGGTATTGCTTGGCACGATGAACGCGCACTGCGACCTGCGCCGGTTGGCAAAATGCGTCAGCCATCACCCTGTCCGCTACGACGTCAACATGGACGCTGCGATCACTGCTCATTGCACGGCGACCGGCCGCGTGCTCCTCGCCCATGCTCCGGCGGAAGCGCGGGATGCCTATTTGTCCCGCGTCCGCTTCCTATCCTATACGCGCTACACAATCACGGATGTCGAACAGCTCCGTGAGGTCCTCATTAGGGTGCGCCGTGACGGCTACGCCATCAACGATCAGGAATTCATTACCGGCTCGACCGGCATTGCAGCTCCGATATTCGACGCCGAAGGCAACGCAATTGCGGCCATCAATCTCGGCACGCTGACAAGCCGATATGTCGAGCGGCGTGAAGAACTCCTCCTCATGCTGCGCTCGACCGCTGATCTTATCAGCCGCGCATTGGGCTATCGGCGGAACTGATGGTTCGCATTTTCGTTTGAGGTCGAGGCTGCACCAGCTGCAAGACGATCACGGTTTTTTGTTTTCGATAGAGCCGAAAGATACCCATTCAGCGGACGTGATGGTGCCTTGCCGAGGTTTACCACGAGACGACAGCGGCGTATCGTATGATGATTAGTGCTGTTGGTACGTCGATTTCACTGTCAGGCAGGGATAAAGACATGCTCACCCTTAATATCAATGGACAATCCCGCGACGTCGATGTGCCGGAAGACATGCCGCTTCTCTGGGTGCTGCGCGACCATCTCAATCTGGTCGGCACCAAATATGGCTGTGGCGTCGCCCAATGCGGCGTCTGTACCGTCCATGTGGCTGGAAAGGCCGTGCGTTCCTGCCAGCTGACCGTCGGCGATGTCGGCACCCGCGCCGTCGTTACGATCGAGGGAGTTGGCAGCACGCCCAACGGCGCAAAGGTGCAGCAGGCCTGGATGGAAGCTGCAGTGCCGCAATGCGGCTATTGCCAGGCCGGCCAGATCATGTCGGCCACCGCGCTGCTGGACAGCAACCCTGAGCCCGACGATTCCGACATCGACGCGGCCATGGCGGGCAATCTCTGTCGCTGCGGGACCTATATACGCATCCGCCATGCGATCAAGAACGCCGCTGCCAAGCCGGCCTGACCATGAAGAAAATCATCGGCATTGTCGTTGTGGTCATTGTCGTCGTCGCGCTTGGTTTTGCGGGATGGCTGGTTCTCGGCCGAAATCCGACCTCCTTTGCCGGCGGCTCGACCGTCGCGCTTGACGCTTACCAGGGAGGCACTGTTACCGGCGTTCCGGCGCAGCTTGCCAGCGCGGATCTGGTCAAGCGCGGCGAATATCTCATCCATGCCGCGGACTGTCAGGCCTGCCATACCGCCCCGGGCGGCCCGCCCTTCGCTGGCGGCTTTGCCTTCAACATGCCATTCGGCACCATCTATTCCACCAATATCACCCCAGACAAGGAAACGGGGATCGGCAATTACACCGACGCCCAGTTCCTGGCGGCGGTGCATAAGGGTATCCGTGCTGACGGCGAGAAGCTCTATCCTGCCATGCCCTACACTTCCTATACCTATATGACGGACGCCGACGCGCTCGCCATCAAGGCCTATCTCTTCACGCTGGCGCCGGTCCATGCCCCGGCCAAGCCGGACCAACTCTCCTGGCCCTTCAACCAGCGCCGCTTGCTCTCGCTCTGGAATGTGGCGTTCAATACCGATGAACGCTTCCGTCCAAACCCCGGCCAAAGCCCGCAATGGAACAGAGGCGCCTATCTTGCCGAGGCGATGGGCCATTGCGGCGAGTGTCATACGCCGCGAAACCTCGCCTTTGCGCTGGACAACCACCGGAAGTTTTCAGGGGCTATCACTGCGGGCTGGCACGCCTTCAACATCACCGGCGACAAGGATTCCGGCCTTGGCGATTGGAACGACCAAGATCTTTATCTCTATCTCTCCACCGGCCACGCCAATGGACATGGCGGTGCGGCTGGCCCGATGGGCGAAGCCACTGACGACAGCGTGAGCTATCTGCTGCCTGACGACGTGCATGCTCTGGTAACCTATCTGCGCAGCATACCCGCCCATGCGAGTGATCTACCGCGCACCGTCACGACACCTGCGCCAGCATCGCATAAGGAAGGTGTGACCCCGGACGTCAATCTGCGCGGGGAAAAGATCTTCGCCAGCGCCTGCGCCAGCTGCCATGACTGGACGGGCGTGAGCCCTGTCACCGGCTATGCCACCTTGACCGGCGTGCGCGCGGTGAACGATCCCACCGCCACCAATGTGGCGCAGACGGTCATCAACGGCGTCAACCGCAAGACGGATCAGGGCACGATCTTCATGCCTGCCTTCGGTGCAGGATATTCCGACGACGATATTGCGGCCGTGGCCAACTATGTCACCGCCCGCTTTGGCGCCAAGGGCGCCCAGCTGACAGGCAAGGATGTGGCCGATCTGCGAAAGCAGGCCGCCCAGGCAACGCAGGGAGTGACCCAATGACTGATATGCAGTCCAATTTTGCCCAGTCCGATGCTTATCTCTCGGCCTTGATCAGCGAGGTCCGTTCGGTACCAGTGGCGCAGGCGATGCCGACGATGGGACGCCGGACTTTCTTCAAACTGGCCAGCGCGGGCGCTGCGGGGCTGGTGCTGGGGTTCCATCTCGGAGACGCAGCTTTCGCGGCCGAGACGGTGAACGGCAACATTTCCGATGGCAGCGATCAGGTGATGAATGCCTTCATCCGCATCGCTCCCGACAACACGATCACCATCTATTCCAAAGCCCCGGAAATCGGCCAGGGCATCAAAACCTCCTTCGGCGTGATCATCGCCGACGAACTCGACGCGGACTGGAACCATGTCGTGATGGAGCAGGCTCCGATCAATCCCAAGGTCTATGGCAGCCAGGGCGCCGGAGGTTCGACCTCCATTCCGCGCGCCTGGAACCAGCTGCGTCAGGCCGGAGCCGGCGCCAAGGCAATGCTGATTGCCGCCGCCGCTCAGGAATGGGCAGTGGACCCATCGCAGATCACCGCTCAGGATTCGGTCATCACCCATGCCGCCAGTGGCAAGTCCGCCACCTATGGATCGATGGCGACAGCGGCAGCGAAAATGCCGGTGCCGGATCCGAAGAGCCTGAAACTGAAGGCCCGCGCCGACTATCGTCTGATCGGCAAGCGCTATCGCGGCGTCGACGACCCCAAGGTCGTCACCGGCCAGCCGCTGTTCGGCATCGATGTCCAGGTCCCTGGAATGGTCTATGCCAACTACACCAAATGTCCGGCAGCCGGCGGCAAGGTCAGATCCTTCAACGTGGACGAGATCAAGGCGCAGCCGGGCGTCCTCGACGCCTTCGCCGTCGATGGCACCGGCATGATGGTCGAAGTCATGCCGGGCGTCGCCATCATCGCCAAGGACACCTGGAGCGCTTTCAAGGCGAAGGACAAGCTTAAGGTGGATTGGGATCTCAGCGAGGCGTCGACGGATTCCAGCTCGCAATTTTCGGCTGAGGCCAAGAAGGTGGCGACCAGTTTCCCGGAAAAGTTCGATGACAACGTCGGTGACGTGGACAAGTCCTTCGCCAATGCCAGTAAGACTGTCGAGGCCTTCTACGAGTACCCCTTCGCCGCCCATGTGCCGCTGGAGCCGATGAACACCACGGCGCATTGGCACGACGGCGTGATGGAAATGTGGGTGCCCACGCAGCAGCCCGACCGCGGCTTGCCGATGGTGGCGAAGGCGGCGGGCGTACCGGAAGAAAAAGTCGTCATGCACCAGACCCGCGTGGGGGGCGGTTTCGGGCGACGGCTGGTCAATGACTATGCCTGCGAGGCGGCAGCCATCGCGCGGAAGGTCAACGCCCCGGTCAAGCTGCAATGGACCCGGGAAGACGATTTCAGTCACGACTTCTACCGCCCCGCCGGCTACCATCAGTTCAAGGGCGCAATTGATAAGGCCGGCAGGCTCGATGCCTGGCAGGAACATTTCATCACCTTTACAGCCGACGGCAAAAAGGAAGCCAGCGGCGCCAACCTCACCGACAATCTGCGATATTCCATCAAGGCGCCCAATCTGCGCCGCGCCAAGACCATGTTCCCGCTGAAGATTCCCACCGGCGCCTGGCGCGCGCCGGGCGACAATGCCCAGGTCTTTGCAGCACAGAGCTTCATGCATGAACTGGCGCTCGCTTCCGGTCGCGATCACGTCGAGTTCCTCATCGATGCCGTGAACCGCGACGTGCCTGAGCTGGTTGCCAAGGACGCAAGTGTCAACTTCAGCCCCAAGCGGGCAACCGACGTGATCAAGATGTGCGCCGAGAAGGCCGGATGGGGCAAGTCGCTACCCAAGGGCAGCGGTCTCGGCTTTGCCTGGTGCTATTCCCACGCCGGCCATGTCGCGCAAGCGATTGAGCTCAGCGTCGATGCCAACAAAGGGATCAAGGTCAATCGGATTGTCGTGGTGCTCGATGTCGGGCCGATCATCGACATGGCCGGCTCCGAAGCCCAGGCACAAGGAGCTTCGACCGATGCTCTCTCCACTGCCATGGGCCTCAAGATCAACATCGAGAACGGCCGGATCCAGGAGCAGAACTACAATGCCTATCCGATCCTGCGCATGCCTTTCGCGCCGATGACGATCGACGCTTTTTTCATCCAGTCGGACAATCCGCCTACAGGCATGGGCGAACCAGCCTTCCCGGCGCTCGCGCCCGCGCTCGGCAATGCCATATTCGCCGCGACGGGAGAGCGGGTGCGCCGCCTGCCATTGCGCGATCTCGGCTATTCGCTGGCAGTCTGATAGACCGCCCAGTGTTCAAACCGCATGGACCTTGACCATGGCCCATGCGGTTCGTGTCTTTTGGCGCCGCAATTCATGAGCGGCGTGCGAACGGACTATTTCCCGTCCGCATTTCCCGATTGCTGTGTAGCAGCCTTCGAGCCGTCCTTCTGAAGATCGGCTTGGTCGGCAACGATGGAGGCTGCCTCCTTCAGCAAGACGTCCTTTGCGTTCTTGCGAGCATCTTCAAGCGCAAGATCGGCGCTCAGGCTACGCTCATCCGCCTGCAAACCGTCGTCCTGGCCGGGGTCGACACCATCATCTATCTGCTTGCGCTCCTTCAGGCGCTTTGCCTGCGTGGCCAGTTCATCGCGACGTTCGGCTTCATTGAGAGAGACGACCTGCTTGTCGCGCTGCGCCTTCAAGTCGGCAACGTCTTCTATGAAGCGCTGGAAATCCTGATCCTTCTGTACTCGCTCATCATGGCGGCTTTGCAGTTGCGGCAGCACTGCCTTGATATCGCCATCGGGCGTGTAGTTTGCGGGCTTCACCTGAGCCCACGGCAACGCATTGTCAAAACTCGCTTCGCCGAAGGTACTGAGGTCCGAGAGGCCCGGCAGGCTGATATCGGGCGTCACGCCGCGCAGCTGTGTCGTGCCACCGTTGACGCGGAAGAACTGGGCTATCGTCATTTTCAGCTCGCCGAATTTCGGTTTGCTGTTATGGGCGACCTGGTCGAGATCGATCACTGTCTGCACCGTACCCTTGCCAAAGCTGGGTTCGCCGACAATCACGCCTCGACCGTAGTCCTGTATCGCCGCAGCAAAAATTTCGGAGGCAGACGCCGAGCTGCGATTGATCAAGACACCGAGCGGACCTGTCCAGAGAGGTGCAGAAAGATCATCGCTTTCCACATCAATCTTCCCCTTGGCATCGCGCTCCTGCACCACCGGGCCCTTGCCGACGAACAGGCCGGTCAAATCGACCGCCTCGGACAACGAGCCGCCGCCATTATCGCGCAGGTCGACCAGAACGCCGTCGACATTCTCTTGCTTCAGCTCTCCCAGAAGCTTGGCGACATCGCGGCTTGCGCTTCTGTAGTCCTTGTCGCCCTTCTGCCGCGCTTCGAAGTCTTCATAGAAGGCCGGCAGGGTAATGATGCCGATTTTGCGGGTGGCGTCACCGTCCTTTACGGAAATGATGGTCTTCTTGGCAGCCTGCTTGTCGAGGCTGATCTTGTCGCGGACCAGATCAAGGAGGCGATGCTTGCCATCCGCTCCAGCATCCGCTGGCAGTATCTCAAGCCGGACGACGGAACCCTTTGCGCCTCGGATCATTTGCACGATTTCATCAAGACGCCTGCCGACCACTTCCTTTACCGGGCTATCCTTGCCCTGACCGACGCCGATAATGCGGTCGCCGACAGCGAGCTTGCCGGACAATTGTGCCGGACCGCCCGGAACGAGTTCGCGGATCGTCGTGTAATCATCCTGCTCCTGCAGCACCGCGCCGATGCCGACCAGCGAAAGCTTCATCGAAATATCGAACTCAGCCGAAGCGGTCGCGCCGAAATAGTCGGTGTGCGGATCGATCGACGTCGTGTAGGCGTCCATGAATGACTGGAACACATCGTCGCTCTTGTACTTCTGAACGCGCTCGAGCGAGTTTTCGTAGCGCTTGTCGAGCGTATCGCGAATATCGGCGTCGGCCTTGCCTGCCAGCTTCAGGCGCAGCCAGTCGCTCTTGACGCGCTTGCGCCAGAGTTCGTTGCTCTCTGCTTCGGATTGCGGCCAGGCGGCCTTGTCGCGAGAAAGGGAATAATCTTCCTTCACGGTGAAGTCGAAATTCTGCTTGAGCAAGCTGCGCGCATAGTTCATGCGGTCGACAACTCGGTTCTCATACACGTTGAAAATCGAAAACGGGATCTGCAGGTCTTCGCGGTTTATCGCATCGTCGATCTTCGCGCCGTCAGCCGTGAACTTATCTATGTCGGACTGCAGGAAGAGAAGGCGGTCCGGATCCAGGGACTTGATGTACTTGTTCATGATCTTGCCCGAGAGGGCGTCATCGAGCGGAACGGGCTTGTAGCCGAAGCGCGTCAGAAATTGCGCACTCAAATGAGCCGCTTGCTCCTGCTGTTGCGATGGGGTCAAAATTGGCCGCGATGCGGCATCCTGGGCATATGCCGAGGATGCAATTGCCAGGAAGGCGCCCAGGAAACCGTACTTTATATGCATGCAGCCTTGATCCAATTCTCGGTGTAGAGTCTTAAATGTGCGACGTTAGCGGAACAATTATGGTGTTCGGCAACTAAATGGACATGCTATGTTCCTTATCCGGCGTTAACGCCGCGAACAATGCCCTTGCCAATTCACCCAAGAATCCGATCGCTCTTGAAGCTTATTCATAAAAGCGGCCTCTTGAAGACCTTCTTCTTCAAATACGCTTGATACCGGTCGAATGGACAAGATTTAATAATATTTTGCGTATTCAGCGGCGTCGATCCGGCGAAGGCGCTTGCCCTATTGTGCGTCCGGCGCGCACCAGCGTTTCTCAACAAACGAAAAACCCCACGCCTGCGATCAGGCGTGGGGCCTTCGCTGACGTCCGCCGCGGTGCTCAGCTATAAAGGCTAACTTCAGGGATCTTGTCGTTCAAAACGAAGTCACCGACTTCCTTGGCCTTGTAGAAGACCGGGTCATGGAGCGTATGCGTGCGCACATTGCGCCAGAAGCGATCGAACCGATATTTGTCCGCCGTCGAGCGGGCGCCCGTGAGCTCGAAGATACGCGATGTGATGTCGAGCGAAACGTTGGTCGCGTGGACCTTGGCAGCGTAGGCTTCCGCCGCCGCAGCACCTCGTTCGCGGGCGGTGACGGAGTGACCTTTTGCAAGTTCGATTTGAACGGCAAGAGCTGCGCTGTCGGCGAGTGCCGCAGCCGCCTTCAACGAGGCCGAAAATTCTCCGACGCGTTCGAGAATGTAGGGATCGTCAGCGGCTCGCTCGACGCCTGACGTGACCCAGGGCCGGGTCGTCGAGCGTACATAGTCGATGGCCGCCTTCAGCGCCCCTTCCGCCGTGCCGAGATAGAAATTGACGAAGACCAGCTGGATCAGCGGCGTATTGAAGGTCGAAAGCACCGGCGGCGATGCGTCGGCTGCCGTTGGCTGGCCGACAAAATCCTCCGCATACACCGGAAAATCATGGAATTCGACGCTACCGCTGTCCGAAAGACGCTGGCCGAAATTGTCCCAGTCGTCATTGGCGACGTAGCCGGGGCGATTGGTGCGAATGACAAAGCCGACGATCTTGTCGTCCAGGACCGCATTGGCGTTGATATAATCCGAGACATGCGCTGCCGTAGAGAAGGTCTTTCGGCCGTTCAGCACATATCCATTGCCCCGCCGCGTCAGGACCAGGCCCGGATCACGTGGATTGACGGCGGCACCCCAATAGAGGTTTTGCGCAACCGTCTCTGCCCCGAGCGCATCGGCGCGGGCGGCATCTAGCGCCCAGTAGATATATTGGCTGTTGACGAAATGGTAGCCGAGGAGTTGCCCGACGGAGCTTTCGCCCTGCGCGAGAATGCGCACCAGACGCAGGCCATCCACCCAGTCCAGCCCGCCCCCGCCGACCTCGCGCGAGTGTAGCGCGTTCAGCAGTCCAGCCTTCTTGAGCTTGATGATCTCGCCGACCGGCGGGCGGCCGTCGCGATCAAGCTCGGCTGCCCGCTTCGAAAGATCGGCCGAAATTTCCGCGGCACTGGCGAAAAGCTCCCTGCGCGTCGTGCCCGGATTAGTCGCGAAGAGGATGTTGGACAGGCTCATGGATGAAACTCCGGTTCTATGGAAGAGCCCGACAGCGGTCCCATGATCGCTATCGGAAAATCGATGCGGCTGACTTTTAAAAAACCTTGGCCGGAATCCAGCTCGCAGTTGCGGCGTCGCTCGTACTGAAGGCCGGGATTTTCTGCGCCAGATCCTCGATCGTCTTGACGCCGGCTGCCCGCAGCGCTTCCTGCGTCAGAAGCGCCGGCTTCACCGTGATCTGGTGCGGGACATCCTGTCCGGCGATCTGAAGTGCCGCGGCGCGCACCGACACGGCACCAACCACGGCCGGATTGGTGGCGACCGTTGCGACCCAGGGGCTGCCGTCAGCGGTGATTTCCTGGATATCGGCCGTCGAGACGTCGGCCGAATAGATCTTCAGTTTGCTCGCAATACCGAGGTCGGCGGCGGCAAGCTTCACCCCACGGGCGAACTCATCATAAGGTGCAAAGACGACGCTGATATCGGGATTGGCCGTCAGGGCAGCCTTTGCCTGGTCGGCAGTAGTCGTTGCTGTCGTGTCGCTGACATTGCCGAAACGTGCCTTTTCGACGACACCGGCATTTTCAGCCCTGAACTTGTCCCAAATCTCGTTGCGACGGTCGAGCGGAGCAAAGCCCGCGACATAGACATAGCCGGCGTTGAACTTGGTGCCGTTGTCCTTGACGGCTTGCTTGAGCGCGAGGTCGGCAATTTCGTGGTCGCTCTGCTCGACCTGCGGAATCTTGGGATTGTTGAGATTGACGTCGAAGGCGACGACCTTGATGCCCTTATCGAGCCCCTGCTGCACGACATCGCCGAGCGACTCAGGCAAGCCATGGTCGACAACGATACCGGATACGCCAAGATTGATCGCCTGCAGGATCTGCTCGCGCTGCTCGGCGGCATCCTGCCGCCCAGGGAACACGCGAAGGTCGATGTCGAGCGACTTTGCCTGCGCCTCGGCGCCGGCCTGGTAGGCCTGGAAGAAATCGCCTGCCGAGATATAGCTGATCAGGGCAACCTTGACGCCGCCCTTGTCAAAGGGTGCGGGCGCACCGGCAATACCACCGGCAACGGCTTGTTGCGTGAGCAGGAATGGAATGACAGCGGCAGACAGAGCGAGCTGTGCGAGTGGTTTCATCGTCGCGATCCCCTTGATCAATCAAAACGTCGTCTGATGGGTTCGGCAGCTCCCGGCGACGTAAATTTATTAGATATAATCCCTATAAATTTAGTAGATTAAATCATCCGATTTTAGCGGCATTGATAGATTCTTTGTTCCGGCCCCCTGACTTCGACGGGAAAGGCGTACCTGGAGATTTCGCAGCTGGGTGGGGCAATATCCGGCTTCTGAATCATCGGAACGCCGCTGGATGCCACTTCTTCAAATCGACAACCTGACGCACAGTTTCGGCCCGACGCGTGCCCTCGCCGGCGCCGGACTGATGATCGAGCGCGGCGAAATCGTGGCGCTGATGGGTGCAAATGGTGCCGGCAAGTCGACTTTGGTAAAGATACTTTCGGGCGTGATCGTTGCCGATGGCGGCACGATCACACTGAACGGTCGGGCATTCCAGCCGCACAGCCCGTCGGAGGCAGCGCGTGCCGGTGTCGTCACCGTGCATCAATCCACGGACCTCATCGGAGCTCCGGGATCGACGGTCGCCGACGCCTTGCTTCTCAATCGCTTCGCCGATCGGGGCATGCCCTTCTTCATCTCGCAACGCAGTGTTCGCCGTGAGGCGCAGGCAATGCTTGATGCGGTCGATATCTCCCTGCCGCTCGACCGCGACTTCGGGGATCTCACCGCAGCGGACCGCCAGCTCGTTGCGATCACCCGCGCGCTCGCTCACCAGGCCGAATTGCTGATCCTGGACGAACCGACGGCAAGTCTTTCCAGCCAGGAATGCCGGCGCTTGTTTGAAGTCCTTTTACGGCTTCGCAGCGAAGGGCTTGCAATCCTCTATATATCCCATCGCACCGCCGATATCGAAGCCATTGCCGACCGCGCGGTGGTCATGCGTGGCGGTCGCGTGGTTGGCGGCTTTAGCCGGCCGATCGACTTTTCCGCAGCGATCGAAACCATGATCGGCCGCAAATTGGATGTCGCTCGCGCCGATGCGCGACCGGCAGCCGGGCCGGCTCTCTTCGAGATGCGCGGCGCGCGGCTGCTTGCGGCGAGCGAACCTTTCGATCTGACGCTCCACGAGGGCGAGGTGGTCGCCATCACAGGCGTGCTCGGCGCCGGAAAAAGCCGGCTGCTCTCGGCGATCTTCGGCCTCGGGCGACTTGCCGGCGGCGCGATGTTTCTCGCTGGAAAGCCGCTGCATCCAAGATCGCCGGCAGAGGCGATTGCCGCCGGAATCTCGATGGCCGCTGAAGACCGCCATCGTTCTTCGCTGATGCCACCTGCCTGGCCGGGCAATTCGCTGGCCGCAACCATCAGCCTGCCGCATCTGGCGAAATGGTATCCGCATGGCTTCCTTTTCGGCGGTCGCGAGCAGCGTGAGGCGAAACAGGCGATCGCTCGCCTCGGCATCAAAGCTGCCGGCCCCCTCGCCTCCGTGTGGACGCTCTCCGGCGGCAACCAGCAGAAGGCCGTCATCGCACGCTGGGAGGCGGAGCCGAGCCGTCTGCTGCTGCTAGACGAACCCTTTCAAGGCGTCGATGTCGGCGCCCGCCAGGATATCATCCAGGCAATCCGGGCGCGGAAGGATCGTGCAACGCTGATTGCCACATCCGATCCGGAAGAGGCCTACGAAGTGGCCGACCGGATTCTGGTCATGGACCACCACACGCTGCGGCCCGTCGCGGGCGGAGCGATCTCGCTTTCAGCCATTCAGGGAATTCCAGCATGACGACGATCGACGACGACGCAGTTCCAAAGGCGGCCAAGGTACGCAGGAGCGGCAATGAGGACAGCCGCCTCGCCGCCCTCGGCGCTTTCCTGCGGGCCGGCGCCGTCTTCATGCTGCTTGCGGTACTGGTGATCGGCTTCACCATTGCACAACCGGCCTTCATCAATATCGGCAATCTGATGAGCATCCTGCAGGCGGTTTCGGTCGTCGCCATCCTTGGTGCCGGCGTCACCGTCACGCTTGCCGTGGGTGGCTTCGACCTTTCGATCGGCGCGGTAGCGGCATCGAGCGTCATGGCGGCCAGCTATGCGATGATCGTCTGGCATCTCGATGCATTCGCAACCGTACCACTGGTGCTCGCATTCGGCGCCGCGGTCGGCCTCGTCAACGCGCTTCTCATCGTCCGCCTGCGCGTTCCGGATCTCCTGGCAACGCTTGCGATGATGTTCTTACTGTCGGGACTGCAGCTGATCCCGACGGCCGGCCGCTCGATCTCAGCCGGCCTCGTTCTACCGGATGGATCCAAGGCGACCGGCGCCTATGATCCGGCCTTCCTGCTGATCGGCCGCTACAGCATTTTCGGCACTGTGCCGGTATCGGTCGTGCTGACGGTGGCGGTTGCCATAGTCCTTTTTATCCTCACCGAGCGCACCCGCATCGGCCGCCTTTTGTTTGCGACCGGTGGTAACGAGGTCGCAACCCGGTTGGCAGGAGCCTCCACGACACGGTTGAAGACCCTTGCCTATGTCATCTCCAGCACGCTTGCGGCCCTTGGCGGCATCGTCATTGCCGCCCGCGTCGGTCGCGGCGATGTTTCCTCCGGCGGCTCGCTGCTGATGGATTCAGTCGCCGCAGCCTTGATCGGCTTTGCCGTCCTCAACCTGCGCCGCCCGAACGTACTCGGCACGGTCGTCGGCGCCGTCTTCGTCGGCGTGCTGCTCAACGGCCTCACCATGCTGAACGCGCCCTACTACACCCAGGATTTCGTCAAGGGCGCCGTGCTCGTCGGAGCCCTGGCCCTGACCTACGGCCTCGGCCGCAGCAATCCCTAGATCCAAGGAACAGAGACATGACCCGCGAAATCAGGCTGAACGCCTTCGACATGAATTGCGTCGGACATCAGTCGCCCGGGCTCTGGCGCCATCCGCGCGACAAGTCCTGGACCTATAAGGACCTGGATTACTGGGTGCATCTGGCCAAGACACTGGAACGCGGCAAATTCGACGGCCTTTTCATTGCCGACGTGCTTGGTGTCTATGATGTGCTGAACGGCAATGCCGATGCAGCGCTTCGCCACTCGGCACAGGTGCCGGTCAACGACCCCCTGCAAGTCATCCCGACCATGGCCTACGAGACCGAGCATCTCGGCTTCGGACTGACCGCGTCGCTTTCGTTCGAACATCCCTATACCTTCGCCCGCCGGCTCTCGACGCTGGATCACCTGACCAAGGGGCGCGTCGGCTGGAATATCGTGACCTCATACCTGAACAGCGGCGCGCTTAATATCGGCCAGCCGGCCCAGACGAACCATGACGATCGCTACGATCTGGCCGAAGAATATCTGGAAGTCTGCTACAAGCTCTGGGAGGGCAGCTGGGAAGACGACGCGGTCGTGCGCGACCGCGAGAAAGGCATCTTCACCCATCCGCAAAAGGTGCATCCGATCCGCCACTCGGGCAAATACTATACGGTGCCGGGCATTCACCTGAGCGAGCCTTCGCCGCAAAGAACGCCGGTGCTCTACCAGGCCGGCGCCTCCAGCCGCGGCAAGGATTTCGCCGGCGCGCATGCCGAAAACATCTTTGTTGCGGCGCCCTCCAAGGCCGTCCTGAAGCGCTATGTCGCCAATGTCCGCCACGCGGCCGAGCGGCTCGGTCGCAACCCGCGCGAAATTCTCGCCTTCAACCTGCAGACCGTCGTTCTCGGCGAAACGGATGCGGAGGCGCAGCACAAATTCAACGAATACCGCAAATACGCGTCCTTCGAGGGGGCGCTGACGCTGATTTCCGGCTGGACCGGCATCGATTTCGGCCAGTTCGGTCCTGACGAAGTGCTGCGTCACCGGCATACCAATGCCGTTCAATCGGCTGTCGAAACCTTCACGACGATCGATCCGGACAAGGAATGGACGGTGCGCGAAATGGCCGACTGGGTGGGCGTCGGCGGCTTCGGCCCGGTATTCGTCGGCTCGCCTTCCACGGTCGCGGACCTGATGCAGGAGTGGGTCGAGGATACGGACGTCGACGGCTTCAACCTCGCCTACGCCGTAACGCCGGAGAGTTTCGAGGATGCAGTGGATCTTCTGGTACCGGAGCTGCAAAGGCGTGGCGTCTACAAGACGGAATACCGTCCGGGGACCCTGCGCGAAAAGCTGGGTGGCTCTGGACCCCGGCTCGTCGCACCACATCCGGGTGCCGCTTATCGCGACCTTCCGCGGGCATTTGCCCAATCCGCCGAATAGGGCGGCGTCATGCCGCAACATTCCCGCTTGAAGCTATTGTCAACGCCGATACTTAATTGGCGAAGCAATTTTCATATCACGTTAAACGACAGGCCCATCGCATGAGCAGCAATTCCGAATTTCTCTGGTACATCCCCAACGACACGAAGGCGGGCCATCGCGGCGATGCCGCTGTCGAGAACCACAATAGCCTGGAGGCGCTGACTGCCCAGGCGGCGGCACTCGAGGATCACGGCTGGAACGGTGCGCTCATCGGCACCGGATGGGGACGACCCGACACCTTCACTTTGGCGGCGGTGCTTGCTGCGCGAACGAAAACCTTCCAGCCGCTGATCGCAGTCCGTCCCGGCTATTGGCGCCCGGCCAATTTCGCTTCCTCGGCGGCTACGCTCGATTATCTCTCCGGCGGCCGCGTCAAGGTAAACGTGGTCTCGGGGCTCGACAGCCTTGCCGCCTATGGCGACAGCGAGGGCGACCAGGCACATCGCTATGCCCGCACCAAGGAATTCATGCGGCTGGTCCGCAGGCTGTGGACGGAAGAGAAGGTCACCTTCACCGGCGAGCATTTCAGCGTCACCGATTCCACCGTGGCGCCGCGTATCCAGATCCGCGACGGCCGCCTGCATCCCAAGCTTTATTTTGGCGGCGCCTCGGCGGCGGCGGAGCGAGTAGCGGCGACCGAAGCCGACGTGCAGCTCTTCTGGGGCGAGCCGCTTGACGGCGTGCGGGATCGCATCGCGCATCTGAAGGCGCTGAGCAAGGAACTCGACCGTGACCTCCCGCCCCTGGAATTCGGATTGCGGATCACCACGCTCGTTCGCGACACGACCGAACAGGCCTGGGCCGACGCCGAGGCCAAGGTCGCGGCCATGGCCGAGACCGAGGGTGCCGGCTGGAGCGACCACCGTCATGCAGTTGCCGTCGGCCAGCAGCGACTGCTCGATCTGCATGCGCGCGGCGACGTTCTCGACGACAATCTCTATACCGCGCCAGGCAAATTCGGCGGCGGCGGCGCCGGCACCACATGGCTGGTCGGGTCGGCTGCCGACGTCGCTCGTTCGCTGCGCAAATACGAGGATCTCGGCATCACCCATTTCATACTTTCCGATACGCCATACCTTTCGGAGAGCAAGCGGCAGGGTGATCAGCTACTGCCGCTGCTGCGCCGCTGAGCTTTCAATTTCGCGGGCAAACCCGGTTGGCAAGGCGCCGATTGAGACGTAGCATTCGTCCTGCAATCGAGCGCCGAGCCGGATCATGACAATTTTGCCTCCGCAGATTTCACCGCAAATCCTGCTGACCAGTGCCGGAAGGGCATGGAGCGGCCTATCGGCCGAATTCGTGCATATTCCGCGCGGACGGTCCCATATCCAGGGTAGCGATATGCATCGGCTGGGCATCCACTTCAGCCCGCCGGTCAATGCCGATTGCCAATGCGACGGCCGGCGCATGCGCCGCGTGCAGAAGTGGGGCGACATCGACGTCATTCCGGCCGGCGTTGACGGTTCGTGGGAGGATGATTCGGACTGCCGGATCCTACGGGTGTGCCTCGATCCGTCGCGGCTCGACCAGGTCGCCGGAGAGCTCGGGCGGGACGTTGGCAAGATCGAGTTGCAGCCAAAGTTTCAGCTGCGAGACGCCGGGATTGAGGCAATCTGCCGAGCGATCAAGGCGGATCTGGAGGCCGATACACCATCCGACCCGCTCTATATCGACCTTCTCGCCAATGCGCTCGCGATCCGCTTGATCGAGACTGCGAGCGGCGCTTCGGTAACGCCCGAAAGCCGCACCGAACCTAAACTATCGCCTCGACAGCTGCGGATGCTGACGGAATTTATCGAGACCCATCTGGAACAGAAGCTTCATCTCGCCGATCTGGCCGCCCTTGCCGGCGTCAGCGTCACGCGCCTGAAGACGCTGTTTCGCAACAGCACCGGCGTTCCCGTGCATCAATATGTCATCCGCCGCCGCGTCGAATATGCCCTGGCCCTGATGACGACGACATCGATGCCGGCAAGCGAGATCGCGCTTGCTGCAGGCTTCGCCCATCAGAGCCATATGACGACGACATTGCGCCGGTTCACCGGCCAGACACCCGGCGAAATCCTGCGACAGGCGAGTGAATTCCGTCCGAAGCTGCAAAGACCGGTCTGAATCTGCGCGACCGCCTCGGCATCGGCCTCTAGTCCTTGCTCGATATCAGCAAGGAGAACGACCATGTTTGCAATCCTCGGAGCCGCCGGAAAGATTGGCTATCAGACCTCCAAGGCGCTGCGGGAAAGAGGTATGCCGGTGCGCGCCATTCTGCGCGATGCGGCAAAGGCTGACCGTTTGAGCACAATCGGCTGCGATGTCGCCTTTGCCGATATTCAGGATGCCGCAACGCTTGCCAAGGCAATAGCCGGGGCGAAGACCGTACAGGTCATTCTCCCGCCCCAGCCGCAGGCCGAGGACATGGGCGCCGACCTGCGCCGGTCCATCGAAAGCGTCGCCACGGCGTTGGAGGAAACCCGGCCGACGGTCGTGCTCGCTATTTCAGACTACGGCGCCCATCTCGGTAGAGGCTTCGGCATTCCTTCACTCTTCTTCGAGCTGGAAGAGCGCCTTCGCCGGCTTGCCGGGCGCAAGATATTCGTGCGATCGGCCGAGCATATGGAAAATTGGGGTCGCGTCGCGCCTGTAGCAGCGGCTACCGGTGTTCTCCCGAGCCTGATTGCTCCCGTGAACAGGCTATTCCCCACCGTCTCGGCGCAGGAGGTCGGCCTCGTTGCCGCCGACCTCCTGCTTCGTCCCGATATCGGGGCCGCCGAGCAGATCGTCCACGTCGAGGGACCACGCCGATACAGCGCCGCAGATGTCGCTGCAGCCATCGGCAACGTCCTTGGCCGCCCTGTCATTGCGGAGGCAACGCCCCGCGCGCAATGGGAAGAAAGCCTGGGGCGCATCATGAAGCCGGGCACCGTCGGGCTGATGACCGAGCTTTATGACGTTCATAACAGGGGGCTCATCGACGTCGAGCCGAATGTGGGCGAGATTCGCTACGGTACCACAGAACCGATTGACGCGCTGCGGTCCCTTGTCTCCACGCGCTGACGATCAGCGGTCAGAACACCTCATCGGCTTCGCATCGGCCTGCCCAGCATCGCTGACGAATAGATCATGAGCGGACGTCTTCTGGCGTCCGTTCTCGCATTCGTCCGTTCTCGCATTCGGCCGCGTCACATAGGAAATATTGCGCCCACCATAGCGACAGACGTGAATAACAGATCGCGCCAGCGCCAGACGCGGGTGCAACGCGAATTCCAACGCGATACTGGCGCGTTCGACCAGGAACATCTTCACAAATGGAAGCGGCTTTACGGACGTGTCCGTGAATGGCACGCTATAGTAATAAGGCGAAGCTTCGAGGGCCGCTGAACCGTGGCACAGGCTTCGATCCGTTGGCATGTCTTTGACGCCCTCATCTTCGACGCGGAGCAAGTGACCAAGGGTAGATTGATGGCCAAGCAGTCGAACAAGACGCAATCGCCGCGGCGGAAGCAGCAAAAGAGTGTCGCAGTTTCTCCGGCGAAGCTCCAAGGTCGAGATCAAGACATTGTTCTGATTGATCAAGTGATCGACCGGATCCATGAGGGCGGATCGACGCTTGTCATCAGCGGTGAGCCGGGGATAGGCAAGTCTGCACTCCTCGAAGCGGCCAGGCATCGCGCGCGAGAGAGCGATATGACGGTCTTGAGCATGACCGGCGTCCTCGCCGAAGTTCATCTGCCGTTCGCAGCACTGGAGCAGGCGCTCCGTCCGCTGATGAAGGAGGCTGTCGGCTTGGTCCCTCGTCAGCGATCTGCCCTGCTGGCCGCCTTCGGCATGCATGATGACATGGCCACGCCTGACATTTTTCTCGTGGCACTGGCTACGCTCTCCCTTCTGACCGAAAGCGCTGCGCGAAAGCCAATCCTGCTTGTAGCCGACGATGCGCAGTGGCTGGACGAGGCGACCTATGAGGTGCTGGCCTTTATCTCGCGCAGGTTGAGTTCGGATCCCGTCGTTCTATTCGTGGCCATGCGCGAGGGTTTCAACCGTCTGTTCGACGATGCCTCCACGTTGCGACTCCGGCTTTCGGGGCTCAGCGATGCCGATGCCGAGCGTCTGCTGGATTCCCACGCACCGGACCTTTCGGCTGATCTGCGCAGCCGGTTTCTCAAAGAGGCGTCGGGCAATCCGCTCGCCCTATTGGAACTGCCTCGTGACAGGCGAGCGGAGGACGCTCGAGATGCGACGTGGCTTCCGCTGACGGAACGCCTGGAACGTGCATTCTCGGCCCGTCTGACCGATCTTCCGGCCCCAACCAGAATGCTGCTCTTCGTGGCGGCGGAAAACGACGGGACATCGCTCCACGAAATCCTGTCCGCCGGGGAAGCCGTGTTGGGCGGGCATGTGGATGTCGGTGCTTTCACGCCGGCAATTGCCGCCAAGCTGATCGACATCGACGAAGGGGAGGTGCGGTTTCGGCATCCGCTCGTGCGTTCAGCGATGCATCAGGCGGCGGATCTGGCAACGCGGCAAAGGATACATGCAGCACTTGCCACGATCGTTCGTGACCAGTTGGATCGTCATCTATGGCACCGCGCCGCGGCGACTATCGGACCGGATGACGAACTTGCGAGCGAATACGACGCCATGGCGACCCGCGCGCTGCGGAAAGGTGCCGTGGCCATGGCGATCGAGGTTCTCGAAAAGGCGGCGGCGTTAAGCAGCACGACAAGAGCCAGGAGTGACCGCTTCCTACGCGCCGCCGAGCTCGCCGCCGATCTCGGACAACCAGAATTGCTGGATCGTCTGTTGCTCCAGGTCGATTTCGACCAGTCGGACACGATTGTGCCGGTACGAATTGGTTGGTGTCGCGAGATTAGCCTGTCCCCCGCGGTGGATGATCCTGCGAAAGTCTCCACATTGATCGGCTTTGCCACTCAGGCACGATCGGAAGGCGCCAAAGATCTGGCAATGAATTTCCTTTGGCGCGCCGCGCAGCGCTGTTGGTGGAGCGGTGCAAGCGACGAAGTCCGCAAAAGAGTTCTCGATGCCGCAAATCGACTGGAATTGCCTGAAGCTGATCCCCGCTTGATTGCGATATCCGCCTATGTCGAACCGCTTAGGCGAGGACACGAGGTGTACAATGAGCTCCAGGGACTTTCCGAAATTGCCAGAGGCGATCCTGCTACTGCACGCATCCTCGGAACCATTCCCAATGTCGTTGGAGCATTCGATCTTGGTACAAGCCTTCTTGCCGAGTTCACTGCGACCCTTCGTGCTCAGGGACGACTTGGAGAGCTTACACGCGTGCTCCTGTCTCGAAGCTGGGCGGAAATGGAAACCGGCAACTGGATAGGCGCTATGAGGGAAGCTGAAGAATCCGCGCTCCTCGCCGAAGAGACCAATGAGATTCTGTGGATCGCAGGGGCGGCGATTGTAAAAGCCAAGCTTGTGGGAATGCAGGGTAATCTGGACCAATCAGAAGCCTATGCCGCGCAAGCCGATAGACAACTTCTTTCGGTCGGTGCCAATTATATGCGCGTGTTGCTGCAGATCTCACGAGGTGTTTCGGCCATCGGAGCGGGCCAGCATTGGAAGGCCTACGAGCAACTGAAGCCAATCTTCGGGCCGGCCGACGCGGTATTTGTTACCGGTATTGAGTTTCTTGGTATCGCCGACTTTGTGGAAGCCGCCGTTTTTTCCGGCAACGCCGAGGCGGCGCAAAATATCATTGACGAGGTCGAACGTCTCTCGGCTTCAAGGCCGGTACCATGGGTAGAGACGGTGTTGCACTATGGCAGAGCTCTCCTTGCCGCCCCCGAGAATGCCGAGCAATTCTTCTTGTCAGGCCTTGGTCCCGCGTCGGTGAGATTTCCTTTCCTGCGAGGGCGCCTTCTTCTCGCCTATGGGGGGTGGCTGCGCCGGCAACGCAGATCCACCGATGCACGGGCTCCACTGCGTGAGTGTCGCGATATTTTCGATGCGCTTGACGCTTCGCCCTGGGGCGACCGCGCGCGAGAGGAATTGCGTGCTTCTGGCGAATCCAGCCGCCGGCGCAGCGAGTATATGTGGGAAAAGCTGACACCACAGGAACTGCATATCGCGCAACTCGCTGCCGACGGCCTCTCCAACAAGGAGATCGGCGCCAGACTTTTTCTATCTCACAGAACCGTCGGCTACCATTTGCACAAGATCTTTTCGAAGACCGGCGTCACGTCGCGGTCCGGCTTGCGACCCGTTCTTGCCAGCATAATTCATCCTGAACGCTGAACACCACCGGTCATCAGACTGGTCATTTGACAGAAGCGGCAGCTTCCCCGTTGGGGCTACCGATGATGGGGCATGCAACCTTCTCGGGGAGAAAGACCGTGAAACTCCTGTCCTCACTCGCAACCCTCAGTCTTGGAGTAGTCCTTATGACCCAACCTGCTCATGCGGCCCCGGCCGCGGCTACCGACCCTCGGATCGACCCCCAGGTTCGCTCCTTCCTTGCCGAGATCAACAAGGATCCGAGCCCGTTCTGGAAACTGCCTCAGCCGAAGCCTCAGGATATCCTGACCGGTCTTCAGAACGCTACCCCAGTCGATGTCTCTGGGGTGACCACAACCGAGCAGACCATCACCCAGGATGGTCAGACCGTGAAGATCTACATCATGAAGCCCGAGCACATCACCGGCAAGCTCGGCGTGCTGCTTTTCATTCACGGTGGCGTCTGGATCGTCGGCAATTTTCAAAACCATCAGCGTCTGCTGCGCGATCTGGTGGTCGGCTCAGGCCAGGTCGGCGTCTTCGTCGAGTATACGTCCCTGCCTGAAGCACGCTTCCCGACACAGCTCGATCAATCCTATGCCGCGTTGAAATGGGTGGCGGCTCACGCCGACGAGTTCGGCGCAGATGGTAGTCGGATCGCCGTCGCTGGCAATTCCGTGGGTGGCAACATGGCCGCAGCCCTGACGATCATGGCCAAGGACCGTGGTGGCCCGAAGATCAGCTTCCAGGCTCTTCTTATCCCCGCGACCGACGCGAGCGTCGATACCGGCTCCTATCATGAATATGGCGAGGATCGCTTCCTGGCACGGGCATTCATGAAATATGGCTGGGATCTCTACGCGCCTGATGCCAAGACCCGCGACAACCCCTATGTATCGCCGCTGCGCGCCAGCATAGACCAGCTCAGGGGCCTGCCGCCGGCACTCGTTATCACCGCCGAGAACGATCCGCTGCGCGACGAGGGCGAGGCTTATGCCCGGAAGCTTAAGGAAGCCGGCGTGACCGTCGCCGCGGCCCGATATAACGGCACGATCCATGACTTCGTGCTGTTGAACGCTATCCGCAACGTACCTTCAACAGAGGCAGCGATCGAACAGATCAATGACAATCTGCGTCGGTATCTCGAACCGGCAACGCATTGATTGATGCGGCGACGCGGCGCGCTCCTGTCGCCGCGTCGCCGAGCAAGACCGGTAACCCGTTGCTGGAACGTTGCCGCCGTTTGCTCAGCCAACCATTCCCCAAGCCAGGCAACATCTCCGTCACCTCTGTAACGGCGACACGGCCAAAGAAAGTCCACGCGGTATCCGTGTGCAGCGCAACAACGATTGCCGCTTGCAATGTTTATAAAAATTGATATCACTAAACACATTGCTAAACATGAGAGTTGAGGAGTTCATGTAGGCATTCTCTGACATTGGTGGACTTGCGTGGTCGGCGGGGAGCCGGCCTTTGGTTCTGGGAGGAACTCATGCAGAAGACATTGAAAGCCCTTCTCGGGCTGGCCTCGGCGTTTATGATGTCGTTGGCGCTGCCCAATATCGCAAAAGCCGATCAATTGACGCTGTGCTGGGCCGCCTGGGATCCTGCAAACGCACTCGTCGAGCTGTCGAAAGACTTCACCGCCAAGACCGGAACGGAAATGAAATTCGAGTTTGTCCCGTGGACGAGCTACGCGGATCGTTTCCTCAACGAATTGAACTCACACGGAAAGCTCTGCGACCTGATCATCGGCGACAGCCAGTGGATCGGCGGCGCGGCAGAGAATGGCCAATACGTCAAGCTCAACGACTTCTTCGACAAGGAAGGCATCAAGATGGATGACTTCGTGCCGGCGACAGTGGTTGGCTATTCGGAATGGCCGAAGAACACGCCGAATTACTGGGCGCTGCCAGCCATGGGCGACGTGGTTGGCTGGACCTACCGCAAGGACTGGTTCGAGCGGCCGGAACTGAAGAAGGAATTCAAGGAGAAGTATGGTCGAGATCTCGCTGCTCCGAAGACCTACGATGAGCTGAAGCAGATAGCCGAGTTCTTCCAGAAGCGCCAAATCGACGGCAAGACCGTCTACGGCGCTTCGATCTACACCGAGCGCGGCTCTGAAGGCATCACCATGGGTGTGACGAACGTGCTGTACGACTGGGGCTTCCAGTACGACAACCCTGACAAGCCTTATGAAATGAATGGCTTCGTCAATTCTCCTGATGCGGTGAAAGGTCTGGAATTCTACAAATCGCTCTATGATTGCTGCACCCCGCCCGGCAGTTCCAACGTCTACATGGTGGAATCCGCGGATGCCTTCAAATCCGGCCAGGTCGCGATGCAGATGAACTTCGCATTCACTTGGCCCGGTCTCTACAAGGATGAGAAGGTCGGCGGCGACAGGATCGGCTTCTTCCCCAACCCGGCTGAAAAGAAGCATTTCGCCCAGCTTGGCGGACAGGGCATCTCTGTTGTCTCCTATTCCGACAAGAAGGACGCCGCACTGCAATACATCAAGTGGTTCGCCCAGCCTGACGTCCAGGCCAAATGGTGGAAACTCGGCGGCTATTCCTGCCTGAAATCAGTCGTGAACGCCCCGGACTTTGCATCCAGTCAGCCCTACGCCCAGGCATTCCTCGACTCGATGGCAATCGTGAAGGATTTCTGGGCCGAGCCGAGCTACGCAACCCTTCTCCAGGATATGCAGAAGCGTGTCCATAACTATGTCGTGGCCGGCAACGGCACCGCCAAGGAGGCGCTCGACGGCCTGGTGAAGGATTGGACTGAGGTCTTCAAGGACGACGGCAAGATATAGTGTCCGGCTGGACGCACCGCATCCTTGCCAGAATGGCGGCCCGAATCGCCAAGACTGCCGGGCCGCCACCTGTCTCACATACGCAAAGACCGGGTGACATCTTGAACATTTCCTCTTCTTCCATGGTCGAGAAGGCAGCAGACGCCACGGCAAGGGCGACGCCCACATCGGTCGCTCATCGAGTCCGCGGCCTGTCAGATCGAGCGATCGCCTGGGTGTTTATCGCCCCAACCATCATCCTTCTTCTCGCCATCAACATTTTCCCGCTCATCTGGGCGATCTACCTCTCGTTCACGAACTACCGTGCCAACCGCCCAAATGCGCCGGTTCAGAATGTAGGTTTGAGCAATTACGAGCGCGTTCTGACCGACCCCGATATCTGGCAGGCCATGCAGACGACGGCGCACTTCGTGTTCTGGACGATCCTGCTGCAGACGGTGATCGGCTTTACGCTCGCTTATCTCATCGACCGCAAGTTTCGCGGCCATGCATTCTGGACGACGCTGATCCTGATCCCGATGATGCTGTCGCCGGCTGTCGTCGGCAACTTCTGGCGCTTTCTTTACGAACCGCAGATCGGTCTCTTCGCCTACGCCGTTTCGCTCGTCACCGGAATTCCGACAGCCGACATCCAGATGCTCGGCAGCGTCTCGCTGGCACCCTGGGCAATCATCATCGTCGACACCTGGATGTGGACGCCCTACGTCATGCTGATCTGCCTGGCGGGTCTGCGTTCCATCCCCGACTACATCTATGAGGCCGCGGAGGTCGACCGCGCCTCCGCATGGCGGCAATTCTGGTCGATCACCGTGCCGATGGCCCTGCCCTTCATCATGCTCGCCGTGCTGTTCCGCGGCATCGAAAATTTCAAGATGTTCGACATGGTCACCCTGTTGACGGGCGGCGGTCCGGGCTCGACCACGGAGGTTGCCTCCATCACCTTGAAGCGCGCCGCATTCGAGAGCTGGGCGACCGGACGGGCGTCGGCATTCGCCATCGTCCTCTTCGTCGCCGTCTTCGGCCTTGCGAACATCTATGTCAAAGCGCTCAACAAGGTGAAGCAACGATGAGCTCCGTCACCTCAGCCCATTCGGTCGTCGAGCCGAGCCCGACCAGCAAGCGCATCGCTGGCGCCATCGTGATCCTCTACGCCCTGATCACGATGATCCCACTCATCTGGATTTTTTTGACGAGTATCAAATCTCCGCCTGACTCCATCAGTTATCCTCCGAAAATCGTCTTTACGCCGACGCTGGAAGGCTATTGCAACCTTCTGACGACGAGAACGCGCCAGACGCCAGAATATATCGCGGCGCTGCCCGCACCAAGCGGCACCTGCGACGAGGTCACGCGCAAGCGAAACATGGTGATTGCCGGCCCCTCGAATTTCCTGCCGCGCTTTGCCAATTCGCTGGTGATTGCCTTCGGCTCGACCTTCCTTGCCGTCTCGCTGGGGACGCTCGCGGCCTACGGCTTCTCCCGCTTCAGGGTACCGCTTGCCGACGATCTTCTGTTCTTCATTCTGTCGACGCGCATGATGCCGCCGATCGCGGTCGCAATCCCGATCTATCTGATGTATCGCGAGCTCGGTCTTTCCGACACTGCCGTCGGGATGATCCTGCTTTACACCGCGGTCAACGTCTCGCTGGCGGTCTGGCTGCTCAAGGGTTTCATCGACGAGATCCCGCGGGAATACGAGGAAGCCGCGATGATCGACGGCTACACCCGGATGCAGGCCTTCTGGAAAGTCGTCCTGCCGCAGGCGACGACCGGCATCGCCGCAACCGCGATCTTCTGCCTGATCTTTGCCTGGAACGAATATGCCTTCGCAGCATTGCTGACCTCGGGTGAGGCCCAGACGGCGCCGCCCTTCATCCCGACCATCATCGGGGAAGGCGGACAGGACTGGCCGGCAGTCGCTGCGGGAACGACGATCTTCCTGATCCCGATCCTCGTCTTCACCATTCTCCTGCGCAAGCAGCTCTTGCGTGGCATCACTTTCGGAGCGGTTCGCAAATGACGCATCTCATCGAAACACCGCGCCCACCTACCCGCCCGAAGCGCCCCTTCTTCCTGCGTCGTGGCCCGATGGAGAACATCGCAACCACGCTGATTGCGATCGGCTTCCTCATGCTCTTCCAGCCGTTTCTGCTGGCGCTCTACACCTACTCACTGGTGACCCTGCTTGCGGGCACGGCCATGTTCATCATCGTCTCGAAGTTTCCGGAGTGAGCCATGGCGGACATCAGAATAGAAAATCTCCGCAAGCAGTTTGGCAGCTTTGTCGCCGTGCAGGATTCGAGCTTCGTCATCCATGACGGCGAGTTCCTGGCACTGCTCGGCCCCTCGGGCTGCGGCAAAACGACAACGCTTCGCATGATCGCCGGTCTTGAGCTGCCGACCAGCGGAAAGATTTATCTTGATGGCGAGGACGTCACCTTCAACCGGGCCAGCGCCCGCGACATTGCCTTCGTTTTCCAGCTTTTTGCGCTCTATCCGCACATGAACGTGCGCAAGAACATCGGCTTTCCGCTCCTGTCGCAAGGAATGCCGAAGTCGCAGATTCGCCAGCGCGTTGAGGAAACCGCGCGGCTACTCCAGATTGATCACATCCTGAACCGTTCCGTCTCCGGACTTGCCGGCGGCGACCGCCAGCGCGTGGCTCTCGGGCGCGCAATCGTGCGTCGCCCGAAGTGCTTCCTGATGGATGAACCCCTTGGAACGCTAGACGCGGAATTCCGCGAAGTGATGGTCCATGAGCTGCGCGAACTGCATAACCGCATCCATGCCACGACGGTTTACGTGACGCATGATCAGCACGAGGCGATGGCCATGGCCGACAAGATCGCCGTCATGAACCATGGTGTCATCGAGCAGTTCGGCACGCCGCAGGAAATCTACAGCAAGCCGGCCACCATGTATGTCGCGGATTTTATCGGCTCGCCGCCGATGAATTTCATGCGCTTCACCTCCGGCCTTAAGAGTGGCGCACGCTCGATCTCGCTAGACGGAGCCGATGTCAGTATTCCCGAGGTGCACCAGGATCTCGCCGAGGCCGAATTGGCGCTTGGCGTCAGGCCGGAACATATTCGCTTCAGCGACACCTCTCCCTTGCGGGGGGCGGTCTACGGCAGCGAATACCTCGGAACCAATCAGGTCGTGGCAATCGAGACGTCGAGCGGCGTCATCAAGGCTCGGGTTCCAGCAAACCGCAACTTCCGCATCGGTGAGACGGTCGGTCTTGAGTTCAATCCGGCCAAGCTCGCGCTGTTCGATTGCAAGTCCGGCCGCGCCGTTGCTTCGGCACTCTACTCGGAGGCTGCACATGGCTGACGTTGTTCTCAAGGACCTTAGCAAGCGTTTTGGCGACATACAGGCTCTCGCCGATCTAAACCTTTCCATCCGTGACGGTGAGTTCGTCGTCCTGCTCGGGCCGACGGGCGCCGGCAAGACGACAACATTGAGGCTTATTGCGGGGCTGGAACGCCCCGATAGCGGACGCATCGAAATCGGCGGACGCAATGTCGGGAGCCAAGCGCCCGCCGAAAGGGACGTCGCGTTCGTCTTCCAGCAATATTCGCTCTATCCGCATATGACGGTTTACGACAACCTTGCCTTTCCCCTGCGGGCGCCGGTCCGCAAGCTCTCGAGCGAGGAGATCGACCGACGCGTCCGGGAAATCGCGCACATGGTCAGGATCGACCACAAGCTGGAGAACCGCTCGACACGTCTGTCGGGCGGCGAGATGCAGCGCGTCGCGATCGGCCGGGCGCTGGTGCGCCGACCCGCTATCTATCTCATGGACGAGCCGCTCTCTTCGCTCGACGCGAAGCTGCGGGCGGAACTTCGCCTGGAACTAAAGCGTATCCAGAAGGAGCTTGGTTCGACCTTGCTTTATGTAACCCATGACCAGGTAGAAGCCATGACGATGGCGGATCGGATAGGCATCGTTGCCGAAGGAAGGCTGCTGCAAGTCGGAACGCCACGCGAGATTTACGGAAATCCGGCCAATCTTCATGTTGCCGCACGGCTTGGGCAGCCGCACATCAACCTCTTGCCAACCGATCTTCTTCCCGGCGCCAATCCGCCGCCAGGAACCAGGACGATCGGCGCGCGCACCGAACATCTGGAAATCATCATCGATCAGAACGCCAATGCCAAAATAGACTGGATCGAGCACCTGGGGGACCAGAACCACCTTCACATCAAGGTGCGAGACCACAAGCTTGTTACACTTGCCGATCCGTATCTCGCGATCCAGCCAGGTGATCGGATCAGCCTGACACTGCGTGATCCGCTCTATTTCGATGCCAGCGGCCAGCGCCTTGGATGAAAAACGGAACGAAACAAACAACGGCAGAATAAACGACGGGTCTCACTCCATGAAACATTTCTTCAATCGCCGAGAAACCATCGTCACCGAAGCCTTGGACGGCCTGCTCCTGACGAGCGGCCCGGGCCATCTTGCTCGCCTGGACACCTTCCCCGAGATCAAGGTGATCCTGCGGGCGGACTGGGACAAATCGAAGGTTGCAATCATCTCCGGCGGCGGCGCCGGGCACGAGCCCTCGCATGCAGGCTTCGTCGGCAGAGGTATGCTCACCGCAGCGGTATCGGGTGAAATCTTTGCCTCGCCAAGCGTCGATGCCGTGCTTACGGCAATCCGCGCCGTGACGGGTCCCAAGGGTGCGTTGCTTGTCGTCAAGAACTACACGGGTGACCGACTGAACTTCGGCCTTGCGGCGGAGAAGGCCCGTGCCGAGGGCTTCGACGTCGAGATGGCGATTGTTGCCGATGACATCGCAATTCCCGAAATCAATCAGCCTCGCGGCGTTGCCGGTACGCTCTTCGTACATAAGATCGCAGGATATTACGCCGAAGCCGGAGCAGACCTAAGGACAGTCGCTGCGCAGGCGATGGAAGCAGCAAGCGATATCATCTCGCTCGGCATGTCGCTATCGACCTGTAGCGTACCGGGGCAGGCGCATGAGGATCGGCTGGGCGATAACGAGGGAGAACTCGGTCTCGGCATCCACGGCGAGCCAGGGGTTGAGCGCATTGCGCTGCAGCCGGTTGCCGATCTCGTCGCTACTATGGTCGAGCGGCTGGCCGCCAAGCTGGATAGTGCGCATCGGCATGCTTTGCTGATCAACAACCTCGGTGCCGTGCCGCCACTTGAGATGGGCGTGATAGCCGGCGCGGTGCTGTCGTCTCCCTTAAGCCGCCCCGTGCGACTTATCATCGGACCGGCGCCGATGATGACCGCACTCAACATGAACGGCTTCTCGCTTTCCCTGATCCGTCTGGACGCCGCCCGTGAAGTTGCGCTGAAGGCCGCGGTCGCTCCGCACGCCTGGCCACCGGCAATCGAAAGGCACGAGATCGCCATCGTTCCCGCCCCTCAAAAAGCGCTTGCACGGAACGAAGCGACGTCGGCCAGCGATGACCAGCCGAATCGTCATCTCCTGACGACAGTTTGCGAGCATCTGATTTCCCAAGAAGAAGAGTTGAATCGGTTGGATAGCCGCGTGGGCGATGGCGACACCGGTTCCACGGTTGCGACAGGGGCCCGCAGCATTCTCTCCCGCATGGACACGCTGCCGCTGAAGGACCCTGCGGCCACGATGGCCGCGATCGGCGAGATCCTGAGCACGAGCATGGGCGGCTCCAGCGGCGTACTGCTCTCGATCTTCTTTACCGCGGCATCCAAGGCTATGGCCGGAAGGAAAGATATCGCTGCTGCCCTGCTTGCCGGACTTGATCGGATGACGTTCTATGGAGGAGCCGGTGTCGGCGACCGCACGATGGTCGACGCGCTGACCCCGGCATTGGCAGCCCTGACGTCGGGAGATCTCGCGGCTGCGGCGAGAGCGGCGGCAGCGGGTGCGGAATCGACGAAGGCAATGCGAAAGGCAAAAGCAGGACGAGCCTCCTATGTTGGCGAGAGGGATCTGGAGGGAGTACCTGATCCAGGCGCGGTGGCTGTGGCGGGTGTATTCGAAATGGTGGCATCACTGGCATGAGCAGGCTCTGGGAGGATTTTGGGTGCAGGCAGAACCGGTTCTTCTCATGGGGTTGATTGAAGCTTGCCGCGCAACGATTGCGGCAAACAGCGACCATCTCTGTGGGCTTGATCGCGCAATCGGAGACGGCGATCACGGAACGAACATGCGGCGTGGCTGCGAAGCGGTGAGTGCGGAGGAAGCTTCCGTCTCGATCCTGCCCTTACCCGACGCACTTGAAAAAATTGGCCTGACCCTGGTGATGAACATCGGCGGAGCAGCAGGCCCTCTCTACGGAACGTTGCTTATGGAGATGGGTCGCGAGCTTCGCGCGCTCGACAACCGACACGATTTCCCCTTGGTACTGAAGCAGGCGATTGACGCGGTAGCGCGTCGCGGTCGCTCACATGCCGGAGACAAGACCCTTCTCGATGTCCTGTATCCGGTTCAGGACGCACTCGCACACCGTTCGCCTCTGACAGATATTGCACGTCGGGCCGAACTTTCCGCCGAACTGACTGCTGCCATGAAGGCCATGCGCGGGCGCGCCTCCTATCTCGGAGACAGGTCGATCGGCCATGTCGATCCGGGCGCTTCAAGTTGCGCGCTCTTGACGGCCGCGATCTGCCGCTACCTTGAGGAGTACCGCCCGGCATGAATGGGAAGACGCCAAACGTTGGGATTGTGATCGTTTCCCACTCGCCGCTGGTTGCGCGTGGCACTGCGGATATGGTGCGGCAGATGGTCGGCGATAGCGTGCCGCTTGCCTGGTCCGGCGGCAACCGTCACGGCGAGCTTGGCACGGATGCTGGCGGCATTCTCAAAGCTATCGAGGAGGCCTGGTCGGAAGCGGGCGTCGCCGTCTTCGTCGATCTGGGTGGCGCTGAGACAAATAGCGAAATGGCAATCGAGATGCTCGGTATGCCACGATCCAAGCATGTATCGATCTGCAACGCCCCAATCGTGGAGGGAGCCGTCATCGCGGCAGCCGAGGCCTCCGGTGGCGCATCGCTAAGCAGGGTGGTTGCAACGGCAGAGGAGCTGTCACCCTGATGAGCGGCGGATTGCGTATAGGAAACCTGGAGATCGAGCAGGTGCATGGCAGCTGCCAGACCGAGGTCGAGGTCAAGCACGGCGTGGGATTGCACGCTCGGCCCTCGGTCACGTTCACCCGGCTGGCAAAATCGTTCCCCTGCTCCATCGAAGTCGCGGTCAATGGCAGCGACATCTGGCTGAACGGCAAGAGCATCATCAAGATCATGGGTGCCAGGATCCGTAAGGGTTCAGTGCTCAAGATCCGCGCCGATGGAATCCTCGCCCAAGAAGCGATCCAGGCATTGAAGGAGCTCGTCGAACGCAACTTCGATGAGGAAAAGAGGCATGGCCGCACCGCTTAGATTGAAAGCCACGAGCGCATCGCCAGGCGTCGCAACCGGGCCAGCCTTTATAGCCGAGCCGCTGGCCGCCGCCGCGTCCCCGCCATCAAGCCTTTCCGGGCATACTGAGCTCAGCGACGCGATCAAGACGGCCATCCGCGAGCTGCAGAACCTTGCGACCGGAGCAGACCCAGAGAGCAGCGATATCGTCGAGTTTCAGATCGAAGTGCTCCGGGATCCGACGTTAACTGACATGGCCGGCGCACGGATCGATGCAGGCGAAAACATCGCGTTCGCATGGGTCGGGACACTCGACGGATATATCCGCGAGCTGGAATGCTCGGAAGAGGATCAGATGCGGGCGCGCGCCGTCGACATTCTCGACATCAAGAATCGCGTCCTGGCGGTCCTCACGGGAACGCCGCTCGACGACTTTCCGGCCGGATCCATCTATGTCGGAAAGGACATGGAACCCAGCCGCTTCCTCGCACATGACTGGTCCGCAGGTGGCGGTATCGCTCTTTATGCCGGCAGCGCCGTCGGCCATGTCGCTCTGCTTGCCAAATCCCGGTCTATCCCAATGGTCATCGGCGCAGGCCAGTTCACAACAGAGAGGGGGCAGCATATCGGGGTTGATGGCGATTCAGGCACCGTCATCCTTCAAACGAGCAAGGGGAACGCCACGCCAACCCAATTCGACCATCCGGCGACAAGCAGCGCGCCGGCGCCCGACAACGGAAATCTGCGCGCGGCCGACGGTTCGCAAATATTGTTGTCCATCAACGTCAACGCCCCGGATGAAGTCGATTCGATCATCGTCACGACAACCGCGGGCATCGGGTTGATGCGCTCGGAATTTGCTGTGACATCACTTGGCGATGCCGCAAACGAGGAAAAGCAGTTTACGATCTACCGCCGGCTCCTGGATTGGGCGGATGGCCGGGCGGTAACAGTCCGCATGTTGGATATTGGTGGCGACAAACCGCTCGCAGGCCTTGCCGAGGCTTCCTCCTTGCGCGGCATCCGCCTTCTCCTTGCCCGGCCGGAGATTGCCCGCATTCAGGCCCGCGCGCTGTTGCGCGCAGCCATCTTCGGCAATCTCCGCATCATGCTGCCGATGGTGACCTTTCCATCCGACGTCGATGACATGCGGAGGATCTATCGCGAGGAATCCAGCGAGCTCGCGCGCCGGGGCGTGCCGCACCGTATCCCACCGATCGGAATGATGGTAGAGATTCCGGCGGCAGCGCTCATGCTCGACCATTTCGAAAGCGCAGACTTCTTTTCGTTCGGTACGAACGACCTTGCGCAATACCTTGTAGCCTCGGCACGCGAAGGTGCCGACTTTGCTCTCTACCAAGCCCGCGCAGTACCCGCCGTGTTGCGTCTTTTGTCACAGGCCGTGAAGCTTGCCGGCAGCAAGCCGCTCAGCATCTGCGGCGACATGGCCAGCGATCCATCCCGAACCGCAGACCTTCTTGCCGCCGGCATACGTCATTTTTCCGTGGCGCCAGCTCGACTTCCCGCGATAAGATCGGCAATCGTCGGTCTGAACGCCGATGGGACAAAGGCAGCCGGAGAATAAGATGGCGCGCGAAGACACCGAAGACGCCATTATCGCCTACAAGTCCATTCTGGCGCAGATCATCGACAACAGACCTTCCGGAACACGGCAGCGGCTGGCCACGGAACTGGGCAAACATCGCAGCTTTGTCACGCAGATAACGAGCCCGACCTACGCGACACCGCTTCCTGCCCGGCATCTCGCGACGATCTTCCGCGTGTGCCATTTCAGCGGCGCCGAACAGGAGCGCTTTCTGGACGCCTACGAGGCCGCCCATCCCGGCAAACTGCCGGAGCTTGGCACCGCAGAAAAACTGCGGCACCTTTCGCTGATGGTTCCTGATTTCGGCGACGAACGACGCAACCGGCTGCTGGAGGAAGCAATCACGGATCTTGTGCTGAAGATTGCAGCACTTTCCGGACCGCTGGAGTGAACAGGGCATTGCGCTTGGCGCGCCAAGACTGAGATGATCATCGCCTTGGGAGGGGCTTGATGAAGAAATTCATGAACACAGCGGAGACCATGGTCGCGGAAAGCGTTGAAGGCTTCGTGCGCGCCCATGAGGAATTCGTTGCGTTCGGCGTCGATCGCAAATGCATACGCCGTCGCCACTTGGTTCCCGGCAAGGTCGCGATCATCTCCGGCGGCGGCGCAGGTCACGAGCCGATGCACATTGGCTTCGTCGGACGCGGCATGCTGGATGCTGCCTGCGTCGGGCATATTTTCACAAGTCCAACGCCGAGCCAGATCATTAGCGCGATAGAGGAGACAGACACGGGCGCCGGATGCCTGCTGGTCGTGAAGAACTACGATGGCGACGTGATGAACTTCGAGATGGCGGCAGAGATGGCAGCCGGTCGGCACAGCGTTGAAATGGTTCTCACCTGCGACGACGTCGAAACGGTCAGAGCCAGCGACGGTCGCGGCCGGCGCGGCGTTGCCGGCACGCTTATCACAGAAAGGCTTCTCGGCGCTGCGGCCGAGCGGGGCGCGCCGCTCGCAGAGCTGAAGGCCATCGGCGACAGCCTCTCGCCACGCATCCGGTCGATGGGCGTCGCGCTGACGGGCGTGGCGGTGCCGCACACACAGCGCACGACATTCACACTCGGATCAAACGAGATAGAAATGGGTGTCGGCATTCACGGGGAGCCGGGGCATTCAAGAGAGCCCTTCGCCAGCGCTGACACGATCGTCAGATATCTGAGCGAAGCGATCGTCAACGACATCAGCCAAGCGACAGACAAGGCATTGCTCTTTGTCAACGGGCTCGGCGGCACGCCGCCGGCCGAGCTGTATCTTGCCTACAATACCGCTCATCGCATTCTGGCGGAGCACGGCCTCCATATCGAGCGCTCGCTTGTTGGTACCTATGCTACCTCGCTCGACATGCAAGGCCTTTCCGTCACGCTCGCTTTCCTCAATGACGAGGAGTTCTCCCTGTGGGATTCGCCTATCGCAACCGCTGCGTTGCGGTGGGGATGCTAAGTACGAGTTGGTCGGTGATGTCGACGACTTCCCGTTCGGTCGGCTGATATCACCGCGAGACTCTAAAGCTGGGGCGTCATCATCTCAAAGCGATCACGGATCGTGCAACAGGTATCGCCGCCGAGGCGCGCAATGGCATCGACTCCGGCCGGATCGACGCGCAGCCGCTCAGGATCGACGACGCCATCGCGATAGTGCGCGTAGATGATTTCGCCCAAAATGATCTGCCGGGATTTCCCGAGTTCCAGGGTGACGTGACGCCTGCATTCGAAGGCTGCAGGTGCTTCCGCAATCCATGGCGAGACCACCTTGGTGCCGGGCATCGCCGTCAATCCTGCCTCCTTCAATTCGTCGACGTCGCGCGGATATTTCGACCCGCAAACATGCATTGCCTCGGCGATGGAAAACGACACGATGTTGACGGTGAAAACTTCCGTCATGCGGATGTTATGACCCGTATCCTTAAAAGACATATCCGGATGATTTTCAACGCCGAGCGCCAGGATCGGGGGATCCGCGGAGAGACAGTTGAAGAAGGAAAAGGGCGCGGCGTTGATACGGCCGTTCTCGTCCACCGTCGTCACCAATGCGATGGGCCGAGGAATAATCGTGCCGATCATCAGCTTGTAACGTTCACGCTCACTGAGTGCCTCAAAATCGAAGGAGACCGTCATCCTAGCGCACCACTGGCGAAGGCGCGAAACTGCTCATCGCGCCAAGGAAGGGTTTGTGAAGAGGCGAAGCATATGAGCCACGTTTGCTGGTCGAGAGCCCAAGCGATACCAAGGCTTCAGCCTGCTTGACGGCGGCGGCTACGCCATCGACAACAGGCACGCCGTAGATCGCCTGCAGATCACGAGCAAGATCGGTCATGCCGGCACAGCCAAGCACGATTGCCTCAGCGCCATCTTCCGACAATGCCCGTTCGATCTCGGAACGAAGCTTGCCGATGGCACCCGATGCGGGATTTTCAAGCTCTAGAACAGGGATATCCGACGCGCGAACCTTCGCTCGTCCACCCATGCCATAGCGGTGTAGGAGATTGTCGATCAATACACGCGAGCGCTCCAGCGTCGTCACCACGGTAAACCGTTGAGCGAGAAAACCAGCCGTCGCGACGGCGGATTCGCAGAGGCCGAGTACCGGGACATCGCTGAAACTACGCGCCGCCTCTAGGCCAGTGTCGTCGAAGCAAGCAACAACGGCGGCATCGTAGCCCTCGGCCTGCCGCAACTTGAGTTCATTGAGGAGACCTGGGACGGCAAGCGCGCCGTCATAATGTCCCTCGATCGAGGCCGGGCCCATGCGGGATGTCGCGGCGGTGATTTCGGTTCCGGCGGCCGCCACCGCGCGGGCGGCGATGGCCGCCTTTTCCGTCATGGAGACCGTGGTATTGGGATTAACGATGAGAATGCGCATGAAGATCAGACTGTCTTTGACTGCCGGCCGCGCAGCATCGTCATGATGCCGAGAGCGACGAGGATGATGGTGAAGGAGAAGAGCGTCGTCACGGTGCCGAGGGCATAAAGCACCGGTGTCGTGACATTGGTCGTCATGCCGTAGATTTCGAGCGGCAGCGTGTTGAAGGTGCCTGACGTCATCAGCGTGCGAGCAAATTCGTCGTAGGACAGCGTGAAGCCGAAGAGACCGACGCCGATCAGGCTCGGAGCGATCATCGGCAGCACGACATAGCGGAAGGTCTGCCAGGGCGTCGCACCGAGATCGCGCGCTGCCTCCTCATAGGCTGGAGAGAAGCGGTTGAAGATCGCGAACATGATCAGCACGCCGAAGGGCAACGTCCAAGTGAGATGCGCGCCGAAGGCCGAGGAATACCAGGCGGGCGCCAGACCGCTCTGCTGGAAGACGACGCCGATGCCGAGCGAGACGATGATCGACGGCACGACGAGGCTTGCAACCGTCGCGTAGAACAGCACCGAGGAGCCGCGAAAGCGGCGGCGGAAGGCCAAACCCGCGAGAAGCGACACGACGACAGTCACCACCATGACCATCAGGCCGAGGATCAGCGAGCGCTGGAAAGAGGCTCCAAAATCACCGACCGCCTGCTTTTGGAAGAGGTTGACGAACCAGTGCAGCGACACCCCATTGAGCGGGAAGGTCAGGCCGCCGTCCGGCCCCTGGAAGGAAAGGATCAAGATCGCCGACAGCGGCCCGTAGAGGAAGAGAACGAAGACGACGAAAAAGACCGCCAGCACATAGAATTCGAGGGTGCGCTTTTCGTGGTTCATCTCAAAGCTCCTTGCGGATGTCGACGACGCGCAGGATGGCAGCGACCATCAAGAGCACGACGACCAGCAGAACCACTGCATTGGCGGCCGCGGCCGGATATTGCAGCAGCGACATCTGGTTCTTCATCATCAACGCCACCGAGGCGCTCTGGCCCCCGGACATGACTTGGACGGTGGAAAAATCCGCCATAACCAGCGTCAGCACGAAGATCGAGCCGATCGCGATGCCGGGCTTTGCCAGCGGGATCACCACGTTCCAGAGCACCTGCCAGCCGCTGGCGCCTGCGTCCCGCGCGGCCTCGAACAGCGAACGGTCGATGCGCATCAGCGTGTTGAAGATCGGCGTCACCATGAAGAGCGTATAAAGATGCACCATGGCGAGCACGACGGCGAAATCGGAATAGAGCAGCCACTCGATCGGCTGCGGCACGATGCCTGACGAAACCAGCGCCGAATTGACGAGGCCGTTGCGGCCGAGCACCGGGATCCAGGAGATCATACGGATGATGTTAGACGTCATGAAGGGCACGGTGCAGACGAGAAACAGGATCATCTGCGTCGAGGTGCGCCGGACATGGAAGGCCAGGAAGTAGGCGACCCAGAAGCCGATGAAGAGCGTCAGCCCCCAGACGATGGCGGCGAATTTCAGCGTGTTGAGATAGGTCTTCCACGTCACCCAGGACCCCAGCGTGTCCGTGTAATTCATGGAGAGGAAAGCCGGATAGATGCCGGCGAAGTCATAGTCCCAGAAGCTGACGACCGCGATCATCAGGATCGGCAGGATGAAGAAGAAGCCGAGGATTACGATCAGCGGCATCGCCTGCAGATAGGAAATCGCCCATGGCGCGAGACGGAACGGGCGGCTGCGCGCCGCCGCCGCCGATACGGTCTGCTCTGAAGCGATCGTGGCCATGTTCTGATCCTTTCATTCTCTCGGGATGCGAGGAGGGATCGGTTAAGACCCCTCCCCAGCCCTCCCCACAAGGGGGAGGGAGTTTTCTTGCCGCTCCACCTCTTGACCACTCCCGCTTGTGGGGAGGGCTGGCGAGGGGAAAGCGGCAAGCGCTGACCTGCCTTACGCCGCGATGAACTCGTTCCAGCGGCGGACCATGTAGCGGTCTTCGTCCATGACCGAGTTCCAGCAGGCGATGTGGCCGATGCGGTCCTGGAAGGAGCCGCCGTCGCGAACGGCGCCGGCCTTTTCCATCACCTTGCCTTCGGGCGACATGATATCGCCCTGTGCCGGCTTGCCTTCCATCCAGTAGCCCCACTCGTCGGCGGTCATGAAACCCTTCGCCGTGTCGAGGCAGGCCGAATAGTAGCCCTGGCGGTTGAGGTAGGCGCCGACCCAGCCCGATGTGTACCAGTTGATATATTCATAGGCCGCGTCGAGCTGCGCGCCGGACAGGTGCTTGGCGAGGCCGAGACCGCCGCCCCAGGCGCGGTAGCCTTCCTTGAGCGGCTGGAAGGTGCAGGCGATGCCCTTGGAGCGGACGGCGGCGACGGCCGGCGACCACATGGACTGGATGACGACTTCGCCCGAGGCCATCAGGTTGACGGATTCATCGAAGCTCTTCCAGAAGGCGCGGAACTGGCCGTCGCCCTTGGTCTTGATCAGGAATTCGATCGTCTTGTCGATCTCTTCCTTCGTCATGTTGCCCTTGTCGGCATATTTCATCTTGCCTGACGCTTCCATGATCATGGCGGCGTCCATGATGCCGATCGACGGCACGTTGATGATCGCCGTCTTGCCCTTGAACTTCGGATCGAGGATATCGGCCCAGCTGGTGATTTCGCGGCCGGTCAGGTCAGGACGGATGCCGAGCGTGTCGGCATTGTAGATCGTCGGCATCATGGTGAACCACTGGGTCGGTTCCTTGGCGAACTTCCTCGAATCCTGGCTCTCGACGAAACCGACCGTATGCGGCGCCGTGCCCTGCGCGATCGTGGAGTCGGGCGTCAGCTTGCCGGTCGTGAAGATCGGCACGACCTTGTCGAAATATTTCAGCTTCTTGACGTCCATCGGCTGCAAAACGCCAGCTGGGAAGACCTTCTTGCAGATCCAGTATTCGATGTCGGCGATATCATAGCTGTTCGGCTGGGTCACCGCGCGCTGGGCGGCGGCGTCGGAATCGGTCGCCGTCATTTCCAGCGTGATGCCGAGGTCGGCTTTGCACTTGTCGGCGATGGCATTGATGTTCGAAACGCCGGTGCCGAACTGGCGGAGCGTGATATTGGACTGCGCCCAGATCGTCGGGAAACCGGTGATCAGGCCGGAGCCTGCGGCAGCGCCGATCGCGGCAGCGCCGGTTTTCAGCAACTTGCGGCGGGAAATTCCCGCTTCCGTGCCGGTCGTCGTCTTCTTGTCATTTGTCATGTCAGTTCCCCTTTTTTGGTGTTGAGATTCATGCACGGCCTAGAAGAACGGCGTCCTCCAGTGCCCAACGCAAAGGCACCGCGTCGCCGACCGACACAGGTTTGGCGAAGTAATCACTGTCATTCGCAATGACCGTGAAGTCGTCGCTGCCCGCGCCGACGACGGTGATCTTCACCGAAGCGCCGCGATATTCGATGTTGGAGATGACGCCATTCATGCCGAGCGTCTTGTCGAAGGCAGCCTCGAGACGGACACGATCAGTGCGGATGCCGATATCGACGTTCTCGCCGACCTGCTTGCCATCACCACGCACGGAGAAGGCCTGTCCCTCAGGCACCTCAAGCGTCGTGAGGCCATTTTGGGAGGACACGACACGACCGGACAGTACGTTGTGATCGCCCATGAAACGCGCGACGAAAGCAGTCGCCGGCTCTTCGAACACCTTGCGCGGCGTTGCAGCCTGCTCGATCTTGCCGTCATTCATAATGACGATCAGATCGGCGAGCGCCATCGCCTCTTCCTGGCTGTGCGTCACATGTACGAAGGTGATGCCGAGCGACTTTTGAAGCTTCTTGAGCTCGGCGCGCATGCGGATCTTGAGAAAGGGATCAAGCGCCGACAGCGGTTCATCCAGCAATAGGGCCTCCGGATCGGTGATTAGAGCCCGTGCCAGCGCCACACGCTGCTGTTGACCACCCGACAGCTGCGCCGGCCGCCGGGTTGCATAGGCGTCCATCTGCATCAGCTTCAGCATTTCCAACGCCTTGGCACGACGCTCGGCTTTCTCGACGCCCTTCATCTTCAGGCTGAAGGCGACATTCTCGATAAGGTCGAGATGCGGAAACAGCGCGTAGGACTGGAACATCATTGCAGTGTCGCGCTTGGCCGGCGGAAAATCGGTAACGACGGTGTTGCCAAGCCTGATATCGCCGGAGGAAATGCTCTCGTGGCCGGCGATCATGCGTAGCGTAGAGGTTTTTCCGCAGCCCGAAGGCCCAAGGAAGCAGCAGTAGGATCCGGCTGGAATCTTCAGACTGATGGAATGGACCGCCGTAGTGGCTCCATAGACCTTGGAAACGGATACGATATCGATCTCTGCGGCTTTCGACATTGTCTTCCCCTGTTTGAGAAGAACAATGCATCTTCCGTGCCAGTTTCTATTGCGGCGCAACAAGTCATTTAAAATCAATTTCTTGATGGAGAATTTTCGCAATTATCCAAAATTGAGGCAACATACGTCCTTGCACACGAATTAGGCTATCGTCTGCAATTAAGGCAATATTTCGTATACAATCCTTCATCATATTGAGCGCAAATTTCATTTAACTTTCGAGAGAAACAGGGATATATTTCCGGTCAAAAGGTACCTGATTTCATGAAATTCGCGCCGAGCGCCCTCCAGACAGCAGACGACTCAGCCGATACGGGCACGCGACAGATCCGCGACGCGCTTCGCGATGCCATCGTGGAGCGTCGATTGTCGCCTGGAACGAAACTGTCCGAAAGCGATGTCGGTAACCTCTTCAATGTCAGCCGCACGCTGGTTCGAGCCGCCCTGCAGGCCCTTTCCTACGAAGGGTTGGTAAGTGTCGAGAAGAATCGCGGTGCGTTCGTGGCCTACCCTTCTCCCGAGGAAGCACGCCAGATCTTCGCCGCGCGCCGCCTCGTGGAGCCCGGAATTCTGCGGGAGGCGGCCACCAGAATTACGCCGTCGCAGATCTGGCAGCTGAGACATCTGTTGCTTGAGGAAGGCCGTTTGATGGGCGAGCGGGGCCAGACGGCCCGCCGTGCCGAGATCAAGGCATCCGGCGATTTTCATCTCACCCTTGCAGCGATATCCGGCAACGTCATCATGCAGCGTTTCATGGATGAACTCGTTGCCCGCTCTTCGCTGGTGATCGCACTTTACGGCCAATCGACAATTTCGAGCTGTGGCCACTCCGAGCACGGCGACATTGTAGCGGCGATTGAGCGAAATGATCTGGATGAGGCTTGTCGGCTGATGCTGCATCACATTGCGCACATCGAGGCCGATCTAGATTTGCGCGAACGCAGGGGTTTCAATCTCAAGGAAGCCCTGGAATTATGAACCTGCGCGAATGTTGGTCAGCGGCATATCAGGCCTTGGCCGGGATCGCGAATTGGAGCGGAATAAGGCCGTAACCAAACAGCTTTCTCTGGCGTATGACCGCTGCTTTTCCGAGGCGCGTCTTGCCTGCCAGGCTTTGTTTGTTCTCAACACACCGCTCTGTATTTGATTGTCTTGTCGCCTCGCAGCGACTTGCTAAGCTGTCGACTTGCCCTTGCGCTTCCAAGAGCTGCATTGGCGGGTGGAGGTTACTCATGCAGGAACAGGTCGTGAGCGTTGCAAGCTACGGCGCCGAGCCCGGTTTGCGTTTTGCCGTGCTCCTTGACGGAAACGGCGGCTGTCGCACCCTCGATATGGAAGCCGTATGCCGGTGGAGGCCGGCTGACGGCGTCGTCTGGCTGCATTTCGAGCGGGATCACGCGGCTGCTGCCGAATGGGTCACAACGAGAGGCGGCTTTGATCCGCTGGTCGCTGACGCCTTGCTCGAGGAAGAAACGCGCCCACGTGTCGAAAGCATCGATGACGGGCTGCTGATTATTCTTCGCGGTGTTTGCGCCGCGCCCCCGGAGGAAGTGGAGGCTGGGCCTGCCGAAATCGATCTCGTTCCTCTTCATATATGGGCCGACGAGAGCAGGCTGGTGACCCTGCGCGATAGCGGCCACTACATAACTGCATTGCGCGACATCCGACTTGCCCTGGACAAGGGCAAGGGGCCCAGACAGACAGGGGAATTGCTCGCTCTCGTCAGCGAAAAACTGGTACGAGATCTTGAGCCGGTGCTCGACACAATGGACGAAGAGGTCGACGAACTCGACGAGTTGATCTTTCACGGCGAGGCCAGCGAAGTGCGCGAGCGGCTGAAACAGCTTCGCCGCCGCTCTGTTCAGCTTCGGCGCTATCTTGCTCCTCAGCGCGACGCCTTGAACCGTATCGAACATGACGACGCGCCGTGGCTAAAGGAGCGTGACAAGTTGCGGTTCCGCGAGGTCATCGACAAGCTGATGCGCTTCATCGAATATCTCGACGCCATCCGCGACCGTACCGGAATTCTTCATGACGACCTGTCCACGGTCATCAGCGAGCGGATTGCCCGCAATTCGAACCGCCTCGCCGCGCTCGCCGCCCTGCTTCTCCCGCCGAGCGTGGTGGCGGGTCTTTTCGGCATGAATGTCGGCGGTATCCCCGGTGTCAACGACACCTGGGCGTTCATTATAATCGTTGCCTTCGTCGCGATCACATCGGTTGCAACGCTGATGATCCTCAAGCGGATCAACTGGCTTTGAAAGCCCGAAGCGACCATGGAAAATTCGTCTTCAATGGCGACCAATTCATCAAAATGGTCTACGCCTGCCTTTAATCAAACTGAACGCATAAAAGAGGAAACCCATGGTCGAACATCCTGCAGGCATAGTGGAACTGGAGAGCGCCCACGACTTTTCCACGACCCTGAAACGGCTTGGCGATGCATTCGAGAAAGCCAACTTGAAGATATTTGCGCGCATCGATCACAGCGGCGCAGCCGAACAGGTGGGCCTGACAATGCCGCGGACCATTGTTCTGATTTACGGCAGTCCGCAATCGGGCACGCCCGTGATGTTGGAAACGCCAGCGGCAGCACTGGATCTCCCGCTCCGAGTCCTGGTGCGTGAAGACACAAGCGGAAAGACCATCGTTGCCTTTCATCCTGCCGCCGCAATCACAAACGCGGTAGTGCTGACCAGTGAACAACTGGCGCGGTTTTCTAAAGCGGAGACTGTGATCGCGAGCGCGATCAAGCCAGATCAATAGCCGTAAATCTCCAGGTGCTAACCGGCGTTGGCACAAATTCTCCCAAGCGATGTAGCATAAGAAGGAAGCTGTCATGGCCCCAATCGGTCCGACTGTATAGCTCAGCTGAACCGGCGAATTGTTTCAAACAGCCGATCACAGGCCAGAGCGAGATTCTTCGTCGGTGAAGTCGCGACCCCCAGCAGAAGCCCGGACTCGGCGTTGTCACTCGAGACGTACCAGGCCGAAAGCGGTGAGGGAGACATGCCGAACATCGAGGCTTCACGTACGATCGCTAGATCAGGCGTTCCCGTCGGTAATTTCAGCAACACGGCCAGGCCTGGTGCAGCGACGCGACCGACCCCGACAGACGCCTGAAGACAATCCAGCAGCGCCTGCCGTTTGGCGGCATAGGCGCGCTTGGTGCGTCGGAGATGGCGCATATAGTGCCCCTCATGCATAAACTCCGCGGTTGCAAGTTGCACCGCGGGACCTGGTGGCGGCGCAAGGCACGCTGCTGTCTCGCCAAACCGAGAGATCAATTCGACCGGCGCGACCAGAAAGCCAAGCCGAACAGTCGGGCTGATCGTCTTGCTGAACGAGCCTATGTGGATGACCCGTTCGTCCCGGTCGAGCGAGGCTAGCGCCGGCGCCGCCCTGCCGGCCAGCTGCAATTCGCTCAGATAATCGTCCTCGATAACCCAAACCTCGTTCGCGGCGGCCCATTCGAGCAGACGAAGGCGCCGCTCCAACGACAAGGTAGGGCCAAGCGGCGCCTGCTGCCCTGGCGTCACGACAACGAGCTTTGCGTCAGGATGGTGGTGCAGGCCGTAGTCGATATCGATGCCCTCGGCATCAACCGGGATCGGAGACAGCGACAAGCGCGCGAGCTCAAGTCCTTTCCTGGACCACGGAAAGCCCGGATTCTCTACCCATGCGGTATGCCCCTCCAGACCTAGAACGCTGAGCGCAAGGCCCAGTCCCGCGCCGAATCCTCCGGTGATGAAGACCTGCGAAGGCAAGCAGTTGATGCCGCGGGAAACGGCAAGATAGCCGGCTATTTCCCGCCGCAACTCGAGCTCGCCGCGCGCATCCGGATAGAGCGGCGGAGCACTCGCCTCGGCACGGACCGCATGCGCACGAATTCGCGCAAACAAGGTTGCAGGAAAGGTCTCGGTCGCCGGCACGCCCATCTGGAAGAGCGCAGGTCCCTGGATCATTTCCCGATAGGCTTCCATGAACGAGCCCGCCTCCGGCTGCGGCTCGCTTTTGACGAGGGACCGAGGGCGTTGGGCGACACGCGTGCCGGTTGCCCGCGAGGCTTCGATCAACTGCGCCGCCGCCAGCTTCTCGTATGCGTTCCGCACGGTGCCACGCGCGACGCCGAGTTGGGCGGCGAGATCCTGCCATGAAGGCAGGCGCGCACCGGGTTCCAGCACTCCGCCTTCAATCGCCGCAGCTATGCCCTTGCGGATCTGCTCTGCCAGAGGAATATTTACGGTGCGGTCGAGCTTCAGATTCAGCGGCTTTTTCATCGCGCCCTGGTACATGATTTCTTCGCATTCTTGGTACTTTTTTCTAGCCTGAAAAGTCACATCTTGAGGCCATCAGAAAGAGAGGACCCCATGAACATCCGTACCATCGTCGCCACCGCCTGCATCGTCGGCGCCCTCGCGATTGCCGGATCCGCCTTGGCGCATGACAGCCAGGCCGAAACGGTCACCCCCAAATTCAATCAAGCTATTCCGAACATTCCCGGCAAGTCTCTTGTCGCCGTCGAAGTCGAATACGCTCCGGGCGCGGCCTCCCCGCCGCATACACATGCGAAGTCCGCCTTCATCTATGCCTATGTGATCTCGGGCGAAATCGAGTCCAGGGTGAATGACGGAAAGACCCGCATCTACAAGGCCGGCGAAAGCTGGTCCGAACCGCCGAATGCGAGCCATACAATCAGCCGCAACGCAAGCAAGAGCAAACCGGCGAAGCTTCTCGCGGTCTTCGTCGTCGATTCCGACGACAAGGTACTCACCACCCCCATCAAATGAAACCGAAGAACCAACGCGATGACGAAAAGGCTTAATAGCAGCCAGATCGCTAAAGGAGTTTTTTCAGATGACCGACATCGAAAACGAAAAGAACATCAACGGCTCGTCCGATATGATGATGACTGCATACACCGTGCACGAATTCGGGCCACCAGAAGTTATTCGCGCCGAAGCGCTGGAAAAGCCTCGCCCTGGGCAGAATGAAGTCCTGGTCAAGGTCTATGCGGCAGGTGTTGGCCCATGGGATGGCTGGATTCGATCGGGCAAGAGCGCGCTGCCCCAGCCGCTCCCCCTGACTTTGGGATCGGATTTATCCGGGGTCGTCGAGGCAGTCGGGCCGGGCGTATTACACGTCAAGCCTGGTGACGCGATATATGGCGTCACCAATCCACGGTTCATCGGAGCCTATGCGGACTATGCGATCGCCGCAGCCGACATGGTCGCGCAGAAGCCGGCCTCGATCGACCATGCCGAAGCGGTATCCGTGCCGGTCATTGCAGTGACCGCGCTCCAGGCACTCTTCCAGCATGGCAAACTGAAGGCCGGCGACACCGTGCTCATCCATGGAGGCGCGGGCAGCGTCGGCGCATATGCAATCCAGTTCGCCCGGAAGGCAAAGCTGAATGTAATTGCGACCGCTGTCGGCGATGACAAGGAGCGAGTTAAGGCACTGGGAGCCGACAAGGTAATCGACTACAAACGCGACCGTTTCGAAGACATGCTGAGCGGCGTAGATGTCGTCATCGATCTGGTCGGAGGCGATACGCAGACGAAATCCTTCGGCGTGTTGAAGCGAGGCGGACGGCTGGTTTCAGCAGTGTCGCAGCCTGATCAGGACCTTGCCAAGCAGTTCGGCGTCGAGGCCTTCTTCTTCCTTGTTGCCGTCAACACCGCCGAGCTTCAGGAGATCGGCGCAGCGATCGACAGCGGCGAACTTCTTCAAAATGTCGGCCTCGTGCTTCCTATCACCGATGCTGTCAAAGCGCACCGGATGCTCGAGGGCGAGCTTCCGCGTCCGAAAGGCAAGATCGTCCTTAGGGTACGGGACTGAGATTATCGCCGGGCGGACGTCACTGCCGCCCGGCGCGTCTGCCAGCTCGTTCGGCTACCCTCCAGCACCTTTAGCAATGTCGCTCATCCGGGCTTGCAGTCATCGACTTGCAAAGTGCAATCGGTCGCCCTATAGTAACTTTCATCATGAAAGTTGTGTGGTGCCCTCATGCAGAATAAGAGCTTCAAATCCATGCCGTGCCCCGTGGCACAAAGTCTGGACCGCATCGGCGAGTGGTGGAGCATCCTCATTCTTCGCGACGCGATGCGCGGCGTTTCACGATTTGACGAGTTCCAAAAGAGCCTGGGTATTGGTACCGCCACGCTGACGCGGCGGCTCGACAGCCTCGTGGAGGCCGGCCTGCTTGAAAAGCGACCATATCAGGAGCGACCGCCGCGTTTCGAATATGTGCTGACGGCGTGCGGCGAGGACTTCCGCCCCGTGCTCTGGTCGCTGATCGCCTGGGGCAACAGGCATTTCGCCCCGGAAGGGCCGAGCCTCGTGATTGTCGACACCGAGACCGGGGCCTGGGCAGACCCCATACTCGTCGACCGGGAAACGAGGGAGCCCATCGCAAGGCCGAAATATGCCGTGGCGGCCGGGCCGAGCGCTCGCGAGCCACTGCCTTCGCGCTATCGCCTGAAATCCGAAGGCCCGGGATCCGCGCTGATCCAAATCCCTCCCGTCATCAATTAATCGCATAGGCACGGAGATCACGGCCATGAATCAGGTCGTCAGTGAAGCAGACATCAAGCAGGGCGCAGTCTCCCTTAAGCAGAAGCGGAGCCTGAAGAAGCCGGTTGCACTGCTGGCGGGGATCGCGATCGTCGCGGCCGCCGGCTGGTACGCCAATTATTGGTGGCAGACAGGCCGCTGGCAGCAGACGACCGACGATGCCTATGTCGGCGGCAACACCACGGCGCTTTCGCCACGCGTTTCCGGTCATGTGCAGGAAGTTCTCGTCGAGGACAACCAGCTGGTAAAGGCCGGTCAGTTGCTGGTCCGGCTTGATCCAAGCACCTACAAGACCGCACTGGACCGCGCGGAGGCGCAGGTGCATCAGCAGCAGGCGAGCCTCGATAATCTTCATGCGCAGCTGACACTACAGGCCTCCCTCGTCAAGCAAGCCGATGCGGACCTCGCCGCCAAGAAGGCGGCGGCCGAGTTCGCCGGCATCGACGCCGAGCGGTATCGCAATCTCGCAAACCAGAGCACCGGCACGGAACAGAACGCCCAGAAGGCGCTTATGGCCGACGCACAGGCGAAGGCGGCCGTCGAGGCTTCCGATGCGGGACTGACAGCGGCGCGCCAGCAGATCGATGTCCTGGGTACGCAGATCGAGCAGGCCGAATCCACCCTCCAAGGCGCACGACTTGATGTCGAGACGGCGCGCCTCAACCTGAGCTACACGGAAATCCGTTCACCGGTCGACGGTTACGTCGGAAACCGCGCCGCGCAGATCGGTGCCTATGTCTCCGATGGCAGCTATCTCCTCAGCGTAATCCCGGCCAAGGGATTGTGGGTCGACGCAAACTTCAAGGAAGACCAGCTCGGCGTGATCAAAGTCGGCCAGACGGTCGATGTCACAACCGATATCTATCCCGGTCATCCCCTGCAGGGCCGCGTCAGCAGCATTGCCCCGGCGACCGGCGCGACCTTCAGCGTCATCCCGCCGGAAAACGCAACCGGCAACTTCACAAAGATCGTCCAGCGCGTACCCGTTCGCATCGCCTTGAATGATGACGTTTCGCAGGCTCGGGCACTGCGTCCGGGCCTGTCGACGACGGTCACGGTCGATACGCACCCCTGATAGGAGCCGGTCGTGACAACAGCCACCGCATCGGCGTCCGCTCCGGCTGAAACCAGCTGGGTCCGGAGCCTCCTGCCCTTCGTGGTGATGTGCTTCGGCATGTTCATCGCGCTCCTCGACATCCAGATCGTCGCCTCCTCGCTGCAGGATATCGGGGGCGGTCTATCGGCATCGCAAGACGAGATCAGCTGGGTGCAGACGGCCTATCTGATCGCAGAGATCTGCGTCATCCCGCTCTCCGGCTGGCTGACCCGCGTCTTCTCGACACGTTGGCTCTTCACCATATCGGCAGCCGGTTTCACGCTCAGCAGCATGTTGTGCGGGATAGCCTGGAACATCGAGAGCATGATCATGTTCCGGGCACTGCAGGGCCTGCTCGGCGCCTCGATGATCCCGACGGTCTTCACCTCGTCCTTCCATTATTTCCAGGGACCGAAGCGCGTCTATTCAGCCGCCGTCATCGGAACGATCGCCTCGGTCGCGCCGACCCTTGGACCCGTCATCGGCGGCTGGATCACCGATACCTGGAACTGGCATTGGCTGTTTTATGTCAATATTGTCCCCGGCCTTATCATCACGATATTGGTGCCGCTCCTGGTCAAGATCGATGAGCCTGACCTGAAGCTTCTAAAGGACGCCGATTATCCCGGCATCATCCTGATGGCGATTTCGCTCGGCACGCTCGAATACGTGCTGGAAGAAGGTACGCGCGCCAACTGGTTCGATGACAGCACGATCCGCAACACAACCGCCATCGCAGCCGTCGCCGGCGTACTGTTCTTCATCCGCAGCTTGACCTTTTCGCGGCCTGTCGTCGACCTCAGGGCCTTCGGCAATCGCAACTTTGCAATCGGTTGCGTGCTGTCCTTCATCACAGGCATCGGCATCTTCTCGACGATCTATCTGACGCCCCTCTTCCTCGGCTATGTCCGCGGCTTCGATGCATGGCAAACCGGCGTTGCCGTCTTCTCGACGGGCGCGGCTTCGACGCTCGGTGTCCCGGCCTATATATTCCTTGCCAAGCGCTTCGATACGCGCTGGCTGATGATGTTTGGTCTGGCATCCTTCGGCGCTGCCATGTGGGGCTTCAGCTACATCACCCATGACTGGGGCGGTGACGAGCTCTTCTGGCCGCAGGTCTTTCGTGGCTTTCCGCAGGTTTTCGCGGTTGCCCCGGCCGTTACTCTCGGGCTCGGAAGCCTGCCGCCGGAGCGGCTGAAATATGCAAGCGGGCTCTTCAACATGATGCGCAATCTCGGTGGCGCCGTCGGCATTGCCGTCTGCGCAGCGATCATCAACGATCGCACCAACATGCATTTCACCGCGATCGCCTCCAATCTGACCCCCACAAATGGGGCGATGCAACGTCTGGTCGGCGGCGTGGCCAGCCGCTATGGCGAAATGCCGGGCAGCCTGGATGACGGCCATGTCGCCGCGCTGAAGCAGCTCTTCAAGCTCGCCTATCGCGAAGCATCGACCATGGCCTATGCCGATGCCTTCGAGGTCATCATGGTCGCTTTCGTCATTGCGACAGCTCTCGTTCCCCTGATGAAAAACGTCACCCCGCCAAAAGGCGCGTCCCAACCCAGCGGGCATTGACGAATCGAGAAAAGGTGGGCGGCGGCGGAAGGTCAAACGCCGCGATCTTTTCGTCTTTGCGGACAAGTGCTCGATTGGTTCGGTTTGACGCATAGCGCCTCTATCAACAAACCGTGATGAGCTCTCCGAGGCCGCGTCCGTCGATCGAGATGAGGTCGATGTCGACGAGATCATTTGAGATTCAAATGTGCGGCATCTGTCGCGAATCCGGGCAAAAAAGGCCTCTCTCGGCGGGAGATGCAGAGGCCAATTCTCCGTTAGCGATCAAACATTACCTGTTTGTGTGATCCGCTGCGGCATGACAGCCGATGGCATCGGGACAGTTAGACTAATACTAATAATTGACGGTCAGAGATCGACGTCTATATTTCATTTCCAACGATAATTATGAATGTTTTCATCAGGTTATCTGGCTGGTGCACAGGCGCGCGATTACCGCTCGTTTGCGCTCGACCTTTGATGGTTGCAGGGCTAGGAGTTCTAAGTGAGATTGAAACGCATCATCCTCGGGCTGGTGGGAATCGCCGTCATCGCCGGCGCAGGCGCTTTTGCCTTCGCCTGGAAACCTGCGATCGCGCCGATTTCTCCGCCTGAGCGGGCATCCTTCGATCAGGCCTTGATCGACAAGGGCGCGATGCTGGCCGCGGTCGGCAACTGTACAGCCTGTCATACGAAACCCGGAGGGCATTCATTCTCCGGCGGCTTTGCCCTCCCCACGCCTTTCGGCACCATCTATTCGAGCAATATTACGCCGGATCCGGAAACCGGTATCGGCACCTGGTCGGAAGCAGCGTTCAACCGCGCGATGCGCGAGGGCGTGAGCCGCGACGGAAAGCATCTTTATCCCGCCTTCCCGTTCGATCACTTCACGCTGGTCTCTGATGAAGACAACCAGGCGCTCTACGCCTTCCTCATGACGCGCAACCCCGTCAAGGAAAGCCCGTCGGCAAACGAACTGCCATTCCCGCTGAATGTGCGCCTTGTCCTTGCGGGCTGGAAGGCGCTGTTCTTCCGCGAAGGCGCCTATCAGAAGGTTGCCTCGCAGAGCGACGAATGGAACCGCGGCGCCTATCTCGTCAACGGCCTCGGCCATTGCGGCGCATGTCATACGCCCCGCAATGCCCTCGGCGCCGAATCCGGCAGCGCACATCTGGCGGGCGGTGAGGCTGAAGGCTGGTCGGCTTTTGCGCTCGATTCCACTACGTCTGCTCCGGTTCCGTGGGATCACGATTCGCTTTATGCCTATCTGCGCCAGGGCTGGCACCCGGATCACGGCGTTGCAAACGGGCCAATGGGAGAAGTGACCGGCAATCTCGGCCTGCTGCCCGATTCCGACATCAGCGCCATCGCGACCTATGTCGCTGCATCGATGGGTCAGCCCTCTGCCGACAGGGCAAAGAGGGGCGAAGAAATACGCAAAAGCGTGGCGGACAAGGTGGTGCTGGCAAGCGCGCCTGCGGTACCGGCCGCCGACACGCCTGCCGGACGCGGGGCGGCGATCTACTCGGCCGCCTGCGCCGTCTGTCACGACGGCAGCCGTCCCCTGCCCTTTGGCGGCATCGATTTTCACCTGAGTTCGGCCATCAATGCGCCGAATGCGCAAAATACCGTCAACACCGTGCTTTTCGGCCTGCCTGCGGCAAGCGGGCGTCAGAGCGCGATCATGCCCGGTTTTGCCAATACGATGAACGACGATCAGGTGACGGATCTGCTCGCCTATCTGCGTGAGAATTTTGCCGGCAAACCGGCCTGGACGGACGTCGCAAAACGTTCGGCCGATACGAGAAACGGAAAATACCAGGTCAGCGTCCGGCCTTCTGACGGAATCGAACGCGGTCCCGACAATATAGGAGCGCAGGATAAATGATGAAGCTCAATGTCAATGGCGCCTCGCATGAGGTCGAATCCGACCCATCCACCCCGCTGCTCTACGTGCTGCGCAACGATCTCAAGCTGAATGCCGCAAAGTTCGGCTGCGGGCTCGGTCAATGCGGTGCTTGCACGGTCATGGTCGACGGTGTGGCGACGTTTTCGTGCCTGACCCCTATCATGTTGCTGGAGGGTCGCCAGATCAAGACGGTCGAAGGTCTTGGGACCATCGACAATCCGAGTCCGATGCAGAAGGCCTTCATCGAAGAGCAGTCGGCCCAGTGCGGCTATTGCATCGCCGGCATGATGATGCGCGCGCAGGCCTTGCTGGAGGCCAAGCCGGATGCCACCGACAGCGACATCCGCACTGCACTCGAGCCAAATCTCTGCCGCTGCGGCACCCATATGCGCATCCTGCGCTCCGTCCAGCGTGCGCGGGAGCTGATGAAGTCGGCTTCCGCAACCCCGGTTTCGGCCGGTTGAGGAGGACATCATGAACGCCCCGACTTTTGACATCACCCGCCGCGGTTTTCTGGCCGGCTCCGGCGCTCTCGTGGTCAGCTTCACCATCCCGCCCGAAGTCCAGGCCCAGGAAGGCGAAGTGCCGACAACGCCGAAGCCGGTAGCACCCAAGCTGCAGGGAAGCCTTGCCGACACGCCGGCTCTCGACGCCTGGATCAGGGTCGACAAGGACGGATCGATAACGGTCTTCACTGGCAAGGCCGAGCTCGGACAGGGCACCAAGACCTCCATCCGGCAGATTGCCGCCGAGGAGCTGGAGGTCGAGCCCCCAGTCATCAATCTGATCACCGCCGACACCGCGGTTACGCCGAACGAAGGCTACACTGCCGGCAGCCAGACGATCCAGAACAGCGGCACGGCCATCCGCTACGCCAGCGCCCAGGTGAGGCAGATCCTCATCCGGAATGCCAGCACCAAGCTTGGCATTCCGGCCGATCAGTTGAAGGCGGAGAATGGCAAGGTAACGGGTCCGAGCGGTGCGTCCGTCGGCTACGGCGATCTCGTCGTGGACCAGATGCTGCATATCGACGCCGATCCCGCCATCAAGATCAAGCAGCCGGGCAGCTACCATGCCATCGGCAAGCCTTTCGCCCGCGTCGATATTCCGGCCAAGGTAACCGGCGGGGAAGCCTATGTGCAGGACATGCGACCGGAGGATATGGTCCATGCTCGCGTCGTTCGCCCGCCGAGCTATTACGCCAAGCTGATCGACCTGGACGAGGCGCCGATCAAGGCGATGCCCGGCGTCATCGCCATCGTGCGGGACGGCGATTTTCTTGCCGTCGTTGCCGAGCAGGAGTTCCAGGCCGTGAAGGCGATGCGCGCCATGAATGCATCCGCGCGCTGGCAGGAGCAGGCAGCACTCCCGGATCAGGACAAGATTCCCGCGTTTCTGGAAGCCAATGTCACCGAGGTCGGCGTGGTGACTTCCGTCGGGGCCGAATCCGCCGATGGCATCAAGACTTTGAGCGCACAGTTCACGCGCGCCTATCAGATGCACGGCTCCATCGGTCCATCCGCGGCCGTTGCCATTTTCGACAATGACCAGATGACCGTGTGGACGCATACGCAAGGCGTCTATCCTGACCGGATCGCCATTGCGCAGATGCTGGGCATGCCGCAGGAAAAGGTGCGCTGCATCCATACCGAGGGATCGGGCTGTTACGGCCACAATGGTGCCGACGATGCGGCAGGCGACGCGGCGCTCATCGCGAAGGCGCTCCCCGGCCGGCACGTCCGCGTGCAGTGGATGCGCGATCAGGAGCATCTCTGGGAACCCTATGGCCCCGGCATGCTGACGCGCGCCAACGCGACCCTCGACGCTAAGGGCAATATCGTCAACTGGCACTATGATCTGTGGAGCAACAATCACGGCACGCGTCCGGGATCAGCTGGATCGCTGCTGGCAGGTCGCCTGATGGCGCAGCATTTTCCGCCCGATCCGGCGAAGCTGCAAATATCCCCGCTCGGAAATGGCGATCGCAATGCCATCCCGCTCTATGATGTTCCGAACCAGCGCGTGAACTGGCATTTCGTTCCGGATATGCCGGTTCGCGTCTCCGCATTGCGCGGCCTTGGCGCCTACTGCAACATCTTCTCGATCGAGAGCTTCATGGACGAGCTCGCCGAGGCAGCCGGCGCGGATCGCGTGGAGTTCCGTCTCAGGCATATGAAGGATCCGCGCGGCCGGAAGGTCATGGAAGTGGTGGCCGACAAGTTCGGCTGGAACAATGACCCGATGCCTGCAGGCAAGGGCAGAGGCTTCGCCTTTGCGAAATACAAGAACCATGCTGCCTATCTCGCCATCGCGCTTGAAGCTGATGTCGATGCGGAAACAGGCATGATCAAGATTTCGCATGTCGTATCTGCCGTCGACTGCGGCGAAGCGGTTGCGCCCGACGCGATTATCAACCAGACGGAAGGCGGAATCCTTCAATCGCTGAGCTGGACCCTCTATGAAGCCGTCCATTTCAACAATACCCGCGTAACCAGCGCGGACTGGTCATCCTATCCGATCCTGCGCTTCAGCGCCGTGCCTGATAGCGTGGAGGTCCATGTCGTCGACAATCCCGGCGCGCCCTACCTCGGCGTGGCGGAGGCAGCACAAGGACCGACGGGCGGTGCGATCGCCAATGCCGTCAAGCACGCCACGGGCAAGCGCATTTACGATCTGCCCTACACGCGGGAAAGGGTGAAGGCGACGCTTGGCGCCTGAGCACAGTGTAGCTCGGAACGCTTATTGCAGCGTCCAGATCCTGGCGCGGGGCATCGCTATCTTATGCCCCATGCCTGGTCGTTATGTCGGATGCCCATGAGGCCGGCGCGGGGCCGGCCCCTGCACCGGACCAGATTTATTCCATTGCCGGCGCCAGCTCTTCGCCCTTTGCAGCCTTGTTCGGCGCCGTGTCGGCGGCGCGTACCAGCGCATAGGTCAGCAGCCCGAAAAACGCAGCGGCGATCGCCGCGATCAGGCTTGCATCGCCGAAGCCACCCGCAAAGGCATTTTGTGCCGCGGCGCGGATTGATTCTCGCGCCGGCTCTCCAAGCATGCCGATGACCCCGCCCAAATCGCCCGATGCGACACGCCTTGCGGCCTGAGCAAGAAGGTTGGAATCCAGTCCGCTGACCGCGTCAGCCGAAACGAACCGCGTATTGACGCCATGCGAGAGCACAGCCCCGAGCCCCGCAAAGCCGAACAGCAGGCCGACAAATCGCGTGGTCGCGGAGATGCCGGATGCCATACCGGCGCGCTGCGGCGGAACAGCACCCTGCATCACTTTCGCCGTCTCGCTGTTCAGCAGTCCCGCTCCGGCACCGGCGACCACCATGGCGGCGGCAAACAGCGGGTACGATACGCCCCCTTCTGCAAAGATATAAAGGAGCAGATCGCCAAGTGTTGTAACCGAAAGGCCGAGCGTCAGTAGCGTGCGTCCCGAATATTGCGACGCAAGACCCGCGCCGAAACGAGGCGTCAGGAACATCGGCAGCGCGAAGGGCAGCATGGCCAGGCCGGCTATCGCAGGCTTAAGTCCATAGGAGTTCTGCAGGAAGAGCGGCAGAAAGAAGATCAGGACCTGCGCCCCGATAGCATATCCAAGCATGGCGAAGGCTGATCCGAGAAACGTCGGCTGGCGGAATAGGCCGAAATCGATCATCGGCCGCTCTTCCTTCGTCTGGATCCAATAGAATGCAGCCAAGAGTACGAACGCGCCCACGAGCCGAAGCAGGATCGCGCTGCTGGACCAGCCCAGATTGTTCCCGTCGATCGAGGCCCAGATCAAGAGAAAGAGACCCGCACTAAACGTGACGATCCCGGGAAAATCGAGCTTCTTGGCTTCGTGGTCGCTGGATTCCTCGACCACAAGGTAGGTCGCAATGATGAGCGCCGCGCAGATCGGCAAATTGATCAGGAACGCCCAGCGCCAACCGAAAAAGTCGGTGATGACGCCACCGATAATTGGTCCGCTGGTGATCGCAATTCCGAGGCAGGCGCCCCAGAATGCGTAGGCCCTCGCTCGCTCCGGGCCGGCAAAGGTGTGGTTTATGACGGCCAGAGACGCCGTGAGAAGAAGGCTTGCGCCGACGCCCTGAACTGCCCTGGCAAGGTTCAGCACAAGCGCAGATGTCGCCAATCCGCAAAATGCCGACGAGATCGTAAATATGGCCAGACCGGCGAGCATGGCCAGTTTTCGACCGTGCCGGTCCGCATATGAGCCCGCCGCAAGGAGGAGAGCGGCAAAGGCAAGCACGTAGGCGCTCACGACCCATTCGATTTCGGTGAAGGTCGCGCCAAGCGTCTTCGCAATCGATGGCAACGAAACCGCGACGATGTTCGAGTCGAGCATGATCAGCGACGAAGCCAAACCTGCCGACACCAGCACGAGAAATTTTCTTCTTTCTTCCGCCTTGGTCCCGGGAGTTGCAGTCTGTCTTTGCATTGTTGCCTCTAACTTTGGTTTGACCACGATGAAGCCCTGGCCCGTTCTCATGGGCCTTCAGGCCATGTCAGGGTTGATCTTCGCGAAAGGCTTGTGCGGTTCGGTTCGTTGAACCGTTTCCCCCGCGCTCCGGGTGATTGAAACTCATTTTGAAAATTCACTGGCTGCCCATATGTAGCGATCGCTATATTTTGAGGCCAGGGCCGCGTCAAGATTTTTCTTTAGTGACCGATACAATTGAATTTGTTTGAAGGGATGAAAGGTCAGAGGCCCCGCCGGTCGCTGGCGGACCTTACGCGAACGATCGGCTTCCGTCGCAATGCGAGACGGCAGCCGATCGCCCGGCCCGTCGATCAGGCCGACAGGAACTTGATCAGAAGGTCGGTCGTTTCGGTGGGATTCTCCTCCGGAAAAAAGTGGCCACCCTTCATTGCCTGACCCTCGACATGATCTGCCCACTTGCGCCAGATGCCGAGAGGGCCGCCGTCCTTCTGATAGAAAACATCAAGGGGGCCGCCAGCACCCCAGAGATGGAGAACCGGACAGGCGATACGCCGCAACGCTTCCTGGTCTTTTTTGTCATGCTCGATATCGATCGAAGCAGCGGCGCGAAATTCCTCGCAAACCGCGTGTGTCCGGGCGGTATCGTGATAGGTCGACGTATATTCCGCCCTGACATCGGGACCGAATGAGCCCGCACCAAATGTATTGTCGAAGATGGCTTCGGGATCACCGGCGAGATATCTCTCGGGAAGGGGCGCCTTCTGTGCGAGCAGCGTCCATGGCCAATATGCCAAAGCGAATCTTGCATCGGCGTGACCCCATCCCTCGGAAATCGGAATGGCGTCGAAAACCGCCAGCCGACGTACTTTCTCGGCGTGGTCGAGTGTGAGGCGATAGGCGACGCGGGCACCGCGGTCGTGACCGACGAGATCGAATTTCGAGAAGCCGAGTTTGTCCATCACCTCGACAAGCTCGTCGCCCATTGCCCTCTTCGAATAGGCGTAATGGTCGTCGGTCGAGGCCGGCACGCCGCTGCGCCCGTAACCGCGAAGGTCGACGCAGATCACCGTGTGGCTTTTGGCGAGAACAGGCGCCATGAAGCGCCACATCAGGCTGCTCCGGGGAAAACCGTGCACCAGGAGAAGCGGCGAGCCACTTCCGTAACGGCGAACGAAAATCGTGTTGTCCTTGGTCTTGACTTCAACGGGCTCGAAGTCGGTCGGACCTGCTGCTGGCGTTGCCTGGCTCGACTGGGCTGAAACCGGATTTGCCAGGATTGCCGATGCTAAGACCGTGCCGGACGCGGCGGTAATGGCGCGCAGGACGGTGCGGCGGTCGAGGTCTGTCTTTCCTGTCATTTCTGAGATCTCCTGATGAATATTGCAGGGTGAATTTGAATTCTGGCTTGCGAAACAGGGAAGCGATGCGTCGAAGGAATCGCTTCCAGTTGCCTGACATGTCGCTGACGCTGTCGGCCGCGTCAGGGGTGATGGCGGCAGCCCGAGCCAGGGATCGAGGAAAATCTTTTGTTTTTATTGTCTTGCGGATTCGGCTTGATGGCGAGCCGTTGGGCGATGTTGAGGCACCCGGAAACAGGTTTCCGGGGGCCTTCCTGACTATCAGAGCGACGGATACAGGTTGCGAACCGGGCTGACCGACTCCAGGCGGGCGGCTGCGTCGAACATCGTCGACTCCGCATACCAGGCGGACGAGAGTTGCACGCCGATCGGCAGGCCGTTGCTGCTGGTACCGAACCGCAGGGTCATCGCCGGCAGGCCGGTCAGGCTAAAGGGCGAGGTCCCGTTCATGACCTGGAAGGGCGACCAGGCCTTTCCGTCCACGATCACGTCGTCCAGGCCGTGCTTTGTAGCCGGGAACGGCGTGACAGGCGCAAGCAGCACGTCGTAGCGCTGGAAGTAGCTGGCGAATTCGTCGCGCAGACGCTCAACCGTCTGCTCGTGGGCGACGAAGTCTTCGATCGGCGTGTCGGCACCATCGAGAACCAGTCTGGCATGACGAAACACCTTATCCTCATGACCGGCAACGGCCTTCGCGAAATTGGGTTTAGCTTCCATCTGATGAAGCTGCCACAGGACGGTGACGGTATCGGTGTCGCGCAGGAGCGGCAGATCGACCTCCTCTACCTCGGCCCCGATGCCCGCCAGTGCCTGCGCCGCGGCCTTTACGGTTGCCGCGACTTCGGGATCGATCGGCCCGAAGAAACCATTGTCGGCGATCCAGCCCACGCGCAGCGGACGGATCTGAAGTGCTCCGAGATCGACAGTCGGCGGGACGGTCGAGAAGCCGTCGGCACCATCGGGACCGGCGATGATCGAATAGGCCAGTGCCACGTCACGCACGCTGCGCGCCATCGGGCCGATGTGCCAGAGGCGGCGGGGTGCGCGCGGCCAGTGACCGGTCAACGGTACGCGGCCATGCGTTGCCTTGAGACCGACGATGCCGGTGTGGGCGGCCGGACCGCGGGTCGAGATCGACAGATCGCTGCCGATACCGAGCGGGGACATGCCGGCTGCGATCGCGGCCGACTCGCCGCCGCTCGAACCGCCCGGAGTGTAGTCGAGATTCCAGGGGTTGTTGGTCTGGCCGGTCAGAAGGTTGTCGGTCTCGATGGAGGTGGCGAACTCCGGCGGATTGGTCTTGGCGATAAGGATGCCTCCGGCAGCCTTGACGCGGGCAACCGCGGTGGCGTCGGTGTCGGGCACACGTCCCCTAAAGATCGGCGAGCCGCGCTGGGTGAGAACACCGGCTGTATCGATGCTGTCTTTAACGGTGAAGGGAACGCCGTGGAGAGCGCCGAGCGTCTCGCCGGCCATGACGGCTGCTTCGGCCTTCTTGGCGGATACCAGTGCCCCGTCAGCCATCGTGACAATAGCGTTGACCTTGGGATTCACCGCCTCGATACGATCGAGATGTGCCTTGACGACCTCGACGGGCGAGACCTGCTTAGTGCGGATGAGCTCGGCCAGCTTTGTGGCGTCCGTGTAATAGAGTTTATCTTGTTGCATTTCTCTTCTCCTTTGCCTAACTAACGTTAGTTAGATCACGCTAGAAGCAAACTTTCCCTTGGTCAACCCCCTTTTTTCGATTAACTGGGAAGGATCAGAAAGGCCTTGAAATGAGCTCGAATGCGCGTGAAGACATCCTTGCGGCCGCGAAAAGGTCGGCCCAGGCCCATGGCTATGGCGGCCTCAGCATGCGCGATCTGGCAGCTGAAGTCGGCATAAAGGCTGCCAGTCTCTACTATCATTTTCCGAGCAAGGCCGACTTGGCGTCAGCAGTCGCCAAGCGATACTGGGAGGACGCGGCAGCCGATCTCGAAAAGATCTGGGACGAATATCCTGATCCGGTCGAGCGACTGCTCTTCTTCCCGGAGACCTTTCGACGGGCGCTCGAAAACGGGAACCGTATGTGCCTGTGCAGTTTTATGGGTGCCGAGTTTGACGACCTGCCGGAAACGGTGAAAAAGGAAGTGCAGATCTTCGCCGACGTCAATGTGGCGTGGTTGAAGAAGGCACTGATCGCGACTGGAGCTGTCGAGCCGGATGCGAGCGACGCGCGCGCCAAGGCCGTGTTTGCGGCTGTGGCGGGTGCCCAGCTGATGGCAAGAAGCCGGGCGGACATATCCCTCTATGACACGCTGATCGATGGCTACCGGGCGGCGGGACTTCTGCCGGCCTGAATTTGCTCAGGGTACGGAGAGGCGCCGCAACCGCGCGATTCCGCTTCGATATCGAGGCTGGGATCGCGGATCAGACGATTTGAATAAACCGGCGCGGAGACGACAATATGCCTCCCTGAAGGACACAATCGTGCCTTCCGATCGGTAATCAAGATGAGTTTACGATTTGCCCCGGCAAGGGGCGCCGTTTCGGAAGGCATGATGCTCCGAAACGGCAAAGCGGGAGGCTTCGCGCCCGTCAGACCCGCTCGAGCGCGATGGCGATGCCCTGGCCGACGCCGATGCACATGGTCGACAGCGAATAGCGGCCACCGGTTTCCTTGAGTTCCAGAGCAGCCGTGCCGGTGATCCGAGCGCCGGACATGCCAAGCGGATGACCGAGCGCGATGGCGCCGCCGTTGCGATTGACGCGGGCATCGTCATCGGCAATCCCGAGTTCGCGCAGAACCGCGAGGCCCTGCGAGGCGAAGGCCTCGTTGAGTTCGATGACGTCGAACTGCTCCTGGGTCATTCCGAGCCTAGCCATCAGCTTGCGTGATGCCGGGATCGGGCCGATGCCCATGATCCGCGGCGGAACGCCTGCGGCAGCGCCGCCAAGGATACGGGCGATCGGCGTCAGGCCATACTTCTTAGCCGCAGCTTCAGACGCGACGATCAAGGCGGCCGCGCCATCGTTGACGCCGGAAGCGTTGCCTGCCGTGACGGTTCCACCTTCCTTCTTGAAGGGGGTGCCGAGCTTGGCCAGCGCTTCCATCGTCGTCGCACGCGGATGCTCATCCTTGCCGACAACAATGGGATCGCCCTTGCGCTGCGGGATGGTGACAGGAGTGATCTCCTTCGCCAGCCGTCCGCTTTCCTGGGAGGCTGCTGCCTTCGCCTGGCTGCGC
>NZ_QOVX01000069.1:0-1578 GCF_008365395.1 Neorhizobium sp. P12A | reverse complement strand
TGCGTCTCGCAAGGTCGATGTCGGTGACCTGGTGCACAAGGGAGATGTCCTCGCCGAGATCGATCCTCTGAGCCTCCAGCTCGCGGTCAGGAGCGCGGAGGCCGATCTGCGCAATGCCCAGGCTCAATTGGAAAATGCGGCCACGACCGAAATCCGCAAGCGAAAGCTTATGGAGAGCAACGCGGCAAGTGTTTCCGATCACGATCTTGCCGAACAGCAGCTCAAGTCGGCCGCCGCCAATGCTGCGAAAGCGACAGCCAGTCTTGCCAAGGCGCATGAGCAGCTAGGCTACTCCGAGCTGAGGGCCGAATTCGATGGCGTCGTCACCGCCACCTCCGCGGAAATGGGCCAGACCGTCTCGGCCGGCCAGCCGGTCTTGAAACTGGCCCGCCTCGAGCAGCGCGACGTCGTCGTCGACGTTCCGGAGGCGCAGTTCAGTCGCATTCGCCTGGACGATCGCTTCGGCGTCGCCCTTCAACTCGACAGCAGGATTCAAGTCACCGGCGTCGTCCGCGAGATCGCGCCTCAGGCCGATCCGAATACCCGCACCTACCGGCTGAAGATCGGGATCGATCAGGCGCCGGACATCTTCCGCCTCGGCGCCGTGGTCACGGCGACGCCGGTTGTCGAAGAAAAGAAGCGGACGATCACGCTGCCGCTCTCCGCCATCCGTCATGAAGTCGGCGGCAGCCAGGTCTGGGTGGTGGACCGCTCGACAGCCCAGGTCGCGCTCAGGGTCGTTGAACTCGATGGCCCGGCGTCCTCGCCCCGTTCCGTCCTGGTTCAATCGGGACTGCGGGAAGGGGAGGAGGTCGTCGTCACCGGGGTCTACGACCTTGTCGATGGACAGAAAGTGAAACTCGAACAGGAGCTACGCCCGTGAACAAATTCAATCTTTCGGACTGGGCGCTCGAGCATCGTTCTCTCGTCTGGTATTTCATGATCATGTTCGCGGTGGCGGGCGCCTTTGCCTATCTCGCGCTCGGTCGCGAGGAAGATCCGTCCTTCACAATCAAGACGATGGTGATCCAGGCGCAATGGCCCGGCGCCTCTGCCCAGGAGGTGACGCAGCAGGTCACAGACCGCATCGAAAAGAAGCTGCAGGAACTCGACAATCTCGAACACACCCGGAGCATCACCACCGCCGGCCAGACGATCGTCTTCGTCGACCTGCTGCCGGATACGAACGCGCGGGACGTAAAGCCCACCTGGTCGCGCGTGCGCAATCTGATCGACGACATCAAGCACGAATTCCCCCAAGGGGTGGTCGGACCCTTCTTCGACGATCAGTTCGGCGACGTATACGGCAATATCTTCGCCTTTACGGGCGACAAAGGAATTAGCCAGAGGGAACTGCGCGACTACGCCGAGAACGCCCGAACGCAGATCCTCAAGATCCCCGACGTCGGCAAGGTCGACATCGTCGGGGCGCAGGACGAGGTGATCTACCTCGAGTTCTCCACTCGAAAGATCGCGGCTCTCGGCATCGACCGTTCCGCCATCATCGCGACGCTGCAGGCGCAGAACGCCGTCACCCAGTCCGGCTTTGTCGAAACCGGGCCCGAGCGCGTCGCCTTG
>NZ_QOVX01000068.1:0-1669 GCF_008365395.1 Neorhizobium sp. P12A | reverse complement strand
CTAGTGCCCATCCATAAACGGTAAATCGCTGAAATTATTGACGGAATCGCGATACATCGGCGGGCAAAGCCCGGCGGTTTCAGGTATACTTTAGATCAAGCTACTGATTCTAAAGACGAACCCGTAACCGCCGGAGCCGACAATGCGCCAAGAACGCACGGTCCAAGCCAGTGTATTCGATCTTTTCGCCGAACACGAGATCGGTCATGAACTGAAGGCGATGTCGCAATGGCTGGATGAACATCGCGATCTGCTGGGGCTGGTGACGCGGGACCTGCGCCGGCATGGTCTTAAGGAGACCGGCCGCGAGGGGCTGCCAGCCGAGGCAGTGTTGCGCTGCGCACTGCTCAAGCAGCATCGCCAGTTGAGTTATCAGGAGCTGGCCTTCCATCTCGAAGACTCCGCCTCGTTCCGAGCCTTTGCCCGGCTGCCGTGGGGGTGGAGCCCGAAGAAGTCGGCCTTGCACAAGACGATCAGCGCGATCCGGGCGCAAACCTTTGAAGAGATCAACCGGGTGCTGCTGGCGAGTGCCCTGCAGGAGAAGCTCGAAAGTGGCAAGGTCGTGCGCGTGGACAGTACCGTCACCGCCGCACTGATTCATGAGCCGAGCGACAGTAGCCTATTATGGGACGCAGTCCGGGTGATGATACGGCTGTTGCAGCAGGCCGATGCGCTGGGTGGCACCATCATATGGCACGATCATTGCCGCGCGGCGAAGAAGCGGGCTCGAGCGATAGAATATACCCGCGGTCGCCCGAAACGGGTGAAGCACTACCGCGAACTGCTCAAGATCACGCACGCGACCTTGAGTTATCTGCAGCAGGCGAGTGAACAGTTGCCCCTGACGGCGGACCCGGCCGGCGAACTGTGGCAGACCCAGTTCCGCCACTATAAGCCGCTGATCGAGCGGATCATCGCCCAGACCGAACGGCGGGTCCTGACCGGCGAGCCGGTGCCGGCTGGCGAGAAGCTGGTGAGCCTGTTCGAGCCGCATGCCGACATCATCGTCAAAGGCAGCCGCGACGTCGACTACGGCCATAAACTCAATCTGACCACCGGCAGAAGCGGACTGGTCCTCGACCTCGTCGTCGAAACCGGCAACCCAGCCGACAGCGAGCGCTTGCTGCCGATGCTGGAACGCCACATCGCCTTCTATGGCCAGGCGCCGCTTCAGGCGGCGGCCGACGGTGGCTATGCCAGCCGCACCAATCTGAGCCAGGCCAAAGCCTGGGGCGTGCGCGACATGGCCTTCCACAAAAAAGCCGGCCTCAGGATTGAAGACATGGTCAAGAGCCACTGGGTCTATCGTAAGCTCAGAAACTTCCGCGCCGGCATCGAGGCCGGCATCTCTTGCCTAAAGCGCGCTTATGGCTTGGGGCACTGCACCTGGCGCGGGCTCGACCACTTCAAGGCTTATGTCTGGTCCTCGGTGGTCGCTTACAACCTCGCCCTCCTTGCCCGCCTCAGACCGACCTGACGCTCCTGATCCGGTAGCGTTCAGAGCAGCTCAGCGAGCGTCGGCCGATACCCCATGACCCCAATGCCGTCAGATCGCTCTTCGGGCCATAATCTGCGCGCTCTCTGCCATCACTCGTCCAAAAAAACGATGGCAGCCGGCAAACAACCTTTCAAAACCGCAGAAAAACAGGCGTTTATGGATGGGCACTAG
>NZ_QOVX01000067.1:0-1764 GCF_008365395.1 Neorhizobium sp. P12A | reverse complement strand
GCTTGTCGGCGAAGTGTTTGTACGGGGCGTTGTGGCTGACGCCCGCTCGACGGGCAAGCTCGCGCAGCGAAAACTCGGTGCTCTGCGACTCGCTCAGAGCGTCCAGCGCAGCCTCTACGATCGCCTTGTGCAGGTCGCCGTGGTGATAGGGACGCGTGTCCGTTGTGGAAATGTCTTGGCTCATACCGTCGATCTAAGCTTCGAAGTTGCTCATGTCAACTTTTTTCGCAAATGAAGTTGACAGCGGCAACTTTATTCCTTAAGTGGGCGCTGTCAACATGGGCTAGTCCGAGACATCGATTGGCCGACGCGGCATTGAACGCCCGCCCGTCACGGTCTCAAAACCTACCGGAGCACAAAATGCAGTCCTTTCGATTGCTAGGAATTGGTCTCGCCTGCGCAGCGCTGGCTGCCTGCGACGAGAAAGCTGAAGTAGCGCCGCCGCAGCAGCAGGTCCGCGTCGTTGCGGCGACGGAGACCCGCTACCAACCGGGAGCCGAGATCACCGGCGAGGTGAGAGCGCGCGTTCAGACCGAGCTCTCGTTTCGCGTCAGCGGCCGCGTGCTCGAGAGAAAGGTCGACGTCGGATCGCACGTCCATGCCGGCGAAATTCTGGCGCGGCTCAACGACACGGAACAACAGGCCGACGTCAGCGTCGCCCGCGCCGCACTGGACTCGGCGCAGGCCGTTCTTGCGCAGAAGAAGCTGGCCTTCGACCGGGCAGAGTCGCTCCTGCGGTCGCAGGCAGCTCCGCGGGCGATCTTTGACGATGCGCAAAAGGAGCTGCTGAGTGCGCAAGCCTCGCTCGAGGCCGCCGAGGCGGCGCTGGCGACGGCGGAGGACGCGCTGTCCTACACCGAGCTGAAGGCCACTGCGGACGGTATCATCACGGCGCGCGGCGTCGAAGCCGGGCAGGTGGTATCAGCAGCGCAGTCGGCCTTCACGCTCGCCCATGACGGACCGCGGGATGCGGTGTTCGACGTCTTCGAGGCATTCTTTCTGGATGGCCCACCGCTGAACGACGTCGACGTCGCACCGGTCTCCGACCCCTCGCGCGATCTCCATGCCAAGATACGCGAAGTCTCGCCTGTCATAGACGCCAAGGCAGGTACGATCCGGATCAAGGTAGGCCTCCAGGACGGCGCGCCATGGCCGCTCGGAACGCCTGTGGTGGGCAAGCTCCGCGCCTCGCTGCGCGACGGAATCGTGCTGCCCTATACCGCGATCGCATCGGCCGAAGGCGAACCCGCCGTGTGGCTCGTCAACACCCAAAACCATTCCGTTTCGCTCCGCAAGATTGCGCTCGGCCGATACCGCCAGAGCGATTTCGTCGTGAGCAGTGGCGTCGCCCCCGACGACCTGGTCGTCACCGAAGGCGGAAAGTTCCTTAGGGAAGGCCAGGCGGTCGCCTGGGAAGGCAAGTGAGATGACACTCAATCGCATATGCACCGCTCTCCCGCTTCTTCTGTCAGTGTCGCTTCTCGCAAGCTGCGATCAGAATTCCGTCGCAGCAGAGCAGGCCGCTCCCCGTCCTGTCAAAGTCGTGGTCGCCGCCGCTGAACAGGACAAAGTGCCAAGCTTGCCTGGCGTTGTGCGCGCCCGCATCGAGACCGATTTGGCGTTTCGTGTTCTTGGACGAATTGCGTCTCGCAAGGTCGATGTCGGTGACCTGGTGCACAAGGGAGATGTCCTCGCCGAGATCGATCCTCTGAGCCTCCAGCTCGCGGTCAGGAGCGCGGAGGCCGATCTGCGCAATGCCCAGGC
>NZ_QOVX01000066.1:0-1776 GCF_008365395.1 Neorhizobium sp. P12A | reverse complement strand
GGGTCTTCCTCACTTTGTGTGGTTAACAGACCGTTAGCGATGACCCGGCTATGGGCTGGCATGCGAACGAAATCGAAATGGTCGCCCGGTCCGGGTATTAAAGTGCAGAGCGTCGTGTTTAGCGATGAAGGCAAATGGGTAGTGTCGACCTGCGGGCCATCCTCGGGCATATGCCCAGATTGCCGACATCAGAGCAGAAGTCGGCACGGCTGGTCGTACCGCAGTCTTCAAGACCTGCCGATCCAAGGTAATGCCGTGACGGTGAAGCTCCAGTTGAGCCGCTGGCGTTGCACATATCGGCAGTGTAAACGGCAAACGTTCACTGACCGGGTCCCAGCGATTGCCTCTCCCTATGCCCGCCGCACAAGTAGGGCCGCCGAAATAGTCGGCCTGCTTGGCCACAATACGGGCGGCCGCCCCGGAGAGCGCCTGATGCAGCGGCTGGGGATGCCGATCAGTGACGACACCATCCTTCGGCACTTGAAGCGCAATGCTTCACGAGTCGACGACGAACCCCCGGCACGGATCATCGGTATCGATGACTGGAGCTGGCGGAAATCGTGGCGCTACGGCACGATCATCGTTGATCTCGAACGCCGGAAGGTCATGGACATTCTCGAAGACCGGAGCGTGGCAAGCGTTGCACGATGGTTGAAGCGGCATCCCTCTATTGAGGTCGTCAGCCGAGACCGATGCGGGCTCTACGCGCAGGCCGCTCGTGAAGGTGCCCCACAAGCGTCTCAGGTGGCAGACCGCTTTCATCTCATCCAGAATCTTCGTCTTGCTATCGAGGAACAGATGAGCCTCTCCGGCCGAGCTACAGGCAGGGCACTGCTACCAGACGACGACATCGAGAAGGACTGTGATGATCGTGATTTGCGTGAGCAGGCGCCTGAAACGCCTTGGCGTAATCAGCTTCGCCGAGCACATCGGAAGTCCCGGAAGGAAGTGTTTGAAACGGTGCACGCCTTGAGCAAAGAAGGCTTGACCTGCTCGGACATCGCGCGTCGCACGGGATATGGCCGCCGCAGCATCGCGAAGTGGCTGACGTTCGAAACTCCACCCGAGCGACGCAGGGGTGCGCTACAGCCGACCTCTCCTCTATACTTCGAAGCTTTTCTCGCCCAATGTTGGAAGGATGGCAACCGCCGTGGGCGGCATTTGTTCCACGACATCAGGCGCCGCGGATATACCGGCAGCTTTTCCAATCTCGAACGCCTCCTGGCAACATGGCGCCGCGCCGAGAGACCGGAGCAAATTAAGGATGAGAGTGATACGGCGCCGGCTCGGATTGGGCCTGCCGACAGAACATATGACAATGCGCCTGTAAGTGACCCGCAAACCGGACATCTGATCTCACCGGTTGTCGCGGCTGCCCTTTGTATAAAGCCGCGCGGCGCGCTGACCATCAATCAAGTACGGAAAGTGGATGCCCTCAAACAGGGATCACAGACGTTTGCTGTTTTGCGCAGCTTCTCCATGCGATTTCGTGGATTATTTCATGGCCGAACTTCGGCGAAACTCGAAGAATGGATCGATGATGCCATTGATTCTGGCCTCGTTTTCCTGGCCCGTTTTGCCCGCGTTCTCCGCCGGGATATCGACGCCGTCTGTAACGCCATCGACCTGCCCTGGAGCAACGGTCAGGCAGAAGGTCAGATCAACCGCTTGAAGACGATTAAGCGCGCAATGTACGGCAGAGCGGGTCCAGAGCTTCTCAGAGCGCGGATGATGCCAATCAAATTGGCCAATCTCCACACAAAGTGAGGCAGATCC
>NZ_QOVX01000065.1:0-1812 GCF_008365395.1 Neorhizobium sp. P12A | reverse complement strand
CATTCGTTGTCACAGCTATTTAAAGATGAGACAAAGTAAGCAATTTAGAAACGCGACGCCATACTATCCAATGTTACTGAATATGCAAGATTCTATAGTTATGGATGCGCAAGCGCGAGCCGCCGTCCGGGTGGAGCTGGTCAGGGTTGCGCAGCCCGGTCGGCGGCGGATGGCTCGGGCGCAATCATATACTTTAGCTTTCTCAACCGGATCGCTCACATCACTCGGCGACACGCCGGCTCACCAACGCTTGCCGCCGTCGGGCGATGACGGCAGGATTCTTCGTAAAATCCGTCTTTCGTCCAGGCTTGGTGCCGCGTTTCTGATAACCGTTGCTCACGCTGCCATCGGGAATGCCGAACATGTGATCCGTCTGTCCGCCTCGACGCGGGCCACTTTTGCTGCGCTGCTGCTGACGCCCAGCCTGCAGCTCAGCGACGATCGAAAGCATGTCGTCCAGCCGCTTGTTCTCGACCACCTCGGATCGGTGTACTGACCGTAACGTATCAAACGTCCTGTAGGGCAGGGAGGCTTCTCCGTCTGTGATCTCAAGTCGTCCGTCAGGATAATCGCAAACGACAACCTTCTTGCCCGTCAGCGCCGTTGCGCGCTCTGTCGGATCGAGGATGAACATCACCTTGTCATAGCGCAGCGTCAAGGAATGCGACAGCTTGCGAACCTCCTTGCGGCACATGGCACCATCCAGGTTCTCGTGATCGGCCAGCGGTCGATGCATGTCCTTCGGATTGCGTGGAGGCTTGCCAAAACGCGCGTTGAAATCCGCCATGAACTCCGGCGCATAGGCGTTGGCCGCCTCGATCGTATCGATACCGCGAAGCCGCAGTTCCTTCACCAGCCGATCCTGCAGCGTCTGATTGGCCCTTTCTACGCGGCCTTTGGCCTGCGGGGTGTTGGCGCAGATAATGTCGATGTTGAGCTCATACAGTGCCCGACCGAATTGCGTCAGACCGCTCGTCCGGTCCGTCATCGAGGCATGCGTGCTGCGGAAGATGCCATGCTTGTCGCTGTAGAACGCGATCGGCTTGCCCCATTGCTGCAAATAAGCCTTCGTCGCGTGCAGATAGTCGAAGGTGTTCTCTGAAGTCGCAAAGCGCAGATGCAACAGCTTGCCGGTGGCATCGTCGATATAAACGAGCAGGGCGCATTTGCGGCCACGGTTCTCGAACCACCAATGAAGCGAGCCGTCGATCTGAACGAGTTCGCCGAAACAATCGCGCCGGCCGCGCGGCTGGAAAACCCGCTTCTTACGTTCGCGTCGCGACACCCAGATGCCGGCTTCCATCATCCACTGGCGCAGTGTCTCCTTGCTGACGGCAATCCGGTGGCGTTCGATCAGCTTCTCGGCCGCCAGCGTTGGGCCAAAATCCGCGTAATGCTCACGCACAAGGTCGAGAGCCAGATTGCGGAAGTCCTCACTGTGGCGCCGGTTGCTCGGACGGCCGCGCTTCTTCGAAACGAGACCGTCAGCGCCATTCTCGTCATAGGCTTGCAGCAGCCGATGGACCTGGCTGCGACTGAGCCCAAGCAGCGCAGCCGCCCGTGTGACCGTCAGGCTGCCTTGGCGAACCCGCTGAATTTGTTCAAGACGATGCAATTCCTTTTGAGACATGACAATCAAACAAGACATGACGACTCCGAACAAAGATGACCTCGGCCACGATGCACGTCGCTAATCTTGCTTCCCAATGCTGACGCTCGACCAGCATCCCAAGAGGCGACGACTGTCGCATCTCTAACTGGCCTATGTGTCGCATCTCTAAAATGCCATTACATTCGTAAGTCGCATAAGAT
>NZ_QOVX01000064.1:0-1818 GCF_008365395.1 Neorhizobium sp. P12A | reverse complement strand
CTGAACGATCCCGGTCATTGTCTTGTCGAGCGCTTCGCCGAAGGCGAGCAGATTCCCACCCGTCTTCATGCCAATCGCCAGCCCGATCGCGGGCTTTCCGTTGAAGCGGAAGAGCGATGTCGGCGGATCGACGTAGCCGCGGGTGATCGTGGCGACGTCTGTCAGCGGGAAGAAGCGGTCGTCGACCCTGAGATTGATCCCGCGCAACGTGTCCTCGGAGATGAACCGTCCGCCCACCCGCAAGGCGACGCGCTCGGGCCCGGTTTCGACAAAGCCGGACTGGGTGACGGCGTTCTGCGCCTGCAGCGTCGCGATGATGGCGGAACGGTCGATGCCGAGAGCCGCGATCTTTCGAGTGGAGAATTCGAGGTAGATCACCTCGTCCTGCGCCCCAACGATGTCGACCTTGCCGACGTCGGGGATCTTGAGGATCTGCGTTCGGGCGTTCTCGGCGTAGTCGCGCAGTTCCCTCTGGCTAATTCCTTTGTCGCCCGTAAAGGCGAAGATATTGCCGTATACGTCGCCGAACTGATCGTCGAAGAAGGGTCCAACCACGCCTTGGGGGAATTCGTGCTTGATGTCGTCGATCAGATTGCGCACGCGCGACCAGGTGGGCTTTACGTCCCGCGCGTTCGTATCCGGCAGCAGGTCGACGAAGACGATCGTCTGACCGGCGGTGGTGATGCTCCGAGTATGTTCGAGATTGTCGAGTTCCTGCAGCTTCTTTTCGATGCGGTCTGTGACCTGCTGCGTCACCTCCTGGGCAGAGGCGCCGGGCCATTGCGCCTGGATCACCATCGTCTTGATTGTGAAGGACGGATCTTCCTCGCGACCGAGCGCGAGATAGGCAAAGGCGCCCGCCACCGCGAACATGATCATGAAATACCAGACGAGAGAACGATGCTCGAGCGCCCATTCCGAAAGATTGAATTTGTTCACGGGCGTAGCTCCTGTTCGAGTTTCACTTTCTGTCCATCGACAAGGTCGTCGACCCCGGTGACGACGACCGCCTCCCCTTCCCGCAGCCCCGATTCAACCAAGACGGAACGGGGCGAGGACGCGGGGCCATCGAGTTCAACGACCCTGAGCGCGACCTGGGCCGTCGAGCGGTCCACCACCCATACCTGGCTGCCGCCGACTTCATGACGGATGGCGGAGAGCGGCAGCGTGATCGTCTGCTTCTTTTCTTCGACAACCGGCGTCGCCGTGACCACGGCGCCGAGGCGGAAGATGTCCGGCGCCTGATCGATCCCGATCTTCAGCCGGTAGGTGCGGGTATTCGCATCGGCCTGAGGCGCGATCTCGCGGACGACGCCGGTGACTTGAATCCTGCTGTCGAGTTGAAGGGCGACGCCGAACCTATCGTCCAGGCGAATGCGACTGAACTGCGCCTCCGGAACGTCGACGACGACGTCGCGCTGTTCGAGGCGCGCCAGTTTCAAGACCGGCTGGCCGGCCGAAACGGTCTGGCCCATTTCCGCGGACGTGGCCGTGACGGCTCCATCGAACTCGGCCCTCAGCTCTGAGTAGCCTAGCTGCTCATGCGCCTTGGCAAGACTGGCTGTCGCCTTCGCAGTATTGGCGGCGGCCGACCTGAACTGCTGTTCGGCAAGATCGTGATCGGAAACACTTGCCGCGTTGCTCTCCATAAGCTTTCGCTTGCGGATTTCGGTCGTGGCTGCGTTTTCCAATTGGGCCTGGGCATTGCGCAGATCGGCCTCCGCGCTCCTGACCGCGAGCTGGAGGCTCAGAGGATCGATCTCGGCGAGGACATCTCCCTTGTGCACCAGGTCACCGACATCGACCTTGCGAGACGCA
>NZ_QOVX01000063.1:0-1937 GCF_008365395.1 Neorhizobium sp. P12A | reverse complement strand
CCGAAGGTGGTCGACGAGGCAGTGGGCGGCTTCACGAAAGCCCTGTTCGAGGCAGTTGCGATCGTTCTCGCCATCAGCTTCATCAGCCTCGGGATGAGAGCAGGACTCGTTGTGGCAATCGCCATCCCCCTCGTTCTCGCCATCACCTTCCTGGTGATGCTCTATACGGGTATCTCGCTGCAGCGCATCTCGCTCGGAGCGCTGATCATCGCGCTCGGCCTTCTCGTCGACGACGCCATGATCGCCGTCGAGATGATGGTGGCACGGCTGGAAGCGGGTGACACTCTCAGGAAAGCCGCCACCTACGTGTTCACATCCACGGCAATGCCGATGCTGACGGGCACGCTCGTCACTGTTGCGGGCTTCATCCCGGTCGCTTTCAACAAGAGCAACGCCGGCGAGTTCACCTTCACGCTGTTCGTCGTCATTGCCGTTTCGCTCGTCGTATCCTGGATCGTCGCGGTTGTGTTCACGCCGTTGATCGGCGTGACAATTCTACCGAAGACGATGAAGAAGCATGCCGATCATAAGGGTCGATTTGCGAAGGCGTTTTCAAGTCTACTGCAGTTCTGTCTGCGTTGGCGCTGGATGACGATCATTGCCACGGTGCTTCTCTTCGCTGGATCGGTCGTTGGCCTGTCAATGGTGCAGCAGCAGTTCTTCCCGAGCTCCGACCGTCCGGAACTGATCGTCGACTGGAACCTCCCGCAGAACAGTTCGATCGCCGAAACGAGCCGTCAGATGGCTCAGTTCGAACGAGAGGTGCTGGCCGACAATCCTGGCGTCGAGCATTGGTCGACGTACGTGGGGAGAGGCGCACCGCGCTTCGTTCTTTCCTTCGACGTGCAGCCGGCGGACGTCTCTTTTGGCCAGACGGTCATCGTCACCAAGGGACTCGACGTCAGGGACAAGCTGAAGCAGCAAATGGAAACCTATCTCCAGAAGACCTTTCCCGGAACGGACGCCTACGTGAAGCTTCTCGACATCGGCCCCCCGGTTGGCAAGCCGATCCAGTACCGAGTGTCCGGTGAAGATCTGCAGACGGTGCGCGACCTTGCGCAAAAGCTGGGCTCGATCGTCGGCACCGATCCTTCCCTCAGGAACCTTGCGTTCGACTGGAACGAGCCGGCCCGTGTCGTCAAGGTAGACGTGCTGCAGGACAAGGCCCGACAGCTCGGCGTCTCGTCCCAGGATATCGCCACTGCGCTCAACACGGTCGTACAGGGCAATGCCGTGACGCAGGTCCGGGACGACATCTATCTCGTCGACGTCATCGGCCGGGCCGCGGAGAAGGAGCGCGGCTCGATCGACACCCTGCTTGACCTACAACTGCAAAGTAGCAGCGGCCAGTCCGTCCCACTGTCCTCGGTCGCGACCTTCCACTATGAGCTCGAGCAGCCGACCATCTGGCGGCGCGACAGGGTTCCGACCATCACGATCAAGGCCGGCATCGGCGATGCGACGCAGCCGGCGACGGTCGTGAAGGCGCTATCCGACAAAGTCGCCGCCTTTGAAAAGACGCTGCCTCTCGGGTATTCGATCAAGGTTGGCGGCGCGGTGGAGGAGAGCGCCAAGTCCCAAGGTCCGATCGCGAAGGTGGCGCCGGCGATGTTCGTCATCATGGCGACGCTGCTGATGATCCAGCTTCAGAGCTTCCACAGGCTGTTCCTGGTCTTCTCGGTGGCGCCGCTCGCCCTCATCGGCGTCGTCGTGGCCCTCCTTGCCAGCAACTCGCCGCTCGGCTTCGTCGCACTCCTAGGGGTCCTCGCGCTGGTCGGGATCCTCATCCGCAACTCGGTGATCCTGATCGTCCAGATCGAGGAGTTGCGAGCGGAGGGAATGTCGGCGTGGAAGGCGGTGGTGGAGGCGACCGAGCACCGCATGCGGCCGATCATGCTCACCGCCGCCGCCGCGACGCTCGCCCTGATCCCGATCTC
>NZ_QOVX01000062.1:0-2011 GCF_008365395.1 Neorhizobium sp. P12A | reverse complement strand
GACGCCGAAAATCTGCGCCGCGCCGGGGTATGACTACGATCGGGCTACGCCCTCACTCCGTCACACCCCGGCGCGAGTCTCATCCTGATTGACGCTGAATCTCACTTAGATTGCCGCTACGCAAGCAGGCCATCGTCGCTGAACGTCGTAATAGGCGGCGGTGGTCTCCTTTACCGTCCCCGAGGTCCAGCCCGAGCGTTTTTTTTAAAATTTGTCCGGAACCCCACGTTGCCGTGGTGCGTTATTCTCGCATCTGCATGACACTCTATTAGCTCCGCCTCACGCGGAGCTTTTTTTATGGCTGCTGCCTGCTTAATTGCAGGTGGGGAGCGGTTTCATATCCCAGGTCCATTCTCGAAGGCTGTCGGCATCGCAATCGGCGTAGGCGCCGCCTATGCATGGAACCTTAGCGGCGGCAGATGGTGTGCTCGATTTCTTGATTACCCTCGGGATGCTGGAGGGCGCGGATGCGATCCGGCGGCTGAAGATCCTTCTGGACGGCTCGCGTGTATGACCAATATCCCTTCCGCAGATCAAATGCAGCGGGAAGAAATCGATGCCAAAGAAACCTTCCGACATTCGGGACGCCATTGCCCAACTAAACGCAGCCCACACATCCATGCTTCTTGCGCTTGTCAAAACGCTTGAGGAAACGGGTACGATCAAAGCTCAACATTACGAGGCAAATGTGCGGATCGTGGCGGCTATGACCGCGAAAGACCACCCAGGCCTTGCGGCGGAGCTGTTGGCGCTGTTCGCAGAGCAGTTGAGACGCGATTGGCCTGAGGGAAAGGCGTGAGGGGGATCTGGTGATGGCCAAAGCAGAATTCAAACAGGCCGACCTCCAGCGCATCATGCGCGCCGCGGAGAAAGCTGGGCTCGCCGTCGAAATCGACCTCAAGACGATGATGGTGTCGTTCGTGCCGGTGGAAAAGGTGAAGAACAGCGGCCACGAACGAAGCTTGCGCCGGATGGCGAAGAGAACTGGGATGATTGAGCGAGTGCCTCAGCCGTCTGCTTGCCTTGGATATCGGTTAGCTTCGACGACAGCACCGACACCTGCGTCGAGAGCTTCCCGCTGTTTTCAATCACCGTGTCAAGCTTTCCCCCGAAGGTCTCGACCACACGGTCGATGCGGTCGTTCGTCGCCTCGACGGCCTTCTCGTTCGCGGCAACGCCCTAGATCGTCCGGTTCGTCTGAAACGTCAGCGGCGTGATCTGCGCGATCTGCTGCTGCATGCCGATAGCTGGTCTTGGTAGGACTTCAGTCGGTCCTTGCGGTGGTTGGCCTCCTGGGACAGACGAGCGTTGATGTCGGTGATCTGCGTCGCCTGCTTGCCGATCAGATTGCTGAGGTTCGAATAGGTCACCCCCCCAGCCGAACGCTATGACTGTGATGCCGGCCACGAAGCCGACGAGGTTCCATAGGTTCAATCTGGCCTTCTCAAGCATCACCGGCATATCGATTTCCTTTTCAGCCACCCTCATTCGCCCTTTTCGAATATGCGCATTTCAAAATGCCCTGCATGCGCCCGCGGTTGAGTCCGCCGGTCGTTCAGCGTTTCGAATGTCTTGAAGATCAGCACGAGGATGCTAAAATAACCCGTCATTTCCACCTTGCCCCGCTTCCAGGAAAATCGGGGCTTTTTTTCGCAAAGTCTATGACCGGAGAAAGCCGATATAACGGGGCGAAAGCCGCCTTTTTCGAAGTGCTCCAGACGCTCGGCGCTGAGCCGTTCACGCCGATCTCGAATTACGAGATTGGGCCGCCGATGATAATGCGCGGCTTCACCGAGCACGAAATCGTCAACATGTTCTTCTCATTGCAAGTCACGAAGGAGATCGAACTTCTGCCTGGCAACCGGCTGCAGATCCTGTCGGAGCTATGAGAGTCTGACTCGAAAAGGGTTCAACGATAGCAATATCTTGCGAGCCGCCGCGTAAGGATGCGGATATGGGCGATGGTTATCCAGGCTTCGGCTGAGATGATGGATTTTTCCCAATCCTTGGC
>NZ_QOVX01000061.1:0-2153 GCF_008365395.1 Neorhizobium sp. P12A | reverse complement strand
AGAGTTCCTGGTTGACGCGCAATGCGATCCCAAAATGATCGACCGCGTCATGGCCGATGAGATGAAGCGCGTCCTATAACTTCCATCCCTCGACACTCGAAAATGTCTTCACCGGACGCTCACGAACAACCAGCATTGATGGCGCTCCCAGCCGCATTCGATGGCTTCGTCGAGCAAAGCAAACGTGTCTCTCCGACATGCCTGATCACCTTCGAGCGGAACCGCTATAGCGTGCCTGCATCGTTTGCGAACCGGCCTGTCAGCTTGCGAATCTATCCCGAGCGACTGGTCGTTGCGGCCGAGGGCAATGTCCTATGCGAACATCCGCGGGTGATTGAGCGCAGCCACGACAAACCGCCGCGGACGATTTACGACTGGCGGCATTACCTTGCCGTCATTCAGCGCAAGCCCGGTGCCTTGCGCAATGGCGCGCCCTTCCTGGAATTGCCGTTGGCCTTCCGGCAACTGCAGGACCAGATGCTCCGCCGCGCCGGCGGTGATCGTGAGATGGCCGATATCCTTGCTCTTGTCCTCCATCACGAAGAACATGTTGTCGTCAGGGCCGTGGAACTGGCTCTGGACCAAGGCGTGGCAACCAAAACGCATGTGTTGAACTTGCTGCATCGGCTGATTGACGGCAAGACGACCGACGGTCCTGACATCGATACGCCACAGGCGCTGACCTTGCTGCGGGAACCCAAGGCCAATGTAGAACGGTACGATGGCTTGCGCGTCCGGATCGTGGGAGGTCGCCATGCGTCATGATCCCGCCAGCGCCGCCGTCGTTATCATGCTGCGTAGTCTGAAGATGTATGGCATGGCTCAAGCCGTCACGGATCTGATCGAGCAAGGGGCTCCCGCCTTTGATGCGGCCGTGCCTATCCTGTCCCAGTTGCTGAAAGCCGAAATGGCCGAGCGCGAGGTTCGCTCCATCGCATATCATATGAAGGCTGCCCGCTTTCCTGCGTACAAAGACATCTCCGGCTTCGACTTCGCCGCCAGCGAGATCAACGAAGCGACGGTGCGCCAACTGCACCGATGCGAGTTCATGGACGGGGCCCAGAATATCGTGCTCGTCGGCGGGCCGGGCACTGGAAAAACACATGTCGCGACCTCCCTCGGAGTTCAAGCGATCGAACATCATCGCCGAAAGGTCCGCTTCTTCTCGACCATCGAACTGGTCAACGCTCTTGAGCAGGAGAAGGCCAAGGGCAAGGCAGGGCAAATCGCAGAAACCCTAGTTCGCCTCGATCTGCTGATCCTCGACGAACTGGGATATCTTCCCTTCAGTGCCTCAGGCGGAGCGCTGCTCTTCCACCTGCTGAGCAAGCTCTACGAGCGGACCAGCGTCGTCATCACCACAAACCTCAGCTTCAGCGAATGGGCCACCGTCTTTGGCGACGCCAAAATGACGACCGCTCTCCTCGACCGTCTCACCCACCGTTGTCATATCCTCGAAACCGGCAACGACAGCTTTCGCTTCAAAGCCAGCTCGGCCGCAGCGGCCCAAAAGAGAGGAGAAAAGCTAATCCCTTGACCAAATCCTGATCAGAAAACCATACTCAGAGGTGGCTCACTTCTCGGTGGAAAAACCGGCTCAGTTCCGCGTGGAAACCAACATCATTGTACGTTATGCCGACGACAGCGTGATCGGATTCCAGTACGAAGGAGAGGCGCAACGCTTTCTGCAGGCACTGCGGGAGCGTCTCGCCCAGTTTGGCTTGCAACTACACCCAGAGAAGACGCGGCTGATACGCTTTGGGCGTTACGCCGCGCAACAGTGCCGGGAACGTGGTATCCGCAAGCCGGAGACCTTCGACTTTCTGGGATTCACGCATTGCTGCGGCAGGCGTCGCAATGATGGGGGCTTCAAGATTGTCCGTCTGACAATCAAGAAGCGCCTGCGCACGACGCTGACAGCCATTCGAGAAACGCTGATGCGGCGACGCCATGAACCGGTGGCAGCGGTAGGTCGATGGCTACGGCAAGTGTTACAGGGGTATTTGAATTACCACGCGGTGCCAGACAATCTAAGAGCCTGACCGAAAAAGAGTTGAGTGATTTCAGTAGGATGTGATTCCGTCGGATTTGTTCAAGATTCGAAGGAGTTCACGATGGCCTGGACCGAAACCACTCGGCGGCAATATGTTCGT
>NZ_QOVX01000060.1:0-2285 GCF_008365395.1 Neorhizobium sp. P12A | reverse complement strand
GCAAATAAATTGCGAGGGCATATGTTATCACCTGACAAGGTTTCGAGAACCGATGCGCAATGGGATGACGACGCCCGGTCAGAGTTTATTGATTTTGATAAGCTGATAGCTGTCGCAAGGCGCCAGTGGCGCGTCGTTGCGGCTGCTGCCGTGGTGTTTTTTGTTCTTGGCCTGATCTATGTTTTTACGGCGGTACCTCAATATACCGCTGTTACGAACCTGCTCATCGATAAGGACAACAGCGACGTTGCCAATGAAGTCTCCACGCTGAGCGTAGGGGGCTTCACTGATGACGAAGGATCGGTTCTCAGCCAGGTGGAGCTGATAAAGTCCGATACGATCGCTCTTGCCGTCGTCGACAAGCTGAAGTTGCTCGACAATCCGATCTTCATGGATCCGTCTGCGTCACCGCTTAGCGTTTTGAAAAGGCTTCTCGATTTTAAGTCCTGGTTTGCCGACAGCGACGCCGCTGCTGAAACCGCTGAAGATAGGCGTGAGGACGCGGCTGCGGCACTCAGTGAAAACATGACGGTTGAAAGGGTGGGACGTACTTACGTTCTTTCCATCAGCTATACATCGCCATCACCCGATCTTGCCGCCCAGATCGCTGGTGCCATTGCCGATGCCTATCTCGTCGACAAGCTAAATTCGAAATATGATGCCACGCGCCGCGCGAGCGACTGGCTCCAGGGCCGCATCGACGAACTCCGCCAGAAGGCACTGGAGTCCGATTTGGCTGTCCAGAAGTTCATAGCCACCAACGGACTTGTCTCGTCGAACGGCCAACTTCTGAGCGATCAGCAGCTTACCCAATTGAACAGCGCCCTGATCGACGCGCAGGGGCAAACGGCACAGGCGCAGGCAAAATACGACCGCATTGAATCCATCATCGCCTCGGGCAAAACCGATGCGATCGTCGCGGACGTCCTCGATAGTCCGACGATTACGGATTTGCGCAAGAAATATCTGGATGCCTCCAAGGTAGAGGCGGATATTTCCAAGCGACTGGGTCAGGATCACGAACAGGCAGTCAGATTACGCGCAGAGATGAGCGAATATCAGCGGCTGATGTTCGAAGAACTCGGCCGCATTGCGGAAAGTTACAAGAGCGAACTCGATGTCGCGAAGACAAGAGAAAAGTCGCTGCAGGACAGTGTTTCGCAGGCAACTGGCATCTCGGCAACCGCGGGCGAAACCCAGGTTCAGCTTCGAGAACTGCAGCGCAACGCCGATACCTATCGCACGCTCTATCAGACATTCCTGGCCCGTTTCCAGGAAGCCACCCAGCAGCAATCCTTCCCGATCAGTGACTCGAGAATTATCACGAGGGCCACAGTCCCCGATGCACCGAGCAAACCGAAGAAACCCCTTATCCTGGCGGCCTCGCTTTTCCTCGGGCTCATGGTCGGCGCCGGCTTCGGCGCGTTCCGGGAGTTCAGGGATCGCTTCTTCCGCACCGGCGAGCAGGTCAGAGCCACTCTCAATCTGGAATATCTGGGCATCACGCCGCTGCTGCCGGCGACGGCTGCAGATGGGGCCGCCGCACAGGAGCCGGCAGGGCTTCGCCATGCGCATGGTGTGGCAAGCTACGTCGTCGACCATCCTCTTTCGGTTTTTGCCGAGACGATGCGCAGCGCCAAGATCGCCATCGATCTCGACGGCAACGAGCGGCGCAGCAAGCTGATCGGCGTGGTATCCAGTCTTCCGGGCGAAGGAAAATCGACCGTTGCGACGAACTTCGCCCATCTCCTGGCCATGCAGGGCGCCAAGACGCTGTTGATCGACGGTGACTTGCGCAATCCCGGCGCGACAAGGGCGATCGGCCGGCATGCCGAAGCCGGTTTGCTGGAAGCCATTCTCGAACACCGGCCGCTGCAGAACCTGCTTCTGGTCGATCCGAAGACGAAGCTTGCCTTCCTGCCGGCGGTCGTCAAGCGCCGCGTTCCCCACTCGTCCGAGCTTCTTGCCTCGTCCTCGATGAGCGCCTTGCTGGATATCGCCCGCGCCCATTTCGACTACGTCATCATCGACCTTCCTCCGCTCGGCCCGGTCGTCGATGCGAAGGCGATCAGCCCGCTGCTCGATTCTCTGCTCTATGTCATCGAATGGGGCAGAACCTCGCGCAAGGTGGTGCGGTCGACCCTTTTGACCGAGCCGGATCTCGTCGACAAATGTGCCGGTATCATCCTCAACAAGGTCGATACCGAAAAGATGAAGCTGTACCGGACCTATGGCTCAAGTGAATATTACTACTCGCGATACACGTCGTACTACCACGAGGCGTA
>NZ_QOVX01000006.1:0-377949 GCF_008365395.1 Neorhizobium sp. P12A | reverse complement strand
GGGTTCGTCTTTAGAATCAGTAGCTTGATCTAAAGTATACCTGAAACCGCCGGGCTTTGCCCGCCGATGTATCGCGATTCCGTCAATAATTTCAGCGATTTACCGTTTATGGATGGGCACTAGACTAGCCAAAAACCCGTTCGTAAAAGCGTCCTCCGTCTCACTCATCTCCCGCGCCCAAGGACTTGGGCGCACTGGATTCCTGTGACGAGCACAGGAATGAGGGAGGTTGGGACACGCCCTCGCAAACAAGTATCGCATGGCCGGGCAGGGCGGGGACGACGTGTGTGCAGAATCTCTCGCCACACGAGATCATCTTGCAACGCCTCGCAACGCAAAACGGCGCGCCTTGCGGCACGCCGTTTCGAAACTTTGGCTTCGCTATGATGCGAAAGGCTTAGGCCTGGATGTTGACGGCCTTCGGGCCCTTGCCCATGCGATCCGGCTCGGTGTCGAAGGTAACCTGCTGGCCTTCGCGGAGCGTCTGGATGCCAGAAGCCTGGAGAGCGGAAATGTGGACGAATACGTCCTTAGCGCCGCCGTCCGGAGTGATGAAACCAAAACCCTTGTCCTGGTTGAAGAATTTTACGGTGCCCTTGGTGGCCATGGGAGAAGTCCTTTGTCCCTTTGTCAGTTCAGTATCCGCACCCTCGAGAGGAGGCGGACGGCTTACCCTTCACACAGACGTGCGAAGGCTCAGTCGAGAAGTCACGTACGGGGAAAGAACGTCTACGCAGAAGGGGAAATCCCCCGGGGCCGCTGCCTCGCGCACGCGGCATTGCCACATCAGTCCAGTCACCGGCATGCAAATGCCCGAGGCCGCTATCGGTGACAGCATTTTCGGAAAAAAGCAAGCGGCAATATTATGGCACAGCGATAAACGTCGCGGATAGCCCTCGAAAATCAAGGGTTTGATGAAAAGTACCACATCCGGGCGAGTGATCGTACCAATTTTAGACGGTTGCCCGATCCAAAGCGGGACATAGTCCCATCCGACAACCATAGATCAATGCTGCGGCTTTATCGATTCACCATGCGGTGATGTGACGTCAGACATATCGCCCAAAAGAGCGATGTCAATGCGTCAAGGTCGAGGCGCCAAGGTCAATGCGCCAAGTCCTCTGCCATCTTCAGGTGTTCCTGAAGCGTCGGCAGGGTCTGCTTGGCGAGCTGCGGCACCGGACGGTCGCCCTCGCCGGCCTTTTCCTGGAATTCCGATATCGCCTGCTTATGGCCTGCGATCATGAATTGCGCGAATTCCTTGTCGAAATCCGTGCCGGAAAGGCCCTGCAGCTTCTGCTGTTCCTTCACGGCATCAGGCGGCAGGGCCTCCATCGGCTTAACCTGCAGGGCGGGCGCCAGCGCCACGGCGGCGTCCTTGCCCTTCTGGTGATCCGTCACCAGCGTCTGACCATACTTGCGCACGTCGTCGGTGCTGCCCTTCTGGACCGCCAGCTGGCCGAGCGCGATCTCGGCATTGTCGGTCTTGATCGCGTCGCTCAGGAACTCCTTGTCGCTCTTTGCCAGCGCTTCCGATGCGATCAGGCAGCCTATCAGAATGGCGGTGCCTGCCAGCATGATTCTCGCCGTTGTCGTCCTCTTCATGGGAACACCTCGCTTTCGGATTTCCCTTGTTTTCTTCAACCTAGGCTTTCTTATTCAAACTGCACAAAACTTCCTTTGTTCCTTCGATCTAGGGCGCCAGGCGCCGCATCGCAGGCCTCTCTCGAAGATTTTACGACAGACTTGCCGACAGGGGAAATCGCGCTTCGGCTGGCGGCGCGCCAGGGTGTCCCGATCGCGCTTCATTACTAAATCGTAACGTTCGAATTAACCTTTCGTTAATCGCGCCTGCCTTCAAATGGCCATCGTTCGTTCCGGCCGGTCTGTCCCACGACCGCGTTATCTTCCCACACAATCGGCAGGAAAAATCATGTCCGTGAAGCCTATCGCCATTGCCTTTTGGCTCCTCCTTTCCAGCGCCTCCATCGCCGCGGCCGCGCAACCGACGCGGATCAACGAGTTCGACGATTGGGGCGTCTATTCCTACGCATCCAAGCAGGGGACGGTGTGCTACGCGCTGTCCATGCCGAAGCAAATGAAGCCGGAAGGAATCGACCATGGGCGGAATTTCTTCATCGTGTCTCCCGGCGGTGACGGCGGTTCGGCCTATGTGCCCGAAGCGATCATGGGTTATCCGCTGAAGGCGGGATCGGCTGTCAACATCACCATCGGCGACGACAAGTTCGTGATGTTCACCAAGGACAACGCCGCCTGGGTTCAGAAGGAGGGTGAGGAGCCGCAGATGGTCAGCGCCATGCAGGGCGGCAGCGACATGCTTGTCGAGGCGACCTCGAAGCGCGGAACGTCGACCAGCTATTCCTATTCGCTCTCCGGCATCACGGCGGCGCTGAAACAGGTCGCCAAGTGCAATTGAGCCGGGCCTGACATGCCCAGAATGAAGGCAAAGAGCGGGCGGCGCGGCCGCGTGGGCCCTGTTTTCGGCGGGCTGGCGGCGGTCTTCGCAGCCGTTGCGATCTGTTGCACCGCCATGTCGAAGCCTGTCCTGTCGAACCAGATTGACAGCAAGCCGGGGCAGGCGCCGCTTGCCACCGGTTTCCAGCGCGGGCGCGAGACGGGCCTGCCCGTGCCGCGCTTCGTCTCGCTGAAATCGCGGCAGGCGCGCATGCGCGTCGGGCCGTCGCTCGATTATGCCACCAAGTGGATCTACACCGCCCAGGGCCTGCCCATGGAGATCACGGAGGAATACGGCCACTGGCGGCGCGTGCGCGATTATGCCGGCACGTCCGGCTGGATGTATGGCGCGCTGCTTTCCGGCCACCGCACTGGCGTGATCGGGCCCTGGCTGAAGACGACGGCGCCGCTCAGGACCGAAGCGGATGCATCCGCCACCGAGATCGCCGCGCTCGAGGCCCGCGTCCGGCTGACCATATCCTCCTGCGACGGCAAATGGTGCCACGTAAAGCTGCAGAAACACGATCTGGCCGGCTATGTCAGGCAAGGCGAGATCTGGGGCGTCTATCCCGGCGAGGTGGTGAAGTAGGCTGCTTCGACCGGGCCGGCGGACCGGGCGGCAATGCCGATCGGTCCGATCGATCACGGGCGCAACACCGGATCACACAAGGCGCTATTTCCTTTCTCGGGCGCCGCCGATCCTCCGCCACAGACCGCGCAGGTGGCGGATCGTCTCTCTGTCGGTTGATGACATTGCCAGTTCCACCTCGAGCCTTGCGAGGTCGAGCTCCCTCCATGTCTTGCCATCAGCCGGGCCGGGGTCGAAGCGGGAGCGCATCGCCCGGTGCAGCAGCTGCCCATAGGCCTCGTTCTCGGCCTCGGTCAGATTGCGCAGGCAGAAGGGACTGTCGTCACGCTCCTGGATGAACCTGCAGCGTCCGTTGCGGCGACAGCTGCGTGTGTAGCAGCGCAACTGCGGAATGGCCATCAGCTCCGCCACGCGGCGTTCCAGCAAGGAAAAGCGCACGGGTTCGGCGCGCCAGCGTTCCAGTACCCAGTCCTCCCACTCGTTGCGGGGCTTCGCTCCGTTGAAGAGATATCGCTCGATCCGTTCTTCCTGCGGCGTGGCCATGTCCTGTCTCCCGGTTCCTGTCCAATGGCGGCGGGCATGGGAAGGCAGCCACGCGGGCCGTTCGGTCCCCATGTCGTCGTCGGTCTTTTCTTCCGGCAGAGCCGGGCAGTCTCGGACGGGGCGCTGAAAGCTGCCTCGTTAATAGGTAAAAAAGTGGCACCTCTCAGCGCCCCGTTCGGCGGTTTATGCCCGCAACTCCGGTCCCTCTGCGACTTCCGTTTTATCCGAGATGTCAATTCGGACGGAAACCATGTGTGCCGCACAGGCACGCCCGGAGCGAAACCCGAAGAGTTTCCCCTTCGCCGTCTCCGGAGGGAGACCATTTTCTGCGGACCCGGAGCATGAGGCTTTGCGTCTTCCCCTCACGACCCGCGCCGGTCCCGCCTCACTGCCACGCCTGGCAGCGTATCCGAGGACGGAACGACAGGGATTATAGGGGAGGTGGTGAATAGCGGGGAAAAGCGAGCGGTGATTTTCGCCCAAGTCGCTGGCGTTCTTCACTGGAGGACGACAGTTCGTCCTCTTTCGTCATTCCCGGGCTTGTCCCAGGAATCTGCCACGTCTCAACGAGTCCGACGGTTGCAGATGCTCGGGACAGGCCCGAGCATGACGCTGCGTGCGGGGCGACCGGCATTGCCTGACGTGAGGCTGCTCAAGCTGCCAGTATGCGCTTCACCAGACTCCGCCTTCAGGCGGATTTGGCAACCGCGCTTCCGGCCATGGCCGGCGCGCCGTGCGCTGGAGCGGCGCCGGACAGTCTCGACTGCACCATGTCGACGCTGCCGCGCACATGGATGACAGCCGGCTGGCCATTATGCCCGGCGACCGCGAAGGCAATGATGGAAACATCCGGCTCGAAGGCGGTGACATAGATCACCTGGGCGGGATTGACGTAGACGACCTGGTTGTTGGTGCTCTTGAAACCGATCATCGCCATGCTGTGAGTCTCCGTAGGCTTAGGCTTTGTTTGCTGGGAGATATGGCAGGGATTGGTTGATGGAGGGTTAGCGCGGAGGGCGAAGGGTTGGGGGTGAGCAATAGATATTGACTTACTTTGACGCGGTCGGTGGAGCCAATCTAGTTCCGTTCCACTTTTTAACTAGACGATCCACGATTTTCATCTCAGGGTTGACAATGTTGTGATTGATTCCTTTATTCTGATACGGGCGAACAGCTATGATGTGGCAAATAAATAATATAAGTGAAAATAGTGTAGAGGCTTTACTTAAAAAGGAGGAGGATCAATTTTGTGATTTTAAGGATAAGTCAAATGTCGCAAAGTGTACGAAAACAATTAGTGCATTTGCAAATGCAGACGGCGGCGACCTTTACATAGGTATACGAGACCGAGCGGAAGATGATCGACTGGGATATTTGTTTGTAAATCCGGAGGAGGCTAATGGCTGCATCAGCGCAATTTACGAGCAATTTGCAGAAGGCGTTGAATATCTCTACGTTGAATATCTTCAATTCCCGGCTGGTGGACTTTGTTTGCATGTGATTGTGCAGAAAACACCCTTCGTAGTTTACTCTTCAGACAAGCGAGTTTTTAAGCGGCAGAATGCATCAGATCGCGAACTGAAAACGGCGGCTGATCAGCAGGCACTTTTTCTCGAAAAGGGAATTCGGAGCTTCGAAGACGCAGCGGTTGAAGCAACGTCAGGCGAAATATCAAAAGCCCCGTTGATGAAAATTTTTCTTGAGAACGTTGTTCCCCATTCCACTGTTGAAGATTTGCTCAGGAAAGAACGTCTTTCAACAGACGATCGTCTTCGCGCCTGCGCTCTTCTTCTATTCGATGAAAATCCTCAGTCGTTGCTGCCGCAAGCAGCAGTAAAGCTGTATCGTTACCGAACTTTGGCGAGCGAAGGCGACCGTGAGGATCTAGAGGGGCAGCCGCTAACTATCGAAGGTCCGATTTATGACCTGATATATAAGGCAGTATCCAAGACTAAGGAAAAGGTTGAAGAAATACCGTTGATGAGTCAGGGCGGCCTAGCAAGTATCAAATATCCCGAAGAAGCAATTCACGAGGTAATTTGTAATGCGCTTCTACATCGCGACTATAGCATTAACGATTATGTGCATATTCGCGTATTTGATAACCGAATCGAGGTAGAGAGCCCGGGCCGGCTAGCCGGCCCGATAACCGTAAAGAATATTTTGAAGCAACGATTTGTCGTAACAAAAAAATTGTTCGTCTTATTGCAAAATTCCCATCACCGCCGAATAAAGATGTTGGCGAGGGACTCAACACCGCATTCAGAGCAATGCAGCTTCTAAACTTAGGTAAGCCTGAGATAAGTGAAACTGAAGGCAGTGTAATTGTGCGCCTCAAGCATGAGCCTTTGGCTTCAAAAGAGGAATTAATTCTCAAGTATCTCGAAAAAAACAACCAAATCAACAATACTACCGCGCGTGGCGTCTGTAATGTTCAATCGGATAGTGTCATTCGCAAACTATTTCATTCTATGATTACAGCCGATGTCATTGAGAAGGTACCGAATACCAGAGGCAAAGGCACAAGGTATCGCATCAAAGAGACCGTAAAGAGCTAGGCGGCCTAGCAGTTGCGGGCTATCGCGTCGTCTTACCGACCCGGCCGCCCCGTCTTCCCCTTCGTCCGTCCCTTCCGCTTCTGATCGACCGGGTCCTCATAGCTCCCGACGCCCGCCTTGCCGCGAACGATCGGGCGCGGGTCGTCACGTTCCGGCTGGCCTTCCAGCAGGGGTGAGAAGCGCTTCTTCGTGCTGATCGATTCCGCCGGCCTTTCCGGCAGGTTGCCTGACACGGGCTTTTCGGTGCGGCCGACGGTCATTTCGTCGAGGTCGTTGCGGCGGAAGAGGCTCTTGCCTGCGGGTTCGGCGACGTCGCGGCCCATTTCGTCCAGCTTGGGCTTGCGGAAGAGGGGGCGGGCGGTGTCTGTGCCCGGGCCCATGTCGTCGAGGGTGGGTTTGGCGAAGTAGGAGGCGCTGGTGGGCGTGGCCCCCTCATCCGCCCTGCCGGGCACCGCCCGGGGACGGGCCGCTCGTCCCGTCCCGTCCTCCGGACCCCCGCTGGGTAGAAGGGACTCGCGGGTCGCCTTGGCGTTCCGCTTGATGCCCTCCATCGACTTCGCTTCCTCGCGCGCCATCGGGTCGTCCATGGCGGCGAGTTCGACGGCCTTGAGGCGTTTGATTTCGTCGCGCAGGCGGGCGGCCTTTTCGAAGTCGAGGTCGGCGGCGGCGTCGCGCATGCTCTTTTCCAGCGCGTTGAGATGGGCCTGCAGGTTGTTGCCGACGAGGTTGCCGCCGTCCGCAAAGCCCTTGCCTGATGCGCCAGAAATGTCGGCGCGGACGTGGTCGCGTTCGTAGACCGAGTCGAGGATGTCGGAGATCTTGGCCTTGACGGATTCCGGCGTGATGCCGTGTTCCTCGTTATAGGCCATCTGCTTTTCGCGGCGGCGGCCGGTTTCCTCCATCGCCCGCTTCATCGAGCCGGTGATGGTGTCGGCATAGAGGATGACCTTGCCGTCGACGTTTCGGGCGGCGCGGCCGATCGTCTGGATCAGCGATGTCTCCGAGCGGAGAAAACCTTCCTTGTCGGCGTCGAGGATGGCGACGAAGCCGCATTCGGGAATGTCGAGGCCTTCGCGCAGAAGGTTGATGCCGACGAGGACGTCGAAGGCGCCGAGGCGCAGATCGCGGATGATCTCGATGCGCTCCAGCGTGTCGATATCGGAGTGCATGTAGCGGACGCGGACGCCCTGTTCATGCAGATATTCGGTCAGGTCTTCCGCCATGCGCTTGGTCAGCACGGTGCAGAGCGTGCGATAGCCCTTTGCCGCGGTCTCGCGGATTTCGCCGACGACGTCGTCGACCTGGGTACGGGCGGAGCGGACTTCGACCGGCGGGTCGATCAGGCCGGTCGGGCGAATGACCTGTTCGGCGAAGACGCCGCCGGATTGTTCCAGTTCCCAGGCGGCCGGTGTCGCCGAGACGGCGATCGTGTCGGGGCGCATGGCGTCCCATTCCTCGAAGCGCAGCGGCCGGTTGTCCATGCAGGAGGGCAGGCGGAAGCCGTATTCGGCCAGCGTCGCCTTGCGCCTGAAGTCGCCCCGGTACATGCCGCCGATCTGGCTGACGGAGACGTGGCTCTCATCGATGAAGAGCAGGGCGTTGTCAGGAATATATTCGAACAGCGTCGGCGGCGGCTCGCCGGGGTTGCGGCCGGTCAGGTAGCGCGAATAGTTCTCGATGCCGGCGCAGGAGCCGGTTGCCTCGAGCATTTCGACGTCGTAGCGGGTGCGCTGCTCCAGGCGCTGCGCTTCCAGCAGGCGTCCGGCCTTTTCCAACTCGGCAAGGCGGATCTTCAGCTCTTCCTTGATCGACTTGATGGCGCCGTTCAGCGTCGGGCGCGGGGTGACATAGTGCGAATTGGCGTAGATCTTGACCGATTTCAAGTCGCCGGTCTTCTGGCCGGTCAGCGGGTCGAATTCGGTTATGGCGTCGATCTCGTCGCCGAACATCGAGATGCGCCAGGCCGCGTCTTCCAGGTGGGCCGGGAAGATTTCGATCGTGTCGCCTCTGACCCTGAAGCTGCCGCGCTGGAAATCCATGTCGCGGCGCTTGTATTGCTGGGCCACGAGGTCGGCCAGCAGCTGACGCTGGTCCAGCCGGTCGCCGACCTCCATCTGGAAGGTCATGGCCGTATAGGTCTCGACCGAGCCGATACCGTAGATGCAGGAGACGGAGGCGACGATGATGCAATCGTCACGCTCCAGCAGCGAGCGGGTGGCCGAGTGGCGCATGCGGTCGATCTGTTCGTTGATCGAGCTTTCCTTCTCGATGAACGTATCCGAGCGCGGCACATAGGCTTCCGGCTGGTAATAATCGTAGTAGGAGACGAAATATTCCACCGCATTGTCGGGGAAGAAGTTCTTGAACTCCGAATAGAGCTGGGCGGCCAGCGTCTTGTTCGGCGCGAGGATGACGGCCGGGCGCTGCGTCGCCTCGATCACCTTGGCCATGGTGAAGGTTTTTCCCGAGCCCGTCACGCCGAGCAGGACCTGGCTGCGGTCGCCGTTCGACAGGCCCTCGACGAGGTCCTTGATGGCGGTCGGCTGGTCGCCGGCGGGCTCGTAATCCGACTTCATGCGGATGGCGATGCCGCCCTCGGATTTTTCGGGGCGGGCAGGGCGGTGCGGCGTCCAGATCTTGCCGTTCTTGTGCAGCGGGTTGCCGCTCTCGATCAGCGCCGACAGGGCCTCGACCGTCGCGGTCACGGCCGTGCCGGCATTCAATGAGGCGGCATCCTCCAGCGAGACATCTAGGCCCGAGACCGGGTTGAGGCCGGCGGCGGCGCGGGTCTTAGGATCGGTCGAGCCGCCCATGGACGTGCCGCGCGCCGATTTGGAGGCGGCAATCTCCACCTTCTTGCGATGCTTGCCGGCCTTGGAGGCTATCTGGCGCTGGGTCTCGACGCCCGATGCCTCCGCTTCGGACTCGAGCTGCTTCACCCAATCGGCGACGGAGCCAGACAGGGGAGCGCCTTCGAAAGACGATTGCGGGGCTTCCTCGAAACCAGTCGGGGCGGGGGATTTTTTCGGAGTTTTGGCCATGGGCGGAATATGGAGGGAGTCAGCGCAAATGTGAAGGGGGTATGAGTACAAAAGGGAAACGGTTTGGTATTGAAAACTTGCCCCGTGGCCGATGGCCTTGCGGGGAGCTAGGCCTCGCGGGCCGGCCGTTTATGCCATCCGGTTCTGCTCAAGGTGGGCAGGCCGACATAGTCCTGAATGTTCAGGCGAAGAACGAAAATCTGGACCGCCATGGGCACGAGAACGCCCATGATAGTGGCCGTGACAAGTATCGGCGCGGGGTCCTCGATATGCAGCAAGCGCACGAAGGCAAAGCGGCAGGTCGACACGATGATGATATGCATCACGAAGATCGCCATCGAGCATTGGCCGATCAGGGCGAGAAATCTAAGCGGCGCAGTTTGGGCCAAGTTCCGCTCCAGACAGAAGCATGTCGAAACCAGCGCCGCGATGCCGAGAAAGGCCGCTAGGATCGGCAGCCTTTCCGGAACGCCGGTCAGCAAGCTGAACAGGGCCACGACGAGGAATCCCGCAGTCAGCAGCATTGCCGCCACGCCTGATGTCGGCAGATATCGCAACAGACTCTTGTCGCGAAGAAAGATCCCGATCGAGAAATAGAAGAAGCCATAGGCGACGTCCTGGATGACGTCAGGCACAAGCAGGAATGTCGAAATGAAGAATATGAAGGCGAGCGCCATCATCAGGCCGGTGCCGAGCCTTATCAGCAGCATGGCGAGCACATTGCCGAAGAACAGGGCGTAGAGGAACCAGTAGGGCGATATGGGATCCCACAGGATTTCAAAGATGCGGGAAAGCGACATCGCACCGTTCGTCGCGCCCGAACCGGAGACCGCATAGGCGATGATGCCCTGGATGATCGACCACAGGAAATAGGGATAGACGATCGCCCTTGACCGGGTCCACCACCATTGCTGCGGCTCTTCGGTGGCCGGGCCGCGAAAGAAATATCCTGATAGAACGAAGAAGAGCGGCATGTGGAATGTGTAGATGACGTAGTCCGAGATCACGTAGCCGTACATGACGTTGGCGGCGACCAGCCCCCGTTGGGTATGGCCAAAGACCACGAGAATGATCGCCACGCCCCGTGCGATATCGAACGCCATTACTCTCTTGCGTGCTTCTGCCATGGGATCAGTCAATTCCGGATTTCAACTGACGGGAAGGCGGCGTTGCTATCGTGATCTAGGTCGTTTTACAGGGCGGGACAGTGATGACGGGGAGCATCAATGCATATTTTATTTCGGTTTGCGATGCCCCGAAGGGTTTTATTGTGCCTTATAGGGATCGAAGCAAACCAAGGCGGGAATAATTTCGCCTCATTGTGCTTTGGGTTGCTGAACGGAAAAGGCCCAGCCCCGGACAAACGCAAAATCAGACCGTCGGGCTAGGAATGAACGACCACTCCTCGGCCATGAACTCAAGCGTTTCGTCGCGAAAATAATAGAGAAAATGTCGGGAGTTAGCCGTGTCGGCCCGGATTGTCTCCCAAGGCACCGCATCGCGGATCGGGTCGTGGCCAATTAACTCATAGAATTTGCCCCAATCCGGAGCTATGCCGCTGTAGCGACCATGACCATCGACCTCATACCATTTATGATCGTTGGTTTCGTCCCAGCGCCACCGGGTGCAACCGATAAAGCTTAGAGTGCTCCACGCCTCATCAAACCTCGGTCCCGCCTTCGAAAATAGGTTCAAAGCCTTGAAGATACCCGACGGCTCTTCGTCTCGCACAGGCCTGTACGAGCGGAAACGGACGTCAACCGAGGAGGCTGCAACGGAAACCTCAGGATCTGGCGCGTTTGGCTCGGCGGCCCAACCTTGACCGAGCTCTAGTTCTACAAACCTAAGCATTCACCACGAATAGTCGAATTGCATGACGACTTCCACCTAACGCAGTCATCAAGCTCTTATGGGGTCACGGCCTGGTGGCGCCCTGGGGGCGCCACGCTATCGATCGGCAAACCGATCTTGTGTCATTAGCCGCCGTCGGCTTCAGTCCGTGCGCTGCCCTGCCGCGTCGAGGATCAGATCGGCGATCACATCCGGGTGGGAGATCAGCGCGAGATGGCTCGCCTTGACCTCGATCGTCTTGGCGCCCATGCGCTTGGCCATGAAGCGTTCAAGGTCCGGGTTGATCGTCCTGTCCTCTGTCGAAACGGCGTACCAGCTCGGCTTCGAGCGCCAGGCGGCGACAGTGGTCTTGCCGGTCAGCAATTCCTTGTTGAACGGCTCCTGCACGGCATAGAGAACCTTCGCTTTGGCTTCCGGCAGGTCGCCCGCGAAATCATGCAGGAATGCTGCCTCGGTCAGGCGTCCTTCGTCGCCGTCGAAGACGATGCCGGCGGAGGCCGGCGGCGTTGGGTAGGTCTTTGCCAGCGCCGTATAGTCTTCACCCGCATCGGGGGCTCGTGCGGCGACATAGACGAGGGCGGAGACATTCGGATGGACACCTGCCTCTGTCACCATCATGCCGGAAAAGGAGTGCCCGACCAGAACAGTCGGCCCATCCTGCCGGTCGAGCACGCGCTTAACCGAGGCAACCGCATCAGGCAGAGTCGTCAACGGGTTTTGCACGGCGGTGGCATTGAGGCCTGCAGCCTGCAATCGCGCGATCACCTCGGTCCAGCATGATCCGTCGGCAAACAGCCCGTGGGCAAGCACGACGTTGCGGGCCTTCACCGGTGCTGAGGTCGCGGCCATGCTGGCGCGGGGCGAGATCAACGTGGCGGCGGCGCCTGCAAGCAGCGCAGTCGAGAAAGTGCGTCTGTTCATCATCATGATTTGGGTTCCTTCTGCCTCGAGTAGCCGAGAGATTGGGTATGCGAAAGCATGCCATTGCTGACTGGGAGCCGGAGCCAACAGGATTGGCCGGCCGGTAAGGGTTTGTCGAGAGTGTCCATCCAGGTCCGGCGTAACAGACAGGTTCCATATCACGCCGTATTGCGAAAATTTCCCCCTGCGCATCCCCATTCCACGTTCTGGTCGCTTCGTGTATGCGCAGTGCGTCTTGAATGGTTAATGTGTATTCCAATTGCGAGCATTCGTCAATTATTGAATACATAACAGCTTCGTGATAGGGCTTTTGCATGCGCAAATCGCGTATTGGTTTTTGCTTGCATGCGCACGGACCGCATTGTCGAATGCATGCGTGATATGGAGGATGAGATGGCGGATGGATTTGAAGCGGAAGATGAAGCCGGCGATCGGGGGCTATTGTCTGACCGGATCCGCAATGCCCTGACGGACGAAATCACCGCCGGCGTGCTGGCGGCAGGTTCCGCACTGGACGAGCAACAGCTTGCCGACCGTTTTGGCGCCTCCCGTACGCCCGTTCGTGAAGCGCTCCGTCAACTGGCGGTCAGCGGCCTCGTCGAAGTTCGTGCCCGGCGCGGCGTCATCGTCGCCCACATGACGCCCGAGCGCATCATGGACATGTTCGAGACCGTGGCCGAGATCGAGGCCATGTGCGTCAGGCTTGCCACCTATCGCATCACGCCGCTCGAGCGAAGCCAACTGATCGAATTGCACGAGTCCTCCGAGGCGTTGGTCGAGAGGGGTGATTTTGACGCCTACGATGCGTTCAACATCGAATTCCACGACTGCCTCTATCACGCCACCCACAACAGCTTTCTCGCCGAGCAGGCGATAGCGGTCCGCTCCAGGCTCAATGCCTTCCGGCGGACGCAGCTTCGCCAGAGCGAGCGCATGCGCCGATCAAGGGACGAGCACGATGCCATCATGCAGGCGATCGCGGAGGGCGACGGCGACATGGCGTCCCGGCGCATGCGGGCTCACATGCTGAACGCAGCCACGGCGCTGCGCCGCTTCATCGAAGCCAGCAGAGGTCAATGAATCTGCCTCCTGGTCGTGGTGGGCGTTTTTGTGGAATTCGGTAGTAAATGCCATCGACAAGGCGCGAGGGCTGCCTTGCGCCGATTGCGGCCGTTGCCTTTCTTCGTTAAACGACGGGAGCTCGATCTATCGATCACAGTTGGGCGAGGACCATGACTGGCACATTGATTTCGTTCCGGGAATTCCTGAAGACGGGAAATTTCGGGCCAATTACACCTGATTCAGTTTTACTGGATGTGGCCAGAAAATTGGGCGCCCCGGAAAGCTTTATCACGACATACGCGAAAGACATCCCGACATATTGGCGGTACGGAAAATTTGAGATCGGTTTTGAGGAGGAGGCACCATACAAAATCTATTTCTACCAGATCGAGTGGGCGTCATACCTCGAAGGGCCTTACGAGTTGATCAAGGACGATATCGTTCTCCTGCTTGAGGGGCTGCACGGCAGCACCAGACCATCCGAGTTTTTGCTGGCTGATTTGTGGAAAGCGGAGGATGTTGCCGTTAACTTCGGGGCTCTGTGCGACGACCTCCATCTGAACATCTCATCGGGCGCGATAGAAATCGTTTTTGAAATCGATTCCAGCTTCGTCGACGGGAATGATGCCGAGAAGTATCTGGCGAATTCCAATCTTCAAGATGTCGTGAAAGACATCGATCATCGGACGCAGATCAATTCGATTGTAGTCAGCGCATCCAGGTCAGAAGCGGTCTCAGCCGTCGATTATTTGCACCGGCACAAGTTATCAGGACGCGAGTACCTCCGATTTTCTGAACGATTCTCATGAAGCCTTTCAGCGTAGTCCTTCCCAAACAAGCTAATCGGCTGCTTTGAGCCGAATCCGGCCTACTCCACGATATGCATCCGCTTCGGAACCAGTTACCGGCCATCCGCCGGTAAGAAAAACTACCTATGGATTTCTTGCAGAAGTATGATCATTCCCGCAATTCGGGCATTGCTTGTTGGGCAGGAATTGTTGAGGAGGCCAGCTGATTTTTTTGGAATTCCATAGCGATACAGTTCGCTCACGAGCATATAGCGATGCGCCACAGATCGGGCATTTGAAATAGAAAATTGCTGGAATACCGTGAGCAAGCCAGATTACTGCTCCCGCGATCGTACGGATTGTTCCATATAAGCGCGTCAGCTCTGAAAACCAAAAAATTGAAGTCACGAATACGAGGGAAACCCACAGGGAATATAGGAACGCCGTTCTGTAAATTGACATGGCTTCGCTGCTTTTGTCATCATCCGGTGAGCCATAGATCACAAACCCCGCCAATGGCAATGATTGTCTGCAATGGCCCGAACGCGGGCTATCGACTGGACTTCAGCTTAAGCGTGCGCGCCAGTCTGATTTTTCCTGCCGCACATCGAGATGAGTTGAGATGAAGCAACCTCGCCACTGTGTCGTTGTTGCAGTGAGCGCTCTATCCGGAGACGGTATGTCGATTTATAAATTTACCAAACGGAAGCTTATTTCGCACGGCGTGTTATATTTCGAAACTGGAAAAACGATTCTGGACGACAAGCAGCTCTTTCTATTGTTCGTAAAACTTGAACGTGCGCGAAGGCTTGCTGATCTCTGTATAATCCAGTCCAAGATCGAGGAAATTGCGGCGTACACAAAGAAGGTCGACAAGTTCTACCTGATTTTATTCGCATACATGTATATCCGATTTTCAGATTTCACGCCTCATATAGAGCATGCGGAGGTACGCCTCGATAACGGTGACGTGCCATATATCAAGGATTATAGGTGCCCCCTTTCTCAGCCAGAGATTGCAATCGGCGAGTGGGCACTTTCGATGTATGAAAAATACGAACGCCACTTTTTCAGAGCCATGAATTTAAGAGACCAGCGAGTAAAGTCGCTTGGCTGATCTCACTTCAATCTGGAGTTCGGTGACAAGGCCTGCTCCCTACCCATTCTCGTGGGTGGGGGGAGCTTTGCGCCGACGGCATTGAAAAGCTCGAAATTGATCAAATCACTGATGAGATGGGAAGCGTTGGCGTTGTTGACAGGTTACTTCAGCGCGAGCGCTGTGCCCGAAATCCGGGGTTTGTCGCCCCAATCAAACTCAAGCATATTGGCAAAGCTGCCATAGCGCAGTTCATCACCGTAGTTCCATAAGCAGAGAATGGGGCTGTCATTGCTCATCAGAGCCAGTCCGACAATCACATCATGATCATCGAGGATCTGTTTGACTGTATCGATATCGTCGGCTGAAGCAGGAAGATTGCAACGGTCGTTCAACGGGTGGACTTCGATCCTTCCTGCCTCCTCCATGTTTACGGGGCCTGCAAGAGACTGATCATCCGTGAAAATGCTCTCGCCATCGCCGGCGCATCGTATCCGAATGCCAAAATTGTCGGAAAATTCGATTCGAATGGAAATAGGACTGACCCAATCCAACTCGCCATCAAAACCATATAAGGCCGCGCTGATCGACTTTATCTTCATTCTGGCTTCTCTGCCCTCAGGCGACCGACCATCCACCGTCCACCAGCAGGTTCGCGCCGGTGATCAGGCTTGCAGCGGGTGATGCAAGGAAGACGACGGCACCGACGACATCATCGGTTTCACCGATCCGGCCGAGCGGAATGTGATCGAGCGTCGCCTTGTGATTGTCGGGATCGGAGAGAAAAGGCGCCGTGCCATCCGTGTGGATGAAGGTCGGGGATACGGTATTCACGGTGATGTTGTAGCGTGCCCATTCGGCTGCAAGGCAACGGGTGAGATGATTAATCGCCGCCTTGCTCATGCAATAGATTGCCTCGCCGCGCAGTGCCACGGTACCGGCCTGCGAGCTGATGTTGATGATCCGGCCGCTATTGCGCTTGATCATTTCGCGGGCGACCGCCTGCGTCATCAGAAAAGTGCCCTTGATGTTGACATCGAGTATTTCGTCAAGGTCCTTCTCCTCGACGAGTTCGGCGAGATTGCCCGGAGCCACGCCGACATTGTTGACGAGGATGTCGATGCGGCCGAAGGTCGTGAGCGCCGCGTGGAGGGCTTGTGTGATGTGGTCCTTGTCGGGAATGTGCAGTTGAACAGGGAGGACTTTTCGTCCCGTACCCTCCAGCTCGGCAACCAGGCCTGCTGCCGCAGCGACATCGCGGACGCCCAACACGATGTCGGAGCCTGCTGCGGCACAGGCAAGCGCGCAAGCTCTGCCGATGCCACGGCTCGCTCCCGTCACGAAAGTCACCTTGTTTTCAAGGCTAAAGTCCGGCGCATTCTTCTGCATTATCCTGCCTCCCTCGATGAAGTTCATTTATGGCAGCGTCGACGTTCGGATGCCAGATGTTACGCGTATGGCGAGGCGCGTCGCTTTGACCGACGGGCGATCCGCCAGCGTCTTCGCAATCAGATCGATTGGCCAGCTCGGGCGGTCCGCTTTGGCCGACAGGAGACCAGGCGTCGGCCTTCAGCAGGTCATCATGCGTTATTAGCCCCCAAGGCGAAGGGCACGATCGCTGAACCCGCTGCGATTTTAAGTGTCCGGCCCATGCTGGAAGTCCCCGAGCTCGATATAACTCAACCGAAGGCTTCCACCGCGACCAAAAGGCAAGAAATAAAACCGAACCTTCTTGTCGAATTCCATCAAAGGATACATCCCTTCCTCCACTCGCTCAGGAGAGTTGGTTTTGTATTCGACACGAGCGTCGTGCATGGCCTGTTGCAAGTGCTCATATGAAAGCTCGGATCTTTCGGGTCTTTCAAACGAGATATCCCTATTGATCCTTAGGCGGCGGCGGGTTGTTACTCTAAAAAGGTGGAGCTGAACGAGATAGGACGAAACATTCTTGCCATTAATTCGGAAAAAGATTTCAGCAGGGCCGTAGAGCAAGGTGCCATCAAACATGTCGTAACGAAAGTCGAGGTGGCTGGGGTTGCCCAGGATACGCAGGGTCTCACTAAAAGTTTGCCCCACGCGTATTGGGCCGATTGTCGCGTGAGCCGCAATTTCAACTAGGTTCAGCAAGTTGGATTGTTTCCTGTTAGCGTGGGGGGCGCAATTGCAGCCGCGTTATCGAATTAAGAATCCCGCCGCGCCATCACGACCGAACCCTGTGCCTGGGAATTATCCGGAACTTTTGTTCGCAAGTGCCGCCGGTGACTGCGGATGCCATGATCAATCATTGATTGTGGCGTATAATCTTTGAAATTTCGGGTTTTTGTGCATCTATAAACATGTACGCCCGACCCAGGAGCGCCTGCTTCCCCAACGCGTCGAATTTGTTCGGCCCCAACGGGGTGACAAGAACTTCCGACGGCGTGAGGCCATCCATATAGCGGGATTCAATCTCCGACCAATGGGCTTGGGCCACGTCGTGTAGCACAACGTTTACGGCGGGGTGATTGTATTGGACCAAAAGATTTCCGTCATCCATCGGTGTTGGATTCATATCGGGATGAAAGTTGAGGATATCGGATAAGACTTTAAGTGCGAATTCAGCCGCCTGTTTTTCCGTAAGTCCGTCGGCCAGTAGTACACAAGTTCCGTCGCGGAATACAACGAAGTCCTTGCGCCGATTGGCATAGTAGGAAATTCGATCCGTCACACGGTCAAGAGGCTGCGAAAAGGATGGATGCCAACGAGGTACAGGCGGAAACGACGATTTCGGCGTCTCGGCTTTGGTCTTTCCCGAGCCAAACAGACCAAGAAGTACAGCTAAGAATGAACGTCTCGTCACTTGTTTCATTCGCCATTGTCACTTGAGTGAGCAAGTTTGCCACAGGTTCTATGTCAAGCCGGTACGCTCGCTGTCGTAGTCATCATTGATGCCAGCACGTGCCTAAACAACGAACCCAGAAAGCTATTATGATCGCGATTCGCGAGAGATTACTATGGCGATCTATCGTTGGTGGCATTTCCCTGCGGGCGAATTCAGAATTCCTGGCGGAATATAGTAGCTCTGCTCCGACCGCCCCGAGTCCTTAGAGCGTGATCTGGAATTTGGTCATTTGGCTTCTATCTTCGAGATCGAACCGGAAGCGATCCCTGTCAAATCACACCCAGGCTTCGAGAGGTGCAATCTTGTCGGACAGCTATCTCAAACAGAGCTTGCGCAAATTGCCATCGCGATGGGCGTTGGTAATGGCATCTGCGGTCGTTCTTGCGTCGTGCACGACCAACAAATACGACACGCCGGAGCAGAGCGTTCCGTCGTACCATCACGGAGCGGGGTCAAATCGATAGTCCATCCCTTCAAGGAATGGCCTATCCCGTGTTGCGCAGCCGCAGTTTGCCCCGGCGACGCTACTTGCCGCCGCCACAGATTTCCGAAATCTTTCGCTGGGCGAAGCTGCGGGCGAGGCCCTGGATTTCGCCGACCGAGGAGAGCAACTGGCCGATCGGGCCGTTGACGCCCACATGGGCATCGGTGACCTTGCAGGCGCCGATATCGACGGTCATGGATGCCTCGAGTTCGCCGCTGACCGTTGCCTGGAGCAGGCCGTGCGAGCCGGATTTGCAGGCAAGGTCGGCGCGGGCGTTGATCTGCACGCCTGACGGCGCGGAGCAGAGATCAAGCGATTTGAGGACGAATTTCTCCTTGTGGTCGAGCCCCGGCACCTTCGTGCAGGGGTCGGCTTCGTCGACGGCTTTTTCTATGCCAGGCCCATATTTGCTCTGGAGCAGCGACCAGCAGGCCGGGGCGGCTTTCACCTCGGAGAGCGGCGCGACGCAGATGGCGGCAACCAAGGCGATGCGGGTAAAAGAACGAAGCGGAGAGGGCGAGAAGGTGGATGTCTGTGTCACGCGGGCGATCCTTGGCAGAAATGCAATGTGCAAAAACGAATGACTTCCCCAGCGGCGGACAGTCTTTCACGTCTTCGCCTCAGCGTGCAATGCCGTAGTGTCGACTCCATTTCGGTTTTCGGACCAAGCGACTGAGTGATGCACTGTGGCCAACGCTTTTGAACCTTCGGCATGCTTGCGCCGTTTCTGCGGTGCGGCTAGAGCATGAGCAACAGACACCACCTTTGCAGAAAGCATATTTCCGGTTGATCACATCCATTTCGTTGACATGGGGCATTGCGGGCATGACGGCGCTCGGCGTGATCACGCGCCCTTTCCGCTGGCCTGAGGCGATCTGGGCCGTTTGCGGCGCCTTGCTGCTGGTGCTGTCGGGCTTGATCGGGTGGCAGGATGCCTGGCTTGGCGCGAGCAGGGGGCTCGACGTCTATCTTTTCCTGATCGGCATGATGCTTTTGTCGGAGCTGGCGCGACGAGAGGGGCTGTTCGACTGGCTTGCCGTCATCGCCACCTCGCATGCGAAGGGCTCGCCGAAGCGGCTTTTCGTGCTGATCTATATCGTCGGCATCGTCGTGACGGCATTCCTGTCCAACGATGCCACTGCTGTCGTCCTGACCCCGGCAGTCTATGCCGCCGCACGGGCAGCCAAGGTGAAGGAGCCGCTGCCCTATCTGCTGATCTGCGCCTTCATCGCCAATGCCGCGAGCTTCGTGCTGCCGATCTCCAATCCCGCCAATCTGGTCATCTTCGGCGGCGGTCACATGCCGCCTCTGGGGCGATGGCTCGCGACCTTTGCCTTGCCGTCGGTCGTTGCGATCGCTGTGACCTTCGTGATGCTCTACGGGACCCAGCGCCGTGCGCTCGGAAGCGAGACGATCGCACGAGAGGTCGAAGCGCTTCATCTGTCGCCGACGGCGCGACTGGCGGGCGTCGGGTTGGTTGCTACGGCCATAATTCTGATCGTCGCATCCGGCTTCGGCTTCGATCTCGGCTTGCCGACCTTCGCGGCGGGCATCGTCACCTCGCTGCTGATCATGATCGTAAACCGCGAAGGCCCGGCGCAGACCTTGCGCGGAATATCCTGGGGCGTGCTGCCGCTGGTCGCCGGCCTCTTCATCATCGTCGAAGCCCTGGATCGTACCGGGCTGACGCGGATGCTGGCGGCGCAGCTGACATATTATGCGCAGATTTCGCCGGAATGGACGGCGATGTCGTCAGGGGTGATCGTCGCCTTCGTGTCGAACCTCGTCAACAACCTGCCTTCGGGGCTCGTGGCCGGTAGTGCGGTGCAGGCTGCTAACGTGCCTGACACCGTGTCGGGCGCGATCCTCATCGGCGTCGATCTCGGGCCGAACCTTTCGGTGACCGGCTCGCTTGCCACCATCCTATGGCTATCAGCACTCCGGCGTGAGAATTACCACATCGGCGCCTGGCAATTCCTGAAACTCGGCACCGTCGTGATGATCCCGGCGTTGCTTCTCTCGCTGCTGGCACTCGTGTTGTAGGGCCAATCTTTCGTTCGCCGCATCGTTTCCTTGCCGCTTCAATTGTGAATATTGAGCGATGAGGAATAGCCGTCAGTGGTGATCGGATCGCAATTGGCCCACCTTTGCGGCTGTGCTAGCGTAAGTAAGGCATGTCGGAGTTCTGGGGAGGGCGAGCATGGCTGAGGTGTTGCAGTTTTCACGAGAGGCCAAGGCGTCCGGGCTGCGGCCGCTCGAGGCAAACGGCAAGATGCTGTCGACGGCGTCCAACCGTTTCGGGACGCTGAAGCCGACGCCTGCCGACACCAGCCTTGCAGACCTGCGACACCAATATGAAGAGCAGGGCTATCTCTGGCTCAAGGGCTTCCTGGATCGGCAGGAGGTGCTCGATTTTCGCGGCTGGGTATTTGCACATTTGATGGCGACGGGCATCGTCAAGGCGGAGTCGGATCCGATGATGGGATTTTCCTCCGATGGGGTGGGCGACAAGTTGCTGGCGGATCGTCGGCTGATGTCGCTGGTGCGCTCGACGATGTATGAGGGTTTTTGCGCGCAGCCGCGGCTTGCCGCCTTCATGGACGAATTCCTCCATGGCATTTCCTATCTGCACAAACGCAAGATCATGCGTTTCACGCGGCCGGGCACCGCCACGGTGACGCCGGCGCACTACGACCTCGTCTACCTGCGCGGCGGCACGACCCGCATCGTCACCGCCTGGATACCGATCGGCGATATCCCGATCGACATGGGCGGGCTGGTCTATCTCGAGGGGTCCCATGCCATCGGTAGGCGCATGGAGAAGGAATTCGAAGCGGCCGGCGCATCGCTGACGCCGGAGGAGCGCATCAGCGCCTATAACAGGAACATGACCGAGGGCGGCTGGGTCTCGAAGGATCTGCCCGACATGGCCGAGCGCTTCGATACGCGCTGGCTAGGCGCGGATTACGAGGCCGGCGACATCATGCTGCACAGTCCCTACATGATCCATGCCTCGACCACCAACCGCGACGTGGCAGGCCGCATCCGGCTCTCGACTGATATCCGTTACCAGAATGTCGATGACGAGATCGATGCGCGCTGGAACAACCACTGGAGCCTCGACGACATGCTGTGAGGTGGTCGCCAAGACGTTGCCGCTAACCGGTCTTTGCGGAAACCTCGACGGGCGAATATCCATAGGCGCGCGAAAATGCCCTTGAAAAAGCCGAGGCACTGCCGAAGCCGACGCATTGTGCCGTCTGCTTGACCGATCTGCCAAGCGCCATCTGCCGATGTCCGAGGGTCAGCCGCCAGGCGTTCAGATAGTTCGACGGGGTCGCGCCGACGATTGCGGAAAACTGCGCCATGAAATGGCTGCGCGACATGCCGGCCACGCTTGCCAATTCCTCGATACGCCACGGCTTTGCGGGCTCGGCATGGAGGGCGGACATGGCGCGATGCAGCGATGGATGGGCAAGGCCGGCCAGCAGCCCGCGGCCGACGGCGCCGGCATCGATGGCCCGCCGCATCGCCATGACGACGATGACCTCGCAAAGCCGATCCATCACGGTATTGCCGCCACAGCGGCGTTCTCTGGCTTCGGCGAGAAAGAGCGAGGCGATGCCGCTGAGCGCGGGATCATTCTCAAGTTCGAACACCAGCTCTTCCGGCAGGCTGGAGATCAACGGATTGGCGGCGCCGCCGAAATCGACGAGCGCGGCAATGGTATCGTACCGGCTTTGACGCAGCGTCTCCCGCGGATGAAAGACGACCCGCCGCGCCGTGTCCGCATCCTCGTCCATTTCGATATAGAGATTGGCAGGCCGTGTTTCGCTCGCGGGCAAGACCGTGGTTCTCAATTCGAAGGACTTGAGAAAGGCGGTCAGGCGATCGAATTTCACCGGTGGGCCAGAGGTCATTCTGATGGACTTTCAATCACGAAATACGGACGATGCATCGCTCAATGTCCGATAGATTGCATGCCGAGGCCCCGAAGCCAAGCTTTGGGCAATCCAGACATGGAGATATCCGATGACATTACCCACCGATCCGGCAGCCAAGTTCGACGCGTCCCGTGCCGGAGAATATCTGACGCAGAGCCGGATCGCGCTCGCCGGCTACGATGCCTGCCATGAGCTGGCGGCGTGTCTGCTGAGCGCGGCGATCGGAGCCGACAGGGAGGCGTCGATCCTCGTCGCAGGCGCTGGCGGCAGCGCCATGGAGATGATCACGGCGGCAAGGCTTGCACCGAAATGGCGGTTTCATGCCGTCGATCCATCCGCGCCCATGCTTGATTTGGCGATGTCGCGCACTGCGGACGCGAGACTTGCCGATCGCGTCACAAGTCAGCTCGGCGTCGTGGCCGACGTGCAGAGGGATCGATCATACAACGCTGCGACATTGATCGGCGTGCTTCATCATCTGCCGGGTGAGGATGCAAAGCGCGCGATCCTGATTGACATTGCGGCGCGGCTCGCAGCGGGAGCACCGTTCATCCTGGCCTGCAATCATTATGCTTATGCGGAGCAACCCTTGCTCTTGTCCGCCTGGGGTGAGCGGTGGCGCATGCAAGGCGCTTCCGAGGACGAGGTGAAGCAGAAACTCGGCAAGATCCTGCAGGGTGCCGATCCGCCTCATTCGGAGCAGGCCGTTCTGGACCTTCTGGCGGAGGCGGGCTTCGAGCGGCCGCAGCGTTTCTTCTCCAGCCTGTTCTGGGGCGCCTGGATCTGCTGGCGTCGCTGAGGATTTTTTTCCGCTCTGCCTGACGTTGGGGGAATTACAAATTGTCCAGGCGATCGGCGGAGCGGAGTGCCGCCTGTTATCGGCCGCTGCTGAAGCTTCGTTTCAACTTCAGTTTCCCTGAGGCGTCTCGTTGATTGGAACAACCTTGCCGGCTTTCCATCTGTAAAATGAAAAACTCGGTGGTTTCCTGTTCCCAGTCGCCTTATCGATCTCTGCCGGAATGGCCTCGTCTGCGATCATTCTCACTTGAATGGCTCTCGGATCGAGATAGACAACTGGCCTGCCATCCTTGATATCGGTGACAAGGCTGAATTCGGCGTGACCGTAGCAGAGTTCATCCCGAATGCCGGCCGCCAGTTCATGAACAGCGGCATAGGAACGCAGTGCCAAATCCTCAACCGGAATCTCATGCGCCTTGAGTGCCGTGCGGGCGCTCTCCAAATCGGTGATCAGCGTCTCGCGGGGCGCGTCGGTAAAGATAGTGCCATCCGCTTCCTTTTTATAAAGGGTCTGGTAGTTGACATTGGATAAGGCGTCGCCGCCGATGATCCGCGGCTTGACGGAGATTTCGCTCAATTGGCGCAGAAGCAGGCCAATACCTGAAGAATCTCCCCCGTAATAGATGATTTCTACCCCGGCCTCTTTCAGTTTTGCGGCCGCTTGCTTCATCTTTTCCACCCTCCGCAGATAGTCATTTCCAGAGCCGATAGAGATATCGACCACTTCGGTCACGCCGCCCTGGTTGAGAGTTGTCTTGAAAGCTTCCACTAAGGGTTTACTATAATTCCTCCCGTCATCGACGATGGCGATTTTCTCATCCTTGAGGTTCTTCAGCACATAATTCGCGGCAATCACGCCCTGACGGGGATCTGCGCGGTAGCATTCGGTGGAGAGATTGCTGGTCCGGCCACCGTCGATGAGATCGATCTGCGGAAAGGTCTTCGTCAGATACAACATCTGAGCACCTGAGGGTAACAGGATATCCTGTGGCAACTCGTGGACTACCTGACTAGGGTTCGGAGGATCATAAACCGCCCCCTCGATGACGAAGTTGATTTTTTCGTCCAGAAAGTCCTTGGCGACGGATGATCTCTTCGCCAGATCGCTCGTATCGTCGCCAAATTTCAAGACAAGCGTGTCGCCAAGAATGCCGCCGTTCTTGTTGATTTCGTCGGCCGCCGCTTGCATTGCGCTCTTGACGGTATTGCCGTCTGCAGCGCCCGGACCCGTCAAGGGCGCGATGATGCCGAGCGTGAAGTCCGCGTGCGCCGGTGCAATGAAAGCGAGTGATGCCACGAAGGTCGCGGCGAGCGGGACATAGTTTCTCATACAACCTCCTCCAGCGCGTTTCCATGCAGGGATTACCATAACAGGTCGTCATGAATGTGTGCTGAATAAACTTAAGCGTGCATAGAGCAGGCAGGACTTGCCGATCGCATCGATCGTCTGCTTGCGTGGGGCGGTGGCCGGTCTTCCGGCCGAAAGATTTTTCGATGTGGCGACGCTGATCGGCGTCCTCCATCATCGCCGCGAGGGTAAAGCCCATGGATCAGTTGGGGAGCCTGACGCAAGGGAATTACAAATTGTCCATGTCCGAAAAAAGCCACAATTTCTGAACGTTCCCGACACAATTGGCTGCGAGCGTGTTGCGGATTGGTAATCACGATTTCCGGTGGCAAGCGATGAGCCTTTCCTTCCCGACCATGGCGGCGTTGCGTTTTGGCTATGGATTCCGTCCTGGTGAGGCGCATCCGGCAACGAAGAGCGAGCTGCTCGATCCTATCCGCGTTGCCGACGGTACCTGCCTGTTTCCGGTCGGTGGAATCGAGGCGCGGCGGCAGGCGATCAGCAGTGTTCTCGGCCGGCTGCGCGATATCAATACAAGTGATATCGACGACAATGCTCAGCGTGAGGAGCGGAGGGCAGTCTTCACGGAGCTGCAGCAGAGTTACCAAAGGGATGCGGATGCGCGCATTGCCCAGGCCGTGTTCTCGCCCAACGGTTTCTATGAACGGCTCGCGACCTTCTGGACCGACCATTTTTCGGTCAGTGCCATCAAGAACCAACCGATGAAGCTGATCGTGCCTCTGTTCGAAGCGGAGGCGATCCGGCCGAATATTGGCGCGACCTTTCCGACCTTGCTGCGCAGCGCCACGCAGCATCCGGCGATGCTGATCTATCTCGACCAGGCCCAGTCGCTGGGGCCGGATTCTCCCATCGGCATCAGGCGCAACAAGGGGCTCAACGAAAACCTGGCCCGCGAGTTGATGGAGCTGCACACGCTCGGTGCCGGCAGCGGCTATACGCAGGACGACGTGCGATCCGCGGCCATGGTGCTGACCGGCATCACGGTCGACCGACAGGGTGTCGAGACCGCCTTCCGGCGAGCCGTCGCGGAGCCGGGCAGCCATCAGGTTCTGGGCGTCAGCTACGGCGGTTCGCCGCGCAAGGAGCGCGACTATCTGCAGATGCTCGATGATCTGGCGCTGAACCCCAAGACCGCGCAGCACATTAGCCGCAAGCTTGCCGTCCATTTCATCTCCGACACGCCGCCGCAGGAGATGATAGACGCGATGGTGGAGAGCTGGCGGAAGACTGACGGCGATCTGATGGCGGTTTACAGTGCCATGCTCGACCATCCAGCTGCCTGGACGAACGAAGGGGCCAAGGCACGGCAGCCCTTCGATTTCGTGGTGGCGGGATTGCGGGCGTTTAATCTCGCCAAGAACCCGGCCGCCGGCAATGTCGGCGATCCGCTGTCGGATGATGAAGCGGCGGGACAGGCGATGGCTGACGGCGTCCCCAAGGGCACGGGCAATGGTTCCGCTGTCGTCCCTGGCAATAGCAATGCGCCGCCTGATCCCAAGGAGCAGCAGCGCCGGCAGGCGGCGATCGATGCGACTTTCTATGTGCCGCGCGGTCTCGGGCTCTACGCCCTGCGCCGCATGGGCCAGCCGATCTGGCAGCCGCCGAGCCCTGCCGGCTTTCCCGAAGGCTTCGATGCCTGGATCAATGCCAGCGAGCTCTCGGAGCGGATTTCCTGGGCACGGCGCGCAATCGGCCGCTACGGCAAGCAGGAGGATCCGCGGCAGTTTCTGAAGGATACGCTGGCGGATGCGGCCCGCGAAGACACGATCCGCGTCGTCTCGCAGGCGCCGAACAAGATGATGGGGCTGACGCTCGTGCTTGCTTCTCCCGAATTCAACCGTCGCTAGGAGTTCCCGGATGGCAAACGACAATGCTTTCTCGCTTTCCCGCCGCGGCTTCCTCGCTTCCGCCTGCTGCCTGGCGGCAGCGCCGATCTTTACGCCTGTCACCTTTGCCGCGATGCCGGGTGATAACCGTTTCGTCACCATCGTGCTGCGTGGCGCTATGGATGGGCTCGATCTGGTGCAGCCATATGGCGAAGCATCTTTTGCAGGCCTGAGGCCGGATATCGCCATTGCGCCCGACAAGGGCCTGCTCGATCTCGACGGCTTCTTCGGGCTGCATCCGGCCGCGGCCGATCTTTTGCCTCTGTGGAAGGCCAAGGAGCTCGCCTTCGTTCACGCGGCTTCGACGCCCTACCGCGACCAGCGCAGCCATTTCGACGGCCAGGACATGCTGGAATCGGGCGGTGGCCATGTCGCCGAGGAGAAGACGGGATGGCTCAACCGGGCGCTCGCCACCATCCCGCGCTCGACGGCGCGCAAGGCGATCGACATCAATACGTCGACCGAGCTGATCCTCTCCGGCCCGAACATCGTCGATGTCTGGGCATCCGATTCCAATTTCGGCATGGGTGCCGACGAGATGCAGTTCCTGACGCGGCTCTATGCCCACGATCCGGCCTTCGCCAAGGCGATGGAAGAGGCAAGCCGCGCCGATCAATCGGCCAAGATGGGCGATGATCCCGGTGCCAAGCGTGGCGAGCAGATCACCGATATTGCAGCACTTGCGGGCAAAATGCTGCTCCGCGAATACCGTATCGCAAGCTTCTCCATCAATGGCTGGGACACGCATGTCCAGCAGGTGGCCCAGTTCAAGAAGGCAGCCGGCGATCTCGCCCAGGCTGTTGTGACGTTGAAGAATACGCTTGGCCCCGAGGCCTGGAAGACCACGGTGGTGCTCGCCATGACGGAATTCGGCCGCACGGTCCGGCAGAACGGTTCCGGCGGAACGGACCACGGCACCGGCGGCTGCTGCCTGCTGGCGGGCGGCGCGATCAACGGCGGCCGCGTGCTCGGTAAATGGCCGGGCATCAGGGACGAGCAGCTGTTCGAAGATCGCGACCTGATGCCGACATCAGATGTGCGCGAGATCGCGGCCGCGATGCTCTACCGCCAGTTCGATGTCGGCGCAGACGATCTGACGGCGAAGATCTTTCCGGGCGTGAGCTTCGACAAGTCGTCGCAATTTCTGAAGGTGTGATCCTCTTCGGCAGACGCTATTTTTCGACGAATGCTCTCAGCCGTGACAGGGCATCGTCCCATTGCCTGGAAACGCTCTCCAGATAGTTCCGCATCTCTGCAATCGGTTCTCCGCGGAAGGTGAAATGGCTTTCGCGGCCCCTGCGGGAGCTGCTGACGAGACCTGCCTGTTCCAGTACGTGGAGATGCTTGGTCACCGCCTGACGCGTTATCTCGGCGTCGAGCGAGAGATCGGCAATCGAGCGCGGACGCCCGTCGCTGAGCTTGGTGAGCAGCGACAGGCGCGTGCGGTCTCCGAGTGCCGCGAAGATCGAGGCAGGGCCGGTATCGATGATCGTTGGAGCAGCCTTCGGGATATCGGCGTTCGACATTTCAGTGTTCGACATAGGCCTTGATGTTCTGCACCTGCTGCGTCCATCCCATGTCGTTCATGCGGAACGCTTCCGCCCGGCGGCCTGATGGAACCTTGTCGAAGCCAGATTCCGTTATGGTCAGATGCATGCCGGTCGGAATGGGTCGCAACCGGAATTCGACCAGCGTCAGGGTTTCCTTGGAATAATCGACGTCGGGATCGATCCCATAGGGATTCCAGGTGAAGGAGAAGAGATGTGGCTTCTCCATCTGTTTGATCGTCGCCCTCCAGGTCAGGTGTTCATAGCCGGGATGCAGGATCTGGCCGGAGGCCTCTTCTCCCGGCACGAAGGGGCCGTTCATCTTCACGCGGAACCATTCGCCGAATTCTTCATGATTGGTCAAAGCCCGCCAAACACGATCGATCGGTGCATTCAGCTCGATTGTCTTTTCGATTTGATTGGTCATATCGGCAACCTCCTGGTTGCCGATTAAGATGCTCCATCATCCGGAAATGCGCAACCGAAAAGTTGCGGTTTCTATGGCGGCGAGGAGCCGCCATCGTTTGCCGTTCACTGGTGGGCGAGCGCAAGGCGCAGTCCGAGCAGGCCGAACGCACCGGCAAATCCGCGCCGGAACCATAGAAGCACGCGTGGCCTTGCGATGACGTAGTGTCGCGTGGCCGAGGCGAAGGCGCCGTAGCCGAGGAAGGTGATGAAGGTCAGCGCCATGAAGATCAGTCCGAGCTTCAGCATGTCCGATGTGGGAGCAGCTGACGTTGCCGGGACGAACTGCGGCAGGAAGGCGAGGAAGAAGATCGACAGTTTCGGATTGAGGATGTTGAGCAGGATGCCGTTGATGACGATCCTTGCCGGCGTCACCGAACGGTTGCTTTCATCGATCTGCAGCGAGCCGCCGGAACACAAGACGTTGAAGGCCATGTAGAAGAGATAGGCGACGCCGAGATATTTGATGACCTGAAATGCCATGGCGCTGGCATAGAGCAAGGCGGCGAGACCGGCCACGCTGGCGACAATGTGCGGCACGATGCCGAGCGTGCAGCCAAAGGCGGCCAACAGGCTGGCGCGCCATCCTTTGCTGAGGCCATAGGCGAGCGTGTAGAGAACGCCCGTGCCGGGCAGGAGGATGATGACCATTGAGGTCAGCAGATATTCGAGGGACATGAGGACGCTCCATGGCGTTGACGGGAGGTCACACAGAAGCGCGTCCGGCGGGATCGATCTTGAACGAAATTGCAGGACTATGGATGAGGGCTTGCGGGATCAGGATTCGCAGGGCTCGACGACTGCGCGTGATCGCCACCCGTGGCGCCAACAGTCAGGCTGGCAAACGCGACGTCACCATCGGCAATGTAGTGGTTGACCTTTCCGGTCATCAGACGTGAACCGGATTGGTGCAGTACGACATCCCCGACCACGCATTTTGCCCTGAGTTCGCTGACTATGTAGTCGCGCTCGGCATTCGTATCCGAATCAGTGGCATGTGTGATCTGGAACGTTAGCCAGGTCAGCGAAAGCCCGATGTCTCTCGTGCCCGCACCAACCCATAATACACGCTCGTCGGGCGATGGCTTGTCCGTATTCAGCCAGAAGCTCGGAGAGCTCATGTCTTCCTCGGAATGGGTAAGATCAAGCGCCCAGAACCGGATGTGGTGGCGCTTGCGGGGGCTGTCGTCGATGGGCTCCTGGAATCCGATGTCCTGCCGTCGACCGAAGAGATAGAACGTGCTGAAGGGTGCGGTCGGATAAGCGGAGTTCATCAGAAACGCCCGCATCATTCGCAACGAGCTTGCGATCCCCAAATGGTCGGCCGTCGACCAGCCTGCCGTTGCAAAGGCCTCGCGGAGTTGCTGAAGGGTTCCGATGAGGACGAAATTTATGGGATCTCCGGGCAGACCATCAACCGCGATCGTATATTTGGGAATAAGCCCGCGATGAAGAATCTTCAGGCCCAAGCGGACCACATTCGGCAGAATGACGTAAGCAGCCACACCATAGGTAAGGCACGCTGCAAGAATCCATGGAAGCCTGTTGTCGGCCGTATCAAAAACGACGAAGACTATCAGCCAGACGGTAAGTAAGCCCAGGCAGAAAACCAGAAACCTCTGGAACAGGCGCGCCAGCAATCTCACAACACTTTCCCCCAGTGCCTGATGAACTCGACTTCACCATTCGTCAGCGCGATTTTACACTAAAATATTAGAATAGTGGCGCGGTCGTTCCTGGTCGTGGGCAATCTCCCGAGATGAAAATATCGATCTAGCTGACAGCGTCAGCATACGCGCCGGGTGAGACACCGAAAGTCCGGCGGAAGATGCGGGTCATGTGGCTCTGGTCGGCGAAGCCGGCTTCGAGTGCCGCCTCGGCAAGCGGGGTCCTGCGGGCGATCAGCCGTCTTGCCATGTTGACGCGACGTTGCAGGATGTAGGCGTGCGGTGTGAGCCCATTTGCCTGGGAGAAGCTTCGCAATAGCTGGAAGCGGCTGAGGCCGGCTTCCTGGGCAAGATCGGCGAGCGTCAGCGCTTTTGCCGGATCGTCGTCGATCAGGCTTTGCGCCCGGGCAACGGATGAAGGCGGTGAGGGGCTGTCCTTGCGATACGGCTGCACCGAGGCGACAAGCGTCAGCAGCGCTTCCTCGTATCTGATGGTTTCGCCTCGCGTGGTCAGTGCCCGGTAGAGCCGTTCGAAGCGGAGGGCGATATCGTCTCTGTCGATCACGGGCTGCGAGAATTCGAAATCATCGGTCTTGCTCTCGCTCATGTCCTCGATCGCTTCGGCAATCAGGCGTGGTTCGAAATAGAGCATTCGCCATGCGCGGCCGTGATCGCCGATCGGCATGCCGTCGTGAACCTCGCCGGGATTGACCGTGATCGTGCTGCCGGCGCTGGCCTCGACGATGCCGCGTCCGCTCAGCGATTTTTGCGCGCCGCGATAGATGAGGCCGATGCCGAACTGTTCGTGCATGTGGCGCGGAAAGGAATGGCGCGTTTCGGCCTCGACAGCTTCGACGCCCTCAATCTCACAGCGCAACATCCTGAAACCGCCAGCCGCCATCGGCAATCTCCTCGGGCGCTAGCCTAGCACATCGTAGAGCCTGAAGATCCAGCTGATCTGATAGACGAGGCCGATGATGACCAAAGCCGCCTGAAAACGACGGTTCGCCGTGATGGCGGCGGCGATGCAGAGAAGGATGTAGACGACGTTGCGAACAGGATATTCCCAGCCGAGCGAATGGAAATAGGCCTGCCCCTTGAGGATCGTGTCGATCAGATCGACGGCATAGGTCACCGCCAGGAGACCGAAGAACCAGCGACGGCGGGAAATGAAATATTCTTCGTAGCCGCCATAGTCTTCGACCGAGGTCGGAAAGAGCACGACGCAGAGGAAGAAAAACAGGCAGCAGAAGCAGATGAGGAAGAGATAGACGCCGAAATTTATGACGGCGAGGGAGCCCAACCGATATTCCCACCACCAGAAATGGATGATGAACAGGAACATCGACAAGACCCAGCCGAGTTGGACCCAATAGACCTTGTGCTTGCCGGGCGACTGCACGAAGCCGGCAAGCCCCGTCAGCAGGCGGGCAAGGCTGAGGCTGATGACGATCGACATGACAGTCCTGATATAGACGTAGACCTCCGGGCTGCTGGCTCCTCCCATAGCCTGTCACTCCGGCGCGACGGGTTTTGGCTGGCCGTTTTCGTCGAGGGAGACCATGATGAAGGTGCCGGCCGTGACCTTTTCCAGCTTGTTGTAGCGCGAGCGGTGTGCCCAGGCTTCGACGATGAGCGTGATCGAGGTGCGACCGACGCGCTCGATGTCCGTGAAGACGGAGAGCGTGTCGCCGATCTTGACCGGAAGTTCGAAAGCCATTTCCTTGACGGCGGCTGTGACAACACGGCCGCGGGCGCGCTCGGCGGCGCGGATGCCGCTTGCCAAGTCCATCTGCGCCATGACCCAGCCACCGAAAATATCGCCGGCGGGGTTTGCGTCCGAGGGCATGGCGAGGGTTCGCAGCGTCAATTCGCCCCTTGGCTTCAAAGTGTCGTTCATCCAGTCGCTCCGATCGTTATGGCTTCGATTCCAGGCGCAGCCTACGTCAATCCAGATTGGTAGGGAACGGCTTTGCCCATGCGCGGTTGCGCAGTCTGCTATGCCGTTGCGGCAGGTAAGCATTCGTTCACCAATCTTATCTAAAATTTGAAGGAAATTGCCGACCACGCTGGCAGCAGAAGTGGATGGAGTGTATGGCGTATTTTTCCTTCCTGCGGCGGTCTGTCGTTCATCTTTTCCTGTCATCCGCATTGGTCGCATGCACGGCCGATAGTCTCGTGCCTCCTGGCAGCGTCGATAGTGGTACGCGCGTCAGCGCCATCCAGCCGCGTCGCGCAGCGCCGATTGCACAGCAGCAGGCGCAATATGCCTACAGCACGAGCCGGGCGCCGGTGAGTTCAGCGTCGGTCGACTATCTCGACACGCCCAATCTTGCTGGTCTCGGCCATTCAGCCGGTGGCCAGCCCCGCGCTGCGGCAAGCCAGATGCCGAGTTCCCTCGATGCCGCAACACCGCAGCGTCAGACATCGCCTGGTCTTGCTCCCGTGTCGAGCAACGGCATGCAGGCTTCCAACCAGATGTCGGCAGTTCCCTCGGAAGGGATCAACATGGATGCCGGCCTCGGTGTCACGGGCAATCAGCAGCCGGTGGTCGGACTTGCGCAGGAGGAAGAGCAGAACATAGCCGAGGGCGAGAGCGAGGAGCCGATCGTCGATGGCATCGGCACGGAAAACCCCGTGCAGACCAATCAATCCCGTCTGCCGCGCCCGGCCGCACAGGCGCAGCTCAGGCAGACACCTGCGATGCCGCAGGGGCAGCAGGTCGCGATGCTCCCCCGCGTGCAAAACCCGATGTCGATGCCGGAACCGCCGGCCGCTCCGATGGCGCCACAGGCCCCCGGTGTCATGCCGGCGTCCGAGCTGCAATGCCGGCAGGAGCTGAAGCGTCTCGGTGTTCTCTTCCAGGACAAGCCGCCGATCTCGAACGGTCCGGCCTGCCAGGTACCCTATCCGGTTTCGCTGAGCGGACTGTCGGGCGACATCAATGTCAGCCCCGCGGTGACGCTGAACTGCCAGACGACGCTTGCCTTTGCCAAATGGGTGAAGAACGAACTCGCGCCGGCAGCCCGCACCCGCTACTGGTCCGGCGTCGGAACGATCGTGCCCCTCGGCGGCTATTCGTGCCGGCGCATGAACAACAGCTCGCAGCGCTATAATCCGATGTCCGAACATGCCCATGGCAACGCCATCGACGTCGGCAGGTTCATCCTGAAGAACGGCCACGAAATCGACGTCCGCAAGAAGGGTCTGTTCTCGTTCCGCGAAGGCGGGCTTCTCAAGGCGGTGCGCTCCGACAGCTGCAAATACTTCGATACCGTGCTTGGTCCCGGCAGCAACCCGGAACATTGGAACCACTTTCATTTCGATCTGAGGGATCGCAAGGGTGGCCGGCGCTATTGCAGCCTGTAATTTGCGGACTATGTCCGGTTGCCGGAACCCGATGCGGACGACACATTAGCCGCTGCACGGATCCGGTCGAATGAGGGCATATTGAACAGAGCGGCAAGTTTCACCTCCACCATCCTTGCGGTCTTCATCGCCGTTGCCATCGTCGTCGTGGGGCGCTGGTACATTTATATCGCCTATTCCCACGATCTGTTCGACGAGGTCGGCGTCGGCCTCAACATGATGATGCCTGATCCCGTCAGGCAGATCGGATGCGCCAAGCTGAAAGAACGCTTTGGCCACGGCTCGCTGCCACCGGCCGGATGCGGGGCGAACGGCGCCTGGTAGTCGGTTGAGGTTACGTTAAGGCAATACGAAAAAAAGCCGGCACGAAGGCCGGCTTGAGTGGTGCCCAGCAACGACAGGGGATGTTTGCTGGCTCCGGTAATCAAACTTCATATCGAAATGATGCGATCAGTATAAACGCAACAAGTATATGTCCAATATGGGCAGGTACCAAAGATGCGGCCAAGAGGCGTTGGGCGGAAATGCAGCAACCTTCGATCACCTGATCGGTTTTATGTCGGAGGAAGGTCACGATTTGATGACAAGACTGAGTGATCGTTGAATATTCTGAAACGAACACACTGTTCGCTACAAGCGGGGTGGTAAAAGACCCGGAAGGGGCTATAAAGCGGGCAAAAGCCGCAAAAATAGTCGAAGAGCTGACCGTTTCCCGCCATGGCGCCAATCATTTCCATCCGTAATCTCACCAAAACCTATGCAAACGGTTTCCAGGCGCTGAAGGGCATTGATCTCGATGTCGAGAAGGGCGAAATCCTGGCATTGCTGGGGCCGAACGGCGCCGGCAAGACGACGATGATTTCGATCGTTTGCGGTATTGCCAATCCGAGCGGCGGCACGGTTACCGTTGGCGGCCACGATGTCATCAAGGATTTCCGCGCGACGCGGAGCATGATCGGGCTGGTGCCGCAGGAACTGACCACGGATCAGTTTGAAACGGTTTGGAACACGGTGAGCTTTTCGCGCGGCCTGCACGGCAAGAAGGCAAATCCCGCCCATATCGAGAAGGTGCTGCGCGATCTCTCTCTCTGGGAGAAAAAGGACAATACGCTGCGCGAGCTCTCCGGCGGCATGAAGCGACGGGTGCTGATCGCCAAGGCTCTTTCGCACGAACCCGAGATCCTGTTCCTCGACGAGCCGACGGCCGGCGTGGATGTGACGCTGCGCAAGGACATGTGGCATGTGGTCGAGGGACTGCGCCAATCCGGCGTGACGATCATCCTGACGACGCATTACATCGAAGAGGCGGAAGAGATCGCCGACCGCGTCGGTGTCATCAATGGCGGCCAGCTCCTGCTTGTCGAGCAGAAAGCGGCTCTGATGGCCAAGCTCGGACGCAAGCAGCTCATTCTCGACCTTGTCGAGCCGCTTGAGGCGCTGCCCGACTGTCTTCAGGGCAACGGCCTTTCGGTCGGGGATGGCGGGACGACTCTCATCTACGATTTCGACACCACGCACGAGCACGCCAGCATCGCGAAGCTCCTTTCCCGCCTGGAGGAGGAGGGCATCCATTTCAGGGATCTTTCGACGCGGCAAAGTTCGCTCGAGGATATCTTCGTTTCGCTGGTCGGAGGCCACAAATGAACATCGAGGCGATCAAATCCATCTACAAGTTCGAGATGGCCCGGACGCGCCGCACGCTGCTGCAGAGCGTCATCTCGCCGGTTATCTCGACCTCACTTTATTTCATCGTCTTCGGTGCTGCAGTCGGCTCGCGCATCCAGGAGGTCGAGGGCGTGTCCTATGGCGCCTTCATCACGCCCGGCCTCATCATGCTGACGCTTCTCGGCCAGTGCATCAGCAACGGCTCCTTCGGCATCTATTTCCCGAAATTCGTCGGCACGATCTATGAGGTGCTGTCGTCACCGATCGCGATGACTGAAATCATCATCGGTTATGTCGGAGCGGCGGCGACGAAGGGGATGATCATCGGTTTCATCATCCTGCTGACTGCGAATTTCTTCGTGCATGTTACTATCCTGCATCCGTTCATGATGGTGCTGTTCTTCGTGCTGACGGCCGTCAGCTTCAGCCTGTTCGGCTTCATGATCGGCATCTGGGCGAAGAATTTCGAACAGCTCAATCTCATTCCCATGCTGGTCGTGCCTCCGCTAACCTTCCTCGGAGGCAGCTTCTATTCGATCAACATGTTGCCGCCCTTTTGGCAGGCGGTCAGCCACCTCAACCCGGTTCTCTATCTCGTCAGCGGCTTCCGCTGGAGCTTCTTCGGGATCGCGGATGTCAATCCGATATTGAGCCTGGCGATGATCTCCATCTTCCTGGTCATCTGCCTTGCAATGCTGGGATGGATATTCAAGACCGGCTACCGGCTCCGGAACTGACGGCGGGCGGCCGTTGCGCCTGAGATTGCCGATCACCGGCGTGTGATCGAAAGGGCGTGCCTGAGCCTGCTCAGGCGGCGTCGCGGGGATTGCTTATGGCCGGCTCCTGCTCCGGCTTGTAAAAGCGAAATGTTCCCCGTCCGGCACCCTTTGCCGCGTAGAGGGCTATATCGGCCCTGCGGGAAAGTTCTGACGGTACCGAGCCATCTACGATCGCGATGCCGACGGAGGCGCCAAGTGTCAGCGTCCTACCGTAGTAATCGACCGGCCGCGACAGGCTGCCGATGATGTCGCGCGCCATTTCCGCAATCGATCCCCGGTCGGTGCAAGGTCCCATCAGGGCTGCAAATTCGTCGCCGCCGATGCGTGCGACGAAACCGCCATCGCCGCAAACGCTCCTCAGGCGGCTTGCGGCCTCCTTCAGGCATTCATCACCGGCGGCGTGGCCCATGCTGTCATTGACCGCCTTGAAGCCATCGAGGTCGACAAGAAGCAGTGCTGCGAGCGATTTCCGTTCGCCGTGATGATCGCAGAAACTTGAAAGTCTCGTCAGGAACTGGCTGCGATTGGCAAGGCCCGTCATCAGATCGAACTCGGCCAGGTAGCGCGTCCGATCCAGCATGATCTTTTCTTCGGTAATGTCCTGTTTCATACCGAAGATGCGAACGGGCACGTCATCCTCGCATTCGACGGACGCCGTCAGGCGTATCCATTTGCGGTTTCCGTTCCGCGTTATGATTTCCGCGTCCATGGTGAAACCGCTACGCTCCTCGATCGCCCGATCCCGGCGGAGCTTCAGTTCCCTTGCCGATTCCGGCGAGTAGCATTCGACGATTTCGCTACGATCGATCACCGAGCCGCGCGGCAGGTCGAAGAGATCATAGACGACGTCGGTCCAATGGAGCGTCTCGTCGGGAAGGCTGCATTCCCAGACGCCGATCTGGGCGGACACGGAGGCGCGATCGAATATCTTTCTGCTGTGGGCGAGGGCGGCTGCCTGACTGCTGATAAGCGCATCGCGCTCCTGCAGCTGTCGCTCAAGGTGGTCGATGGTTTCCAGATATCCGCGGCTGCCCAGGGATGGGAGCCGGGACGCGAAGCCCCCGAACCTTAAAAATTTCCGGAGAGCATTTCGCGTACGGGACGGGTTAAACATCGTGCTGTTCTATGGCCTCGCATCATGCGCTATCCGCACATTCGCTCATAAGCTTTAAGACTTAGTATCAATTGATGCTAAAGAACACGCGACCGGTCTTTCACCCTTGCTATGGCGGCGGTTTGAGGCGTCCGTTGTTGGGCAGGGCGACAGCCTGTAGATTGGAACGACAACTGGGGGATCGGAAACATGGCGCTCAAGCGGATGGACAACGTCGGAATCGTCGTCGAGGACCTCGGAGGGGCGATTGATTTCTTTCGCGAACTCGGGCTCGAGCTTGAGGGGCGGGCGACGATCGAAGGAGAATGGGCCGGACGCGTTACCGGATTGGGCGACCAGCATGTCGAGATCGCCATGATGCGCACGCCTGACGGCCACAGCCGACTTGAGCTTTCCCGCTTCCTCGCGCCGCATGTCGTTGCGGATCACCGGGATGCCCCAGTCAATGCTCTCGGCTACCTCCGCGTCATGTTCGCAGTGGACGATATCGACGACACGCTCGAAAGGCTCCGCAACCGCGGTGCTCAGCTCGTTGGCGAAGTCGTTCAGTATAAGGACGCCTATCGGCTCTGCTATATCAGAGGGCCTGAAGGAATTCTCATCGGGCTTGCCCAGGAACTCAGCTGATGAAATGCCTGGACCTGGACCGGCGCCGGGTAACGCCTCAATCCCGCAGGCGCAGCTCGTCCGTTTGCATCTGCATCGATCCCAGCGTTTCCAGGAAACTCATGCCAAGCAGGCTCTGATCGAGCTTTCCGTTCTCGGCCACCATTGCCTCGACGTTGTGGCGAATGATGGGGCCGATCGCGACCGAACCCAATCTCGCGGGCGCTGCACGGGCGCGACCGTTTGCGGTCATCACGGTCATGGAATAGGCAAGGTTTTCGGGAACGAGCCCGACGCGCTCTGCGTCCCTCCGTGTCAAGGCGACCATGCTTGCGCCGGTATCGACAAGCATTGATACGTTCTGCCCGTTGATCGTAACGTCAGCCTCGAAATGGCCGTTCAGGAGTTTGTGCAGGATGACTTCCTGGCCGCCTTCGCTGGTCGTGACCACGAAGGCGCGGCCGGGAATGAGGCCGGCGAGAAGGCGGTTCCCCACGGCCAGCGCATCCGCTCGGTAGAGATAGGCGGTCGCGAGCGCCAGGATAATCACCAGCCAGATCAGGAGATTGCGCAGGGTTTCGCTGACGGTATGGCGGCTTGCCCAGATACCGGCGCCGATCATAAGGGCGATCGGCAGCAGATAGACCATGCGACCGAAATCATCATTGTCTATGCCGAAGGTCGTTCCGCTGTCGTGATTGAAGACCAGCAGCGCCAGACCGATACCCAAAATGACGAGAACGACATTCAGTCGGTTCATTGAGCGCTTCGCTCCCGCAACATCCGCTGACGGCGCGTCTCTCTGCGGGGCTTGCGTTCGACCGTTGCAAGCCGTTCCGGCAGACCGGCCATGATGTCGCTCCGCTCCTGGTCGCTGTAGAGCGTCCATGCGCCGATCTCTTCGCGCGTACGTCCGCAGCCGAAGCAGTAGCCGGTGTTCATGTCGATGGAGCAGACGAGAATGCAGGGTGTTTGCATGAAGCAATATATCGGGGGTTCAAAGGCACATGGCAAGAGTGCAGAAAGCCGCGATTTCGCAAATCTGCTGCGTCGCGCCGATGGTGTCGCCGGTATGCCCGGAAAGGCGCCGGCCGATATAGGTGGTAAACAGCGTGGTGCAGATTGTCGCCACGAGAGCGACCCAGATCAGCGGCAGGAGATGCCAATCCGGCCAGAGCAGAAGAGCGAAAAGAACAGCGGCAGTACCAAGCGCAGTCCGCAGCGCGGTCGCGTCAGGCTGTCCTGCGGCGGCCGCAACACCTTCCGCCTTAGCCGAGGGGAGTCTCGCCCAGTGCCAGACGAGGGCGCCTCGGCTCAAGGCTGCTGCTGCCGGTATCGTCAGCGCGGCCGACAGGGCAGGGAGATCGCGGCCGATAGCCGCAATCGCTGATGCCCGGATGCCGAAGGAGAGGACGAGGGCGATGGCGCCATAGGTGCCGATGCGGCTGTCTTTCATGATCTGCAAAGCACGATCGCGATCCTTGCCGCCGCCGAGGCCGTCCGCCGTGTCGCTTAACCCATCCTCGTGCAGGGCCCCCGTTACCAGGGTCTGAACGCCGAGCGTGAGCAGGGCCGCCATCAGCGGATCGGCATTCAGCGCCAGCAAGAGACCGAGCACCGCAGCAGCCGGCATGGCGATCACGGCACCGGCAAGCGGGAAGGTGCGCGAGACCCGGCCGAGATTGCCGTCATAGCCTTCGAAATAAGAGGATGCGATCGGAATGCGGCTCAGGAACGAGATCGCGCGCGCGACGTCGTCGAGATAATCCTTAGCCGCCATCCCTTCTCTCCCGTGGTCCCTGCGACAACAGTCGGCGCTTTTGGAGTTGTTCGCGCTGCCCTGCATCATTAATAGAGTCGCACGCAAGAGACCTGATTTGAGACCAAAAGACAAGGAAACGCATCCATGAGCGTCAGCGGCCTTCCATTCGACGATTTCCGCGCCCTGCTGCGCGATCTGCCGGGACCGGATTCCCGGGCGCTTGTGGCGGCCCGCGAGCGCGATGCGCAGCTCACCAAGCCGCCGGGTGCCCTCGGCCGCCTGGAAGAAATCGCCTTCTGGCTTGCTGCCTGGACCGGCCGCTCGCCTGCCGTCAACCGGCCGCTGGTCGCGATCTTTGCCGGCAATCACGGCGTGACGCGCCAGGGGATCACACCGTTTCCGCCCGAAGTGACGCAGCAGATGGTGGAAAACTTTGCAGCCGGCGGTGCCGCGATCAACCAGATCTGCGTTGCCTATGATCTCGGCCTCAAGGTTTTCGATCTGGCGCTCGACTATCCGACCGGCGATATCACCGAGGAGCCGGCGCTTTCGGAGCGCGACTGTGCGGCGACGATGGCCTTCGGCATGGAGGCGATTGCCGGCGGCACCGATCTGCTGTGCATCGGAGAGATGGGCATCGGCAACACGACGATCGCCGCAGCGATTAACTATGCTCTCTATGGCGGCACGGCTGCCGAATGGGTAGGGCCGGGTACCGGTTCCGAAGGCGAGATGCTGCAGCGGAAGATCGCTGCGGTCGAAAAGGCTGTCGCGCTGCATCGCGATCATCTTTCCGATCCATTGGAAATCCTGCGTCGCCTCGGTGGTCGCGAGATCGCCGCCATGGCCGGTGCGATCCTCGCCGCCCGCATGGAGCGGATCCCTGTCATCATCGACGGATATGTGGCGACTGCCGCGGCATCCATCCTCAAGGCCGCCAATCCGTCGGCGCTCGACCATTGCCTGATCGGCCATGTCTCTGCTGAGCCCGGGCATCTGAAGGCGATCGAGAAGCTCGGCAAGACGCCGCTGCTCGCGCTCGGCATGCGGCTCGGCGAAGGGACGGGTGCAGCGCTCGCCGCCGGTATCGTCAAGGCGGCCGCAGCCTGCCATTCCGGCATGGCGACGTTCTCCAGTGCAGGCGTCAGCAATCAACACTGAGGTGGACGCCCGGACGTTCACGACTTGCGAAGAACCGGGTGAAACGGTATTCGCATGATTGCTAAAACAGGAGAGTGACGCAACTTGGACGCAAAACTGACGAAACCGGCCGTGGTCAAGGAGACCGGCATCAGGCATTTCTTTGCCGCGGCAAGCTATTCCTGGGGTGGTTTCCTGCGCCTTCTGCAGGAGGCCGCCTTTCGCCAGGAGCTGGGTTTCTTCGTCGTCGCGCTGGTCTTGCTGGTACTGGTTGGCGCAAGCCCGGCGGAAATCCTCGTGGCGGTGCTGCTGTTCCTCGGCCTCTTCGCCATCGAGGCAATGAACACCGCGGTCGAGGAAGTCATCGACCGCATCTCGCCCGAGATTTCCAATGTCGGCAAATATGCGAAGGATCTCGGTTCCTTCGCCGTCTTCTGCATGATCGTCGCCTGTGGATTGTATCTCGCCTTCACGATCGGCGGGCACTTGCTCTTCCGCTGATCAGGCGAAGCTCTTCTTGCGCTTTCCGACGGATGGAGCGTCCTCGACGGCCGGAAGGCTCTGGAGCACGCGCTTGGCCGGCAGGATGGCGATGACCTCGGTGCCTTCTCGCAGTTTCGATTTCAGGATGAACTGGCCGTCGTGCTTGGCGAGGATCGCCTGAACGATGGGCAGACCGAGGCCGGTTCCCTGTTCGGCGCTCTTGATCGCGATCGAGCCCTGACCGAAGGCGGAGAGGACGACCGGGATTTCCTCCTCCGGAATGCCGGGGCCATTGTCCTTGATCGCGACATACTGGCCGCCACCTGCCGTCCAGCCGACCTTCACGTGAATTTCGCCGTTCTGGGGCGTGAATTTCACCGCATTGGAGAGCAGGTTGAGAATGACCTGACGCAAGGACTTCTCGTCGGCCCAGACAGAGGGAAGCTGGGGTTCGAACTGCTGCGAGACGGAGATGTTCTTGGCGCGGGCGCGCAGCTGCACCATGCCGATGCAGTCCTCGGCGACTTCCAGGAGCGAGATCGCTTCCTCGTTCAGCTCGTATCGCCCGGCCTCGATGCGCGACAGGTCGAGGATCTCGTTGATGAGGTTCAGCAGATGCTCGCCGGAACGATGGATGTCGTTGGTATATTCCTTGTAGGTCGGATTGTTGAGCGGCCCCATCACCTCCTGGGACATGACCTCGGAGAAGCCGAGAATGGCGTTGAGCGGGGTTCTGAGCTCATGCGACATGGAGGCAAGGAAGCGGGATTTGGCGAGATTGGCCTCTTCCGCGCGTCGACGGGCTTCGTCCGACATGGATTTCGCCACTTCGAGCTCGGCGATCAGGTCATCCTTCTCCGACTGGAAGGACAGGACCTTGAGGTTCGATTGATAAAGACGGTCGGTGATGAAGGCGAAGAAGATGACAGCGGCAGAGAAGGTCGCCGTAAGGCTGAGATCGAGAATGCCGCGGGACAGAAGGGCCTTGAAGCACAGGGCCATGACAGTCGGCACGAAAGCGAAGAGAACGGCGCGCGGCAGCATGAAATTCGACATTGCCATCACGCAGAGCGCCAACAGCAATGTTGCGCCCTTGTAGAGCGTGTAGGAGTTCTCGTTGCAGGCGGCGCAGCCCTTAAGGGCGAAGAGGGCCCAGCAGCAGCCGACCAGGATCTGACCGACAAGTAGGATACCGCGCCATTTTCGAGCGCTTTCGGCGGTAATATCCTGCTTCTTGACGCGCTGGCTCAACACGACGTTGATCGCATGAGCGGTCAGCGTCAGCAGCGCCCAGGCAAGCAGTCTCATGTCGCCGGTGAGGTAGACGCCGAGAGCTGCAACGATGATGACGAAGAGCGGCATCAGCGATGCGCCTTGGACCATGGCGCCGAGATGCATCATCATGATTTCGCGGTCGAAGCTGCCGATGTTACCAGACTGCAGCCGCTCACGCGTTTGCCGCACGGCCTTTGAGACGGCCTTATTGCGGTGGCTGCGTGATCGGTCGACGATGATCTTATCTGTCGATGTGCTGACGCCGGTACTCATGTGCACGTTGAAACTTCGCCTACAGATGAGTACAGATTAGCGACCAATCCTTAAGAAGATGCTGCCAGGGAAATGTTTTGTTTGCCATCTTTGCCAAGGATTTGTTTCTCAAAGGGGCAGAAGCGTGACGCGATTCGCCCGTCTTTTCCGTGACGGGATCACCACATTTGCTCTCCTTGCTCTGATCGGCCTTCTCGCATTGAAGATGAACAATCAGCCGGAAGCGGTTAAAAGCGGGGCATTTTATGCCATCGACGGTGATACGCTCGACCAGCGCGGCGAACGGCTGCGGCTGCTCGGCATCGATTCACCCGAGTATCGGCAGCAATGTGAGCGCGGCGGTTCCGATTGGCCTTGCGGCCGGGCGGCGCGCGACATGCTCGTTAAGCTTCTCGCGGGCGGATCGGTGGATTGCCGCGGCGACAAGCGGGATCGATACGGTCGCCTGCTGGTGACTTGCCGAATGGGCGACACTGATATCAACGGCGAGATGGTGTTGCGCGGCATGGCGGTTTCCTATGGCGGCTATGCGGCTGAGCAGGCGAAGGCCCGGGAGGCAAAATCAGGCCTTTGGGCGGGGACATTCGAAAGGCCGCAGGACTATCGCCGCGAAGCAGCCCGAGTGCGGGACGATCCCTTGGGCGGGGTAGTCGACATTCTGAAGAGACTGACAATATGGGATTGATAGCTGACGAAAGCGACCGGGAGGCCGAGCTTCAGGCCCTCCATCGTGAGATCACGGCCTGCCGGGTCTGTCGTGATGCGCCGACGCGGGGGCCTGAATATCGGTTGCCGCATGAACCGAGGCCTGTGCCCGTACTTTCGGCGAGGGCGCGGATTCTGATTGCAGGTCAGGCGCCTGGCCTGCGCGTGCACGAGAGCGGCTTGCCGTTCAATGATGCTTCCGGCGACAGGCTGCGACAGTGGCTCGCGGTCGATCGCGACAGCTTCTACAACTCCGATCATTTCGCGATCGTGCCGATGGGGTTCTGCTTTCCCGGCTACGATGCCAAGGGCGGCGATCTGCCGCCGCGGCGCGAATGCGCACCGCTCTGGAGGCGCAAGACTTTAGGCGCAATGCCGCAGATCGAGCTTGTCATCGCGATCGGCCAATATGCCCAGGCCTGGCATCTCGGCGCTCAGCGCATGGGGTCGGTGACCGAAACCGTTTCGAACTGGCAGCGTTATCTCCACACGAACGTTTCACCGGCAATTTTGCCTCTTCCGCATCCGAGTTGGCGCAACAGCGGCTGGCTGAAGCGTCATCCGTGGTTCGAAGCGGAATTGCTGCCGATATTGCGGGAACGTGTGAAATTTCTAATTTCTTGAAACAAGTTTCTTTTCTCTCGCCGGAATCGCGGTATACAGAGAATATATTTCGAAAGGACATTGGGGATGGACCGTCTCGACCGCAAAATCCTGCGCCTGTTGCAGGAGGATTCCACTCTGGCCGTGGCCGACCTTGCAAAGAAGGTCGGGCTTTCGACGACGCCGTGCTGGCGACGTATCCAGAAGATGGAAGAGGACGGTGTCATCCGCGGCAGGGTGGCATTGCTCGACCCCGAGAAGGTCAATACCAAGGTCACCGTCTTCGTCTCGATCCGCACCAACAGCCACTCGATCGAATGGCTGAAGCGCTTCTCCGAAGTGGTTGCCGATTTCCCGGAAGTGGTGGAATTCTACCGCATGAGCGGCGACGTGGACTATCTTCTCAGGGTCGTCGTGCCCGACATCGCGGCCTATGACGCCTTCTACAAGCGCATGATCGCAAAGATCGAAATCCGCGACGTTTCCTCGGCTTTTGCAATGGAACAGATCAAGTATTCGACGCAGCTGCCGCTCGACTACATGATGCTGGAAAATGCCAAGTCGAACGAGGATTAAGCGGTCGATAGAGTTTTGTGCTAGATTCGGCTTGCGGCGGAATTTCAGCCTTAAAAATACCGCAGGCCGAAAATACCGCCGTTGAAGCTGTTGTGGCTTTTGGGGCGAAGAAAACGTGCGCATCCTGCTTGTCGAAGACGACCAGATTCTCGGATCTTCTCTGAAACGCGCCCTTGAAAAACATGCTTATGGCGTGGACTGGGTGCGCGACGGCGAGGCGGCACTCGTTTCGGCCGAGAATTCCGACTTCGTCGCGATGCTGCTCGATATCAATCTTCCGAAGCTGAACGGCATTGCGGTGCTGCAGACCTTGCGGCGCATGGGCAATCCGTTGCCCGTCATGATGCTGACGGCGCTCGACACCGTCGTCCAGAAGGTCGAGGGCCTGGATCAGGGCGCCGATGACTACATGGGCAAGCCATTCGATCTCGATGAGCTTCTGGCCCGCCTTCGCGCGCTGATCAGGCGCCGGCAGGGCCGTATCGAGCCGATCTTGCGCTCCGGCGACGTCGAGGCGGATCCGGCTGCGATGGTCGTTCGCAAGAATGGCAACCAGATCCACATGACCGCCAAGGAGTTCCAGCTGCTGAAGCTGCTGATGGAGCGTTGTGGGCGATATGTCACCAAGAACGACATAGAATACGCGCTCTATGACGCCGACAGCGCGGTCGAGAGCAACACGACCGAGGTGACGATCTACAATCTGCGCAAGAAGCTCGGCGCCGAGTTCATAAAATCGATCCGGGGCGTCGGCTACATGATCGAGCGATGACCAGCACCACGCTCACGCGCAAGCTTTTCCTGCGCATTGCACCGGTCGTCGTCATCACGATCGCCGTCATCGGCTTTCTCGCGTTCAAGAGTGCCCGGCATGAGATCGACAATATCTACGATGCCCAGCTGATCGACGAGGCGAACATCTTCTGGGGGCTTTTGCAGCGGCCGCTGCAGCGTCCTACCGACGACCCGTCGCGCCGGATCGACGATATCGATTTCGCCATGGACAATCAGCTTTCCTTCAACGAGGACGCTGACGACTATGCCGACGCCCATATGATGCGGGCATGGAAGGATGGGCGGATCCGCTTTTACACCAGCAACGCCTTTCCTAAGGAGGTGCCGGACCAGAAGGTCGGGTTCACGACGCTTACCTACAAGGGACAAAGGTGGCGGGTCTATTCGCTGCCCATACCGAATACGACCATCGTCATGGAAGTCGGCGAAAAGCTTGCCTTGCGTCAGACGCTCGTTTCCAACATCCTGCTCAATCTTTCCTATCCGCTGGTTATCCTCATTCCGATCATCGCATTCCTGATCTGGCTTGGGATCAATAGCGGTTTGGCGCCGATCCGCGGGCTGGTCCGGCATATCAGGCTGCGCTCGCCGGACGACCTCTCGGCAATCCCGATCGAGGGCCTGCCGCGCGACTTGCTGCCGCTCGGCAGCTCGATCAACCAGCTCCTCGACAAGCTCAGCCGATCGCTGACGATGGAGCGCCGCTTTTCCGATCTTGCCGCCCATGAGCTGCGTACGCCGCAGGCCGGCGTGCGGCTGCTGCTGCAGATGCTGCGCGACACGGATGACGAAAAGGAGCGGCAGGCGATCATGGCGGATCTCGTCGCCAGCAATGATCGCGCCATGCACTTGATCGAGCAGCTTCTCAGGCTTGCGCGCGTCAGCCATCATCCGCTGAAGGTGGAGGCTATCCAGGTCTATCATCTGGTCGCCTCCATTATTGCCGGCTTCGGCACGATCATAACGGCGAAGAAGCTTGATATCTCTCTTCAGGGGGACGAGGCGGCAGAGGTCCAGGCGGATGAGTCCCTGCTGCGCACCATGGTCGGCAACCTCATCGACAATGCGATCAAATATACGCCGGCAGGAGGCAAGATCGAAATCTCGGTCACGCATCACAATGGCGAATGCCGACTTGTCATCAGCGATACAGGCCCCGGCATTCCGGCAGAGCAGCATGAGGCGGTTTTCCAGCGGTTCTACCGGGTGGATACACTGCAGACCGAGGGTGCAGGGCTCGGCCTTGCCATCGTGGCCGATATTGCCGGCAGGCTGTCTGCGAAGGTCGATCTGAAGGCGCCGCAATGGGAGCAGGGACTGACGGTGGACCTGCTCATTCCATCCGCGGCCTGACGCTCAGCCCCGCCTCATTTTCGGCTCATCCCGGCTTCATCGCGAGTTGCTAGGCGGTCCCTATATTCAAAGCAGGGCGCCGGCGGTTTGACGCGCAAGACAATCATCATCATTGGAAACGGACAGCTGTCCCGCGATCTCTCGTCGATCGTCGATGCGGCCGACTTCACCATGCGTTTCAACGAGCCGAAAATGTCCATCGGCCTCAGCGGGACGCGAACGGACCTGCTGATGCTCGCGACCTCGAGCAAGCCGATGCAGCGGCGGCTGGGCGACCGGGCCTTTCTGCAGAGCCCGACATTCATGGCGGCGAAAGAGGTCATGCTTGCCTATCATCCAAGCATCATCCGGGACTATCATCCGAAGCCGAACATGCTATCGCGGCTGAAGGGCAGGCGGTCCGACTGGACGACGCGGACGATCGAGCTTGTCGGGTCAGCGGGAAAGGAAATCCGCATCATGCCGCCGCATTTCTATCTCGACGGCTGTGCGGAGCTCGGCATCCCTGAGCCTGACATGCGCGAAGTGTTTCCCAGCACCGGCTACTTCGGCATCCGTTATATTCTCAAGACTTTTCCGGGCGAGACCTGCGACGTCAAGCTCTGCGGCTTCAGCTGGGAAGGATGGAAGCGCCATGCCTGGGGCGACGAGCGCCGCTGGGTGGAGGACAAGGTAGCCAGCGGCCGCATCAGTCTGCTCATCTAGCGATCCCGTTGGTTTTCATCGTGATTTCAGCCACGCCTCAGCCATGCGCCATCTACGGAATATTATAGGCCAGGTTTTCAGTTTCGCTTCACGTTTACCTAAGATGGCAATCATGCCCGGTTGCTAGAGGGTCCTTGTAAGCTATTGCAAGGACCTTCAAATGCAGATTCACGAACTTGATTTCCCGCAAACCGCCCCGCTCGAAAGACGCGGTGAGGTGGTGGATCGGCCCTATGACCGGTCGGTGACAAGCCTGAAGCCGGTGCGGTCCCTGGAGATCAGGGCGTTCATCGTCCACCTGGACCGGGCCGTCGAGCGCCAACCGCAGGTCGACAAGCTCATGACCACGCTGCCGGTTCCAGCTGAAATCATCGAGGCCGTGGACGGGAATGAGTTGACCAAGGCGGAGATCGACCTTTTCTATCGCCGCCATCTGCATCAGCCGCGCTATCCTTTCCAGATGAGCGTCGGCGAAATCGCCTGTTTCCTGTCGCACCGCAAGGCATGGGCAGAGATCGTGAAACAGGACCTTGATGCCGGCTTCGTCATTGAGGACGACGTCGACCTGGAGCCTTCCTTTGCCACGGCCTTTGCCGCAGCGAGTGCGTGTCTTGCCCCCGGCGCATTCATTCGCTTTCCGTTCCGGACGGGCAAGGAGCATGGCGACAGTCTTCTGATCAGCGGCGAGACGAGCGTGATCCAACCGCGAAGGGTTGGCCTCGGCATGGTGGCGCAGCTGATCAGCCGCGATGCCGCCATCCGGCTCTTGCAGGCAACGGCGCATTTCGACCGGCCGGTGGACACCCTGGTTCAGATGGGGTGGGTTACGCAGCTGTCGCCTCTGGCGGTATTGCCCGGCGGCGTCAGCGAAATCTCTTCGCAGCTCGGCGGAAGCACGATCAAGGGGCGCAAGACGCTGACGGAAAAGCTGGCAAAGGAGGTGCTGCGGCCGTTCTATCGCGCGCGTATCGCCATGCGCTCGACCCGGTTCATCTGAGAGGCAGCCGGTGGCAGTTCCTATTCTGTTGTATCATCAGATCGCGGTGCCGCCTTCGGGGCGGGTGCCGTTCAGAAGCATGGTCGTTGATCCCGAGGCCTTTTACCGCCAGATGGAGTGGCTGAAGCGTCTTGGATTTCAGGGTTTGTCGTTGCGGGAGGCGCTGCCCTATATCGAGGGCGCCAAGCGCGGCAAGGTCGCGGCCATTACCTTCGACGACAGCTACGAGAACGTCTACGACCATGCCTTGCCCGTGCTGCAGGAGTTCGGCTTTACCGCCACGAACTTTGTCGTCGTCAACCAGATCGGCGGCAGCAATGCATGGGATGCTCCGAACGGCGTCGCCTGGGCGCCATGCATGTCGCTGGAGCAACTGCGCGACTGGGTCGATCTCGGGCATGAAGTGGGCTCGCACACGCTCGACCACGTCCACCTCCCTGACCTGGCGGTGGAGGAGGCGCGCAAGCAGATCCTCCAATCACGTGCATTGCTGGAGGAACTGCTCGATGAGGTCGTGTCGTCGTTCTGTTTTCCCTATGGGGACGAAACGCCGCTGGATCGCGTCTTGGCATATGAGGCGGGTTACCGCGTGGCGACCACCACGCGCCGGGGCAGGGCGCGCCAGGCCGATGATCCCTTCGGATTGCCGCGCGCAACGGTCCGGCGCAACGACAGCTGGGTCCATTTCCTCAAGAAATGCCTTGCCGGCTGAAATGCCGCGGTAGCTGAACCGCGGCAGGAAATGCGAAGCCGATAGTTTCTGATCAGACGGCATTCCACATATGCGGATCATCGCTGGATTCGATCTCGATCCAGTGAAGGTCCGTGTGATCCCAGCGTCGGATCGCATTGGTTCTGTTGTCCAGCACCATATCGCCATCGTTGGTGCGGATCACGACGACGGCGTGGCCTTCGCCCGATCCGGTTCTTGCGACCGCGAGCCTTACTGCTTTCGCGGAATAACCTGCAGCCAGAAGCTTTTCCCGCTTCGTTACCGCGTAGTCGTGGCAGCTGCCTTCCGCGGTGTCGGTCTTCCAGACTTCCTGGCCCGGCGGATCGAGGCGCGGTGCGATCGACGAATTGACCGAGCGGTTGATCGCGGAGATCGTCTCGCGGGCCTCACGGGTCATTTCGACGGTTCGCGGTCCATCTTCTGCCGCGCATTGCTGCGGCGACGCCATGCAGAACTTGATGTGCGCGAACGGCGCGAGCGTCGGAGCGCCTTCCTTCATGAAGGCCATCTCATGGCCGAGGCCACGCAGCATATAGGCTGGGCTCGCCGCCATTGCAGGCGTCTGCAATATAGCAAGCGAAACCGATACAGCAATTGCGGGTGCTTTATAGTAAGAACGAAGTATTTGCGGGATCATTTGACACCTCACACCGAATGTAGGTGCAAGATAGCAAGGAGATATTTGGGAACCTTGAGTTCATTCCTTAAAATTTGATCGATCTGTCTATTTTTGGAGCGTGCCGATATGGCGCAGCGGAACGGCTTCCGATTTCGCTTCCGTTGCCGCAGCGGAAATCCCCGCTTCGAGCGCAGCCATCGACTCCACGACAGACTGCCCCATCTACTATTCTGATGGTCCGCAACCAGCGACGAGCAGCGAAGCGGACAATATCCCGCTTCAGCCGCTAGGCGCGGGAATTTTCGCAAATCTGGAGGTTTCGAAAGCCATGACGACATCAACCGAAAACGGAAGATCGACCATGCAGATGCCGCCGGTCGTCTCGCAGCAGGCATGGGAGGCAGCCCGCGAGCAATTGCTCTTGAAGGAAAAGGCCCATACCCGGGCGCGTGACGCATTGGCTGCCGAGCGTCGGCGAATGCCGTGGATGGCCGTCGAGAAAAGCTATGTGTTCGAAGGGCCTGCCGGCAAAGCAAGTTTGCTTGATCTGTTCGAAGGTCGGCATCAACTGATCGTCTATCGCGCCTTCTTCGAACCGGGCGTACACGGCTGGCCCGACCAGGCCTGCCGCGGTTGTTCCATGGTGGCCGACCAGGTCGCTCACCTTGCACATCTGAACGCCCGTGATACCACGCTCGTCTTCGTCTCGCGCGCGCCTCAGGCGGATATCGCCCGGCTAAAGGCGCGGATGGGCTGGGAGATGCCGTGGTTCACGATCACGGACAGCTTCGATACCGACTTCGATGTGGGCGAGTGGCACGGCACGAACGTGTTCTACCGCGACGGCGACCGTATCTTTCGCACCTACTTCATCAACAACCGCGGCGATGAGCAAATGGGCGGTACCTGGAACTATCTCGACATTACGCCGCTTGGCCGGCAGGAGGCCTGGGAAGATTCGCCTCAAGGCTATCCCCAGACCCCAACCTACAAGTGGTGGAACTGGCACGACAGCTACGTCCCGGACGCAGCGCCCGACAGGAAATGGGTCGAGGTGTCAGACGCCGGCGAGGCGGCGTTCCGAAACTGACGCAGTCGCGTCAGTTTGCCTATTCCGGTGTGCCGATAGCGCAAGAGCTGCGGCAGATTACTTTCTGTCCAGCCTTGCGAGCAGCGAGGACGTATCCCAACGATTGCCGCCCATCTGCTGTACGTCGCCGTAGAACTGGTCGACGAGGGCGGTTACCGGGAGCTTGGCGCCGTTGCGACGGGCTTCCGTCAGCACGATGTCAAGGTCCTTGCGCATCCAGTCGACGGCAAAGCCGAAATCGTATTTGCCTGCATTCATCGTCTTGTGGCGGTTTTCCATCTGCCAGGAACCGGCTGCGCCCTTGGAGATGACGTCGACGACCTTTTCGATGTCGAGGCCGGCCTGCTTGCCGAAATGAATGCCTTCGGCAAGGCCCTGAACGACGCCGGCGATGCAGATCTGGTTGATCATCTTGGTCAGCTGTCCGGCGCCGACATCACCCATCAAGCCGACCATGCGCGCATAGGCGTCGATGACGGGCTTTGCCTTTTCGAAGGTCGCTTCATCGCCGCCACACATGACGGTCAGCACGCCGTTTTCCGCGCCGGCCTGGCCGCCGGAGACGGGGGCGTCGATGAAGCCGCAGCCCTTTTCCTTCGCCGCAGCGTGAAGTTCGCGGGCGACTTCGGCGCTGGCCGTGGTGTTGTCGATCAGGATGGCGCCTGCCTTCATGCCGGAGAGGACGCCGTCCTTGCCAACGGTAACGGAACGAAGATCGTCGTCATTGCCGACGCAGGTAAAGACGAAGTCGGCGCCTTCGGCGGCCGTAGCCGGCGTCGCAGCGGATTTGCCGCCATACTGCTTGACCCACTGTTCGGCCTTGGCGGCAGTGCGGTTATAGACCGTCACCTCGTGCCCGCCCTTGACCATCAGGTGCCCCGCCATCGGATAGCCCATGACACCCATGCCGATAAAAGCGACTTTCGCCATTCCATATCTCCTTCGAAGCCTTTGCGAGAGGCTTAGCCGAAAGGGGCTGGAGACGAAAGTGCGATTTCCTGTCCGACTGGCCTGCCACGCGAAACATGGAAGAGAATTTTGCGATTGAGACTCAAGGCGGAATTCAATTTCACAGAATTGGCTAAAATTCACAAATTCTATTGTCGATATAATCCATAGATTTTGAAACCCTGTACTCGTGACAAGCCGCCGCGGTGATCGCGGTGTTTCGTTCGCAATGGGAAAGGGGACTTTCATGATTTCGCGCAGGCAAACGCTTGGTCTTTTCGGTGCTGCGGCTTCAGTCGCTCTCTTGCCCTCTATCCGTCCGGCGCGCGCTGCCGTTGCGACGACTTTCCGGATCGGCTGGCAGAAGAATGGCGTGCTGGCACTCGCCAATCGCAAGGGTGCGCTGGAGAAGAGGCTTGCCGACCGGGGGATTTCCGTCGAGTGGTCCGAGTTCACGTCCGGTCCGCCGCTTCTGGAAGCGCTCGGCGCCGGTGCGCTCGATTTCGGCGCAACAGGCGACGTGCCGCCACTCTTTGCCCAGGCGGCCAACGGAAATCTGCTCTATGTCGGCCTCTACAAGGGCAGCCCGGAGGGGTCGGCGATATTGGTTCGCAAGGATTCGCCGATCCAGTCGCTTGCCGATCTCAAGGGAAAGAAGCTGGCGTTCAAGCGCGGATCGAGTGCGCATAACGTTGCCGTCAAGGCGCTGCGCAAGGGCGGATTGAAGCCCGAAGATGTCCAGCAGATCGACCTTGCGCCGCCGGATGCGGCAGCCGCCTTCAAGACCGGCAGCATCGATGCCTGGTCGATCTGGGATCCTTACCTTGCCATCGCGGAAGCCGATCCGGATACGCGCATTCTTGCGACTGCACGAGGCATCGTCGATTCCTATAGCTTCTTCCTGGCGAATGGCGATTTCACCAAGGCCAATCCACAGGTCATCACCGATGTCATCGATGAATTGGCCAAGGTGGGCAAGGTAGCGCAGTCGGACCTCGACGATACCACGACCGCGCTCGCCCAGTTGACCGGTGTCCCGGCAGACGTCACGCGCATCACGCTGACCCGTCCGGGTGCTGATCTCGGCAGCGTTTCGACCATCACCGACGATGCGGTCGCCTATCAACAGGGCCTTGCGGACGAGTTCTACGCACTCGGGATCGTGCCGAAGAAGCTGAAGATCGGCGACGTCGTCTGGCATCAGAAGGCCAGCTGATCGTTTTCCCTGACCACGGAGAGAGGACAAAGACCATGACTGCAACTTCCAAACCCATCGACTTCCTGTGGTTCATCCCGACTTCGGGTGACGGTGCCTATCTCGGCTCCTCCGAGCTGAACCGCGGGCCCGAGATCGGCTACCTGACGCAGATCGCTCAAGCCGTTGACCGACTCGGCTTTTCCGGCGTGCTCTTGCCGACCGGCGTATCCTGCGAAGAGTCCTTCGTGACTGCGGCGGCACTGTCTGCCCATACGCAGAAGCTGAAATTCCTTGTCGCCATTCGTCCCGGCACCGCTTCGCCGGCCTATTATGCGCGCCTAGCATCGACGCTCGATCGTGTGTCCAACGGTCGCCTGCTCCTCAATATCGTCGTCGGCGGCAGCCCTGGCGAGCTTGCCGGCGACGGCATCTATCTGGAACATGACGAGCGCTATGCGCATGCCGACGAATTCTTCACCGTCTTCCAGGAGCTGATGGAGACGGGCAGCGCGACGTTCGACGGCAAATACATCAAGGCGACGGGTGCCCGGCTCGGTCTGCCGCCAATTCAGTCGCCGCGTCCGCCGCTTTATTTCGGCGGCTCCTCGGATGCCGGTATCGATTTCTCGGTCGGTCGCGTCGACAAGTACCTGACCTGGGGCGAGCCGCCGGCGCAGGTTGCCGAGAAGATCGTGAGGGTTCGTGCCGCTGCAGCGCTGAAAGGGCGCGAAGTCAGTTTCGGCATCCGCCTCCACTTCATCGTGCGCGAGACGGACGAGGAGGCATGGGCCGCAGCGGACCGGCTGATCTCCCATCTCGACGACGAGACGATCCGTGAAGCGCAGGAGCGCTTCGTCAAGGAATCCGATTCCGTCGGCCAGAAGCGCATGGCGGCGCTGCATGGCGGACGCCGCGACAAGCTGGAGGTTTCCCCGAACCTCTGGGCGGGCGTCGGCCTCGTGCGCGCCGGGGCGGGTACCGCGCTCGTCGGTTCGCCGAAGACGATTGCCGCTCGCCTGCGCGAATACCAGGAGATCGGCATCGAGACGGTGATCGGCTCAGGCTATCCGCATCTCGAAGAAGCCTACCGTGTTGCCGAGCTACTCTTCCCGCAATTGGGGCTTGGTCGCGAGGAACAGCGAACGAGCTTCCGCAACGAGTTCGGCCGCAAGCAGGTCTTCGGCGGCGGCAGCCATGGCGGCAATCTCAAGGTCGTCTCCGGCTCCTGACCTGATCCTGGCACAACGAGGAGAGCTCTCCATGTCGGCATTCGATACGTCATTCGCACGGGTGGAGGCGCGCGGTAAGGCGCATACCGCCCGCTTGCCTCGGCCAACCGTCAGCACTCAGGCGTTTCTGCCCTACCTTCTGCCGATCGTCGTCGTTGCCGCCTGGCAGCTGGGATCGTCGGCAGGTTGGATCTCCTCGCGCACCATGCCGTCGCCTGTCGACGTCGTGCTTGCCTTCTGGCAGACGACCTCGTCGGGCCAGTTGCCCTGGGATATCCTCGTTAGTTCAGGACGCGCCTTTGCCGGCCTGCTGGTCGGCGGAACGATTGGATTCCTGCTGGGTATTGCCAACGGCGTGTCGCGGCTTTCGGAGCAACTGACGGATACGACGTTGCAGATGCTCAGAACAATACCGCATCTTGCGATGATCCCGCTCGTCATCCTCTGGTTCGGCATTGGGGAGGAATCGAAGCTGTTCCTGACCGCCCTCGGCGTGCTCTTCCCGGTCTATCTCAACACCTATCACGGCGTGCGCAATGTCGACCGCGACCTGATCGAGATGGGGCGCGTCTATGGCATGAGCAGCTGGACGCTGTTCCGCAAGGTGATCTTTCCCGGCGCGCTGCCCTCGATTTTCGTCGGCCTGCGCTATGCGCTCGGCATCATGTGGCTGACGCTGATCGTCTCGGAATCGATCGCTGCATCGTCGGGCATCGGCCATATGGCGAACAATGCCCGCGAATTCATGATGACCGATGTCGTGGTGCTGTCGCTGGTCGTCTACGCGGTGCTCGGCAAGGTCGCCGATATCGTCGCTAAGACACTGGAGCGGCGGATGCTGCGCTGGAACCCGGTATATCAGGGCTGAGGACGGATCATGATATCAGTAGCGAACGAACGCTTTCACTCGGTCGAAGATGCCTTGTCTCCGATCGGTGGCATAGGTGACGCTGCCCCGTATTCGGGTGCCGCCGGTATCCGCATCCGGGGGCTGGAGAAGAGTTTTGGCGGCAACCGCGTGCTGCGGGGCATCGATCTCGATATCCCGGCCGGCCAGTTCGTGGCCGTGATCGGCAAGAGCGGTTGCGGCAAGAGCACGCTGCTGCGCATCCTCATGGGTCTGGATGAGCCGACATCCGGCACGATCGCCTTCAAGGACGAGGGTGGCGCAGCTGCCCTGCCAAATGCCCGTATCGTCTTTCAGGAGCCCCGGCTGTTGCCCTGGCTGACCGTTGCCGACAACGTCACCGTTGGCCTCGGCGAGGGCGTGCCGAAGCTTGCGGCTGATCGACAGTCCGCGGCCGTGCTATCGGAGGTGCAGCTTGCCGAGAAGGCAGGCGAGTGGCCTTCACGGCTTTCCGGCGGGCAGAAGCAGCGCGTGGCGCTTGCCCGCGCGCTGGTCAGCAAGCCGGATATTCTGGCGCTGGACGAGCCGCTGGGCGCGCTTGATGCGCTGACCCGTATCAGCATGCAGGAACTGCTCAATCGCGTCTGGCGCGAACTCGGCTTCACCGCCGTCCTCGTCACCCACGATGTCAGCGAGGCGGTTCATCTGGCCGACCGGGTCGTGGTGCTGGAGGAGGGGCGTATTGCGCTCGATCTCCCCGTGCCGCAGCCGCATCCCCGGCGGCATGGCAACCCCGAACTGGCAAAACTGGAAGGGCAGTTGCTGGCGGCGATCCTGGGCAAGGATGGCAGGCACTGAACCCATAGGTTCTCGGGACTCAGTGCTTGGTGCTCAGTGCGTCCCGCTTTCTTCGCGCTCCAGATATAGCTCGTAGTGGTCCAGCAGCATCTCCGTGCCCTGCAGCCGTAGGCCGTCATCGGAGTAGCCGTCGAGGAAGACGAGCTGCTCGGTAAACAGCATCCGCGTTCCGCCGGGCTCCGCCTCGAAGGTGATGGTGGCGAGGGAAACGGAGATGCGCTTTTCGCCGAGCTTCATGTCATAGGCATAGATGATGCGGGCATCCGGCACGATGTCGATGTAGCGGGCTTCATAGGCATGCAGCAGCCCGTCGGAATCGGCCACATGGTTGCGCTCCAGGCCGCCCTGCCGGAAGTCGAGGGTGTAATCGATCGAGATCCAGTTGTCGTGGCAGGCGAACCATTTGCGCTTTGCGTCGGCATTCGACCAGGCGCGGAAGGCGCGGGCGACCGATGCCTTCAGGTGACGTTCGATGTTGAGCGTTGCATGCTCGGTGGATTGGGACATGGCGGTGCTCATCTGTCTTCCTCTTCGGCCAGGAATTGATCCAGCCTGTCGAACGTGTTGTTCCAGCTCGCCTTGCGCTCGGAAATCCAGCGCTCGACATCGCCGAGCGCCTCCTTGCGCAGACTATAGGTGCGGACGCGGCCGGACTTCTGTGAGAAGACCAGGCCGCTGTCTTCCAGAACGCCAAGATGTTTCAGGATCGTCGGCAATGCCATGGAAAACGGCGCTGCCAGTTCCGTGACCGAAGCGGGGCCGCTGCCAAGACGCTCGATCATGCCGCGGCGGCTGCGATCCGACAGCGCATGAAACATCCGGTCGAGTTCAACTGGCGCTGATGTCATGCGGCAGGACTACCGCTCCGAAATTCCGGGGCGAGCCTGTCGTGGAAGGGGTAGAACTTGAAATAGGGGATTGCCTCCTGCAGCACCCTTGCGAAGGAGGGGCGGGCCAGAAGCCGCTCGTAATAGGCATTCAACTTGGGACGCTCCGTGCCGAAGGCGACCAGCGTGACGGCATAGAACAATGCCGGCGCTGCGGAGCAATCGGCCATCGTGAAGGCGTCGCCTGTAATCCACGGGCCGGTAAGCTGCGCTTCGATCATATCGTAGACGGCCTGAAGGTTCCTTTCGGAGTCGGTAACACCGGCCGGATCCTTGCTGCCTTCGGGGCGCATATGATCCGCTACGATCTTCTGCATCGGCAGCTGCACATAGAGATCGAAGAAGCGGTCCCATAGGCGTACCTGCAAGGCCTGATCGATCTCCTCGGGCAACAGGCGCTGGGGACCGGGGTAATGCCGGTCGATATATTCGATGATGATGCTGGTTTCAGGGACGGTCTTGTCCCGCGCCTCGTCCCTGAGCAGCGGAATCTTGCCGAGTGCCCAGAACCGAATGAGCTCGTTCCGCGACACCTCGTTGCCGAGATCGACGATGCGGTGCTCGAACGGAGTGCCGCTCTCATAGAGCGCGATCAGGACCTTGTGGCAGAAGGAGGCGAGCGGATGATGGTATAGGACGAGCGTCATGACCGGATCCTTCGGTGTTTGCGATGAAACTTTACCGAATGGATAACTATCATTGGCGGGCGAAAGGCGCAAGAAATAGTTTGCTGATTGGGTAACTATCCTTGCGCCGACTAAGTACTACGATCCTTCCGCTAGGGCAGGAGCAGGCGCGAGCTCGGGCGCCGGTGCAGGTACGGGCACGGGTGCTGGCACTGGCGCTTGCGGAGCCGGAGGGTTCCGCAGTGCCTGGATTTGCGCCAGCCTTGCCGCATTTTCCGGATTGCGCTTGGAGTCCTTGAGATATTCCGAGGTAGAGCCGAGGCTTTCCGCGATCTCATTCCACAGGCGACGAAGACGGCGCACGTGGAGATCGTCGCTGATCCAGTTCATCAGATGTTCGACGGCCGCTGTTGTGAGGGCGTCGGTGGCGATCTGGCTATGCAGCCAATTGAAGTACGTCTCGACATCGTCCAGCTGCGCCACATTGTTCTCGATAACGGCGAACTTGAAGCCCGCGATTTTGCTGGCTCTCCGAAGGCGATCGGTGGGCGCAAGCAGAATTGCAGCGCATATCGCGTCGTAGGCATCAGGTGAATCGATGCTGTCGATCGCACGTTCGAGGTCGAAGATCGTCCGGATGTTCAGTTCCCGGAACATCATGAACTTCTCCATTCCCACGATATGGCAGAGCTGCGCCTGAGCGACCCAGTCGATACATTGATAGATGCCGTAAGGCGTCTCGACGAAGAGCATGATCGGATTGTAGGTGGCGAGATTCTGCATATCGTAGATACCGCATTCCTCCAGCCTGAAGCGGGTCTCAAAATCAACGCCGTCGATGCTGTCGAGCGATGTTACTCGCGTAATGGAAACGAAGCGGTCATCCGTGGTCTTTGCCCAATCGATAAGGCTCTGGACCTTCGTCAACGTGAATTTGGTTGCACTTCGTGGGAGCAGGCCCATTGCCGGGGCTAGAAGCAGCCATACCCAAGGTATGTGAGAGACCGGCGCTCCCTTGTCGGCTGCCTCATCGTCACGATCGCCGCTATTCGCTGCAGTGGATGGAGGCGTTGATTTATCGGCGGCAGCGTCGGTTCCCTTGGACCCCGCGCTGTCATTTTTGTTTTCTCCAGTCGGAGAGTTCTGCGGTGTACTCTGTTTCGATGGCGCCACCATCTCTCCAACCTGCGAAAGTGTCTCGCTGAGCTTCAGGGTCGGCAGGGCATTGAAGAGCAGCACGACGATGACAACACTGGCGATTATTTCGGAGCATTGGCGAATGAACGCGAAGGCGCTCAAATCGAATACCGCAAGATTTCGCAGTAACATCCTCAATGCGGCAATATAGGCGCCCGCAAAGGTAAAGGCGCCGATTGCCTCCGAGATCGGCAATCCGCAGCCATCGGCCGGTGAGCAGCTGACAGCAGTGCCGCCATATCCGAAAGCAGCGAAAAATGCGCTGAACCCGTAATAGGAGATCAATACGAAGCCAAGAGCCGCGAGCTGCAGCCGGATATTGATATTGCGGAATGGTTTGCTGGCGATTTCGATGTAGATATTTATGCGCTCGCGGTCATTCCTGGCGGCGTTCAGCCGTCTTTCGTCGTCGCTGCCCTGCTTGACCGTAAGGTCCGAGATGTATTTTGATTTCACATATTCAAATGAAGGGTTTTCCGGTCCGTCGGCATTGCCGTTATCGCTCGTATTCTTTGTGACACGCGGCGCCGTCGATAACGTTGTTTCATTGACGCCGGTCAGTCGGAATGAGGTCAGGAAATCCAATATGGACCGAAGCCGGCGAAGGCGGATTTCCTGACGCGAGATAAGCATCAGGACCGGGACTATGACCGCGATGCTGAATGCATACCAGTTCACGCCGGCAAGATAGTTCGAGATCAAGACCGGCGTGTCGAAAAGGCTTGAGAACAAGCCATACCATGACGAAGTGTCCATGAAGTGCCCCCCAAAATTATGGGAAGCCTAATAGCTTGTACGGTTGCTGCAATAAATCGAATGCTCTCACTGATTGAAATTTCAACCGGTGAGGGTTTTTGCCGAAATTATTTCTTTCTCACCGCAGCCGCGCCACGACCAGATGCCCTGGTGTCGGCTGGCCTTCTTCCATCCGGACGTTGATATCGGTGATTTCGATCAGCTCGAAGCCGGTGTCGGTCAGGCGCTGGCGGATGTAGCTTTCGGCGTGCGCAAAGCGCTGATGCGGGCCGACCATGTAGGCGCGATCGCCGAGCGTTTCATCCGGCAAGGTCTCGGAGGAGAAGACGAAGATGCCGCCAGGCGTCATGTTTTCGGCCACGCCGAAGAATAGCGGCTCCAGGGCGCCGAGATAGGGCAGGACGTCGGTGGCAGTGATGAGATCGAACGCCTCTTCGTCATTATCGTCGAGAAAATCCTCGACCTCGGCGACGAACAGCGTTTCGTAAAGATCCTTCTCGTGCGCGACTTCGACCATGTTTTCCGAGATGTCGATGCCCGTGATGTCTTCGACCATGTCGCGCAGGGTTCCGCCGGTCAGGCCGGTGCCGCAGCCGAGGTCGAGCATGCGCTTGAAGGGGCCGAGCTTCAGGTCCTGCAGGCGCTGGCGCACCAGCATCGGCACATGATAGCCGAGCTGTTCGACGAGAACGTCCTCGAAGACTTCGGCATGCTGGTCGAACAGGGTCTCGACATAGGCGTCCGGCGCCTTGACCGGCGTTTCGCCCCGTCCCATCGAGGCAATACGCACAGCCGCGCCGCCGTGGTCGTCGGGGTCGATCTCCAGTACCTGCTCATAGGCCTTGACGGCCGCGTCGATGTCGCCGGCCTTTTCCAGCGCGAGCGCGCGACCATAGGCTTCCGCGAGTGCGTCTTCGTCGATCTTCTTCGTCATGATTTCCCGCCTTTCGCGTTTTGCGAAGGCTCTACGGCGCATGGAGAGTTTTTGCAATGGTCAAGCAGAAGGAGCAAGCTGCGTCCCAGGGAACGGACGAGTGATTATGCCGTTTCAATCGATAAAAGATGGGAGGATTGGTCATGGTTTCCGACGTCAATGAGTCAACACTTCCAGCCGGCAATCCGGGTAGTTTCCGACGTCCGACACTGCCCTCCAGTCCCGCTGAGATCACCAATACGATGACGCACTATTATCGCGGCGAGCTGGCGCGGATGACAGGCTGGCGCGACCGTATCGACCGGACGACGAACTGGGCGATTACGGTCTGTGCGGCTCTACTATCCGTTTCGCTTTCCACGCCAAGCTCCCATCATGGCGTCGTGATCTTTGCGATGCTGCTGGTGACCTTGCTCTTGCTGATCGAGGCTCGGCGCTACCGTTTCTTCGATGTCTATCGCGCCCGGATACGGCAGATGGAGCGCTATTACTTCGCGCAAGTCCTGTCGCCGGAGGCCGAACTCCATCCGGATTGGGCGTCGGCAATCGCCGCGAGCCTGCGCGTGCCGCGGTTCCTCATCAGCTATCGCGAGGCGCTGCAGCGACGCCTGCGGCGAAATTATTGCTGGATGTATTTCATCCTTCTCCTAGCCTGGGCCTTGAAGATTTCGACACCGAAGCTGCAGGCGGACGGTACGCCGGCAATTCAGGTGCAATCCTGGGCGCACTTTGCCGACAATGCCACTCTCGGGCCGGTCCCCGGCTGGCTGGTCCTCCTCGCCGTGACGCTCTTTTATGCTGCGATCCTGTACGGTTCGCTGCATCGCGAGCCCGACGAAGGCGAGCTCGCCTATGGGGAGGTGCATGTCTGACCCGGCTCTATCCTAGTGCAGGATGAACTCGCCCTTCAGTGCCCGCCATTCCGTCGCAGAGATCAATTTGCGATGGACGTAGCGTACCGAATGCAAGGGGCCGTCCAGCGTGTCCTGCCAGAATTTGAGGAAGCCGCGCATCTCCGGGAAGTCAGGTGCCAGATCATAGTCTTGCCAGACATAGGTCTGGAGAATCGTCGGATGATCGGGCAGGCGGTAGAAGATTTGCGCGGTGGTTAGTCCATAACCTTTCAGCTGCTTTTCCATGTCTTTGTGCATGCATGTCTCACTTTCAAGTTCCCACTTTTTTCGCGACTCTTCGGTCGCTGGCAAATGCAAGCATGCCATGAATTAGGCACTCCTTACAATTGGCCTGTAGGAGTATTTCTAAAGTGAAATCATGCAGTTAGCAGCGTAGCCTTTGGAGTGCTGCCAAGCATGTGACAGCACTCCAAAGTGTTCGCCGCTAGCTGACAGCAAGTCCGCCGTCGATCGCGATGACCTGGCCCGTCACCCATTCGCTGGCGGGATCCGCAAAGACCGATATCCAGCGCGCGACGTCGTCGGGAACGCCGCGCCGCCCGAGCGGAATCCGCTCGCGTTCGGCCTGCATGACGGCCTTGGCCTGCTCTTCGGAAAGGCCCATCATGCCGGTCAGCGCGCCTGACTCCGTCGGTCCGGCGGCAACGGCATTCACACGGATGCCGTCAGGTGCAAGCTCCAGCGCCCAGCAGCGGGTCAGGTGCTCCAGTGCTGCCTTGCTTGCGGCATAGTGCGACAGGCCGGCGCCTGCCTTGTGACCGAATGTGCTGGAAATATTGATGATCGCCCCCTTCGTCTGGCGCAGATGCGGCAGGGCCGCTGATGCGAGCAGGCTGGGGCCGACGACATTGACCGCGAATATCTCGGAGATGCGGTCGGCCGTCGCCTCTGCGAGCGGCATGATCGCGCCGGCGCCGGCGTTGTTGACCAACACATCCAGCCTGCCGAACTGTCCGATGGCGGCGGTCACGGTGCGGTTTGCGTCATCGGGCAACGACACGTCGGCGACAATGGTCGCAATTGAGGGGTAGGCGGCGCGTACTTCCTGGAGTGGAGCTTCCCGTCGTCCTGTGATCAGCACGGAGGCGCCCTGTGCCACAAGGGCGATAGCTGTGGCGCGGCCTATCCCGGAGCTTCCACCCGTGACGATGACGACTTTATCCTTCAACGAACTCATGAATGTCTTTCCTTTCAGTCTCGGTTTGTGGAGACGGGCGAAAGCGATCCAGACGCTCGATCAGTTTCTGCCGGCGCTGTTGCATGACGGTGATCAGTTCGTCGATCTCCCGAAGCTTCGCAACGTGCTGCTCGAAGCCTGCCGTGCAGCTTTCCGGATCGAAGCTGTCCTGGCCGAAGCACGGCAGGAAAGCCTGGATCTGGCGCGTGCCGAAACCGCAGTCGAGCAGCGCCCGGACATGGCCGACGGTTTCGATCGCCGATGCTCCATAATCCCGGTAGCCGTTCGCTTGCCGCCGCGAGGAAATCAGTCCCTGCGCCTCGTAGTGCCGCAGCACACGCACGCTTACGCCAGCCTCTTTTGCCAGTTCGCCAATTCGCATGTCCATCTCCTGCCGAGAGCCTTTGCAGCCCTGACATTAGTGGGAGGGTCAAGCGCTTTCTTCAACTGATCGAAAGAATAGCTTGCGAATGCGATGGAGTGTCAGCGTTTCAAATGTCGCGTCAGGCGTGCCTCTATCGCCGCCCAGAGGTGACGCAGCGCTTCGACGATCGCGAGATAGAAGATCGCCGCCCAGAGGTAGGTTTGGTAATCGTAGGTGCGGGAGAAGGCATAGCGCGTTTCGCCCATGAGATCGTAGACGGTGATGATGGCGACGACGGCCGAGCTCTTGATCAGGAGAATGATCTCGTTGCCGTAGGGGCGTAGCGCGACGATCAGTGCTTGCGGCAGGACGATTTTCCAGAAGGACACCAGCTTGTGGATGCCGAGCGATGCCGCCGCCTCATGCTGACCTCTCGGCACGCTCTCGATCGCGCCGCGCAGGATTTCCGTCTGATAGGCGGCCGTATTGAGCGACATGGAAAGCAGGCCGCAATACCAGGCGTCGCGGAAAAGCCACCAGAGACCGACGGATTCAAGCTGCGGCCGGAAGCCGCCCAAGCCGTAATAGACGAGGAAAAGCTGCGCGAGCAGCGGCGTGCCGCGGAAGAGGTAGACGTAACAATAGGCCACGCCGCTCAGAACGCGGTTGGCCGACATGCGCGCAAAGGCAAGCGGGATCGACAGGATCGCGCCGAAGACGAAGGAAAAGGCGACCAGCGTGAGCGTGATCCAGAGGCCGTGGATATAGCGCGGCCCATAGCGGACGAACTTGTCGGTATCCCAGTTGGTGATCATCAGCAGGATCAGCGACAGGCCGAGCACGATCCAGAGCGCGACGACGAGATAACCGACGATCCGCGAGACACTGACGGCCTTGGCCGGCTGCGGCGGCGCGGGCTGCGCGGGAATGAGGAATTCGGCGTGGCTCATCGCTTCACCTCCGCACGTCCGGCCCATTTGTCGACAAGGCCGAGCGCGAATGACGAGATGATGGCGAGCACGAGATAGAGGGCGCAGGCGATAGCGTAGAAGAAGAAGGCGTCCTTGGTGGCGCGAACGGCGATGCCGGTCTGGCGCAGGATATCGGCAAGGCCGATGATCGAGACGTAGGACGTGTCCTTCAATAGGTTCATCCAGAGGTTTCCAAGGCCGGGCAGGGCGATGCGGATCAACTGCGGCAGGATGATCAGCGTCATGGTCTTGCCGCGGTGGAAGCCGAGGGAGTCGCCCGCCTCATACTGGCCCTTCGGAATGGCGCGGAAGGCCGACAGCAGCACTTCGGCGCAATAGGCGGAAAAGACGACCGACAGCGCCATCATGCCGGCGACAAAGGCGTTGATCTCGATGCGCTCGTTGAAACCCATCCAGGCGAGGAAGGCCTGTATCAGGATCTGCAGGCCGTAATAGACGATGAAGAGGGTCAGCAGTTCGGGCAGGCCGCGGAAAATCGTGGTGTAGATGCCGGCGGCCAGGCGGACGGATTTCTCTTCGGACTGCTGCCCGAGCGCGACGAAGAAGCCGATCAGCAGGCCGAGCGGCAGCGTGGCGATGGCGACGATGATCGTAACCTTCAAGCCGAGCGCGATCTCGTCGCCCCAGCCGGTATCGCCGCAGGCAATAACCGTCGACTGGCCGAACAGGGTGAAAAGGCCGACAGGTCCGCACAAAGGATCGAAAACGGTATTCAACCAGGCCCATAGCGAGCCGAGGGCGGAAAACAATCCGCTCATGCCATATTTCCCCTTACGGCTTTTGCCGTTTTGATCTTGTACTCAATGTTCTCAAATAAAAATGGCGGAAGAGCAAGTCTTCCGCCACGCTCTCTTTCAGGAAATCAACCGCGGATCAATCGCCGTAGACGTCGAAGTTGAAATACTTGTCCTGAATCTTCTTGTAGGTGCCGTCAGCGCGGATCGCCTTGATCGCAGCGTTGAACTTGTCCTTCAGCGGATCGCCCTGGCGAACGGCAATGCCGGCGCCGACGCCGTTGATGTCCTTGTCGATCGGCAGGGTGCCGAGCATCTTGCAGCAGCTGCCGGCGTCGGAATTGACCCATTCCGAGAGAACGACGACGTCGTCGATGACGGCGTCGATACGTCCGTTGGAGAGGTCGAGCTTGTATTCGTCAGCCGACGGATAGAGCTTCAGATCCGCATCCTTGAGGTGGGCGCTGGCGTAGTTGGCATGCGTCGTCGAAGACTGCGCGCCGATCGTCTTGCCCTTCAGCGCGTCGTCTGTGGCTGCGGTCAGCGTGGAGTCCTTCGGTACGGCGATTGCCGGCGGCGTGTTGTAATACTTGTCGGTGAAATCGACGCTCTTGGCGCGTTCCGGCGTGATCGACATGGACGAAACGATGGCGTCGAACTTCTTGGCCTGGAGAGCCGGGATGATGCCGTCGAAATCCTGGTTCACGAAGGTGCACTTGACCTTCATCTGGTCGCAGAGAGCGTTGGCGATATCGATGTCGAAGCCCTGGAACTTGCCGGCGGCGTCAAGCGATTCGAAGGGCGGGTAGGTTGCGTCCGTACCGATGACGATGGCGTCGTCGGCCAGGGCCGCGCCAGCGAAAAGCGACATCGCGGCAAGCGATGCTGCAGCGAAGAAACGGGTGGAAATACGCATGAGGATCCTCTCTGTTGGTGACCGGCGGAGTTTTCTTATTGGTCCGCGACGGCCGATGCGTAGCGGCTCGTGGGTCCGCTTGCGCAGTAATCTTACTTTTTTGGAGAAAAATGCAACTGGAATTACGAGGCCATGGTGCAGCGCACTCTTCTATAGGGATTAGCCCTTGCTGAACCTAACCCGTCCGGGCTGTTCAGCCAGGGTTAATTTCACCTCTCTAAATTTTCGGAACGAATCCGCTTCTGCCCGGTTTTCGTCTTCCTGTGCTCCAAAATCGGCCTGAAACGGCTCGAATAAGAGCATCGGCGGGCGCGAGTCCGTGAATTTGACGAACTAGAACACAAAGAGGAAACCCCAAATGGGTACACGATCCAGATTGTTCGCCAGCGCTGCCTTTCCCCTGTTGTCGCTATCCCTCATGCTCCAACCCGTCCATGCCGCGACACCAGCCGGAGTGCAGTCCGGGGTTGTCGCGAAGTCTGCCGATGTCGCCGGAGCAAGTTTCGAGGTTGCACAGCAGCAGCCTGACGCGCAGCCGCAGGACGATCAGGATCCCCGTAAGCGCAAGAAGCACGGCGAGCAGGGGCAGGAAGGCGGCCAGCCGCAGGAAGGTCAGAAGCATGCTCCTGCGGAAGAGCAGAAGCCCGCAGCGCAGCAAAAGCCCGCCGCCGAACCGAAGCCTGCCGAGGCGATGAAGCCGCAGCAGCAGGAAGAAAAGCCGAAGCCGGCGCAGGCCGCCCAGCCGGAGGCACAGCCCGAGGCGCCCAAGCACAAGCAGCAGGCCCAGCAGCCCGAGGCCCAGCCCGCTCCGGCAGCGCCCGCCCAGCAGGAAGCGCAGCCGGAGCTCAAGAAGCACAAGCAGAATGCCGAGCAGCAGCCACAGGCCGCACCGCAGCCCGAGGCTCCCGCCAGGAAGGCAACGCAGCCTGCAGTCCAGCAGGAGCAGCAGCCTGCCCAGGCGCAGCCGACCGAGCCGCAGCAGCCGGCTCAAGCTCAGCAGGGCCAGCAGCAGCATAAGAAGCACCAGAAGCAGCAAACCGAACAGGCAGAGCCGGGGGCTCAGCCGGCGGAACCGCTGAAGCCAGCGCAACAGGAAGCGCCGGCCAAGGCGCCGGCCGCGAAGGCCGAGGGTAGCAACGAGCCTGCCAAGCAACCTGCAGCCCAGGCACAGCAGCCGGCCGCGACCGGCGAAGCCAAGCCGGCCGTGCCGAAGACGCAGGCCGAAGGTCAGCAGCCGGAAGCAAAGCCCGTGATCAAGCAGGCACAGCCTGAGGCAAAGCCCGCTCAGCAACCCGCCGGCGAGGCCGCGGCTCCTGCAAACGGTACCGGCAAGCCGGCCCAGCCCACTGCGCAGCAGCCCGCAGGTGAAGCTGCCGCTCCGGCCAACGGCACCGCCAAGCCCGCCGCCCAGGCCCAGCAGCCGGCAGCTCCCGCAAATGGAGCAGCACCGCAGGCGCAGGGTGGCCAGCAGGCCGAGGGGACTGTACCGCAGAGCGCGCCGGTTTCCCCACAGGAGCTGGAACGCCGCAAGAAGATCGCCGAAAATCCGGCTCAGGCAACCGGTCCTGTCATCCTGCCGGTGCAGAATGGTGCCGCCGTTCTCGACAGCGACAAGGATGCGGCACGTCGCGGCGGCCATGGACAGCGCGGTCAGTTCGGCCAGGGTCGAGGCCAAGCTCAGGGTCAGGGACAGGCCGGACAGGCGCCGGCCGTTCAGGGGCAGGGCCAGGCCGCAGTACAGCAGGCAGCACCTGCGAATGTCAGGGCTCCTACCTCGGATGCCGACGCCCAGCGCGCCAATGGCGGCCAGCAACGTCAGCCCGTGCGGATCGAGGCTGTGACCAGCGAGCGCGGACAGCGGATGAACGGTCGTCCGGATTTCGCCCGGCCGGATGGTGCCCAGGTCGAGGATAGCCAGGACAATCGCGTGATCCTCAATGTCGACAACAATGTCTTCGTCCGCCACGACGATACGCAGCGCTTCATACGTGATGGAGAGCGTCCGACATACGAACAGCTGTCGCGTGACCGCTACCGCGAGACGATCGACCGTCCGGACGGCGATCGGGTGGTGACGGTGAGGAACCGTTATGGCGATATTATCCAGCGTTCGCGCATCGATGCGCGGGGCCGGGAATATGTTCTGTTCTATTCGCCGGAGCTGGAGGATCAGCCGGACAATGACAGCTACTTCCGTGACCCCGGCGAGGATTTGCCGCCCATGCGGCTGCGCATCCCGGTCAACCAGTACATCATCGATACGAGCAGCGATCAGGATCAGGACTATTACGACTTCCTGCGCGAGCCGCCGGTCGAACAGGTGGAACGGGTCTATTCCCTGAACGAGGTGCGCTATTCGGCCCGTATTCGCGATAAGGTGCGCCGTATCGACCTTGATACGATCACCTTCGCGACCGGCAGCGCCGATATTCCGATGGCGCAGGCCAAGACGCTCCGCGGCATCGCCGATGCGATCAACCAGATCGTCAAGAAGGATCCGACGGAATCCTTCCTGATCGAGGGCCATACGGATGCGGTAGGCTCCGACCAGAGCAACCTCATCCTTTCGGACCAGCGCGCTGAATCGGTCGCCAACGTGCTCACCGATGTCTACGGCATTCCGCCAGAGAACCTGGCGACCCAGGGCTATGGTGAGCAGTACCTCAAGGTCAACACGTCGGGACCGGAACAGGAAAACCGCCGCGTCACCATCCGGCGCGTGACCGCGCTGGTGCGTCCGGTGGCGCAACGGTAGTTGTTGAGCTGATAGGATTGATGAAAGAAGCCGCCGGGCAACCGGCGGCTTTGTAATGTCCAGCATTGGTGTTCATGGGCTATAACAGCCGCTCCAAATTCCCTCATCCCTGTGCTTGTCACAGGGATTCAGCGTGACCAATTCCTTGGGCGCAGAAGACTCTTCTGCGGTGCGGATGTACAGATGCGCCTTGCGGCTGATGTGGCAATCGCCTCAGGGCCTCAACGGCTCTCCAAGCCCGACGGTCGCCGCGATGAAGTCGACGATTGCAGTCGTATCGTCCAGGTCGAAAACGGGCAGGGCGCTATTCTCCACGGGATGATCCGCTGCGATCGCAACGATATGCGGATCAGTGGGTGCCAGGGGCTCATGCTTCATGGCTTCCAGGCGGCGAGCCTCGATCTTGGGAATGGGCTCGCTCTTGTAGCCTTCGATCAGGATGAGGTCGCAAGGGGCAAGCCGCGACACGATCTCGTCGAAGGCCGGCTCCGGCGCGCCGCGCAACTCGTGCATGATGGCGTAGCGCGTGCCTGAAACGATGGTCACTTCATGGGCGCCGGCTTCGCGGTGGCGGTAGCTGTCGGCGCCTGGCTTGTCGATGTCGAAATCATGGTGAGCGTGCTTTATCGTCGAGATGCGATATCCGCGGCGCGTGAACTCCGTGACCAGCCGGACCATCAGGCCGGTCTTGCCCGAATTCTTCCAGCCGGCAATGCCAAAAATCCGGGGGCCGAAAATGCGGGTCGTCGTCATCAGCCGATCACCCCGAGCCATTTTTCGGCCGCGATTATATCCTCCGGCCTATTCACATTGAAGAATGGATCAAACGGGCCGGCCGATGTCTCGATCAAGGGAAAATTGACTTCGGTAACGGTATACGGCCGCAGGAAGTCGCGTACTCGCCGGTGCTGGTCGGTATGGGTCAGCCAGGCTTCGAGATCGTTGGCTGCCGATACCGGCCATAAGCCGAATACCGGATGGTCCTGGCCGCCGGAGGCGGGTATTGCCATCTCGTCGGGTCCTCCAAGAACCTCGGCCAGACGCGCCAGCAGGTCCCTCGGGAAGAAGGGACAGTCAATGGGCACGGTTGCCACATGGGTCGCCGTCGGGTGGGTGGCGGCAGCGTCGCGCATGGCGGCAAGTATGCCGGCCAGAGGGCCGGCCTTGCCTTCGATCGTATCGGGGACGAGGCGCAGGTCGTTGGTCTTAGGCCATTCCGGGTCCGCATTGAGCGAGACTGCGGTCGTCTGCTCGGCAATCCGATGAGCGATCCGAGTGAGCATCGTCACGCCGCCGATTTCCACGAGGGCCTTGTTCCTGCCCATGCGGGTGGATAGCCCACCCGCCAGTATAATGACAGGGATGGAGGTAGCATCGAGTTTGAACCGGGGCATGCGATCCTCTTAGGCAGGAACGCGCGGCTCGGATTCCTGCGCGACCTTCTGTGCAAGCTGCCTCTTGCTTTCGCGGTAGAACGTATAGAGGCCGGAGGCGATCACGACTGTCGAACCGACCCCCGTCCAGATATCCGGTGTTTCGCCGAAGAAGACAAGGCCGAGCAGGGCAGAGAAGATCAGGCTCAGATAACGCAAGGGGGCGACAACCGAAATCTCGCCCGTCCGCATGGCGAGGATGGCTGTCTGGTAGCCGATCAGCACCATCACGGCAGCAAGCATGATGTGGGTCAGCGGCGTCACCGTGATCGGCCGCCAGCCGCCACATGGAATGATCAGCAGAAGGCCGAAGATGGTGATCGAGACGGCGGTGCATACTGTCACCGTCAGCGAGGGCACATCTTTGCTGACGCAGCGGGTCGCAAGATCGCGCGCGGCGGTTATGAACATGCTGGCGACCACGAGAAGAGCCGCCGGCGTAAAGCCTTCCGGCCCCGGGCGGATGATGATCAGCACGCCTATGAAGCCAACGACAATCGCCGACCACCGCCGCCAGCCGACCGGCTCCTTCAGGAAGATCGCAGCGCCGAAGGTCACGGCAAGCGGTATCGCCTGTAGGATGGCCGAGGCATTGGCGATCGGCATCATGCCGAGAGCGGTGATGTAGGTGACCGCGGCGAGGGCTTCGCAGATGACGCGCAGGAGGATCATGGGCTGCAGCACGGTGCGCCAGGAACGCAACGCGCCCATGCGCCGAGCAAGCAGATAGACCAGTATCGTCGTGAACAGGCCGCGAAGGAACATGATCTCGCCGGCGTTCATGACTGAAATCACCGATTTCGAGAGCGCATCGCTGCAGGAAAAGGCCGCCATGGCAGATGCCATATAGATGGCGCCCTGCGTGTTCTTGCTCTGCTGCATGATGAGAGATTCCCTAGACCCTTGAACCCCATCTACGCCGGATTGCGACGAAATGGAATCGCGGTTGCAGCCGCAATCGAGGAAAATCGTTTGTGCGTTGCAGCGAATTTCCGAGCCTCAAGGCGCAATCAGTCGCATCGAAGTCGCAAACAGTGTCAGAGGGCCTGCAATGCAAGGTTTCAGGTATGCGATTAATTCTTATTCAATCTTCTTTTCAGAGGGTTGGGTCAGTTTTGCATGAGGCGAAAACACCGATCGCAGCGCAGCGGGGATGCAATCCCGTAGCCCCGGTCAGCAATAGACCAGTTACCGGGGCGCCACATGTTTTTCATTGATCGTCTTTTGCAGAGCCGACGGATCGTCACCAAGGTCCTTATCTTCGTCGTCCCTTTGGTCGTGCTGATCGCCGGTGTCGGCCTTCTAGGCTACCACACCGCCAATGTCCTTAACGGCCACATGACCGTCACCCGGGCGACGATCGAGAACATCAGTGATTTCGAGAATCTGCAGGCAGCGCTTCAGGAGTTCACGGCAGCGCCTTCGGATGACACGCGCAAGGCGCTTTCGGAGAAGATCGACGCGCAGGATGCGGGTGTTCAAAGGCTGAACGGCCTGCTTGCCACCGACGACCAGCGCGCGAAGATCGCGGCGGTCAGCGCACTTGCCGGCCAGATGCGCAGCCAGGCGGCGACACTCTGGACGCTGAAGCAGAAGCAGGACGCCGGCGCCGATGCCGTCGAGAAGGCGTTGGAGAATATCCAGGCAAACGGCCAGGCTGCGGTCAAGCAGACGAACATCATCGAGAAGGATTTCAGTGACAAGGAAACCTTCGCCAAGGAACTGCTCTACGATTCCGCTGCCTACAAGGCTCTCGTCGACAAGATGGGCAACATGCGCGTGCAGTTGCAGATGGCGACGGATTCGGATGAAGAGATTTCCGATGCGCGCACCTATCTCGACGCTATCATCAAGCAGCTTTCCGTATCCCAGGCGCTGGTTTCCAAGCGCGGCGCACCGTTGGTCGCTCAGGTCGCAGATGCGGTCGGCAAGTTCGATACGATCCTGAAGAGCAATGCGACGGCCGACCAGAAGGTCGAGGCCATCGGTCCGATCCTGCAGAGTTTCGTCAAGATCGAAGGCGACATGACGCTGCAGGCGGCGAAGAACAGCGATACGGCCGCCGAGCGTTTCGTCAGCCTCGACAAGATCATCAATGGTCAGAAGGAACTTCTGGGCCAGGTCAGTTCCGCGCAGCTCATCATCGATCGGCTGCAGCTGCATGTCACCCGCATGGTCGCCGTACGCGACAGCGCGTCGCGAGACCTGGTGCTGGCGGATCTGAAGGACCTGACGGATGCCGGGGCCACCATTTCCAAGCTCGGTCAGACGAACAGCACGATGCGGGATTTCGCGCCGCATGCTGCTCCCCAAGTCGACAGCCTCTCGAAAAGCTCGGCCGACATGTTGCAGGCAGCGGCGGACTGGAAGAAGACGCGCATCGAGTCCGTCGGCATTCTGGCCGATGCGATGTCGTCCCTGCGGACCTTCGTCAGCCAGGCTCAGGAAATCGGCAAGGAAGACAGCGAGCAATCCGCACAGGTTTCGGTCTTTGCGATGATCCTCGGCACGTTGCTTGCGATCGTCGGTGGCCTGATGCTTGTCGAAACGCTCCGCGGACCGCTGAAGCGCGTCACCGGCATCATGACGCGGCTTGCCAATGGCGACCTGGAGGTCGATATCGACGGCCGCAATCGCGGCGACGAAATCGGCGATATGGTTCGTTCGGTCACGGTCTTCCGGGATGCCGCGCGCGAAAACGTCCGACTGGAGCGGGAGGCGGAAGCGGCCCGAGCGCTCTCTGCCGAAGAAAACGCGCGACGCGCAACGGAACGTGCACGCATCGAAGCAGAGCAGAAGCAGGCTCTGACTGCGCTTTCCGAAGTCCTCAGCAAACTTGCCGATGGTAATCTGGAGGAGAGCATGCGCGAGGACCTGTCGGCGGATTTCGTCGAGATGGCCTTTACCTACAATCACGCGGTCGAAGCCCTGCGCGAAACGCTTTCAGACGTCCGCTCGACGGCGGAAGAGATCAAGGGCGGCACCGGAAATCTGGCAAGCTCAGCCGACGATCTGGCGCGCCGCACTGAACAGCAGGCTGCAGCTCTTGAAGAAAGCTCGCGTGCGCTCCGGCATCTGACCAGCGTCGTTCGCGAGACTGCCGACCGTGCCAAGCAGACGGCTGTCTCCGTCAACCAGACGCAGGCCTATGCAACGCAGTCCGGCGAGGTTGTCGCCAAGGCCGTCGGCGCAATGAGCGAGATCAATCGCTCCTCCGAAAAGATCGTGACGATCATCGGCGTCATCGACGAGATCGCCTTCCAGACGAACCTGCTCGCGCTCAATGCCGGTGTCGAGGCCGCCCGTGCCGGTGAGGCCGGCCGTGGCTTTGCTGTCGTCGCACAGGAAGTCCGCGAACTGGCGCAGCGTTGCGCCAATGCCGCCAAGGAGATCAAGGGGCTTATTTCCGCGAGTTCGGCACAGGTGCAGAACGGCGTCCTCCTGGTCGAGGAGACTGGTGCGGCTCTTGCAGAGATCATCCATCATGTGACCGGCGTCCAGAAGCTGGTTTCGGACATCTCGTCGGCTACGGCGGAGCAGTCGACCGGCATCGCCGAAGTCACCCATGCCGTCAACGAAGTCGAGCTGATCACCCAGAAGAACGCCGCCATGGTCGAGGAGAACAATGCCGAGATCCACGGGCTGCGCCAGCGTGTCGACATGCTGTCCGACAAGATCGAACGCTTCCGCACCGGCGACATGGCTGATCTCGATGGCTATCAGCAACAGGGATATAATTATCGCGCGGCTTGAGGCAGTTCGCATAAGACATATTTTGACAAGGCCGGGTGAAAGCCCGGCCTTGCTTTTTGTTGATGTCGATGTGCAGCTTCACGCCAACGGAATAGAGGCGGGAAATACCTTTGAACGACGTTGTCATTCGCGAGGCGACACTAGATGATGCGACGGCGATTGCCGCCTTGCATGTCGTTGCATGGCAGCGGGCCTACGGCGCGCTTGCCCCGCTGGAGGTGCAGGCCATCGTCGATGAAGCATTTCGGCTGCGGAAATGGCGGGAAAAGCTGTCTGCACCGAGCGCGGACCAGCTTGTTATCGTGGCGGAGCGGAATAGCGCGCTGGTTGGTTTCGGTGCAGCCGGTGCGCCGTCGGAGGAAATCTTCGGCGGGCGTGGCGAGATCAGGTTCCTCTATATCGATCCGGAGCGCAAAAGGCAGGGCGTCGGCCGGCGGCTGCTTTCGGAGCTGGTCGCCCATTTGCAGCGGTGCGGCTATTCGGGCGCCGCTCTCGGCGTCGTCGAGGGCAATGGCGACGCCTTGGCCTTCTATGAGGCCCTGGGCGGACGCGTCGCAGGGCAATACATTGATCCCGGCCCCAACTGGCGATCGAATAACCTCGTCATCGTCTGGGATGATCTGTCGCCGCTGATTGGTAAGGAGCGATGACGGAGGAGGTTTTCAATCTCCGGACATGTGCCGAGTGCACGGGACGCGGCGATCTTGAGGGTTGGGTATTCCGCTATCTATCCAGCGGCTATTGGGCCAATCCTGGACTGCGTGACGGTCTGCTCCTGCACAGGAGATTTTGGCTTGGACCTAGCTCAGTGCCGATCGAACGGTTGGAACGATGCTGCGGTCCCGAGGATGGCATGGCCTACCACGTGCCCGCCGACATCTGGCAAAGGCGTGTAGATCAACTTGCCGAGGCTCTCGAAAACCTGGAGAGCTTGCCGCCTCTTATTGTCGAATGGTGCGAAGGCCGGTTGATGATCCGCGATGGCAATCACAGGTGCGCAGCTATTATCCGCAAGGGTTGGACGTCCTGCTTCATCGTTCTGTGGTGCAACAGCAGCGTGGATCAGCGGCAAGCCGCCGCTTCGCTGAACATCGATATCACCCGCCGGTGACGCTCATGTGGCGGGCGACGGCTGGTCTGTTGTGGGTGCGGTCGATGATGAAGTCGTGGCCCTTGGGCTTGCGGGTGATGGCTTCATCGATGGCGGAATAGAGCAGGGCATCGTCGGGGGATGCGCGCAATGCCGTGCGCAGATCGGCGGCGTCGTTCTGGCCAAGGCACATATAGAGCGTGCCGGTGCAGGTCAGCCGCACGCGATTGCAGCTTTCGCAAAAATTATGGGTGAGCGGCGTGATGAATCCCAGCCGACCGCCCGTTTCCTTGACCTCGACGTAACGCGCCGGGCCGCCGGTTTGGTAAGGGATGTCGGCAAGCGTGAACTGCTGTTCTAGGTCGGCGCGAAGCTTCGAGAGCGGAAGATACTGGTCGGTACGATCCTCGTCGATCTCGCCCATCGGCATGGTCTCGATGACGGTGAGGTCCATGCCGCGGTCGTGTGCGAAGCGCAGGAGATCGGGTATTTCGGATTCGTTGAAGTCCTTGAGTGCAACCGCGTTGAGCTTGATCTTCAGTCCGGCCCTGCGGGCTGCCTCGATGCCCTCCATCACCCGGTCGAAATCGCCCCAGCGGGTGATCGTCCGGAACTTGTCGGGATCGAGCGTATCTAGCGAGACATTGATGCGCCGGACGCCGCAGTCATAAAGCTCTTCGGCGTGGCGCGCGAGTTGCGAGCCGTTGGTCGTGAGTGTCAGTTCGTCCAGGCGACCAGTCTGCAGATGCTTGCCGAGTTCGCGGACGAGAAACATGATGTTCTTGCGTACGAGGGGCTCACCGCCGGTCAGCCTGATCTTACGGACGCCCTTGGCGATAAAGGCGGAACAGAGCCGGTTCAGCTCTTCCAGCGTCAGCAGGTCCTTCTTCGGCAGGAAGGTCATGTGTTCCGACATGCAATAGGTGCAGCGGAAGTCGCAGCGATCGGTCACCGAGACACGGAGATAGGTCACCGCCCGGCCGAATGGATCGGTCATCGGGCCCGCATCCGCCATAACGGGCAGGGCGTTGTCTATCGGACCTACAAAGCTGTTCACCAGAACCTCCGCAATGGTACTAATGTGTGTTTAGGCGATTGTGGGGTCAAGGGAAACACTCAAGTGTATGTCGAAGCCGCATGGCTGCTCGTCGATATGCTGCACTGGTAGTGATCGCGATCGAAAGAGGCTTGCCTGTCAAGGACATGCGGCCTATCCCTAACTGAGAATGGCAGGGGGTGAATATCCATGAGCGACGTTTGGCCGACCGAATTGCGTGTCTCGAAGGACCGCCATCACTTAACCGTGACTTTTAACGACGGAGCCAGGTTCAAGCTCTCCGCCGAGCTTTTGCGCGTGCTTTCGCCTTCGGCGGAAGTCCAGGGCCATGGTCCGGGTCAGAAGGTCACCGTTCCCGGCAAACGCAACGTGGCCATCATCGCCATGACGCCGACCGGCAACTATGCCGTCCGCATCGGTTTTGACGACATGCATGATACCGGCATCTTCACCTGGACGTATCTGCGCGAGCTCGGCGAAAAAGGCGAAGAGCTTTTCTCGGCTTACGAAAAGGAGCTGGAAGAAAAAGGCATGAGCCGTGACGTAACGGAGAAGCCGCGTTAAGCGGACCATACGATTATCCGGGCAAGGGGATATTGATGAGCGAAGGCAAGGGACGCAGCTGGCTGCGCGTCAAGGGCAGCAAGAACGAGAGCAGGGTTTCCTTCGTCGAGCTGTTTTTCGACCTTGTTTTTGTCTTCTCGGTTTCACAGCTTTCCCATGGACTGACAGAGCATTTTTCGCCATCCGGCGTGATTGAGACGACGCTGCTGATCTTTGCGGTCTGGTGGGTCTGGATCTTCACGGCGTGGGTCACGAACTGGCTCGATCCGGATCGGATGCCGGTTCGCGTCATGCTTTTCGTTCTGATGCTGGCGGGGCTGGTGCTTTCCGCTTCCATACCCGAGGCCTTCGCGGAGAAGGGCCTTCTCTTTGCCTGCGCCTACGTGTTCATGCAGGTCGGGCGCTCGCTGTTTACGATCTACGCGATGAAGGACGATGCGCCGAACCGGCGCAATTTTCAGCGCATTGCAAGCTGGGTCGCCTTCTCGGGCCTCTTCTGGATTGCCGGCGGATTCGCGGAAGGCGAAATGCGGTTCTGCTTCTGGCTTTTCGCGTTGCTGATCGAGTACATCGGTCCTGCGGCCGGCTTTCGAGTGCCGGGACTTGGATATTCCACAGCTGCGGACTGGAACGTGTCGGGTGCACATCTGGCCGAGCGATGCGCGCTGTTCGTCATCATCTGCCTCGGAGAGGCCGTTCTTGAGGCAGGTGAGACTTTTGCGGAGTTGCCGCTGACGCCGTTGGTCGTTGTGGTCTTCATCACCGTTTTCATCGGCACTGTCGCGCTATGGTGGATCTACTTTCAATTTGGCCATGAACATGCCGCGCATCGCATCGAGCATGACGATACGCCGGGCAGGCTGGGACGGCAGGCCTTCACTTACGCTCACATTCCGATACTCGCCGGCATCATCGTCAACGTTGTCGGCAACAAGTTCGCGTTCCTGCATGCCGAAGAGACGGCGCATATGTCGACATCAGCAGCGATCGTTGGCGGACCTGCCTTGTTCCTGCTGGGAAATCTCTGGTTCAAGGGATCGACGACCGGGCGTTTGCCCCTGTCGCATATGGCGGGGCTGGTCGCGCTTTTATTGCTTCTGGTCGTCGCTCCAGCCGTCGAGGTCTGCCAACTCTGCATGTTGGCAACCCTTGTGCTGGTGGCAGTCGCGGTATGGGAATATGCCTCATTGACGAAGGTCGCACACCCGGTGCGACCTTCTAGCCATCACTGATGAGGATGGTGGCTTAGGACTTATAGATCAGCCAGCTTTTCGTCAGGTCCTTTTGCATGCCGTCTTCATAGGCGAAGACGGTGTTCCGGCCTGCATTCTTGGCGCAATAGAGCGCAATATCCGACTTGGTATAGAGTTCGCCGGGATCGGCCGCCCACGACGCCATGCACACGCCAAGCGAAATGGTGATCGGGCCGTAGTTGATCCGCGTGCGGGAGTTCTTGAACGGCGTTGCTTCCAGCGTGCGCCGAATGCGTTCGCAGGTCGAGATGACCTCTTCTGCGGTATTGCCCTCGATGATGATCGCGAATTCTTCGCCGCCGGTGCGGGCGACGAAGACGTCGCGACGGACGCTGGCGCGAATGACGGATGCAACTGTTGCAAGGATCTTGTCGCCGACAGGATGCCCGTAGGTATCGTTGATCTTCTTGAAGTTGTCGATGTCGGCAAGCACCAGCGCCGTGACCGGCAGCGATAGTGGATTGTTGTAGATTGCCGCGAGGCGATCGTCGAAGGCGCGGCGATTGGAAAGCCGCGTCAGCGAGTCCGTGTTTGCGATACGCTTGTATTCGTCCAGTTCCTTGCGGACCTGATCCATCTCCTGCGACCGCTGTGCGACGTTCGTGACGGTCTTCTCGCCGTGCGAGATCGTGTCGCCGGTCGCTTCGGTCAGGATGTTAATGACATTGCGAAGCAGATCGACATTCGTACTGTTCTTCGAGTTGATCCGTCGTACGGTTTCATCGAGGAGCTTGCTGTAGGTCTCGAGCGAACTCTGCTCCTGCTTCAAGGCACTCAGCACGCCGTCCAGTTCGCTGACCATTTTGGTGTGCGCATCGTCATAGACCTGGCTCGTATTGTGCGAAAAATACTTCGCGCCGAGTTCGTCCAGTTCTTCCTGCGTGGCATTGTTGCCAAGCGCCGCAAGGTCGCGCGTGAGATTAGGGTTGGAGCCGATATACGCTTCGTAGAAGAGTTCGTAGTTACGCGGAATAGGGGCTACGCCCATGGATCGCATGGCAAAGGTAATCTGTCCTGCCACGTCGGGAACTTGTGCCTTGGGCACAATCACCGTACTCATCGGCGAACTCCTGATTCAGATTTTCGAAAGCACTATTTTTTGTTAGCTTAAAATTCTTTGGAAAAGATTAAGGCGCGAATTACTAAAGATTACACACGAATTCTCGTTACGTCGGCCGGTTGCGAAATATACGAATGAAATAATTGAATAATTTAGTCTGCCTTTACTAAAGAGGCGCCCTTTGGCGCCCCTTTGAAACCAAAATCGTTAAAAATTAGCCCAGATTGAGCTCCTGGAAAAAGTCGTTGCCCTTGTCATTGATCACGATGAAGGCAGGGAAGTCTTCGACCTCGATTTTCCAGACGGCTTCCATTCCAAGCTCCGGATATTCCAGGACTTCGACCTTTCTGATGCAATCCTGTGCCAGCCGCGCAGCCGGGCCGCCGATCGAGCCGAGATAGAAGCCGCCATGGGCCTTGCAGGCTTCGCGAACGGCACGGGAGCGGTTGCCCTTGGCGAGCATGATCATCGAGCCGCCGAAAGACTGGAACTGGTCGACATAGCTGTCCATGCGGCCGGCGGTGGTCGGGCCGAAAGAGCCGGAAGCATAGCCTGTCGGCGTCTTGGCGGGGCCGGCATAATAGACCGGATGATTCTTCATGTAGTCCGGCATGCCTTCACCCTTCTCCAGCCGCTCGCGGATCTTGGCGTGGGCGAGGTCGCGGGCGACGATGATCGTGCCGTTCAGGGACAGGCGGGTCTTCACGGGATGCTGCGAGAGTTCCGCCAGAACGTCGCTCATCGGACGGTTAAGATCGATGCGGACGGTCGAGGCCGAAAGCTTGGCTTCGTCGATTTCGGGCATGTATTTCGACGGATCGGTTTCCAGCTGTTCGACGAAGATGCCGTCGCGGGTGATCTTGCCCTTGGCCTGGCGGTCGGCGGAACAGGAGACGCCGAGGCCGATCGGCAGCGAGGCGCCGTGGCGGGGCAGGCGGATAACGCGAACGTCATGGCAGAAATACTTGCCGCCGAACTGGGCGCCGACGCCGAGGCTCTGCGTCAGCTTGTGGATTTCCTTTTCCATTTCGATATCCCGGAAGGCGTGCCCGTTTTCGGAGCCTTCCGTGGGAAGACAGTCGAGATAGCGCGTCGAGGCGAGCTTGACCGTCTTCAGGTTCATTTCGGCCGAGGTGCCGCCGATGACGATGGCGAGGTGGTAGGGAGGACAGGCGGCCGTACCGAGCGTCAGGATCTTTTCCTTGAGGAAATCCCGCATGCGGTCATGGGTCAGAAGCGACGGCGTGCCCTGATAGAGGAAGGTCTTGTTGGCCGAACCGCCGCCCTTGGCGACGAAGAGGAAGTCATAACTATCAGTTCCTTCCTCGTAGATATCGATCTGAGCCGGCAGGTTGTTCTTGGTGTTCTTCTCCTCGAACATCTTGATCGGCGCGAGCTGGGAATAGCGCAGGTTCTTCTTCTCATAGGCGTCGAGCACGCCCTTGGAGAGGGCAGCCGTATCACCGCCTTCGGTCCAGACGCGGCGGCCCTTCTTGCCCATGATGATCGCCGTGCCGGTGTCCTGGCACATGGGAAGAATGCCGCCGGCGGCGATATTTGCGTTCTTCAGGAGGTCGTAAGCGACGAAACGGTCGTTATCGGTGGCTTCCGGGTCGTCGAGAATGGAGGCCAATTGCTTCAGGTGGCCGGGGCGCAGCAAATGGTTGATGTCGGCGAAGGCTGTCTCGGCGAGCAGGCGAATGCCTTCGGGATCAACGGTCAGGATATCCTGCCCCTTGAATGTATCGACCGAGACATAGTCGCTCGAAATCTTGCGATAGGGCGTGGTGTCATCGCCCAGCGGAAAGAGATCGTCTGCCATGGAAAACCTTTCAGGCGGAGGGAGGGATCATTCTTTGGAAACGGTCTAAATCCGACAGAAGGGAAATGCAATTGCGTCAGCATGTCTCCCATCGCGCCGGAATGCGGCGATCGGTAGAATGCGATGGATTGCGTGAAGATTTCGTTGGGCGTGATCGTCAACGGATCCGCGACGATTCGTTGCTAAAAGCGAACTCGAAACATCAGGACGCCGATATTATATCGATATTCGCCCAAACGTTTCCACGGGCATTGCAATTCTCAGAGGACTTCGAGACATGGTTTCGTCTCGCCACCATCATCACATCTCGCCATTTACGGTCGTCGTTCTCCTGCTTCTGGCCGGCATCGTCGCCGGCGTGCAGACGGGCTATTTCAAGAACGCGTTTCACAAGGACATCCTGGCGCGCGTCAATCCCGCCGATGTCCTGACGCCCGCCGACCTGACGCCCGCCAATCTGGCGCCGGTCCATGTCGCGGCGGGGCAGGTTGCAGCCCCGGCCGCGCAGTCGTCCGTCAACGCCGCGCATTGACGCGGCGTTTGAACCGGCTGTTCATTTCGGTCCGATCATCGTTTCCGGCCGGACGATCGCGTCATAGTCCTCGGCGCTGACGAGGCCGCTTGCCAAGGCTTCTTCCTTCAGCGTCGTGCCGTTCTTGTGCGCAGTCTTTGCGATCTTCGCGGCATTGTCATAGCCGATCTTCGGCGCGAGTGCCGTTACCAGCATCAGCGAACGCTCCAGCCCGGCCTTGATATTGTCCTCGCGGGCCTCGATGCCGACCACGCAATTGTCGGTGAAGGAGACGGCGGCATCGCCGAGCAGCTGCACCGACTGCAGGAAATTATAGGCCATCATCGGATTGTAGACGTTGAGTTCGAAATGACCCTGGCTGTCGGCAAAGGTCAGCGCGGCATTGTTGCCGAAGATATGGATGCAGACCTGGGTCAGGGCTTCGCATTGGGTAGGGTTGACCTTGCCCGGCATGATCGAGGAGCCGGGTTCATTTTCCGGCAGCGCCAGTTCGCCGAGACCGGAGCGGGGGCCGGAGCCAAGCAGTCGGATGTCGTTGGCGATCTTGAAGAGTGCTGCGGCCGCGGCGTTTATAGCTCCGTGGCTGAAGACCATGGAGTCGTGGGCGGCAAGCGCCTCGAACTTGTTCGGGGCGGTCACGAAGGGTAGGCCGGTGATAGCCGCGATTTCCTCCGCGACCTTTTCGGCAAAGCCGACAGGGGCATTCAGGCCGGTACCCACGGCCGTACCGCCTTGTGCAAGTTCGCTCAGTCCTGGCAGGGTCAGTTCGATACGCTTGATGGCCGAGGCGACCTGGGCGGCATAGCCGGAGAATTCCTGGCCAAGCGTCAGCGGCGTAGCATCCTGGGTGTGGGTGCGGCCGATCTTGATGATATGGCTGAACTCGGAGACTTTCTTTTCAAGCGCTGCATGCAGATGCCGCAGCCCCGGCAAAAGGTGGTGGACGATCTGCTCGGCGCAGGCGATATGCATTGCCGTCGGGTAGGTGTCGTTCGACGACTGGCTCATATTGACGTGGTCGTTTGGATGCACGGGCTTCTTGGATCCCATGACGCCGCCGAGCATCTCGATCGCGCGGTTGGAGATGACTTCGTTAGCATTCATATTCGATTGCGTGCCGGAGCCGGTCTGCCAGACGACAAGCGGAAAATGATCGTTAAGCTTGCCATCGATGACTTCCTGTGACGCCGCCACAATCACTTTGCCGAGAGCTGGATCGAGCTGGCCGAGCGCCATATTGGCGCGGGCTGCCGCCAGCTTGACGATGCCGAGCGCGCGCACGATCGATAGCGGCTGCTTTTCCCCACCTATCTTGAAGTTGCCGAGGGAGCGCTGCGCCTGTGCGCCCCAATAGCGATCGCTCGCCACTTCGATCGGGCCAAAGGTATCGGTTTCCGTGCGGGTAGAAGTCACTGATTTACCTTCCATAATAACGAGTGGAACATATCCGCTGTTGTCGTCGTTTAGGCGTTTATAGGCCCGATCGTCACCCGTGAAAACATGCAGAAATATTTCATGAGATATTTTATCATGATTTATAGGTCGCCCGGGCGTGTTCTTTTGGCCACGCTTGATAAGTTATTCCTTTTTGGCGAATTTCCGTCCTTAAAAAGCCGCGGAAAAGTCGGTAAAAAATTAACTAATAATTTCATAATTTTGTGTGAACTGATCGCGAACCGCGCATCTACTTATTCACATGAAGTTGAGGCGTTGAACGATCGGCAGGCCTCGTCCGTTTTATCTTTATCGACTAAGCGATGTCCCAAGTATCGCTCAATTGATTTGAGAATGGACTGAGACTGTCTCAAGCTACCGCATGATACGGGGACCGATTTAAAATATGAAGCTCGCAACCAAATCCGCCGCCGCAGTACTCGCTCTGTCGTGCTGTTTTGCCGGCATCAGCACGGCATCCGCTAATGCAATGACCTTCCTCGATTTTATTCGCGGTGGTCCCGGCAATGCCGGCCAAAGCACAAAGATGCGTCCGGATTTTCCGCCGCCGCCTTCGGTTTCGAAGCAGGGTGATGCGAGTGCGCCGCTGCCGACGGTGGATGCGTCGCAGTATCAGTATTACACCTACAAGCCCGAGGCGATGCGCCTGGTGGCGTCCAGCCGGTTTGCCGATACTGTTGTAACCGGCGCCGTTGCAGACGCTTCGGCCACCCCGATGGGCGGTAGTGATTCTGCTGCGCAGCGGCACTTCCTGACGGAAGCGAAGGTGATGACGACGAACGACGTCGCCAAGGCACTGGAAGCCTATTACGGCAGTCAGAAGCAGCCGCTCGTCTGGGTTTCCGACAACGCCCTTAACGACAAGGCAAAGGCTGCGATGGCTGTGTTGGCCGACGCCGCTTCCGTCGGTCTCGATCCGGCCGATTATGCCGTTCCGCTTCCGACCTCCGACGCGACCAGCGTCAACTCAGCTGACCGTGATCGTGCGTTGATGCAGTTCGAGCTGACCCTGTCGGCAAAGGTGCTGAGCTATGTTCAGGACACCGAGCGTGGTCGCCTCGACCCGAACAAGATTTCCGGGTACCACGACTTCAAGCGCAAGGACGTCAATCTGACGCCGGTCCTGAAGCTCATCACCATGAGCCCGGACACGACCGCTTACCTCAACAGCCGTAGCCCGTCGAACCAGCAGTTTACGGAACTGAAGACTGAGCTTGCCAAGCTTCGCGGCAATGGCGCTTCCAGCGGCAATCATGTGACGGTTGCGCTGAGCGGCATTCTCAAGCCGGGTGGCAACTCGCCTGAAATGGCGAACATCGTCAAGGCAATCCAACTCAAGGGTTCCGAGGCTCTGAAGACGAGCCAGGCTTCGGTGCTTGCTTCCTATCAGGGCGGCTCCGACTATACGCCTGATCTGGTTTCGTTGGTCGAAGCTTTCCAGAAGGAACGGGGCCTGACGGCGGATGGCGTTATCGGTCAGTCGACGGTTCGCGCCATGGTCGGCGAGAACAGCGACAGCAAGATCCAGAAGCTCAACATTGCGATGGAAGAGCTGCGCTGGCTGCCGGATGAACTCGGCCCGCGCTATGTCTTCATCAACCAGCCGGCCTTCATGGTCTACTACTACAACGACAACAAGGAACAGTTGTCGATGCGTGTCGTGGTCGGCAACAAGAACCACCAGACCAACTTCTTCGAAAACCAGATCCAGACCGTTGAATTCAACCCCTTCTGGGGCGTTCCGCAGTCGATCATCATCAACGAGATGCTGCCGAAGCTGCGGGCCGATCCGAACTACCTGGACCGCATGGGCTATCAGGTCGAAGTGAACGGCCATGCCGTGCCTTCGTCCAGCGTCGATTGGTATGGTTCCACCCAGGCGATCTCCGTGCGCCAGCCGCCGAGCAGCGACAATGCTCTTGGCGAACTGAAGATCCTGTTCCCGAATAGCCACGCCATCTACATGCACGACACGCCTGACAAGGCCTTCTTCAAGAAGGACATGCGCGCGCTCAGCCATGGTTGCGTTCGTCTGGCCGATCCGCGTGCGATGGCAGCCGCCGTTCTGAATACGACCGTTGCCGATGTTGCAAAGCAGATCGCCGACGGGAAGAACAAGGCCGTGCCGGTGCCGCAGAAGTTCCCGGTCTACATTTCCTACTTCACGGCATGGCCGAACAAGGATGGCGTGATCGAATATTTCAACGACGTCTATGACCGCGACATGTACACGCAGCGGGCATTTGACGCCACGAGCAAGGCACGTCAGACGCAGGTCTAAGTAAAGCTTACGAAAATGTAATAAAAGGCGGTCCCTGTGGCCGCCTTTTCTATTGTCACATCCTCGTGTAGTTGGATGTTCGAAGTGGAATATGACAGGCAGATGACTATTCTATGTATGCCGGGTACAAAAGGACAGTCGTCATGAAAAGCTTCACTCGCAGTATTGTCATCGGCGGTTTGACTGCATTGATCGGCTTAAGCGCATTTGCTGAGGCCAACGCAGCTGCTGCGCCGCAACTATCGGCTCAGCCTGGCACGTACAACGGCTATAACGGCCGTGGCGCGTGGCTTCCACCCGCAGCCGCTCAGACGAGCGGAACCACAGTCGCCAGTGCCAGTGGCCACGCCTCGTGGTGCGCTACCCATTACAGAACCTATCGGGCGTCCGACAACACGTACAAGCCTCTCGATGGTCCTCGGGAGCAGTGCAGATAAGTTATAGGGCAATGAAAAAGGCGGGTCGTTTCCCGCCTTTTTCATGAGCCGAAAAGACCTCGATGTTCCCAATTTCACAATTCCGTAATGAGTGGAACTGTGACGGAAAATTACACGTTTAAACATGTGTAATTTGAAGGAACTTCGTCATGAAAACAATCACAAGCGGTATTGTCGCAGGCGGGCTTAGCCTGCTGATGGGACTGAGTTCGATAGGCCAGGCTAGTGCGATGACCATGCCAGCCGCGCCCATTCCGCAAACGGCGGTCCAGCAACCCGAGCTTCAGGCTGTGGCCTGGCATGGCGGGCACGGTCATGGGCATGTCTGGCACAACCACGGCGGACACGGTGGTTGGCATGGCCACGGCGGTTGGCACCATCACGGCTACTATGGCGGCGGATGGCATCACGGCTATTATCATCACGGATACTACGATGATGGCGGAGCATGGGTTCCGTTTGCAGCGCTAGCCGCCGGGGCTTTGATCGCCGGTGCCGCCAGCCATCCGGCCTATCACAGCCACGCCTCGTGGTGCGCCGCCCGCTACAGAACCTATCGCGCATCCGACAACACCTACCAGCCGACCAGTGGTCCGCGAGCGCAGTGCAGGTAAGTCATAAGCAACGAAAAGGCGGCTTATTTCCCGCCTTTTTCGTCAGCAAGGCGCACTTCGATATTGGCAGCTAATATTTCTGTAATGCGTGGAACTCTCGCGAAAAAATACTAGTTTTATATATGCCTAATATGAAGGAAGTTCGTCATGAGAACGTTGACTAGCATTCTCGCCGGCGGATTGAGCGTGCTGACGAGCCTTATGCCCATAAGCGAGGCCCACGCTATCACGATGCCCGATCTGTCCATTCCGCAGTTCACGGGACAGCACCCCGAGATACAGCAGGTTCAATGGCACGGCGGTCGTGGCCGTATGTGGCACGGCAACGGTGGTTGGGGCCACGGTGGCTGGCATGGTCGTGGTGGCGGTTGGTATGGGCGTGGCGGCGGCTGGTATGGCCACAATGGCTGGTACGGGCGCCGTGGCTGGTATGGAAATGGCTGGGGCTACGGCTATTACCCCGGCGGATACTATGGTGGCTATTACGGCGACGCTTGGGTCCCGCTTGCGGCTTTCGCAACCGGGGCAATTATCGCCGGAGCGGCGAGCCGTCCCTATTATAGCCGCCCTTACTACAACGGTTACGGTAGCCACGCCGCATGGTGCGCAAGCCGTTACCGGAGCTACCGCGCATACGACAATACCTTCCAGCCGTATTACGGTCCTCGTCGGCAGTGCTGACGATGAAGGAAAAACGGCGGCTGCGGATGCGCTTGGCCGCCAGGGTATTGCGGTACGCCGCGATTATCCTATCGACAGCAGCCCTTCCACCAGGGCCGGGGTCAGTTCACTATAGTCAGCGATGATGTGATTGGGGCCGAGTGTTTCGACATCCACATCTGAATAGCCGAAAGGCACTGCGATCGAGGGCACTCCGGCATTGCGGGCCACCAGTATGTCGTTGATGCTGTCGCCGATCATGACGGTCCGGGACAGGTCACCGCCGGCACGCTCGACGGTGCCTATGAGATGCTGTGCATCCGGCTTACGGACGGTGAACGTATCGCCGCCGGTGATGGAATCAAAATAGTGCGAGAGTTTCAATCGCTCGATCAGAAGCATTGCGAGGGATTCGAGCTTGTTCGTGCAGACGGCAAGGCGGTGTCCCTTGGCCTTCAGCGCGTCCATCGCCTCGATCAGGCCAGGATAAGGCTTGGTGGCGCCGGGTATGTTGTCGGTATAATGCGCGATGAACCGTTCGAGGAGTGCCGGGAGGCCATCCGGCTTGAGGGCGTAGCCGCGCAGTTTGCAGGCGCGCTCGATCATCACCTGGGCGCCGTTTCCCACAAGGTGGGTAAGGTCGTTATAGCCTAGAGGAGCGAGGTCCAGCGCGGCGATCGTGTGGTTCAGGCTCTCGACAAGATCGATGTGCGTGTCCAGCAGGGTGCCGTCGAGATCGAATACGACAAGAGCAGATTTCACGGTAAGGGCCTCGGATCGTCGATAGAACAATTGTTCCGAAGTAGAATATCGCTCCCGGAATTGCAATGTCGGCCAGCTTATCTTGAATTGCGGGCTTGATGACAGTTGCTCGCCGGCACTGTGATGAGCGGCAGCATTTCTTCCGGAAGCTGCTATTTTGGCTTTACGTTTGCGGGGGGACCCGTGTAAACAGCAACTCCAACGCAATAATGGGAGCAGGTGGCGCTATGGACGCCCGGCAGATGAAGATCAAAGCCGCCGAGGCAGCGCTTTCCCATGTCGAAAGTGGCATGCGGCTTGGAATCGGAACCGGCAGCACGGCTGAAGAGTTCGTGCGGCTGCTGGCCGAAAAGGTTTCACAGGGTTTGATCGTTCAGGGCGTGCCGACGTCGGAGCGCACGGCGCGGCTTTGCGTCGAACTCGGCGTGCCGCTCAAATCCCTCGACGAACTTCCTGAGCTTGACCTCACGATTGATGGTGCCGACGAGGTCGATCCCTCTTTGCGGCTGATCAAGGGCGGCGGCGGTGCTTTGCTGCGCGAAAAGATCGTCGCTGCTGCATCCGCGCGCATGATTGTCATCGCCGACGAGAGCAAGATCGTTGATACGCTCGGGGCTTTTCCGCTGCCGATAGAGGTCAATCCGTTCGGGCTGGCATCGACGCGCATCAAGATCGAGCGGGCGGCCATGCAGCTTGGTCTTACGGGTGCCCTGAAGCTGCGCCAGGCCGGTGAAGAAAACTTCATGACGGATGGCGGGCACTTCATCATCGACGCATCTTTTGGCCGCATTCCTGATGCAGAGGCGCTAGCCATCGCATTGAACTCCATTCCCGGTGTCGTCGAACACGGACTCTTCATCAACATGGCGACGCTTGCGATCATAGCCGGTCCGGCAGGGGCGCGGACACTGCAGGCGAAAAATACATAGGAGCATTGAACTCATGATCAAAATAACGGGTCTTGGCCGTTTTGCCGCTGCGACCATCGTTCTTTCAGGCCTCGCGTTCGGCTCGGCCAATGCGCAGGACGTCACCGACGAGCAGATCAAGGCAGCCCGCGCCGCAATCAACGCGCTCGGTATCACGAACCAGTTCGACGCCATTCTTCCGAACCTCGCCGAGCAGCTGAAGAGCACGATGATCCAGGCGAACCCGAACTTCGGCGACCAGATCGCCGCGACGGTCGATCAGCAGGCCCTGGCGCTGGCGCCGCGCCGCGCCGATCTCGAGCGCGAAGCCGCCATCACCTATGCAAAGGCTTTCTCGGTCGACGAGCTGAAGGCGATCTCCGAGTTCTACACGTCGGATGCCGGCAAGAAGCTGCTGAAGGATGGTCCTGTCGCGACGCGCGAACTCTATAAGGCCGCCGATATCTGGAGCCAGGGTATTTCCCGCGATCTCGCCAGCCAGAGCAACGACGCTCTGGCCAAGATCGTCAAGGTTCCGGCAGCACCGCCTGTCGCCGACGACGCTCCGGCAGCCGATGCGGCGCCGGCCGCCAAGCCGGCAGCAAAGCCGGCCGCAACCGCAAAGCCCGCCGCAAAACCTGCTGCCCCGAAGCTGACCATTCCCGCGAACTAAGTTTTACGCATATCGAATATGTAAAGCCCGGCGTCGTCCGGGCTTTTCTTTTGGGGGCTGCCGGCACTATATCAGCAGCAAATGTCCCGTCCCGTCGGCTTTCCCGGCCCATATTTTCCTGCAGGAGCTTTGCATGTCTTCCTACGATTATGATCTCTTCGTCATTGGCGGCGGTTCGGGCGGCGTGCGCAGCGCGCGCGTTGCTGCATCGCTCGGCAAGAAAGTCGGCATTGCCGAAGAGTATCGCTACGGGGGAACCTGCGTCATTCGCGGCTGCGTGCCGAAGAAACTCTTCGTCTATGCTTCGCAGTATCACGAGCATTTCGAGGACGCGGCCGGCTACGGCTGGACGGTTGGGGAAAGCAAGTTCGATTGGAAGAAGCTGATCGAGGCCAAGGACAAGGAAATTGCCCGTCTCGAAGGTCTCTACCGCAAGGGCCTCGACAATGCGAAGGCTGATATATTCGATACGCGCGCCGAGCTGATCGACGCCAACACGATCCGGCTCGTCAAGACAGGCAAGACTGTCACCGCCGACAAGATCGTCATTGCCGTTGGCGGCTCTCCGAACCATCATTCCGCTTTGCCGGGCTATGAGCTGTGCATTTCCTCCAACGAGGCCTTCCATCTGGAGGAGTTGCCGAAATCGATCCTGATCGCCGGCGGTGGCTATATCGCTGTTGAATTCGCCAATATCTTTCATGGCCTCGGCGTCGACGTGACGCTGATCTATCGCGGTGCGGAAATCCTGTCGCGGTTCGACCAGGACATGCGCCGTGGCCTGCATGAGGCAATGGAGCAGAAGGGTATCCGTGTCCTCTGCCACGACGTTATCGAGGAAGTGGCGAAAACCGAGGCAGGGCTTCGGGCGCGCACCATGAAGGGCGAAATGCTTGATGTCGGCGTCGTGATGCTGGCCTTGGGCCGTGATCCAAACACCAAGAACCTCGGTCTTGAGGCTGCCGGCGTGAAGACCGATGGGCGCGGTGCGATCGTCGTCGACGAGTATTCGCGTAGCTCCGTTCCCAACATCTACGCGCTGGGCGATGTCACCGATCGGGTACAATTGACGCCCGTCGCTATCCATGAAGCGATGTGCTTTATCGAGACGGTGTACAAGAACAATCCGACCAAGCCCGATCACGACCTGATCGCGACCGCCGTCTTCTCGCAGCCCGAGATCGGCACGGTGGGTCTCAGCGAAGAGGATGCGGGCAAGCGCTTCAAGGAATTGGAAGTCTACCGCGCCGAGTTCCGTCCGATGAAGGCGACACTATCGGGCCGGAAGGAAAAGACCATCATGAAGCTGATCGTCAATGCCGAGGACCGCAAGGTCGTTGGCGCCCATATTCTCGGCCATGATGCAGGCGAGATGGCACAGATCCTCGGCATCACGCTGAAGGCCGGCTGCACGAAGGATGATTTCGACCGGACGATGGCCGTTCACCCGACGGCTGCCGAAGAGCTGGTGACGATGTATTCGCCGAGCTACCGCGTCATCGACGGCCAGCGCGTCTGAACCGTCTTGACGGGCTGGTTTTCTATCAACCTGTCAATCGCGGCGTCTGCAATACCTTTAGAAACAGCGCGTTCATGGCGTCGCTGATCCCCTGTGACGGGCTGACTTCGAAATAGAGGCCCGGCGAGGCGCAGGACTGCAGCCTCTTGCCGATCTGCGACTGGAAAGGGCTGATCCACTCATTGTACCAGCCATCCTGGGGCAGGGGCAGGTAGGTGGTGTAGAGGATGGCGATCTTGACGCTGCGGTTCTTCAGCGGCGTGCAGAAGCTCGTGTCTATCGGCTCCTGGCAGCGGTTCGCGCCGGAGAGCGGTTCGGTGCAATTGGTCTTCGGGCTGTCGCCGACGCCATCGGTGACGAAGAACAGGATCTTCTGGCGATCGGAAGGGCCGGTGCCCTGACCGGCGGCCGAGATCGTCGTATTCAGCTGTGTCAGAGCGCTGTCGAAGCTCGTCAGCGCGTCATTCTTGTAATTTTGCTGCAGGATGGTCATCAGCTGGACGCCGGTCGTATTGCTGCTGACCTGGTTCATGTCGGTGGAAAGGTCAGAGACGGTCTTCAGCTGGTCGTCGTCTGCTGATGTTCCGAATGTATAGACGGCCATGCGGAACTGGTCGGGCGTAACGCGGTTGCTGACAGCCGTCTGCGTCAGCGCCTGCGTCGCCTCTCGAACGACGTCGATGCGGGTCGTCACGTGGAGCTGCTGCGCCAGTGTATAGTAATCTTTTCCCGCGTTCTGACCCGTCTCGTGGCAGGCAAAGGCGCAGCTGTCCGGCGTATGGCTTTCCATTGTCGCAATGTCTGATGGCGTCGCGCCGACCCCCATGGATGGCGTATTGTCCACCAGGATATAGAAATCCATGTAGGTCGCCGTCTGGTTCTGTGACGTCGCCGTTCCCGATATGTCGATCGAGTCCTTCCCGAGGATGCGCAGGAACGTCGTCGGAACGACGGCGGAAAAGTTGACCGTCGATTGCAGCGTGCTGCCTGTCTTGCTTACTGAGACATCGACGTTGACGTCATCCTCCTGCAGCGCGACCGTGTTCTGGGCGAAGAAGAGGTTCTTGGCGTCGGCTTCGGCGATGCTGACAGTGCCGTCTCCCATGGTCATGGCTGCCGCCACACCACTCGATTTTTCCGCCAATGCACCGACCGCCGCGGCATCGGCGGCAGCGAAAAGCTGGGTCCTGACGCTCATGGCATTTGAGAAATCGATCGCGAGGCCGGCCACTCCGAGGAGCGGCACCATCAGCAGTGCCGTCATGATGCCGAAATTGCCGGCTTTATTTTGCCACAGATGCTGCCACTGGCCGCGCATGATCGTTTCCTCAATTGCCTGTCGCTCTCATGGCGAACTCAGCAGGACCCTCATGGCGGCTGATTGATGCGTTGTATCAGGCAATTCTCAATAGGCAGCAAAGCCGCTTGGTATGCGGGCAGTTAATGCCTATGTAGTGGAACTTGCAGGCTCTTCGCAGCCTCAACCGGGACGCCGTTTGTCCAGGGGCCCTTGAAGAGTATCTTGGACTGAACGGCGCTATGCAAAGGCACGACAAGGGGGTATAAGCCGCCCTTATTTCTTCGACGGGACATTCGGCCAGAGGCCGGATGCGGAACAGGTGATTGAGATGGCACAGAATTGGACACCGAACAGTTGGCGGCAAAAACCGATCCAGCAGGTGCCGGAATATCCGGACCAGGCAGCGCTCGCAGCAGTGGAAGCGCAGCTTGCAACCTTTCCGCCGCTCGTTTTTGCCGGTGAAGCACGTCGTCTGAAGAAGCATCTCGCCAATGTAGCAGAGGGCAACGCCTTCCTGCTGCAGGGCGGCGACTGCGCCGAAAGCTTCGCCGAACACGGTGCCGACAACATCCGTGACTTCTTCCGCGCCTTCCTGCAGATGGCCGTCGTGCTGACTTTTGGCGCGCAGTTGCCGGTGGTGAAGGTCGGCCGCATCGCAGGCCAGTTCGCCAAGCCGCGCTCCTCGCCGATGGAAACGCAGAACGGCATTTCGCTTCCGAGCTACCGCGGTGACAACATCAACGGTACTGATTTCACGGAAGAGTCGCGTATTCCGAACCCGGATCGTCAGCTGCTGGCATACCGCCAGTCGGCTGCAACGCTGAACCTTCTGCGCGCCTTCGCGATGGGCGGCTACGCCAATCTCGAAAACGTGCACCAGTGGATGCTCGGTTTCGTCAAGGACAGCCCGCAGGGCGAACGTTATCGCAAGCTGGCCGATCGTATCAGCGAAACGATGGACTTCATGAAGGCCATTGGCATCAGTGCCGAGTCTAATCCGAGCCTGCGCGAGACCGATTTCTTCACCAGCCACGAGGCGCTGCTTCTCGGCTACGAAGAGGCATTCACACGCGTCGATTCAACGTCGGGTGACTGGTACGCGACCTCGGGCCATATGCTCTGGATCGGTGACCGCACGCGTCAGCTCGACCACGCGCACGTAGAATATTTCCGCGGTATCAAGAACCCGATCGGTTTGAAGTGCGGCCCGTCGCTGGCGCCGGATAATCTGATCGAGCTCATCGACGCCCTCAACCCGACGAATGAGGCCGGTCGTCTGACGCTGATCTGCCGCTTCGGTCACGACAAGGTCGCTGAGAACCTGCCGAAGCTGATCCGCGCCGTCGAGCATGAGGGCCGCAAGGTCGTCTGGTCCTGCGATCCGATGCACGGCAACACGATCACGCTCAACAACTACAAGACCCGTCCGTTCGAGCGGATCCTGTCGGAAGTCGAAAGCTTCTTCCAGATCCATCGCGCGGAAGGCACGCATCCGGGCGGCATCCATATCGAGATGACCGGCAAGGATGTGACCGAGTGCACCGGCGGCGCGCGTGCCGTTTCTGCCGACGATCTGCAGGATCGCTACCATACCCATTGCGACCCGCGCCTCAATGCCGACCAGGCTCTGGAACTTGCCTTCCTGCTGGCCGAGCGCATGAAGGGCGGCCGCGACGAGAAGCGCATGGTTGCCCAGGGCTGATTGCCGGTTCGGCAACATCATTGCACATCCGAAAGGGCCGGCTTTATGCCGGCCCTTTCTGTATCGTCCCACTTCTTCTTTCGGTGACTCCTCAATCCTACTGAACCAGCACTGGCTGCTGGCATCGCACATCCGTGACCCGAACATCGGCCTCGCCGATCCTGACGCCCAACGTCATCAGAATGTTGTCCAGCAGGGTGTCGAGCGGCGCGGTGATACTGGTCATCACGGCAGACAGAGCCTGCTGTATGGAAGACTGCGTGCCGATGGTAACGATCAGGATCTTGATCTTATAGGCGATGTTGCCCAGCAAGGAGGCGACGGTAGACGTCAGCGTGTCATGCGTGGAGGCCGTGCGGTAGTTCCCATTCGAAATATCCGATGGAGAGAAGGTCAGCGACGTCTTGGTCATGTTGGTGATCGCCACATGGGAGCTGGCTGTGACCTTCACAAGAAGGGAATCGATCAGGGCCGCTGGACTGACCGATGGCTTGGAGCCGAAATTGGAGAATTTCGAGGTATCGACATCGCCGAGATAGACGTCGGCAACGCCTGGGATCGTGTCGATCGTCACATTGGCGTTCTGCGCGCCATTGCCGAGGCAGGCGATCGAGGCGAGGGTGCCCTGACCCGAGGCGACCTCGATATAGAGGGGGATTTTCAGCTTCAGGCCGAGAAGCGCTGAAAGCCCATCCACCGTCAACGAGAGTTTCAATCGGGTCTGTACCGTTCTTATAACCGTTCCGGGGCTGCCGACTGCAAGCGAAGGCGTCTGCTGGGCCGGCTCGCCGATGGCGAGGGTCAATTGGACCGTAGAAAGACCGGGGACCGTGCCATTCAGGTTGACGGCGACCTGTTTGCTGCCATTGGCGGCAAGGGCGGAGGCCGAGATCAGGTCCATCACATTGGCTTCCAGGTTGAGATGCGAGCCACTGCCGACAACGCGCTGGCTGGCGGGGCCGAGCGCCAGTATGTCGCCGAGGTCAAACTTGACCCGGGTGCTGTTGGTTGCCGCCTCGATCGTTTTTATCGCCGTCTTTACCGTTGGCGACAGTCCGGTTTGCTTCCCCACAGCCTTTATGAAATCGCCGTAGGAGATGTCGGTGCTCAGCGTATCCGAATAGCTGCCGGCGGTCAGGTTGAGGTTGGTGGCCAGTGAATCGATGACCGACAGTGCGTTCACGTCGGCGGAGGCCAGCGCCTGGTAGTCCATTACGCTGAGAGACAGAGACGTGCCAAGCAGGCTGTTCAGCAGCGCGTTCAGAACGCCGTTGTTGAGGCTGGCAAGGCGCGAGCCGATCGAGAAGGCCGCAATCTTCTGCGTGGCGGCAGTGCCTACAGCCGTAAGTTTTGGCGGCGCGGAAATGCTGGAGGCGAAGAACAGACCGCCGGTCTGCTGGACTGCAACCTTTACGGCATCCGTCGGCTTGGCCCCAGCGACGAAGCGGTCCGCTGGCGCAACCGAGGCGTTTGCCGCGTAGGTGCCTGACGTCAATGTCGCGATACCGTCGAACTTGGCTTCGGTGGTCTGGTCTCCAAGGGGAAACTTGCCCTTGTTCGAGACATATCCAGTCGGTGTTCGGATCGCCATGTCGAGATTGTTTTGCTGAAAATAGGTCAGCACATTCGTCTCCGCGTTGGTCGCGTCCGAGGCTGCGATGATCGACGCGAGATCGGCGGTATCCTGCAGTTTTCGCTGCTGAAGTGTCAGCAGGCCGTAATCGACGCCAAGGCTCAGGACATAGAGGATGAGAGGAGCGCAGAGCGCTGAAATGACTGCTATGTTACCACTGCGATCTTTGCTGAGGCGGTCAATCAACATCCGATATGGCTTCATATGCCACCCATGCGGATCGTCGCAAACCGCTTGATCGTCTTGTCTGGCAAAGCGAAACTGTAGATATTCCAGATGGGTAGGTCTTTAGCGTCGTATTCGACCGAGACCGTAAACTGGTTGCTGTTGGTGGGGTCGGCGGCGACCGTGACCTTGAGCTTGTCACGCTTCAAGAAGGTGTCGTTCAGCGTCGAATTCGTAACGAAGGTGTCGACCAGTTGCTCGCGTTCGCTCTCGGTTATTCCGGCGACTGCGGTTCTTGCTGCGTCGGCTGCAATCTGTTGCACGGAGTGCGCGACACTTAGGTAGATGCCATAGGCAATCAGTGTCATCAGCACTAGAATGAAGACGGGAGCCAGTATGGCGAATTCGACCGCCGCAGCCCCATCTCGGCACCATTGGAGATCGCGGAACCTCTTCATGGGTATGCCCTTTCGCAAGCTATCATTGATGATCCTTTGGATCACTAACGCCTATGATGTATCAGTATGTATTAAAATATAATTAGCTAATAAACTTATTGCGTGTAGATGAGAACCTGCTCCGCTAGAGACCCTATAGGTCGCAAGGCGGCAGGTGCGCCGAATAAGTCATGCCTCCAGCCACCTGTGATTGTTCCGGTTCAAGCCGTTGTTTCCCGGACCTTTTTTCCTCCGGCCTTAAATGCCCGTCAAAATGCCGCTGCCTCTTTCGCTAGCCTTCGATATCTCTCCCAGTGTTTTCCCAACGAGGAGTTGCCCAAGCGGCGCATGTCCCATGCTGGATCAGATTCGCTGAAGGTCTTGTCATGCCTTTGCGTTTGACAGGATTTGCAGCACCGATATGACGGTGGCCGGGCGTGTTTGCGGGGAGGGATAAGCATGGATGAAGAGCATACGGGATCGTGTCTCTGCGGCGCGGTGCGGTTCCGGGCATATGGACAGCTGCGGGAGGTCGTCGCCTGCCATTGTTCCCAGTGCCGCAAGCAGACCGGGCTCTATTATGCCGCCACGAATGTCTCCATCGACAAACTCGCGATCGAGGGAGACGAGTCCATAACGTGGTACCGGGCCAGTTCTTTCGCGCGCCGAGGTTTCTGCAAGACCTGCGGGTCGGCCCTGTTCTGGCAGGCCGAAGGCGCGGACGAGATTTCGCTCATGGCTGGCCTGTTCGACCAGCCCAGCGATCTCAAGATCGCCTATCATATCTACTGCGCGGACAAGGGTGATTTCTATGAGATATCGGACGAGCTGCCGCAGTACCGGCAGGGAAGTCCGGGCCTGCTGACGGCAGGCCCCTCGGACTGAAACCGAAGAAGCTTCGCCGCGTCAGTTTTGGTTGTCGAGCTTCTGCACCAGCTTCGAGATTTCCTGCTTCAGCGACTCGATCTCCGTCAGAACATGCATGTCGATCTTCTGGTGGAGCGACAGAACCTCGAGTTCGGCCTTGAGATTGACTTCGTAATCCTTCGCCGCCTCGAAGCGATCGCGCTCGGCCTGACGGTTCTGTGACATCATGATGATCGGCGCCTGAATGGCTGCGATCATCGAGAGCACGAGGTTGAGGAAGATGAAGGGATAGGGGTCGAAGGCGCGCGTCGCGAGTACGATGGTGTTTATGACTGTCCAAACTACAAGAAACAACAGGAAGGACAGGATGAACGACCACGAGCCGCCGACCTGCGCGATGCCGTCGGCGAGCCGTTCGCCCATTGACGCCTCCGCGGAAAAGGCAGCGTTGACGTCGGTCGATATGACCTTGCGCTCGTGCGCCTTTTTCAGAACTCGCTTTTCGATGTCGCCCAGTTCATCGGCAGACTTGTCGAAATGCAGGTGGACGAAATTCGAGAGGTTATACATGGGAGACTCCGGGCCTTAATCACTTTGGGCGTCAGTATTCTTTTGTGCCGGCAAATTGCAACGCCGAAAACGAAAGGGCGTGCGGAAGCGAGTTGCGGAGCTTCCCTGCGAACGCTAAATGGATGGCATGACAGAGCAAACCTCCATCACGCACACCATGCGCATCGCGGTTGCGCAGCTCAATCCGACGGTCGGCGATGTCGCCGGCAATCTCGCAAAAGCGCGTGAGGCGCGCACGGACGCGGCTCGCGAAGGGGCGCATCTCGTTCTTTTCACCGAGCTGTTCATATCCGGCTATCCGCCGGAAGATCTGGTGTTGAAGCCGGCTTTCATTCGCGCGTGCTGGAGGGCTGTGGAAAGCCTCGCAGCCGATACGGCCGATGGCGGACCGGGCGTGATCATCGGATTCCCGCGGCAGGATGAGAGCGGACGATACAATTCCGTTGCCGTGCTTGATGGCGGAAAGGTCATCGCGGTCCGCGACAAGGTCGATCTGCCGAACTATGGCGAATTCGACGAGAAGCGCGTCTTCGATCAGGGTCTCATGCCGGGGCCGGTGAATTTCCGCGGCGTGCGGCTTGGCATTCCGATCTGCGAAGACATCTGGGGTGATCTCGGCGTCTGCGAAACCCTGGCCGAGAGCGGGGCGGAGATTCTGCTCTCTCCGAACGGCTCTCCCTATTATCGAGGCAAGGTCGATATCCGCCATCAGGTGGTCCTGAAACAGGTGATCGAGACCGGGTTGCCGATGATTTACGCAGCGCAGCTCGGCGGCCAGGACGAACTGGTTTTCGACGGCGCAAGTTTCGCCTTCAACGTGGACAAGTCGCTGGCTTTCCAGATGAGCCAGTTCGAGGCAGCGCTTGCGGTTACGACGTGGAAGAGGGGCGATGCGGGCTGGCATTGCGCCGAGGGGCCAATGTCGCATATCCCGGAGAAAGAGGAGGCGGATTATCGTGCCTGCCTGCTCGGCTTCAGGGACTATGTCAACAAGAATGGTTTCAAGAGTGTCGTGCTCGGCCTTTCCGGCGGCATCGATTCGGCCATCTGCGCCGCGATTGCGGTTGATGCGATCGGCGAGGAGCGGGTGCGAACCGTCATGCTGCCTTACCGATATACCTCTGAGGATTCGCTGAAGGATGCGGCCGATTGCGCCAAGGCGCTGGGCTGCCGCTACGACATCGTGCCGATCGAGGAGCCGGTGGTGGGTTTCACGTCTGCGCTTTCGGAACTCTTCGAGGGCACGGATAGCGGCATCACCGAGGAGAACCTGCAGAGCCGCGCCCGCGGAACGATCCTGATGGCGATTTCGAACAAGTTTGGCTCGATGGTCGTCACCACGGGCAACAAGTCCGAAATGTCGGTGGGTTACGCGACGCTCTACGGCGACATGAACGGCGGCTTCAACCCGATCAAGGACCTTTACAAGATGCAGGTCTACGCGCTGTCGCGCTGGCGCAATGCGCATGTGCCGCCGGGCGCGCTCGGGCCTTCGGGCGAAGTCATTCCGCAGAACATCATCGATAAAGCTCCGTCTGCCGAGCTAAGACCGGACCAGAAGGACCAGGATTCCCTGCCGCCCTATCCTGACCTCGACGACATTCTCGAATGCCTTGTCGAGAAGGAAATGGCGGTCGAGGAGATCGTTGCGCGAGGCCACGATGTGGCGACGGTTCATCGCGTCGAGCATCTGCTCTATCTGGCGGAATACAAGCGACGTCAGTCAGCGCCGGGCGTAAAGATCACCAAGAAGAATTTCGGCCGCGATCGCCGTTATCCAATCACCAATCGGTTCCGGGATCGGGCATGAGCGAGGAGGTCGTCCGGCAGGCAGGCAGCCGACCGGCGCCGGCTCCGCAGTTTTCCAGGGAGGAGCGGCGCTACATCGCATTGATGGCAGCTCAGCCGAGGGCCCGCTCCGGATGGATGCGCTTCGTCAATAGCGGCGTGTTCTTCGCCCCCTCCATTTTTCTCGGCATATACGGGATTTCGGACGCGAGCCTGAAGATCACCGGGGTCGCTTTCGTGACGCTCGTCATCAGCCTGTTCTGGAGCCTCGCCGGCGTGTTTCGTGAGCAGCGTTACGCGATGCTTGCCAATTCGGTCTTTGCGAAGCTCCAGGATGCCATCAGCAGCCCGATTGGCGAGGATCGTCCGATCAAGGAGGAAGTTTGAGCCATGCGTAGTTCGGTCGAGATCTTCAATATCCGCACACGCGAGACGCGGGTTGTCTGGCAGACATCCGATCTTTTCGAGGCGCCGAACTGGTCGCCCGATGGCCGCTATCTTCTGCTTAACAGCGAAGGGTTGATCTATCGCCTGGCGCTGGAGAGCGGCGCGGAGCCGGTGAAGGTCGACACCGGTTTTGCGACATTGTGCAACAATGATCACGGCATTTCGCCGGATGGATCATTGATTGCCATTTCCGACAAATGCGAGTTCGGCAAGAGCTGCATTTATCTACTTCCGTCGCAAGGTGGTGCACCGAGCTTGATGACGGGAAATCTCCCGTCCTATTGGCATGGCTGGTCGCCGGACGGGCAATCCTTCGCCTATTGCGGCATTCGCGACCAGGTCTTCGATATCTATTCCATGTCCATCGAAGGCGGCGAGGAACGACGGCTGACATTTGGCGAAGGGCGCAATGACGGGCCGGACTATTCGGCTGACGGCAATTGGATTTACTTCAATTCCAGCCGCACCGGCCTGATGCAGATCTGGCGTGTCAAGACCGATGGTTCTGCCGTCGAGCGGATAACGGACAGCAACTACGGCGACTGGTTTCCGCATCCGTCACCCAGGGGTGACAAAGTCGTCTTCATCTCCTACGACCCCGATGTGTTTGATCATCCGCGCGACCTGAACGTTCGGGTGCGCATGATGGATGCGGATGGCGGCAATGTCGAAACGCTGTTCGATCTGTTCGGTGGCCAGGGCACGATGAATTCGCCCAATTGGTCACCGGATGGTGATGAATTCGCCTTCGTTCGCTATGAGCCGGCGGCCTGAGGCCGCTGGACAGCGCGGATTTTTGCCGATAGCTTTTGATCGTTCGCAGGGCACATCCGATCCGCGGGAAGGGCAAGGCCCACCTGATGAATGATTTTTAGACTGCCACACCTCTTTTCAGTCTGTGGGCGCGGATACCGGACGTTATGAAAGGAGGTCTCCGTGACCACACGCTCCCTGGCGGCGAACGCCACGCTCGATTCCGTGAAAAAGCAGGCGAAAGCCTTTTTGAAAGCCGTGCAAACAGGCGATACGTCGGCGCTTGCGCGCGTGACGCCGTATTTCGCTGACGCTGCAGCAGTCGGGCTGCAGGATATCCAGCTGGTAACGGCTCGCGAATACGGGTTCTCGAGCTGGACCAAGCTCAAGGACCATCTGGAGCGATCGGGTAGCCGGGATGAGGCGAGGGATCAGCTTGCCAATCGCTTCCTGTCGCTTGCGACCGTGTCCTATTTCTCGCGTATTCCCGCCGATCCCGCCCGTTTCGACGAGGCCGTGGAGCTCCTTGACGCGCATCCCGATATTGCCGACGATAGCATCCATGTTGCCGCAGCGATGGGCGATGCGGCACGCGTCGCCCGCTGGCTGGACCGGCAGCCGCAATTGATCGAGCGAAAGGGCGGTCCCTACGATTGGCAGCCGTTGCTTTATGCTGCCTATGCCCGTCTTCCCGGCCATTCCACTCTCGACGTCGGCCGACTGCTGATCGCGCGTGGAGCCGATCCGAATGCCCTCTTTCTCGACAATGGCCAATATCGCTTCACGGCGTTGACCGGCGTCTTCGGGCAGGGAGAGGCTGGGAAAATCCGGCAGCCGGAACATCCGGGCTATATGACATTCGCGCGGCTGCTGCTTGACGCCGGCGCGAACGTCAATGACAGCCAGGCGCTCTACAACAGGATGTTCGAGCCGGATAATTCCTGCCTCGAACTGCTGCTCGAATATGGATTGAGCGCCAGCGACCGGAACAATTGGTCCGTGCGGGAAGATGGGAAGCTGGTCGAGAATTCGCAGACCGTGTTCGACTATCAACTCGCCTGGGCTCTGGAAAAGCGGATGCCGCAGCGGGTGCGGCTATTGGTCGAGCATGGCGCCGACGTCAACCGGCCGGTCAATGGGCGCACGCCCTATGAGTGGGCGCGGCTCGGCAACGAGAAGGAGTTGGTGGCCTATCTCGTGCAGCATGGAGCGGTCGCGGTTCGTCTGAAGGCGGAGGATTGGGCCTATGTCGCCATCATGAATAGCGAGCATCCAATCGATTATTTGCCGAGAATGATGGCGGCGCAGCAGACCAGCCCCGCCGATGTCCAGCGAAAGCACCCAACCATGCTGCATGAGGCCGCAGGCGAAAATGCCCTTGAGGCGGTTCGTCGGATGCTGGCGCTTGGTTTGGATGTGAACGCGATGACTAGCCGCACGCCGCTGCATGAAGCAGCACTCCACGGTCACATCGAAATGGTAAAACTGCTGATCGAGCATGGTGCCGATCCCACGATCCGCGATCCCTACTATCACGCGCCGCCGATCGGTTGGGCGGACTATAACGGCCATGCCGATATGGTGGAGTTCCTGAAGACGCAGCCGCTCGATATCTTTGCGGCGGCCGCCTTTGGTGAGATCGGGCAGCTGGAAGCATTGCTGGACGCGGATCCATCGTTGCTCGACCGGCGTTTTGAGAGCCTTCGACGATCCGGTGCGCCGAGCCCGGACCGAGATTGGCTGACGCCGCTGGGCTTTGCCATTCTCAATCATCGCGCCGATGCGGCGGCGCTCCTTGTCGGCCGCGGCGCCGATCGCTCCATTCGGGATGCCTCGGGACGTTCCTACGGCGATCTGGCGCGGGAGACGGGCGATGAGGCAATCATGAGGCTGTTCAGGAGGCCCGTTTCCTCTCGTTGAGACGTGTTGGCGATCCGCTTGCTTTCGGTAGGCGGATCGCGCATAGCTTTGATCGTCAGGTGCCCGTGCCAAGCGGGAGAATCGGGAAGCCGGTCAAAATCCGGCGCGTGCCCAACGCTGTGAGGCGGATGTCTGTCGCAGGAAAGAACTTTCGAATGTTCTTTCATATGGATGCCACTGGTTGTTAAACCGGGAAGGTAGCGAGAGGCAATCGAAGCCAAGCCAGAAGACCGGCCTGACGCGATAGGCCAAACCGCGCGGACGGCGGTGAGGTCGGCATTGTTGGGGATTTGACGATGCGACCCGATCCGAAGGATTTTCTTGTCCGTTCACAGGCATTTTCCGCGGCTGAACGAGAAGCTGTCTACCGCGCCATCGAAACACGGCGGGATGTTCGCGACCAGTTTCTGCCCGATCCGTTGCCCGATGCGCTGATTGCGCGTCTGCTCGGGGCCGCGCATAGCGCGCCGTCCGTCGGTTTCATGCAGCCCTGGAGTTTCGTGCTTGTCCGCGATCCCTTGGTTCGTGAGGCTGCGTGGCAGGCGTTCCAGCACGCTAACGACGAGGCGGCTCAGATGTTTAAGGGTGAGCGGGCCGTCAGCTATCGTTCCCTGAAGCTTGAAGGTATCCGCAAGGCGCCGCTCAGCATATGCGTCACCTGCGATCCTGACCGGGCCGGGCCGGTCGTGCTTGGACGCACGCATAATCCGCGCATGGATTCCTACTCCACGGTTTGCGCCATCCAGAACCTGTGGCTTGCCGCGCGTGCCGAAGGTGTCGGCATGGGCTGGGTCAGCATCTTCCATGATGCCGATATTAGGCTGCTGCTCGGCATTCCCGATAGAATCGAGATCGTTGCCTGGCTCTGCCTCGGCTATGTTGATGAGCTCTACAGTGAACCGGAACTGGCGGTTAAGGGATGGCGACAGCGGCTGTCGCTGGACGATCTCGTCTTCAGTGACCGCTGGGGTGAGGTTGGCCCTATTGCTCCGGCTGGGGGCCAGGCGCCAGGGGATGTTTGAGGTCGATCTTTCCCTCATCCGTCGACAGGAATTGCGGGCCGACCTGGCGGATCTTCCTGGCCGTCGGATCGTAAGGGCGGTCGGCTGGTGCGGGCTGGGCCGTCGTTGCAGTCTGCGGCTGGGGTGAGGGTGGCTTGGTCGTCGTGATCGTCGTTATGGAGCTATAGGGCGCGGCTGGCTGCGGCTGGACGCTCTGTGGCTGAATGCTGGCCTTCTCGCGCTGCATTTCTTCGTAATAGGCCGACATGTTGCAGGTGCAGGACGACTTCTCGCCGGGCGCGCGCTTGCGATAGGCAAAGGCGTAAGGCATGGCGCTGTAGGGCGCGCCTGTTGCCGCAGAGACCATTTCCGAGGATTCCTGGTTCGGCAAATAGCGGAAATAAAGTTCCGTCGGAACGCCGGGGCACATGCGCGAGCAGGTTTCCGCGTCATGCTGAAAATTGACCGGCGAGGCATTGGTGGTCAGCGGGAAGAAGCCGCCATCGCAGGTCCGCACGCAGACCGTCTGCAGGCCCGCGCCATAGGGACCGCCGGTGGGATAGTTCATCGGTGCGGCCTGGTAATAGTCATAGCCCGGCTGCGGGCCGCCGCTTCTGTCCATCGGCTGGATGAACGTGTCGGTCCGCATCGCCTGCTGCTCTGGTGTCGCGGGCACTTCGGGGCGATTGGTGATGATCGTATCGGGATTAGCCGCTGCGGAATCCTCGCATCCGTTTTGCCGGAGTGCCGTTTCAAGCTGATCGCGCAACACATCGTCTGAGCCGCCGGCGCGCTGGCTTTCGTCACGCCGCTCGATGAGAAATTGCAGGTCTTCCTGCAGGCGGCCAAGCGAGGTTTCGAGCTGATCGCAAACGGCGGCGTCCTGCCCGTTGATAATTACCCCACTGCCGGAGTGGCAGCCGCGATCCTGCATCTCCGCCTGAAGCCTGCGGACCGCCGATGTCTGCTCGTCGATGGCGTTTGAATATCTGCGGACCGAATGCGAGGTGCTGACGACCTCGGGGATGTTGGCGAGCCGTCCGTGGAGTTCGTCACAAACCGACTGGTTCTGCGCGGCGACCGGCGTAGCTGCGATCAGGGGCAATAGAAAAAATAAGGAGAATTTCCGGCTGCGTTCCATGATGCCGCCCCTGACGAGGATATTCCGTCGATCGATGTGCAGCATCAATCATACAGGATCCGGCATTAACAAGATGCTGTGGAAATGGCCCATCGCCGCGATTTCCCGTGACCGCGGCGATGAATTTGACGTGACATCAAGCGGCACGAGCCAGCGCGACGGTCGTTTCCTGCTCGAGGACCGGGCCGTTGATTTCCGCGACCTGTTTCATGCGATAAAGCAGATCGGTCGTCACGTCCCAGGAAACCGCGACCGCGTAGACCGAGCCGATTTTCTTCGGCTCGCCGATGCGTTCGCCCGGGCAGCCCATGCGGCGGAACATGCGTTCCAGGAAGACGTCGGTAACGGTGACAATGTGCGAGAGGCCCGAGGCAAGTCCGAGCTCGCCGACGCCGCACATCAGTTCGGCGGCCGCAACGGTCACCTGGTTCGAGGCGCGATCCTGGGAGATTTCCGGATCGATGCAGAAGCGGCTGGATTCCCAGATCATCGAGTTGCGGATTTCGGGCGTGTCGCCGAGGAGGATGGGGAATGTGTCGTCCAGCATGTTCGGTCCAAGCGTCGGCAGCAGGCGGAGCGCGCCACGCAGCTTGCCGGTCTCGTCCGAGTAGGAGAGGACGTAGATCGGGTTCGACAGGTCGTAGTGATCGATTTCCCATTCGCCGTCGACGAGGACGTCCCATTTCAGGTGGTCATGGAAAACCTTCTTTCGCAGACGGAACATCTCGTCCATCGCGGTGAGATGATGATGGCGGGTGGTGCCGCTGAAGAGCTTAATCATGCCAGTCTCCGTTCTTGGTTCGGTGACCGGAGACTGGCAAAAGTGAGGGCTCGGCTATACTGGCGCTAGTGACAGTGCAGAAAAGAGTAAGGGGCTGCTACTAGGTCTCTCAGGATTGAGGGATCAGCCCGCGCCAGACGGCTTCGGCAATCGCCTGGGTGTTCGAGACGACGTCGAGTTTCTGGCGTGCATTGCTCATGAAAAAGCGGACGGTGCGCTCTGTGATGCCGAGGATGATGGCGATCTCCCAGTAGCTTTTGCCGGCGGCCGCCCAGCGCAGAACCTCGCGTTCGCGCGGCGTGATCCGCCTGAGTTCGTCCTTGCTGATGGATGGCGGTCGCTCCGCCTCGATCATCGAGGCGTGGAAGAGTGCTGCGAGGGTCTGAATGTCGCGACCGTAACTTCTGAGGAAAAGCGGGACTTCCTCCGAGGCGAGCGGAATGCTGATCACGAGGGCCGCGGCCCGAGCCTCCGGCGCCAACAAGGGGTATGAAATTCCCTCTGCCGGTATGCCGAGCGCGCTGACCTGCTTGAAGAGAATATCGGCCGCCGGTATCTGCTGGCGGAGGGTGGCGTGATCAACCGGGCGGACGGAGGACAACACGAATTTCAAGGCCGGAAGTAGAACTTCGTTGCCGATGCTTGCAAGAGCTGTGGATTGTTCACGGGAGAACGTGTGGTGAAGGCGATGGACTTGCGCCGAACGCGAGGCAGAAAAGACATCGACATAGATGAGATGAGTAATGCCGTAGGCTATTCGCAAGCGGTTAAAGAATTCACGCGGCTGCACTGGCTTGCTTTGTTCCAGCCAGTCAAACAGTTCAAAATAGCCTGCGCGCATATTGGATCCTGATACTTGTCGAACTCACCTGACAAGTCTGGCCCACCTACAGTTGATATGTCTAGTAATTTAAACGAGTTAGGGTTACTTTCCTCTCACTCTACAATAACAATTGGTAAGCGGCCGCTTCTAAATGAAACGGCTGCCCCAAATCGGTAATTTCTGCGTCAGCCAGGTTGTGACGCCTCGACGACGGCGAGCGCCGCCATGTTCATCACGCCTCGGGATGTGACTGAAGGAGAGAGGATGTGTGCAGGCATGGCCGTTCCGAGAAGGATCGGTCCGACGTGAAGACCATCGATCATTGTTTTGACGACGCCAAGGGTGATGTTTGCCGCATCAAGATTGGGGAAGACCAACAGGTTCGCTTCGTCGGACAGCGTGCTGTTCGGCATGACGTGACGGCGCAAGCTTTCGGAAATGGCGCTGTCGCCATGCATTTCGCCGTCAACTTCCAGGTCTGGAGCGGCTTCGCGAACGAGCTGAAGGGCGTTGCGCATTTTCGTCGCGCTCTCGGATTCTCGCGAACCGAAGTTGGAATGGGACACAAGCGCGACACGCGGTGTGATGCCGAAACGCTTGATTTCCTCCGCCGCCAATATGGCCGATTGCGCCACTTCCTCCGCTGACGGGTTAAACGTGACATAGGTGTCGGTATAGAAAGTGGCGCCGCGATGGGAGATCAACAGGCTAAGAGCCGAGAGGTCGCGAACATCCGGGCGCTTGCCAATTATCTGCCGTACAACTCGCAGATGCCGTTCATATCGGCCCTCGAGACCGCAGATCAGAGCGTCAGCTTCGCCGCGCCGGAGTGCCAGGGCGCCGATGACGGTCGCGTTGGTGCGGACAATCGTGCGGGCGGCTTCAGGGATGACGCCGCTGCGGCCGACGATCGAGAAATAGAGGTCGACATATTCGCGGAAGCGGGGGTCGTCTTCCGGGTTGATGACGGCAAAATCGACATTCGGGCGGATTTTCAGGCCGTAGCGCTTGAGGCGGGTCTCGATGACCTGCGGGCGGCCGATTAGGATCGGGTTCGCCGTGCCTTCCTCAAGCAGGATCTGGGCGGCGCGCAACACGCGTTCGTCTTCGCCTTCGGAGAAGATGACGCGTTTGCGATCGGCAATCTTGGCTGCCGTGAAGATCGGCTTCATGACGAAGCCGGAGCGGAAGACGAAGCGGTTCAACTGGTCGAGATAAGCGTCGAAATCCTCGATCGGTCGGGAAGCAACGCCGCTCTCGGCGGCAGCCCTTGCGACGGCCGGGGCGATACGCAGGATGAGACGCGGATCGAAGGGCGAGGGGATCAGGTAGTTCGGACCGAACACCGGGGATTCGTCCGAATAGGCTCTTGCCGCTACATCGGAAACTTCTTCGCGGGCGAGCGCCGCGATGGCGCGCACCGCCGCCATCTTCATTTCCTCATTGATCGTCCGGGCGCCGCAATCGAGCGCACCACGGAAGATATAGGGGAAGCAGAGGACGTTGTTGACCTGGTTCGGGAAATCGGAACGGCCGGTGCAGATCATCGCGTCGGGCCGGGCGGCACGGGCGAGATCAGGCATGATTTCCGGCGTCGGATTGGCGAGCGCCATGATCAGCGGCTTTTCGGCCATCTGCGCCAGGAGTTCAGGCTTCAGGACGCCAGCGGCAGACAAGCCGAGGAAGACGTCGGCGCCGCCAATTGAATCAGCCAGCGTGCGCTTGTCGCTCTTCTGGGCGTAGATAGATTTCCATTCGTCCATCAGCTCGGCGCGGCCCTCGTAGACGAGGCCTTCGATGTCATGGACCCAGATGTTCTCGCGCTTGGCGCCGAGGATGACGAGCAGGTTGAGACAGGCGAGTGCGGCAGCACCGGCGCCCGACGCAACGATCTTGATGTCCTCGATGCGCTTGCCGGCAAGTTCGAGACCGTTGAGGATTGCGGCCGCGACGATAATGGCAGTGCCGTGCTGGTCGTCGTGGAAGACCGGGATCTTCATTTTCTCGCGCAGGCGGCGTTCCACCTCGAAGCACTCAGGCGCCTTGATGTCTTCCAGATTGATGCCGCCGAATGTCGGCTCCAGCGCCGAAATCGAGCTGACCATCTCGTCGACGCTCGGAGCGTCGACTTCGATATCGAAGACGTCGATGCCGGCGAACTTCTTGAAGAGGACGGCTTTGCCCTCCATGACCGGCTTGGAGGCGAGAGGACCGATGTTGCCGAGACCGAGGACGGCCGTTCCATTTGAAATCACGGCGACGAGATTGGCGCGGGACGTGTAGTCCGCCGCGGTTTCCGGATTGTCGCGGATCGCAAGGCAGGGTGCTGCGACGCCGGGCGAATAGGCAAGCGCCAGGTCACGCTGGTTGCCGAGCGGCTTCGTTGCCTGGATTTCCAGCTTGCCGGGCCGCGGATAGCGATGAAAGAAAAGCGCCTGTTCGTCGAGATCGCCGCTCGTCATGTTCTTTTGCGCTTTCGGTGCATCGTGCGTGGTCATACGCGTCTCCATTCTGCGGCCAAATCGGTTCTGTGGAGTCTCTGCATACATCAATCGTCCGTGGCGAACAGTAAGCAATTGCGGAGGCGGAAAGCTTTTTTGTCGCGGCGGCTTATCGTCGTAAACGGACTTTGAATCTGCTGCGCCGCACCCTTGTCATACGCGGTTTATGCGCAGGCCCTATGCAGCGGCAGAACAAGAGGAACACCGACATGACCCACATCGCATCTCACCGCGGCGGCTCGCATCTATGGCCGGAGAACAGCAAGTTCGCTTTTGCGGAGACCGCCAAGCTTGAGGTGGAGATGGTGGAATTCGACGTCCATCAAACACGCGACAGCAGACTGGTCGTTCATCACGACGCATCGATCGACCGCATGACTGACGGCAAGGGCGCGATTGCCGACCTGACCTATGACGAGCTGATGCGGCATGTGATCCTCGGCACGCGCGGCGAGCGCATACCGACGCTCGGGGAAACAATCGCGATCTTTGAACCGTCGAAGGTGGATCTGCGGCTGGAGATCAAGACCAAAGCCGAAGGGAATGCCTACGAGGGAATGGAAAGCCGCATCGCCGCCGAGCTGATGCTGAGCGGCATGCTGAAGCGATCGATGGTCACGAGTTTCAGCCTGTCCAGGCTGGAAGCTTTCGTCGAGGCGCTCGGCATGCATGGCGGCAAGCGAGAGGACCTTCTCGGTCTCGTCTGGCTCTGCTCGCCGCTCCTCCTGACGCAGCTTGGCAGCAAGGGGCTGCTTGCCAGCCTCAATGCTTACGACATCAGAGAGATCGCGCTGAAGGCCGATATGATCAGCGCCGCCGTCCTGGATTTCTGGCGCGGAAACGGCATTACGGTCCATGGTTGGGCAGCGCATACACGCGAGGCCGCCCAGGCGATGTTCCGGCTCGGAGTGGCCAGTTTCACCACCGACCGACCCGACCTTGCTATCGCTGCAAGGCCGGCTTGAGCGCGCGTTGCGGCAGGTTGTCCCTGGGCCTTGTCATCTTCCTGATACACGAGTCTGATTTTGGAAGGACGAATGCAAGATGGATAGAAACAGGGCACGGACATTAGGTTTGTGATGAAGACAATGGACACTCGGCGCTTTCGTACGCTGTTCATTTCCGATGTGCATCTTGGCTCCAAGGCGGCCAAAACGGACTTCCTTCTGGACTTTCTGCGGTATCATGAAGCGGATACCATTTTCCTCGTTGGCGATATCGTTGACGGCTGGCGGCTGAAGCGCAGCTGGTATTGGCCGCAGGACTGCAATGACGTGGTGCAGAAGCTGCTGCGCAAGGCGCGCAAGGGTACCCGCATCGTCTATATTCCCGGCAATCACGACGAATTCCTGCGCGATTTCCCGGGCATGCATTTCGGTGGCATCGAAGTCGCCGAGCGCGCGATGCACGAGACGGCCGACGGCAAGAAATATCTTATCCTGCATGGCGACGAATTCGACGTCGTGGTGCGCAATGCCCGCCTTCTCGCCTATCTCGGCGACTGGGCCTACGACATGGCGATCATGATCAATATCGGGCTTGCGGCAATACGCCGTCGCCTCGGATTTAACTATTGGTCCTTCTCGGCCTGGGCCAAGCTTCAGGTCAAGCATGCCGTCAACTTCATCGGCGAATTCGAGCGCGTCGTGGCTGAAGAAGCCCGCAAGCACAATGCCGATGGCGTGATCTGTGGTCACATCCATCACGCTACGATCCAGGAGATGGACGGCATACAATATATCAACACGGGAGACTGGGTTGAGAGCTGCACGGCGGTTGCCGAACACGAGGACGGCAGCTTCGAGCTCATCACCTGGCGGGAAATCCTGGATGCAAAGCCTGCCGTGACAGCGGTCGAGGACATGACCGAGGCATTGGGCGCTCAGGCAGCCTGAAATCCGGTTGCGCCGCGGCCGACGTTGCAGCCAGAATACAGACCAATAATTTTTTCCGAAACGTTACAGTACGGCTATTTCTCGCCATAGTCGTACCCACGATTGCGTGATAGGGACGAACTCAATTTCCCTTCAGGTCAATCATGATTCCCGCAGCGAAAAATTTGGCGGTCGAGGGTGCGCCACCCTATTTCAAGTTGCGCAGTGCCTTGTCCTATTGTGCGCCGTTGATCGTCAACGGCATCGCTCTTCCATTCTTTCCAGTCTGGCTCGCAAGCCTTCATTTCAACGACAGCGAGATCGGCATCATCCTTGCCGTGCCGATGGTCGTGCGCGTGCTGGCCGTGCCTCTGGTCGCGCTGCTTGCCGACAGGATGCAGGAGCGCTCCTATGTGCTGATCTGGTCGGGTGGGTTGTCATTGTTGACAGCGATGGCGCTCTACCTGACCAAGGATTTCTGGCCGGTCCTCCTCGTCTATGCCATTCAGGGCGCGACTTACGCGCCTTATGTTCCGGTCGTCGAATCCATCACCATTTCAGGCGTCCGGCGCTGGGGTTTTGACTATGGCTCTATGCGGGTCTGGGGATCGATCGCCTTCATCTTCGCAACGCTGATCGGCGGGCAGCTGATCGAAATATGGGGCGGCGCAATGGTGCTGCCGACCATGGTTGCCGGCTTTGTGCTGACGACGCTGATGGGCTTCGCCAGCCCGAGGATCGGGCCGACGCGGCGGCGCGGTCAGCCGATCAACCTGCAGGCGCCGACATCAGGCTCACTGCGTAGCCCGCAGCTGCTGATCACCATGATCGGCGTATCGATCCAGCAATCCAGCCATGCCGTCTACTATACGTTTTCCTCGATCTACTGGCATCAAATCGGCTTTTCGGGCACGGCGGTCGGCGTCCTGTGGAGCGTTGGCGTGATGTCGGAGGTGATGGTGTTCTTCATTTCCAGGCGTCTGAGCCGCCGCTTCACCGCCTGGCAGCTGATCTGCTTCGGCTCGATCATGTCCATCTTCCGCTGGATCCTGTTTCCGATCAATTTCGGCTTCATCGGATATTTCATGCTGCAATGCCTTCATTCCTGCACCTATGCCTGCGTTCACACGGGCATCCAGCGCCGTATTCTCGCGAGCGTGCAGGAGACGCAGGAGGCCTCCGCGCAAGGCCTCTATTTCTTCTACAACGGCATGTGCCTTGGTATCATGACCTTCATTGCCGGCTACCTCTATGCCTGGTTCGGCCTTGGCAGCTATTACGTCATGTCCGGGGTCGCGGTCTTCGGCCTGGCAATGGTCGTCGTCGCCTATTACCTTCAGCCCCAGAGTTCGCTCGCTGGCGGAAAGACCAGCGAAGCTTCGTAGCGCAGTCCCGGCTCACGGTCGCGCGCGAGCAGCAGCGGCCCGTCGAGATCGACGAAATCGGCGTCTTGGGCGACCAGCACCGCCGGGGCCATGGCAAGCGACGTTCCCACCATGCAGCCGATCATGGTCTGGAAGCCGAGGCGCTGCGCCTCGCGCTTCATCGCTAGGGCCTCGGTCAGGCCGCCTGTTTTGTCGAGCTTGATGTTGACCGCATCATACCGGTCGCGGAGGCTCGCGAGGTCGCCGGTATGATGCACGCTCTCGTCGGCACAGACGATCACCGGCCGGTCGATCGAGGCAAGCAGAGCATCATTGCCTACGGGAAGGGGCTGTTCGACCAACGTGATGCCGGCTTCTGCCGCGATCTGAAGATGGCGGGCGAGCGTTTCTTCCGGCCATCCCTCATTGGCGTCGAGGATGATCGCCGCATCCGGGGCAGCGGCACGGACCGCGCGGATGCGCGACTCATCGTCCGTCGTGCCGACCTTCACTTTCAGCAGCGCCCGATGGGAATATTCACGCGCCTGTGCGGCCATTGTCTCCGGCTCGCCGAGCGAAATCGTGTAGGCTGTTGTCAGCGGTTTTGGGACACTGACCCCTATTCGGCTGGCTACGGACTTGCCCGAAAGCTTCGCCTCGATATCCCAGAGCGCACAGTCCACTGCATTTCGCGCGGCACCGGGCTTCATTGCCCGCTGCAAGTCTTCGCGCGTAAGGCCGGCTTCGATGGCGGGCCTTGCCGCTTCGATTTCGGCAATGACGCTCTCGATGCTCTCTCCGTAGCGGCGGTAGGGAACACATTCGCCCCAGCCCGAGATGCCTTCCTCGAAAATTGTACAGGTGACGACGTCAGCTGTGGTTTTGGTGCCACGGGAGATGGTGAATGTGCCCGCAATCGGGAATGAATTCATTTGGATATCGAGACGGCGTGGCATAGTTTGGCGTTCCTGCTGCATGGAAATTGCGGACGGAGAAAGTATAGTATCGCGCCGAGCGTCGAACGAGTATTTTCCGACTCGCCGTTATAGCCGCAAGCCTTGAAAGATTGCATGAGTTTGAAAGCAGCCGAACAGAATTCCGATTCTCTGACGATCGACGACCGGGCCGATGGCTCGGGTCATCGCTATCGGCTGGAAGGCAATTGGCGCAGCTCATACATTCACGGCGTGCTTCGCAGGATCGATGATCTCAGCAAGCGTACCAGCGGCGGCTCTGTTGTTATCGATCTTTCCGGACTGACTGGCCTAGATACGGCCGGGGCGTTGCTGATCCATCGGCTGAAAGTCAGTCAGGAAAAGCATGGTGCGACCGTCAGCATCGAAGGTTCGAATCCGCATGTCGACGAGTTGTTGGCGGAATTCGATCCAAGGGCAGGCGAATCGGCGGCGGAGAAGGAACCCAGGGCTCGGCTGGTTGATCGCATTTTTGCGCCGATCGGCGAAGTTGTTTACGAACTCAGCGGCAATTTCATCGCGGCCATGTATATCCTTGGTTCGGCCGTGCGTGGCGCACAGCTGAAGTTCGGGCGCGGCAGTGGCGTGTCGCCGGCTTCGATCGTCAACCAGATCGACCACATGGCGCTGCGCGCCGTCCCGATTATCCTTTTGATGTCCTACCTGATCGGCGCGATCATTGCGCAGCAGGGCGCATTCCAGCTGCGCTATTTTGGTGCCGAAGTCTTCGTCGTCGATCTCGTGGGTATCCTGCAGCTGCGTGAAATCGGCGTGCTTTTGACCGCGATCATGATCGCCGGCCGATCCGGTAGCGCGATCACTGCGGAAATCGGCTCGATGAAAATGCGCGAGGAAGTCGACGCGCTGAAGGTGATGGGTCTCAATCCGATCGGGGTCCTGATCTTTCCGCGCTTGGTTGCGCTGACCGTCGCATTGCCGCTGCTGACGATCCTTGCAAATTTCGCCTCGCTTTTCGGGGCCGCTACCGTCGCCTACACCTATTCGGGAATCACGTTCGCAACCTTCATTTCGCGCCTGCACGAGGCGATCAGTCTTTCTACTGTCATATCGGGGATGATAAAGGCGCCTTTCATGGCGCTTGTGATCGGGATTGTTGCTGCGGTGGAAGGGCTTAAAGTCGGCGGTAGCGCCGAATCGCTCGGCCAGCATGTGACTTCGTCAGTGGTGAAGTCGATTTTCGTGGTGATCCTGATGGATGGGCTGTTTGCCGTCTTCTATGCAGCAATCGATTTCTAAGGGGCGACAATGACAATGCCGCATCCGGAAACGCATGAAGAGCATGACGATCACGGTCGGAACGATCGCGAACGAGACATCATCCTATCGGCAAAGGACGTGACCGTGGCCTTCGGCCCGAAAGTCGTCCTCGACAAGCTGAACCTGAATATCTACCGCGGCGAGATCCTTGGATTTGTCGGGGCTTCCGGCACCGGCAAGTCCGTGCTGATGCGCACCGTATTGCGGTTGCTGCCGCGTCAATCCGGCAAGATCGAAATCCTCGGCGAGGATTACGATTCGCTCGACGAGGCGGAGCGCAACAAGCTTGACATGCGGCTTGGCGTGCTCTTCCAGCAGGGCGCGCTGTTTTCGTCGCTGACGGTCAAGGAAAACATCCAGGTGCCGATGCGCGAATATCTCGACCTTCCGGCCGGGCTGATGGATGAACTCGCGCATCTGAAGATCCGCATGGTCGGATTGGCAGCGGATGCTGCGGACAAATATCCGTCGGAACTCTCTGGCGGCATGATCAAACGTGCGGCTCTTGCAAGAGCCCTTGCGCTCGATCCGGACCTCGTTTTTCTCGATGAGCCGACATCCGGTCTCGACCCAATCGGCGCGGCAGAGTTCGATGAACTAATCTCTAGGCTACGTGACACGCTCGGCCTCACCGTTTACATGGTGACTCACGATCTCGACAGCCTGTTTTCGGTTTGCGATCGGATTGCCGTGCTCGGGCAGAAGCGCGTATTGGTGGAAGGCACGATCGAGGACATGCTCGCTTGCGAGGAGCCCTGGGTGAAGTCCTATTTCCGAGGCAAGCGTGCACGGTCCATCGTTCCCGGTGGGCACGGCGCGAATAGAAACGACAGCAATGGTGCAACCGCTCAAAGCGGCGGGAAGTGACTGGAGACCATGGAAACCAAGGCCAACTATACGATTGTCGGTATTTTCACGCTGCTGGTCATCGCGGCAGCGTTCGGCTTCGTCTACTGGATGGCCGAATACGGCCGTGGCGGTCCCATGGCTGAGTTGGTCGTGCGAATCCCAGGCTCCGCCAACGGTTTGAGCGTCGGCTCGCCGGTGCGTTTCAATGGCATCCAGGTCGGCAGCGTAAAGAGCCTGTCGATCGACGCCGACGATCCCCGCTATTCGCTCGCCTTTACGGAAGTGCGCGCCGATGCGCCGGTTTATTCGTCTACGAAGGCCGTGCTTGAAATTCAGGGCCTGACGGGTGCCGCCTATATCGAGCTTTCCGGCGGACGCAACGGCGATGAAAACATTCTCAAGCGTTCGATCGACACGGGCAAGCGTGCCGTTCTGCTCGCGGACCAGTCGAGCGTCACGAACCTTCTCGCGACTGCCGACAAGATCCTGAACCGTGCCAACGACGCGATCGGCGAAGTCCAGTCCTTCGTGCAGGATGCGCGCGGTCCGCTGACCGATACGGTTCGAAATGCGGACAAGTTCTCCAAGGCTCTGGCGGATAATTCCGACAATATCGACAAGTTCCTCGCGAGCGTCGGCAAGCTTTCCGAGACCTTCACCAGTGTATCGACGCGCGTCGACTCCACGCTTGATGCGGTCGAAAAGCTCGTTCGTGCGGTCGATGCGAACAAGATCAACGACGTCGTCAACAACGCCGACAAGATCACCGCCAATGTCGCCGACGCCACGACGGACCTGAAGGCGACGGTCGCAAGCATCAAGCAGACGGCCGACACCTATAACGATTTCGGCAAGAAGGCCCAGCAGACACTCGATCGCGTCGATACGCTGGTTGCCCAGATCGATCCGGCGAAGATCAAGGGCTCCGTGGACGATATCTCGCAGGCGACCAAGGATGCGCGCGTTGCCGTCGCTTCCATACGCGATATCGCCAATACCGTTGCCGGCCGCCAGAAGGACATTGACCAGACGATCCAGAATGTCTCGGAAATGTCGACCAAGCTCAATGCCGCTTCCAACCGCGTCGACGGCATCCTGGCGAAGGTGGACAGCCTGCTTGGCTCCGACAGCACGCAATCGCTGTTTGCGGAAGCCAAGGCGACGCTGGAATCGTTCAAGAAGGTCGCCGACAATCTGAACGCCCAGATCGGGCCGATTGCCGACAATCTGAAGAAATTCTCCGGTGGCGGGCTTGATAACGTTCAGTCGCTTGTCAACGATACGCGCCGGACGGTGCAGAATCTCAACGATACGATTAGCAATTTCGACCGTAATCCGCAGCGCCTGCTTTTCGGCGGGGATACGGTGAAGCAATTTGACGGCCGGGCGCGGCATTGATGACGGTCAGGTTTCAGAGGGTGGGCGGTAAATGATCGGATATGGTTCGGTTCAGCGATGGTCTGCGGCGAAAAAAGCGGCCATTGCCCTACCGGTTGTTGCGCTCCTGATTGCAGGATGCGGCACGGCAGCGAAAAACGACACGTTTGACCTGTCTGTCACTCCTGACGGCAGCGGACCTGCCGCCAAAAGCAAGCAGATTCTCATCCCGCAACCGACGGCGCTGAGTGCTCTCGACAGCAACCAGATCCTGGTGCGCGTGTCGTCTTCCGAAATTCAGTACCTGTCGAAATCGCAGTGGGGCGACAAGCTTCCGCGCATGGTGCAGTCGAAGCTTGTTGAGGCGTTCGAGAACTCCCGCAAGCTTGGCGGCGTCGGTGTTCCGGGGCAGGGACTTGCGATCGATTATCAGGTGGTCACCGACATCCGGTCCTTCGAAATCGACAATGCCGGGCATACGGCGGCGACGGTCGAGATCTCGGCAAAGATCCTCAATGATCGCACCGGCACCATCAAGGCACAGAACGTTTTCCGCAAGGCCGTGCCCGTCAGCGGCAGCACCAACAGCGATTTCGTCAAGGCTCTGAATGTTGCGTTTGAGGGCGTCGCCACCGACATCGTCGACTGGACGCTGCATTCTATCTGATCAGATTTCCATCAGGTTTTGCAGTGCCTCGAGATCCCTCTGAACATGGGCGGCATCGGCGGCGAATTGCTCGTCCGTCATTCCGGGCAGGCGCAGCAGCGTGAACATGACTTCGCAACCATCTCCGTTCGGTACCACCCTCAAGGCATTGTAGACCCTGAGGCCTGACTCGATCGTGACGGTATGATCTAGGACGCCGAACTCGTTGGGCGGTACGAAGCTTACGCGCACTGTCCCGAGCACGCCTGTCGCAATCCAGTCTTCTCCGTCAGGCTCCAATCCCGATGCGAGGCCTGAAGCCCAAAGCGGCATATTTTCCGGTTTCGAGGCGAAATCATAGACATCGCGCCAGTCGCGATCGATGGAGATGTGGACGATCTTTGCCGACATTATAGACATGTTTTTCCTCCGCCCTATCTCGTCTCTTTGCTGTTCCTGACGCACCGGCGCATGGTCGGAGCAGGTGCCATCAGCGCATGTTTTCAGACGCTTGCATGAATCTATCGCATTATTGCTCAATCCTGCAAAGCGTACGGTTTTGGCGTTTCGGGCGCTTGCCGTTTGTCTGCACCGGTGCAACAACATGCGTCCAACCATTCACGGGAGGTTTGTCGTGGAAAAGGCAGAAATCGGACTGATCGGTCTCGGCGTCATGGGCTCCAACCTGGCGCTCAATATCGCCGAAAAGGGCAACAAAATTGCGGTCTTCAACCGCACGCCGGACAAAACGGATGAATTTTACGAGAACGCTGGTGACCTGAAAAAGCAGGTTATTCCCTGCAAGACGATCGAGGAGTTCGTCGAGGCGATCCGCCCGCCGCGGCCTATCATCATCATGATCAAGGCCGGCGATGCGGTCGATCAGCAGATGGAGCTTTTGCGTCCGCATCTGTCCAAGGGCGATATCATGATCGACGCCGGCAATGCGAATTTCCACGATACACGGGCACGCTTCGATCGACTGAAGGATAGCGGCCTGACCTTTATCGGCATGGGTGTTTCCGGCGGCGAAGAGGGTGCGCGCCATGGTCCCTCGATCATGGTCGGTGGCACCGAAGACTCCTGGAAGCGCGTCGAGAAGGTGCTGACCTCGATCGCTGCCAAATACGACAACACCCCTTGCGTTGCGTGGCTCGGCAACGACGGCGCCGGCCACTTCGTAAAGACCATTCACAACGGCATCGAATATGCCGACATGCAGATGATCGCCGAAATCTACGGCATCCTACGCGACGGCCTGAAGCTCGATGCCGCTGAAATTAGCGATATCTTCGGCAAGTGGAACAAGGGTCGCCTGAACTCCTATCTGATCGAGATCACCGAAAAGGTGCTCTCCGCCAAGGATCCGAGCACCGGCAGCGCCATGCCCGACGTCATTCTCGACAAGGCTGGCCAGAAGGGCACCGGCAAGTGGTCCGTCATCGAGGCGCAGAACCTTGGCGTTGCCGCCACTGCGATCGAAGCTGCCGTTGCAGCACGCATCCTGTCTTCGCAGAAGGACGAACGCGTCGCCGCGGAAAAGCTTTTCGGCCTGCCGGCCCTTGCTGCCGGAAACGTCGACAAGAAGACGCTGATCGACGATCTGGAAAATGCGCTACTCGCTGCAAAGATCGGTGCCTACGCGCAGGGCTTTGCCGTCATGTCGGCAGCCTCGAAGGAATTCAACTGGTCGCTGCCCATGCCGACAATCGCCAAGATCTGGCGCGCCGGCTGCATCATCCGTTCGCAGTTCCTCGACGAGATCACCTCGGCCTTCACCAAGGATCCCGATGTTGCCAACCTCATCGTGACACCGGCCTTCTCTAAGCTCGTCAACGAAACGGACGGCGCACTGCGTCGGGTGGTTTCCTATGCTGCGCTTTCGGGCCTTCCGGTTCCGGCACTGGCTTCGGCACTCGGCTATTTCGACAGCTACCGCCGCAGCCGCGGCACGGCTAACCTGATCCAGGCACAACGTGACTTCTTTGGCGCGCACGGTTTCGACCGCGTCGACGGCAAGGATATTCATCATGGCCCGTGGGGCAGTGGCGCAAGCGCTGCTCACTGAGGTTGGACGTTTGAATAGAGAGGCCCGCTGAGCGATCGGCGGGCCTTTTTTGTCGAGTGAGCGGCCCTCTTTTGGGTTGTCGCCGACGCTTCCGTCGTCATGCTCGGGCTTGTCCCGAGCATCTGCAACATCTCAAGGAATTCAACGTGTTTAGATCCTCGGGACAAGCCCGAGGATGACGAAAGCGGCTTGAATTCGGCTTTTCCAACAGCCCGTAGACGTGCCTTACACAATCATTCCTGGGGCCATTCCGGCAGGCTGATGCTCTGAAGCTCCTGCGGCTCGGCGCCGTCGATGCGTGCCATGACTGCCTTGGCAAGCTCCCGGCCGGCATGGCGGACGTCCTCGTAGACGGTGATGATTTCCGGGCGGATCCAGTTGAGGACATGGGTCGACTGTTTCGCGACCATATCGATATCGTGGCCGAGACGCAGGCCAGTAGCCTCGATCCCGGCATTGACGGCGATTGCAGCACTTCCGGCGGACGAGACGATCCCGTCGGGGGCGTTGGGCGAACGCATCATCGCTTCGACAGCATCCCTGATATCGGGAAGCGGCGTATCGATGGTGACGCGCAAGGGCACTTCCTCCGCGCCATATTCGTGCAAACCGGTCTGGAAGCCGATGCGCGTATGGGAATGGAAGGACAGTTTTCCGGGCGGCTGCAGCAGGGCGATGCGTCTCCGGCCCTTGGCCACGAGCGCGCCGACGGCCTGATGCGCGAAGGCTTCGTTGTCGAAATCATGGTAGGGATGGACGAGTTCGGTGTCCGTCCGCCCATGGGTGGCGAAGGGCATGTTGCGTTCGGTCATCAGCCGGACCCTGGGATCATCCGGTTCGATACGGGTGATGATGACGCCATCGGCCGAACCGGTGTCGAGGATGTAGCGTACCGGAACCAGGGGATCCTTACTGTGCGAATGCGGTGTCACCACGAGGTGATATTGCGTATCCGCCAAAGCCTCCGAGATGCCGAAAACCATCTGGCTGGTGAAGCCCATGATTTCCTCGTCGACGCTGAGGATGAGGGCGATGACGTTTGTCTTGCCGGTGCGCAGGCGCACGCCGGCGCGGTTCGGCTGGTAACCGAGCTGGCGGGCGACCATCCGGACACGCTCTTTCGTTTCAGCGCCGATATCGGGCGCGTCCTTGAGCGCGCGGGATATCGTGGTCACGCCAAGCCCGGTCATGAAGGCAATCGTCTTTAGCGTCGGTCGTTCCGGCGCGTCGGATGAAGCCTTTCCCCCTGAATTTCGCTTGTCTTCCATAACGCCTAACGCCGTCCTCCGCGATCTCTCGGCTTATAACGCCCGCCGCATTGCTGCAAGCACCACGGGATGAGGCATTCCTTCCCATAGGACAAAAACTGTAACGATACAGGTCAAATGTCGAGAGTTTTTTTGAAGCCTTGAGCGGGGGCATTACCCAAAGGTTGAACGACTGAGATTTCAGAGGGTTTTTTGCGCCTGCGAGATAATATTAGATATGCGATATAAATGTTATTTCGAATAAATGATTTAAATCAACTGTTTTATCGCGTTTTGCGGGCGCGAACCTACCGAGCGCTCGAGAATACGTATCGTTTCGAATGTCGGGCGCGATTGCAGCTAGTGGTAGTGAATGCGCCGATACAAGAAAATTTTACGAGTACGGTGTTGCGTCCTGAAATCGATTCCTTTACGTTTTTGCTGCAACGTTTCAGTGAGGGAGGAGAGCTCATGTTTATTCGTTTGATGGCCGCTGCTCTGGCCGCTTCTGTGGCCATCCCGGCCGTTTCTGCCAATGCCACAGACCTTGAAGTCACCCATTGGTGGACATCCGGCGGCGAAGCTGCGGCGGTCAAGGTTCTGGCCGACAATTACAACGCGCTCGGCGACAACAAGTGGGTTGATGGCGCCATTGCAGGCGCCGGTTCCACCGCGACGCCGCTGATCGTCAGCCGCATCCTCGGCGGCAACCCGATGGGCGCCACGCAGCTCAACACGGGCCGTGACGCCGAGGAACTGGTCAAGGCGGGCCTGATGACCGATCTGACCGACCTTGCCGAAAAGGAACACTGGAAGGACATCATCCGTCCGGCCAAGCTGCTCGATGCCTGCACCTATCAGGGTCACGTCTACTGCGTTCCGATCAACATCCACTCCTGGCAGTGGATGTGGGTCAACCGCCACGTCTTTGAAGACAACGGCCTGAAAGTTCCGACCAACTGGGACGAATTCGCAGCCGAAGCGCCGCAGCTGAAGGCGAAGGGCATCGTGCCGCTCGCAACCGGCGCTCCGTGGCAGGTCGAAGGCATCCGCAGCGTCATGCAGGTCGGCATCGGCGGCAAGGATCTCTACATGGCGATCAACGACAAGAAGAGCGCCGATGCCGTGAAGAGCGACGATAACAAGAAGGTCTGGACTGCCTTCAGCCAGGCCCGCGACATGGTCGATGATGGCTATACCGGCCGCGACTGGAACGTCGCCACCAACATGGTCATAACCGGAAAGGCTGCCGGCCAGATCATGGGCGACTGGGCGCAGGGCGAATTTGGCGTTGCCAAGCAGGTTGCCGGCAAGGACTATGATTGCCTTCCGGGCCTCGGTTATCACGGCCTGCTCGATACGGGCGGCGACTCCTTCTACTTCCCGAAGAACAGCAATCCCGACATTACCAAGGCGCAGCTCGAGCTTGCCAGCATGCTTCTTTCCAAGGAGACGCAGGTCAAGTTCAATCTCGCCAAGGGCTCGCTGCCCGTGCGCGGCGACGTCGATCTGTCAGCTGCCAATGCGTGCATGAAGAAGGGTCTCGAAATCCTGAAGACGCCGGAAAACGTCCTGCCAGGCACGACGCAGATGCTGACGCCGGACACGATCGGTCAGCTTCAGGACCTGGCTATTCAGTTCTTCAGCTCGAAGATGTCGGTTGACGACGCGATCGCCAAGCAGGCCGATATCATCTCGCAGGCGCAGTAAGGCCTGAAACCATCTCGCTATTAGAGACGGCTTTGCCGGGCCGGCGGGGGTTCCCGCCGGTCGCGGTAGGGTCGGCAGAGGAGGTCCATGATGGCTCATGCGCGTCGCCCCTTCGGTCTTTTCCGAAATCTCAATGCCAAGATCGCCGCCATCCCGATGATGCTGACCGTCATCGTCGTGTTCGTCGGCTGCACTGTCTGGACGGTGATCTATTCCTTCACCGACTCCAAGCTTCTGCCGAGCCAGAATTTCATCGGCATCGCGCAATATCGGCGTCTGTTCACGACCGATCGTTGGAATGCGTCGATCACCAATCTGGCGGTCTATGGCGTGCTCAGTCTGATCTTCGCCTTCGTGGTCGGTTTCATCCTGGCCGTGTTGATGGACCAGAAGATCCGTTTCGAGAACACGTTCCGGACGATCTTCCTTTATCCTTTCGCGCTGTCCTTCATCGTGACCGGTATCATCTGGCAGTGGATCCTCGATCCGGGCCTCGGGCTTCCGAAGGTGCTTCAAGATTGGGGTCTTCCGGGCGGTGGCGTCTCGCTGCTCGGTAACCAGAACACCGTGCTGATCGCGCTCGTCATCGCCGGCCTCTGGCAGGGAACCGGCCTCGTGATGGTGCTGATGCTGGCGGGTTTGCGCGGCATCGACGGCGAGATCTGGAAGGCGGCGAGGGTGGACGGCATCCCGGCCTGGAAGACCTATCTCTTCGTCGTCATTCCGATGATGCGCGGCGTCTTCGTCACCACGCTCGTCATCGTCGCCTCCGGCATCGTGCGCGTCTACGATCTCGTCGTTGCGATGACGCATGGCGGTCCCGGTTTCGCGTCGGAAATGCCGGCCAAATATGTTTATGACTTCATGTTCCAGCGATCCAATCTCGGCCAGGCGCTTGCCGCCTCGACCGTCATGCTGGTGACCGTGTTCATCTTCCTGGTGCCGTGGGCTCTCGTCGAGTTCCGCCAGAAGCGCAGCTAAGGGAGACCAAGAATGGCTCTTGCCGCAACGATCGAACCATCAGGCGCCAAGCCGCGCCGTCGTTTAGCGCCCTCGACCATCATGCTCTATGGCATTCTCGGTCTGGCCGCGATCTACTACCTCATCCCGCTCTATGTGATGGTCGTCACATCGCTGAAGGGCATGCCCGAAATCCGCATGGGCAACATCTTCTCGCCGCCCATGGAAATCACCTTCGAGCCCTGGGTGAAGGCGTGGAGCGAGGCCTGCACCGGACTCTACTGCCACGGCATCCAGGTCGGTTTCTGGAATTCGGTGAAGATCCTCGTGCCGAGCGTGATCATCTCGATCGGGATTGCCTCGGTGAACGGCTACGCGCTGGCGAACTGGCGCTTCAAGGGATCCGAGACCTTCTTTATCATCCTGCTGTTTGGCGCCTTCATCCCGTATCAGGTCATGCTCTATCCGCTGGTGCTGGTCGTGCGTTCGCTCGGGCTGTTCTCGACGCTCGGCGGCGTCGTGCTGGTGCATACGATCTTCGGCATGCCGATCAACACGCTGCTGTTCCGCAACTATTTCGCCTCGCTGCCACCGGAGCTCTTCAAGGCGGCGCGCGTCGACGGGGCAGGGTTCTGGCAAATCTTCCTGCGCATCATGCTGCCGATGTCGCTGCCGATCTTCGTCGTCGGCATGATCGTCCAGATCACCGGCATCTGGAACGATTTCCTGTTCGGTGTCATCTTTGCCGGCACGCAGAACTATCCGATGACCGTGCAGCTGAACAACGTCGTCAACGCCGTGCAGGGCGTGAAGGAATATAATGTCAACATGGCCGCCACGCTTCTGACCGGCGCGGTGCCGCTTATCGTCTACTTCGTCTCCGGACGCATGTTCGTCCGTGGCATCGCCGCCGGCGCAGTGAAGGGTTGATCCATGACATCAAGCGTTTCCATCAAGGATCTGTCGCTCAATTTCGGCGCGGTCACCGTTCTCCAAAATCTCAATCTGGAGATCAACGACGGAGAGTTCCTCGTTCTTCTGGGCTCGTCGGGTTGTGGCAAGTCCACGCTCTTGAACTGCATCGCCGGTCTTCTCGATATTTCAGAGGGCCAGATCTTCATCAAAGGCAAGAACGTCACCTGGGAAGAGCCCAAGGACCGCGGCATCGGCATGGTGTTCCAGTCCTATGCGCTCTATCCGCAGATGAGCGTCGAGAAGAACCTCTCCTTCGGCCTTCGCGTCGCCAAGGTGCCGCAGGCGGAGATCGACAAGCGCATCGCCCGCGCCGCCGAGATCTTGCAGATCCAGCCGCTCCTTAAGCGCAAGCCGGCCGAGCTTTCGGGCGGCCAGCGGCAGCGCGTCGCAATCGGTCGCGCGCTGGTGCGTGATGTCGACGTCTTCCTCTTCGACGAACCGCTGTCGAACCTCGACGCCAAGCTGCGCTCGGAGCTGCGGGTCGAGATCAAGCGGCTGCACAATGCGCTGAAGAACACGATGATCTACGTTACCCACGACCAGATCGAAGCGCTGACGCTCGCCGACCGCATCGCGATCATGAAAAGCGGCATCATCCAGCAGCTCGACGATCCGACGACGATCTACAACAAGCCGCGCAATCTCTTCGTCGCCGGCTTCATCGGCTCTCCGTCGATGAACTTCCTGAAGGGCGAACTGGTCGAAAGGGACGGGAAGGTCGCCTTTGCGACCGACGGCGTTACGTTCTCGCTGGATGGATATAGCGCTTCCGAGCCACTCGCAGCAGGTCGCAAGGTCACTCTCGGCGTCAGGCCGGAGCATATCAAGGTGAACGAGGATCTCGGCGCGAGTGCGGAAGTGCACGACGCTGTCGTCGATATCGAGGAGCCGATGGGCGCCGACAACCTGATCTGGCTGAAGCATGCGGGCCATACGATGTCGGTGCGCATCAATGGCGCAAGGCGTTTCCAGGTGGGCACGCCGGTCAAGCTCGGCTTCGACATGACACTGGCGTCGCTCTTTGACGCCGAGTCCGAACTGAGAATATGATCGTATGAAAAGACGGATGGAGGCGTCGAGGAGCCTCCATTCTCTAATGCGGGAGGAGTTAAGCGGTGCCTGTTTCCAACAATTTCGTCGATCTTGCGGGCTCATGGCAGCTCACGTCACCTGAGAGTGACCATTCGGCGTCCATGGCTGTGCCGGGCGATGTACATTCGGCACTTCATGCCGCCGAACTCATTCCGGATCCCTATTTCGGCCGGAACGAGGAGGTCGTGCAATGGGTCGCCAAGCAGGACTGGGTGCTGACCCGCAGCTTCTTCCTCGATGACATCAGCGGCGACTGGTACCTCGACGTCGACTATCTCGATACCGTTGCAACAGTATCGATCAACGGCGCGGTCGTTCTCGAAGGAAACAATTGCTTCCAGCGCTATCGCCCTGATGTCTCCAAGGCATTGAAGATTGGGGAAAACACCATCCGCATCATGCTGCATTCCAGCATCCGGGCGGGTGCTGCCCTGCAGGCTAAGCAGCCCTTCTATATTCCCTACAATCCCGGCAATTCGCCGATCCCTGATGGCAACATGCTGCGCAAGCCGCAATGCCATTTCGGCTGGGATTGGAACATCGCCATTGCGCCGCTCGGGCTCTACGGCACGATCGCGCTGAAGAAGCTGGAAACCGCGCGGATCGAGCACATCGCCACGCGGCAGTTTCATAACGAGGACGGCACGGTCGACCTGGCCGTGACGGCGAGCCTTTTCGCAAAGACCCAGGGGATCGCGCAGCTCTATTTCACGCTCGGCGAAGAGCGGGTGCGGCTGGATGTCGGTGTCCATGCCGGCGAAACGCCTGTCACGCACGTCTTTCATATCGAGAAGCCGAAACTTTGGTGGCCGGCAGGCAGCGGCGAGCAGGCGCTCTACATGCTTTCGGTCGAATTGCCCTCGCAGACCGAAGTTCGCCGGATCGGCCTTCGTACCGTCGAGCTGATCATCGACAAGGACGAACCCGGCAGCCGCTTTGCCTTCAAGATCAACGGCCGCGAGATCTTCTGCCGCGGCGCCAACTGGATTCCGGCGGATGCGCTCTATTCCCGTTCCAGTCCCGACAAGACCGAGGATCTGCTGCAGTCGGCCGTCGCGGCCAATATGAACATGATCCGCGTCTGGGGCGGCGGCTTCTACGAGCACGACTGGTTTTACGACATGTGCGACCGGCTGGGCCTGATGGTCTGGCAGGACTTCATGTTCGCCTGCAACCTCTATCCCTCTACCAGCGATTTTCTGGAGAATGTCGAGGCGGAGGTCGCCTATCAGACCCGGCGTCTAGCCACCCATCCGTCGATCGTTCTGTGGTGCGGCGACAACGAGCTGGTTGGGGCGCTGACCTGGTTCGAGGAGTCCCGGAAGGATCGCGACCGTTACCTCGTCTCCTACGACCGGCTGAACCGCACGATCGAGGTTGCGATGAAGAAGGCGGCGCCCGACGGTATCTGGTGGCCGTCGAGCCCGGCGTCGGGCTATCTCGATTTCGGCGATGCCTGGCATGCCGATGGCTCCGGCGATATGCACTACTGGTCGGTCTGGCACGAGAACAAGTCGTTCGACAACTATCGGACGGTGCGGCCGCGCTTCTGCTCGGAATTCGGCTTCCAGTCCTACACGTCGCTTCCGGTCCTGAAGACATATGCCGATCCGAAGGATATGAATATCGCATCGCCGGTCATGGAGCTGCACCAGAAGAACGCCGGCGGCAATGAGCGCATTGCCGGCACGATGTTCCGCTATTTCCGCTTCCCGAAGGATTTCCCGAATTTCGTCTATCTCAGCCAGATCCAGCAGGGGCTCGCGATCAAGTCGGCGGTCGAATACTGGCGCTCGCTAAAGCCGCATTGCATGGGCACGATCTATTGGCAGCTCAACGACACATGGCCGGTTGCGTCCTGGTCCAGCCTCGATTACGGCGGTCGCTGGAAGGCTATGCATTACCTCGTCAAGCGTTTCTTCCAGCCGGTCGCTATCGCGGCGATCCCGTCGGAGGACAATTCGAAAATCCGTTTCTCGCTGGTCAACGATACGTTCCACGATATCAGCGTCGATCTGGCCGTCTCGCTCATCGACATGAAGGGCAAGCGTACGTCGCTCAGGACCGTGCAGGCCGTGTGCTCCCCGGATGCTGCCTGCACGGCACTCACGATCGATGCGTCAGAGGTGCCGGAGGGCCATCTGCTCGCGTGGCATTTTACCGCATCGAACGGGATGGGTGGGCAGGGCCACTTCGTCAATGGTACCTATAAGGCGCTGGAGTTGGAGCCGGCGGGCCTTGAGGTCCTGCATGAGGAAGTGGAGGGGGACGGAACGGTCGAAATCACCGTGACGTCGCAGGGATTGGCGCTGTTCGTGATGATCGAAACCGAAATCGAGGGACGCTATTCCGACAACGCCTTCGATCTTGCCGCCGGCGAGAGCCGCCGGATCGTCTTTACGCCTACGACGCCTTTTGAACGCGGCAAGCTTCCGGAATTTCGCTTCTACGACCTTCAGTCCTGCCAATCGGTAGACTGATTTCACTTGTCCTGTCGTCATCGACGGCATGGTCTGGATCGGTGGCGCACCGCCGATCCGCATAAGAGGGGCCCTTGGGCCGATGGAGGAGATGTCATGACTGCACTTGGTTTTCAGCTTTATAGCGCGCGCAATTTCCAGCCTTACGCCGATATTTTCGTGAAGCTCGGCAAGGCCGGCTACAAGGAGGTCGAAGGTTTCGGCGGCATCTATGCCGATCTCGACGAGGCGGGCCTCAAGAGCCTGCGCGCCGATCTCGACAAGAACGGGCTTGTCATGGCGAGCGGCCATTTCAGCCCCGATTTCCTCGATAAGGAAGTTCAGAAGTCGCTGCAGATCGCCAAGATCCTTGGCATGGATTCGATCTATGCGCCGCATCTGGCCGCCGATCAGCGCCCGACGGATGGGGCAGGCTGGCTCGCTTTCGGTAAGCGGCTGCAGGAGATGAGCAAGCCCTACAAGGACGCGGGCTATGAGTTCGGCTGGCACAATCATGACTTCGAATTCGTGAAGCTTGCCGATGGCTCGCTGCCGATCGAACGCATATTCGAAGGCGCGCCCGATATTTCCTGGGAAGCAGATATCGCCTGGGTCATCCGCGGTGGCGCCGATCCCTTCGCCTGGATCGAGAAGCTCGGCTCCCGCATCACGGCCGTCCATGTCAAGGACATCGCACCGGCTGGCGAAAACAAGAATGAGGACGGCTGGGCCGATCTCGGCCATGGCACCGTTCAGTGGGCAAAGCTGATGCCCGTTCTGCGCAACACCAAGGCCAAGCACTTCGTCCTCGAACACGACAACCCGAGCGATGTCGACCGCCTGATCACCCGCTCCATCGCATCCTTCAAGACCTATTGAGGCGTATCATGACCAAGGAACTTGGCGTCGGCATCATCGGATGCGGCAACATCTCCACCACCTATTTTTCGCTGTCACCGCTCTTCAAGGGATTGAAGGTGCTCGCCTGCGCCGACATCAACATGAATGCGGCGGAGCTTCGAGCCGAGGAATACGGCGTCAAGGCGCAGACGATCGACGATCTGCTCGCCAATGACGAGCTCGACGTCATCGTCAACCTGACGATCCCGGACGCGCACTTCCCGGTTTCCAAGCGTATTCTCGAAGCCGGCAAGCATGTCTACTCGGAAAAGCCGCTGGTTCTCTCGCTTGAGCAGGGCGAGGAACTGCGGCGGATCGCCAAGGAAAAGGGCCTAGCCGTCGGCTGCGCGCCCGATACCTTCCTCGGCGGCGCGCATCAACTCGCCCGCAAATATGTCGACGAAGGACATATCGGCCGTATTACCTCGGGCGCCTGCTACGTCATGAGCCCGGGCATGGAGATGTGGCACCCCAATCCGGACTTCTTCTTCCTGCCGGGTGGCGGACCGATCCTCGATCTTGGGCCCTATTATATCGCCAACCTGATCAACCTTATCGGCCCGGTAAAGCGCGTCGGCGCCATGACCTCGATGGCATCGGAAACCCGCACCATCACCAGCCAGCCGCGCAACGGCGAAAAAATCCCGGTCAAGACCCCGACGACGATCCAGGCGCTGCTGGAATTCGTCAGCGGCGCGACGGTCACGCTGACGGCAAGCTGGGATGTCTGGTCTCATCGCCACGCCAATATGGAGCTCTACGGCACCGAAGGTTCGCTCTACGTGCCCGACCCGAACTTCTTCGGCGGCACCGTCGAGGCGAGCGGCAAGGACAAGGACATCAAGCCGCTGAGTGGCTGGGACCATCCTTTCGGCAAATCCAACCAGGAGAGCCCGAACGGTCCGCGCGCCAATTATCGTACAGCCGGCCTTGCTGATATGGCCATGTCGCTGATCGGGGGCCGCGATGCGCGTTGCTCGCTCGACCGCACGCTGCATGGCGTCGACGTCATGACGTCGATCCTGAAGTCCGGCGCGGAGAACCGCTTCATCGACCTGACGACGACCTGCACACAGCCGGCCGCGCTTGGTATCGAAGAAGCACAGGCGCTCTTGAAGTAGGCGCTTGAAAAGCTATTGTCCCGCGCGGGTGAAGAGCCCGCGCGTTTCATTGTGAAAAGGAATTGAATTATGGCTTGGCAACCGGCTGAAGATCGTTATTCGAAGATGAAATATAACCGCACAGGCCGTTCCGGCCTGAAGTTGCCGGCCGTTTCGCTCGGCCTCTGGCACAATTTCGGCGGCGACACCCCGCATGACCGCAAGGTCGACATGTGCCGCACGGCCTTCGACCTCGGCATCACCCATTTCGACCTCGCCAACAATTACGGCCCGCCTCCCGGCTCCGCTGAAACGGCGTTCGGCGAAATCCTGCGCACAGATTTCGCCGGGTTGCGCGAAGAGCTGATCATCTCCTCCAAGGCCGGTTACGACATGTGGCCGGGTCCCTACGGCGAGTGGGGCAGCCGCAAGTATCTGATCGCCTCCTGTGACCAGAGCCTGAAGCGCATGGGCCTCGACTATGTCGATATCTTCTATTCGCACCGTTTCGATCCGGACACCCCGCTGGAAGAGACCTGCGGCGCGCTCGATCATATCGTCCGTTCCGGCCGCGCGCTTTATGTCGGCATCTCGTCTTACAATTCGCAGCGCACGCGCGAAGCCGCCGCGATCCTGAACGATCTCGGCACGCCTTGCCTGATCCACCAGCCCAGCTATTCCATGCTCAACCGCTGGGTCGAGGATGACAAGCTGCTCGATACGCTTGATGAAGTCGGCATGGGCTCGATCGTGTTCTCGCCGCTGGCGCAGGGCATGCTGTCCACCAAGTATCTCGGTGGCATTCCTGAAGACAGCCGCGCGGCGCAGAACCACTTCCTCAAGAAGGACTTCATCCGCCCTTCGATCATCGACAATATCCGTAAGCTGAACGAGATCGCCGAGAAGCGCGGCCAGACGTTGGCGCAAATGGCGATCGCCTGGGTTCTGCGCGGCGGCCGCGTGACGTCGGCGCTGATCGGCGCCAGCCGCTCGTCGCAGATCGTCGATTGCGTCAGGGCGCTCGACAATCTCGAGTTCACGGCCGAAGAGCTGAAGCAGATCGATGTCTTCGCCAAGGAGGCTGACATTAATCTCTGGGCCAGGTCGGCCGAACTCGACAAGTAAACTGGAAGGCCCGGCTGGGAACAGCCGGGCCTTTTTCTGATATAATCTTGATGTACGTGCCGCAGCTCGTACAGGCCGTTTGGAGGAGGTGGCTGCCATGATCCGCAACCCGATATTGCCGGGCTTCAATCCCGATCCGTCGATCTGCCGCGTCGGCGATGACTATTACATCGCGACTTCCACCTTCGAATGGTATCCCGGCGTGCAGATCCATCACTCGCGCGATCTGGTGAACTGGACGCTGGTGCGTCGACCGCTGGAGCGCAAGGCGCAGCTCGACATGCGAGGCGAGCCCGACAGCTGCGGCATCTGGGCTCCGTGCCTGTCCTATGCCGATGGTCGTTTCTGGCTCGTCTACACCGACGTGAAGCGCTACGACGGCAACTTCAAGGATGCGCACAACTATATCGTGACCGCCGCGACCATCGAGGGCGAATGGTCGGACCCCGTCTACGTGAATTCGTCCGGCTTCGACCCCTCGCTCTTCCACGATGAAGACGGCCGCAAATGGTTCGTCAACATGCAATGGAACCATCGCACCGAGAGCTACGGCGGCTCGCCGAAGACGCCGGCCTTCGATGGTATCCTGCTGCAGGAATGGGATGCAAAGACGGGGACGCTCAAGGGGCCGATCAGGAATATCTTTTCGGGCACCGATCTCGGTCTCGTGGAAGGGCCGCATCTCTTCAAGCGCAATGGCTGGTATTACCTGACCACGGCGGAAGGCGGGACGGGCTATGATCACGCCGTCACCATGGCACGCTCCCGCAACATCGACGGGCCGTATGAGCTGCATCCCAACAAATATCTGATCACATCAAAGGATCATCCTGACGCCGTCCTGCAGCGGGCCGGGCATGGGCAATACGTGGAGACTGCCGATGGCCAGTTCTATCACACGCATCTCTGCGGCCGTCCCATGCCGCCGCACCGGCGTTGCACGCTCGGTCGCGAGACCAGTCTTCAGAAATGCGTCTGGAAGGAAGACGATTGGCTCTATCTCGAGAACGGCACCGTCGTTCCTGACGTAGAGGTTCCCGGGTTGTTTGGTGCCATGCCGTTCGATAGGGCTCGGCGCTCCGGCTACAACTTCGATGAGGGCAAGCTGCCCGCTGATTTTCAGTGGTTGCGCACGCCGGAGCCGGATCGCATCTTCAGCGTGACAGCGCGTCCGGGTCACCTGCGGCTGTTCGCGCGAGAAAGCATCGGCTCATGGTTCGAGCAGTCGCTGGTTGCCCGCCGGCAGGAGCATCACAGTTTTCGCGCAGAAACGGTCGTCGAGTTCGAGCCCGATACCTATCAGCAGGTCGCAGGCCTGACGCATTACTACAATCGCTTCAAGCTGCATGCCATTGCGGTAACGCTGCACGAAAGGCTTGGACGTTGCGTCACCATCATGTCCTGCGCAGGCGACTATCCGAACGGCCGCCTGACTTTCCCGGCCGGGCCAGGTGTCGCCGTTCCCGATGGCCGCATCCAGCTGTCCATGGAAGTGCACGAGAATGATCTCCAGTTTTTCTGGCAGGCCGAAGGCATGGGCGCCTGGGAGCCCATCGGTCCTGTGCTCGATGCGGGCGTGATATCCGATGAAGGCGGGCGCGGCGAACATGGCTCGTTCACCGGCGCTTTTGCCGGCATGTTCGCCTTCGATACATCGGGCCGAGCGAAGATCGCGGATTTCGATTGGTTCAATTACGACGAACTTTAAAATTCGGTCCGGCTCCTTCACCGGGAGATGTCTAAAGGATATCCCCGGTGAAGGAAGATAAAACCATTAAAAAATTCCTGATTTGGTGATTTAGCGATGTCTGCTAAATGTCTATTCCTATTACAAAACTTTAATATGAGTTTCAGTCTCGATTCATCTTTATCTGAGTAGTTTCAAGCTGTGCTCAACCCGAGGAAACACTCAATGAAAAAACTGCTCTCCATTCTTCTGACAGCGTCTGTTCTTGCCACTCCGGTTGCCTTCGCGACGGAAGCAAGTGCCGCTCCGCAGTATCACGAGACCCACAAAGCCGTCGTCAAGAAAGGCAGCTGGGCTCGCGGCCACCGGATTTCGGCCAACGACCGCCGCCGCGCCGTTTCGATCAACTACCGCCGCTATCACCTGTCGACCCCGCCGCATGGCTATCGCTGGGTTCGTATCGACAACAACTTCCTGCTGATCGGCAGCACCAGCGGCCTGATTTCGAAGGTTCTCGACGCTCATTGATCGTCAGTATCTGAAGGTTGCGGCAGGCTGATCCTCAAGGGAGCCAACAGCCAGAAACGAAAAATCCCCGGCATGACCGGGGATTTTTCGTTTCTCTGACCGGCTGCTGCGTTTAGCTGAAGCGACCGGCAGCGTGGGCCAGCATCGTATAGACCTTGCCGGTATCGGAGGTCAGGTAGGATTGCGTGATCGTCTTGTCGCGATCGGTGCGGGCAACGTCCGTCAGCAGCTTCTCGAAATCGGCAATGTAGCGATCGACGGCGGTGCGGAATTCCGGCTCGCGGTCGTACTTGCGCTTGATCTCGTCGAAGGTCTGCTGGCCCTTCAGCGTGTAGAGGCGACGGGTGAAGACATCGCGTTCGCCACGCTGGTAGCGCCGCCACAGCTCAACCGATGCATCGTGATCGATGGCACGGGCGATATCGACCGAAAGTGAGTTCAGCGATTCGACCACGTGACGCGGGTTGCGGCTGTCGTTGGCGCGAGGCGCTGCGGCTTCCGGGGCGCGTGGCGCAGCCGGGCGGGCCGCCGGGGCATCGGGCGCATCCTCGCGGGAAGCGCCGCGGAGAAGATCGCTGATCCAGCCGCCGCCGACATTTTCCTGGCGCGCAGGAGCCTGGGGCTCGACAGCGCGGGGCTGCTGAGGAGCTTGACGTTCAGGCGAGATCGAGCCACGCAGGCCGAGCGTATCGGCGGGCTGCTGCGGCTGCCGGACCGGTGCTGGAGCAGGAGCGGGTTGCGGTGCCGGCTGAGGAGCAGCAGGACGCTGTGCCGTGACCTGCGGAGCCGGTTGCTGAGCAATCGGCGGCTGCGGGACAGGTGCCGGCTGCGGAGCGGGCGCAGGCTGGCGAGGGGCGGGCTGCGCGCTTGCGAGCGTGCGTGCCACCGGCTCGGATATTTCGAGCTGCTGCGCCGACTTGCCGACGATCTGCGAAATGTCCTGCAGGGCCTTGATCTGCTCTGCAACGGCGCGACGCATCGCGGCTGCGCTTTCCTTGGCTTCCTCGGGCAGATCGAACGCGCCGCGCTTCAGTTCGCTGCGCGTCATGTCCAGTTCCCTGCGAATATCGCCCGCCGAGCGGCGGATCTCTTCGGTCGCACCGGAGAAGCGTCCGATCGCATCCTCGACTGCCTCGCTCAACGTGTTGCGCAGGTTCTGCGCGGCGTTGTCGGAGGTCTTGCCGGCTTCGGCAAGCACACGCTCGACCTCAGACAGCGATGCCGTGAGGCCACCGCGGAGACGGTTGGTGAGTTCACCGGAGCGGCGCTCCGCATTGGCAAACGTACCCTCGATCGTCTTGTTGGCGTCCTCACCGGCCTTGGTCAGCGCATCGCGCATGCTTTCGGCGGTGTTCTGGGCACGCTGTTCGGCTTCCGAGAGCACGCGGCCGATATCCGAGAAGGATGCCTGGACGCTCTGGCGGAGATTGCCAGTGACCTGTGTCGAGCGCTGTTCGGCACGGTCAAAGGCGCCTTCGACCATGCTGCCGAGCGCGCGCATCGTCGTCTCGATTTCTTCCGAGCGCTGGACCAGCCCGACAGCGAGGCCGCGCAGCGCGGATTCGCGTTCCTCGAGCGTGGAGACCAGGTTCGACTGGGCTGCGCCGAGCAGCTGAGAGGCCTGCGAGAGAACTTTCGAATGCTCGTCGAAATGACCGATGATGCCGCCGACCTGCGCCAGCGTGTGGCCGGAGACCTCCGAGAGCTTGTCGACCTTGCCTTCGAGCAGGCGGGTCGATGCCGACACCATGTCCGCGGCCCGGTTTGCGGATTCGGCGAAACGCGTCGTCGTCGAGCCGAGGCGGCTGTCGACCGCCGACAATTCCGCCGAAGCCTGGTTCAGCATGCCGACGATCGTCGAGTTGTTTTCAGCCAGCCGCTCGATGATGCCGTTGACGTTGGCAAGCAGGCTGTTTTCGAGGGCGTTGACGGTATTGGCGGCATTCTCGGCCCGTGCCGTGATGGCGGCGAGCGTGTCGTTCGTGCGCGAGGTGATCGCGTTGACGAGTGCTGCATTTTCGGCGCGCAGGCGATCCGCGGCTTCCTGGGCGGCGGTCGAGATCCGCTCTGCCGCTTCCGCTCCCGTTTCCGCATAGCGGTCGAGAACGGGGCGAGCCTTTTCCTCGATGAGGCGGGAAAGCTCGCTGGTGCGACCGGCCAGCATCGAGTTCAGTTCGCGGGTGCGATCGTCCAGGGCGGAGCGAATCGAGGTTCCGCGGGCTTCCAGAGCCTTGTCGACATCCGCCAGCGTCGCATCGATCTCGCGAACGCGATCTTCGAGGCCCGCACGGATCGCATTGCCGCGCTCCTCGAGGGCGCGCTCGACCTGGCCCATGGTTGCCTTGATATTCTCGCTGCTGCCGCTGAGCGTCGTGCGGATCGAGGCGCTGCGTGCTTCCAGCGACTGCTCGGCTTCCTGAAGCGTCTGGGAGATGACCTTGACCTGGTTTCCGACAAGGCCTTCTGCCTCGGACACCTTGTTGACGATCGCGTTCCCGGCCTCCGAGAAGGTCTGGGCAACAGCTGCCGCCTGGCTTGCAAGCCGGTTCTGCGTTTCCGCAACGCGATTGACAATGTCTTCGGAGCGCTCGTTCATGGTGCGGGCAAAGGCTTCGCCGCGTCCGCTAAGGTCGTCCGCAAACTGCTGGCCGGTCTGCGCGAGCAGTTCGGCGGTGCGGACTGCCTCGCTGTCCATGCCCTGGGCGGCGTCTGCGACGGCGGTGCGCAGCGTGGAGGCAAGGTTGGTCGCCTTGCCTTCGATCGTGCGGTTGACCGCTTCCAGGCCGACAGTGAGCGCGCGGTCCATGGTCGACAGACGCTCTTCGATATGGGCGCTGCCCTTGTCCATCACATCCGTGAGGATTGCAGTGCGACCTTCGATCGCGCTTGCCAGCGTCGTGGCACGGCTGTCGATTGCATTCGTCAGCGTCGTGGAGCGATTGTCGATGGAGTCGATGAGACGAGCGGCAGCGTCGCTGCCAGCGCGGTCGATCTGCGACGCTCCACCGCTCAGCCGCTCGGACAGGCGGTTGCTTACCGCATCGACCTGTTCCGTGACCGCATCCGCACTTCCGTGGATACGATTTTCCAGCGCGGAGAGGCTGGTTTCGAGGCGAGAGCTCGTTTCCGAGAAGCGGCTGGTCATGCCGTCGATCGATTGATCGAGATGGGCCGAGAATGTCTCCGCCGAGCGAGAGATGTCGCCGGCAACATCGCGGAAGCGGCCTGCAATGTCACTCGTGCTGTCGCGAAGACGGTCTTCAAGGGCGCGGGCACTGTTATCGATCGAATTGCGGATCGCAGCTTCGCGATCCTCGAGCGACATTTCCAGCATGCTGACGCTTGTCGCGATCGAGGTGCCGATGGTGGTCGCCTGATCCGACAGCGTGTTGTCGAGCTGGGTATGGGCGTCCCGCAGCGTGAGGTTGATCGCATTGCTGCGATCCTCTAGCGTCGAACGGAGGCGCTCGTGGGCCGATGCGAGGCTTTCGTCCATCTGCGACAGGCCGGTGTCGAGCGTGCTCTCGATACGGCGGGTCGTGTCGGAAAGGGCATTCTCGACGCGGGCAGCGGAGCCGCCGATGGCGTTCTCGATGCGATCTCCGCCGGCATTGATGATGCCTGACAGCGTTTCGGTGTGGGCGCTCAGCGAACGGTCCAGGCGCTCCTGATTGTCGGAATAGGCAGAGCGGATCGCCTCTGCCTTATTGCCGAACGAGTTGGCAATGCGGTCTTCTGCGCCAGCGACGCTATCAAGCATCGTGTTCGTGCGGGCCTCAAGCGCGCTGTCGAAGCGGCCGTGGCTCTCGTCGAGCGATATGGCGAGCGCCATGGTTTTCTCGTCGAGTGCGTCGCCCAGGCGGATATGGCTGTTGCCGACGATATCGGCGATTGCCTCCACGCGGCCCGCAAGCGTTTGATCCAGTCGAGCATGGCCGTCGGAAAGAGAGGCAGTGAGCCTGCGCGTTCCTTCATCCAGTGCGCCGGTGAGGCGGTCGTGAGTGGAGGACACCGCATCGGTAATGGCCTCGACCCGACCGGCGAGCGTGTCTTCGAGACGGGATTGGGTGTTGGAGAGGGCGACGGCGAGCGCCATCGTCTTGTCATCCATCGTTTCTGCCAGGCGTTCATGCGTAGATGCTACGGCGCCAGTGATGGCCTCGACCCGGCCCGCGAGCGTGTCTTCGAGACGGGATTGAGTGTCTGATAGAGCGATGGCGAGCGCCATCGTCTTGTCGTCCATCGTGTCCGCCAGGCGATCGTGTACCGAGCCAACGGTGCCGGTGATGGCTTCGAGCCGGCTCGTGAGCGTGTCTTCAAGGCGGGATTGGGTGTCGGACAGGGCGACGGCGAGCGCCATCGTCTTGTCGTCCATCGTGTCCGCCAAGCGGTCATGCGCGGTGCCGACGGCATTGGTAATGGCCTCGGCGTTGCTGGCGAGCGTATGCTCAAGGCGGGACTGAGTGTCGGAGAGGGCGACGGCAAGCGCCATCGTCTTGTCATCCATCGTCTCTGCCAGGCGATCATGCGTTGATGCAACAGTGCCGGTAATCGCCTCGACGCGGCTCGCGAGCGTATCTTCGAGGCGTGACTGGGTGTCCGAAAGCGAAATGGCGAGCGCCATCGTCCTCTCGTCGAGCGCTTCCGTAAGGCGATCATGGCCATCGGAAACCGCATTGATGATGGCGTCCGAGCGGCCGGAGAGCGCTTCCTCGAAACGGGACTGGTTGTCGGACAGGGCGCCGAAAAGTGCACTGCTGCGCTCGGCCATGACGGCATCGATGCGCTCGTGGGCGGAGGTCAGCGCGCCGGTGATTTCGCCGGTGCGCGACGACAGCGTGTCATTAAGTTCGCCGGCGCGGCCGACAAATGCAGCGGTCAGCTCGTTCGTGCCGCTGGAGAGCGCGGACGAAATCTCCGATGTTGCCGAACGAAGCGCATGCGTCAGTTCGCCGGAGCGTGCGGCCAGTGTGTCGGCAAGCTCGCCAGAACGGCCGGCAAAGGCGGAGTGCAACTCCTGCGTTCCGACGGACAATGCGCTGGAAACTTCCTGCGTTGCGGATCGCAGAGCGGAGGTGAATTCGCCCGAACGCGAGGCAAGAGCCTCATTCAGTTCGCGGGTGCCGCTGGTAAGCGAGGACGACATCTCGGCCTTGGCGTCCGACAGCGCGGAGGTGAACTCGTTCGTGCTGCTGCGCAGAGCGGCAGTGATCTCTTCGGCCCTCGATCCAAGCGCGCTTTCCATGACTTCCTGGCCGGTTGCCAATGCCGTCGCAAGCGCGAAGGACTGGTCGGTCAGCGAGGAGCCGATGCGGTCGATGCTGGAATTGAGAATGCCGTCGATGGCATCCGAACCGCCGGACAGCGTCTGGTTGATGCGGGCCAGGCTTTCCATGAGCTTGCTGTCGAGCGTTCCGGCGCGCTTGTCGAAGGCGTCGGTGAATTCCGATACCCGTTCATCGAACGTGGTGGAGAGTTGCGCAACCGTTGTCTGCAAGCGCTCTTCGAAGAAGCCCGAGCGCAGGTCCAAATCCATGATGGCTTCGTCAGCCGTCGTCTGCAGGCTCTGGCGGAAGCTCGCGCCCTTTTCGTCAAGGGAGCTGTTGAGCTTGGCAAGAACGTCGCCGAGCGTGCCGGTGATCTTGCGCTCGCCGCCGGTAAGGCTCTCGTTGATCTCACGCGTCCGCGCAATGAGGATTTCGTTGAGCTGGCGGGCGCGATCATTGAGGGCCGCGTTCAGCTTTTCCGTATTGGCATCCATGGTGGACGCCCGGGTTTCAAACTGGCTGAGGAGCTTGCTGCCACGATCCGACAGGGTCGTCGAAAGAGTTTCCAGCCTGAGATCGAATTCCTCATTCAGCGCAGCGCCTGACGCATTGATGCCCTTGAGCAGGCTCTCGGTCTTGGCCGCCAGCAGCGAGCCCAGAGCCTGGACCGCGGAATCCGACTTCTCCATGAGCGTGGCGGCACGGGTGTCGATCATCGAGGCGAAGGCTTCGCCCGAGGTCGCCAGCCGTACGGCGATCTCTTCCGTCGCGAGCGACAGATCTTCCTTGATCTGATCGTGGACACCCGAGATCGAAGAACGGATGCGTTCAGCGTGATTGACGATCGCGTCACGTTCCGCGCCGAGCTCATGGACCAGTCCGCGAACGCGCAATTCGTTGTCCGTATAGCTGCGTTCTAGCGCGTTGACTTCGGAATGAACCAGCGTTTCGAGTTCCGTCGCGCGGGCGATGGTGCGCTCGATGCCTTCGTTCATGGCAGAGACTTCGCGACGAACAGCCTGGCCGACCGTCATGATGCGTTCGGAGGCAATCGTTTCCGGCTCGGCAAGGCGCAATGCCACTTCCGCCATGGAGCGGGCGGCGTTGCGCATGTCCTGGGCGCGGGCGATCATGACGGCGAAGGCGTAGAAGAGAAGGACGGGAACGACGATACCGACCACGCAGGCAATGACGCCGGGGAGGGCGAGGAGGTCCGCGGTGGAACGGATCTGCCAGATCTGTGGCGAATAGAGCAGGGAGATGAGGCCGACGCCGCCGACAATCCAGAGCAGCGAGAAGATCGTTGCATTTCGGATGGCCTTGCTTGTCGTGCGGGCATCGATCGATTTCAGAATGGAGGCGGAGCTTATGCGGTTGGCGTCGTTGGCCGGCGCGAAGGTCGGCGTCTTGGGGGCGTCAGCGCCGCGATTTGCCGCGGCTGCCTTTGCTGCGGCGGCTCGGCGCGCCGCTTCTTCTTGAGCCTGTTTGGCGCGGGCATTCGATGGCTCAGACAATTTTGCCTCCGTGGCGCCGGGCGTCTGACCGGTGCGTGACTGTATGCCTTCTTCGCTGAAGTCGATCTGCAAAGCCTCATCCAAAGCCTTGAAGGCCTTGTCTTCGATCGACTCGCTGTACTTGTTGTTCGCCATACGGTTACGCCTCGTTACTAAACTCGGTCTGGCCTGCAATGCCTTCCCGGAAATCCGCCTGCTTCCGGAATGGATCGTCATCGCCTTCAAGACCATCCGCCATCCCCCATTTGGGATAGCGGATATTCCTTATGTTCAGAGCGGATGCCTGCTTTATCAAGCGTTTGGTATCAAAACATTACCATCATCCACTCATCGGGCAAAGACGGGCACCATCAACCCAATGTACTCGTATCGTAGTGACACATTCCCAATGCGCTTACAATTATAGGAACGCCCGCGCGCCGGGCGCATTAAGCGGTTGTTAACATCTTTTAAATCAATGCATTGCTGAAAAACAGATAAATTAGACATGTTTAACGGTCGTTAACCATACGATCAAATTGACGCTACGTATGTTCCGGAATTTAACGGGATTGCCATGCCGAGGCCGCAAGGATGCAGCAAGCCCACAAGAACATAAATGGGAGAATTGGCAAATGGCAGCACTGAATATTGCGTTTGAAGCTCCGGACAATTCGCGCGGAACGGGTCCGTCGAGAGAGCGTCCGATCGACCTCGTCCACCTCGCCAAGCAAACGATGGGCGACAAGGTGCTGGAAGTCGAAGTGCTTCATATGTTTGCCCGGCAGGCACGCGCCTGCCTGCAGGAGATCGGCAGCGGCAGCGCCGAGAAGGCCAAGGCCGGCGCACATCGGCTGAAGGGCGCTGCGAGCGCAGTCGGCGCATTCAAGGTAGCCGAGGCCGCGAACGCGTTCGAAGATCGCGTCGGCGACGCAGCATGCATGGCTGCAGTCGGCGCCGCAGTGGTCGACGCGGAGAATTTCATTCTCAAGCTTTCGCGCTGAGCGTGCCGAGCCCGTCACATATGCCGGGCCGGAACGGCAGACGGGATCTTTTTCCTCAATAGAGTGACACTGGGTCGGCTTGATGCCGGCCCTGTTTCGTTGGGCTGCAATGTTGACTGCCCATGGGAATTGTTGGAAGGAAAATCCTGGAGCTTCTCTAATTCACGATACCGGAATCCATCATGACTAAATTGACCATCGTCGCCTTTGACGGCACACGTTTCGACCTTGATGCCGACGAAGGCTCGACGGTCATGGAAAATGCCGTTCGCAACTCGGTGCCGGGCATCGAGGCGGAGTGCGGCGGCGCGTGTGCCTGTGCGACCTGTCATGTCTATGTAGATGAAGACTGGGTCGAAAGGGTCGGTCCGCCTGCGCCGATGGAGGAGGACATGCTCGACTTCGCCTTCGACGTACGCCCGAGCTCGCGGCTTTCCTGTCAGATCAAGTTGAGTGCTGCGCTTGACGGGCTTACCGTGCATGTTCCGGAGCGGCAGGCGTAAAGCCTGCCGAAACCAATCATATTTGGTGCTGACAAAAAAAGCCTCGCTCTGCATATCGCGATGAGCGAGGCAAGGCGGGCGCATCACCAACAGGCGAGGGAGGAAGCGTCTGCGGCTTCAGGATGCGCCAGGAGAACCCAGGGAAACAAACTCGAAACGCCCGTCGATGCACTTTGAATTAGAAGAACCTTATTTGATGCTTTCGTAAAGTTCAAAGGTAAGGTCACGGTGTTATTAGCCGGCATTGTGACAAGTTTCGCACAGTTTATTTCCCACCAATATTTATGGGAAAAATTGCTAAATTACTGTGGTTGCTCAGCTTTTCTTCCCTTGAGCTTTTTATGGTAGCTCATCAGCCTTTGGATGCGGTTCTGGAAATTGGCAGCCTCGATCATGTCGAAACGGGCTTGATCCCGGTCGTGTTCCTCGATTGAGCGTGCTGATTCGGCATCGACTCGGGCCTGCAACGCATCGCAATCAGGGGCCGGCGGCAGGTTGATGATGGCTTTTTCCATTGCGCGCGCGTGCTCGCGGGCGATCTCCGCATGCCGCTCCTCATGGCGCCTCATATCGGCTGAAAGCGTGTCCCAGACCATTGAAAGCTGCTTGTCGGCGTGACTGCGATCACGCCAGCGCGGCAGGATGATCTCGACATTGACGGTGACGCGGGCGCCTCCGATGTAGCAGCGACCGTTTTTCTCCACATAGGTTGCCTGACCGCCAAAGCGAATGCGCGTTGCGCCGGGATGTCTGCTGCTGGCACCCATGGTCGTCGGTCCGCGCGCGTTGAGCGCCGCATCGAGATCGTCTGCGGTATTGCCCTCGATGTCGAAATAAGAGACGGATTTTCCGTAGACCACCTTGGCGGTTGCCGAACCACAGGTTCCGAACAGCAGGAGGGCGGCGAGCGCGGCGCGCGCCGTAGGGGATGCGAAAAGCATTCGTGAGGTAACCAGGTTGAACTTTGCCAGAGCTTGCGGCATAGCCACTGCGAGCGCAATATCAGGCGCTGTATTTTGTATTTCAATGGGATGGACATTTCGTGACGGAGCCTCGCGGCCATAGTTGGCATGTCGCGCATGGACGCAGCCTCGATCTCGGCGCGCGCAGCGTGATCATGGCGATCGTCAACGTGACGCCCGATTCCTTTTCGGACGGCGGGCGGTTCGAGGCTGTTGATGCCGCCGTTGCCCATGCACTTGCCTGCGCGGACGAAGGTGCGGCCATCATCGATATCGGCGGCGAGTCGACCAAGCCGGGCGCGGAGGCCGTGACGGCGACCGAGGAGCAGGGCCGGATACTGCCGGTCATCGAAGCTTTGAGGGGCAGGACAGAGGCACTGATCTCCGTCGATACCTATCGCGCCGATACGGCGCGTCTCGCGGTCGGAGCCGGGGCCCATATCATCAACGACGTGTTCGGCCTGCAGCGCGAGCCGGATATCGCATCGCTTGCGGCGCAGACCGGCGCCGGGCTCTGCATCATGCATACGGGTCGGGAGCGCCAGAAGCTTGCGGATGTGATCGATGACCAGATGCGGTTTCTGACGTGTTCGCTGGAGATCGCATCCGCATCCGGCGTCAATCGCCAGAACATATTGCTCGATCCGGGTTTCGGTTTCGCGAAAGACACCGCTGAGAACCTCGAGCTCATAGTCCGTTTCGAAGAGCTGCACCGCTTTGGCTTGCCGCTGCTTGCCGGAACGTCGCGCAAACGCTTCATCGGCGCGGCAAGCGGGCGTGACGCCGCAGACCGGGATGTGGCGACGGCCGCAAGCAACGCAATCCTGCGGCTCAAGGGGGCCGCGGTTTTTCGCGTGCACAATGTCGCAATCAACAGGGATGCTCTGGCAGTCGCTGATGCTATTCTCGAAACAGGCGCAAAAACAGGCGGAAAGACATCATGACCGGCATGTATACGATCACCTTGCAGAACTGCGCCTTCTTTGCTCGCCATGGCGTGCTTGACGAGGAGGAGTTTCTCGGCCAGCGCTTTTTCGTAGACGCTGAGCTGGACGTTGTCGCCGGCGATGCGCTGGAAAACGATTCCATCGACGCTACCGTCAATTATGGGCTGGCTTTCACCGTCATCGAAGAGATTGTCACCGGAAAGCGACGCTATCTGATCGAGGCTTTGGCACTGGATGTCGCCAAGGAACTCTGCAATCGGTTTCCGCAGATTCGCCGTGCGAAGATCACGGTCCGCAAGCCGAATGCGCCCGTACCCGGCGTTCTCGACTATGTACAGGTGAGCATTGAGCATTTCGCCTGATATCGGTGCGGTCACTGCCACGCTTGGCCTCGGAGGCAATGTCGGAGATCCCATTCATGCCATGGCCGCAGCACTGAAAATGCTGGATGAGCGTGGCGATTGTCACGTGATTGCGGTCTCGCGCCTCTATCGCACGCCGCCCTGGGGCAAGACGGACCAATCCTTCTTCTACAATTCCTGTGCGGCGGTGAAGACGTCGCTTACGCCGGATGCGCTGCTGGAGGCGTGCCTCGACATCGAACGCGAGATGAAGCGGGTGCGTGTCGAACGCTGGGGGCCTCGGACGCTCGACATCGATATCCTGACTTATGGTGAAGTCGAATCCGATGCCTCGAACCTGCAAATTCCGCATCCGCGTATGACCGAGCGTGGTTTCGTCCTTTTGCCGCTTGCGGATGTTGCGGCGTATCTAGCGGTCAATGGACGTTTGGTTTCGGAATGGCTTGCCGAAGTCGATACCTCCGGAATCGAGATTGCCGACGAAAGCCCGGATTGGTGGCGACGCCCCTAAAGAAGAGCGGCCGGAAATTACTCCCAGCCGCTCAACCGTCCAGAATTTCTGAAGTATCTTATTGGATCGAGCCAACGGCCATTTCGTCGACGTTCTGACGTGTCAGGGTCAGGCCGATGACTGGCACCATCTGCTCTTCGACCTTGACCGAGATGGTGATGTTCATAGATTTGTTGTCCTGAACACGGGCGATCATGGCGCCGTTCAGCTTTTGACGGTTCAGGCCGATCACGACGGTATTGTCGTTGACGGTTCCTGATGTCACATCAAGTCCCTTTCCGGCTGCGCCGTCGAGAAACTTGCCCTTGTAGGTGCCGCCCTGCTGGGTGATTTCGGCTGACATGGGCTGCTGGAAAACGCCGACGCGGCAGGTGCCGTCGAGCTTCACGCCGGCGTTGTCGCCGGCAACCGGCTGGCCCGTCAGGTTGCAGGTGAACTTGGTGCCCTTGTATTTGCCGGCAACGATTTCACCCGGGCCGCGCCATGCGCCGGACACCGATTGAAAAAAGGCCTTGTCACGAGAGGCTGCACTTGCCGATTGCGACCATGCGCCAAGGGACAGGGCCGCGGCGGCGAGGCCGCAAACAATAATAAACTGGCGCGAGAACATGAGCTTTCCTTGGCGAAAAGAAACCGGAAACTGAGTTTTAGTTTTGCCGCAGAATGGTTAACGCTTGGTTTCCAGGCGTCGCAAAACCGCTCGTTTCGGGTCGTTTCGCCTTGTCAGCGGCCGTTCATGCCCGGCGTGAGATCGCCGATGAAATCGGTAATGCCGGGCCGTTTCAATGACTTGAAGGGCAAGGGGCGGCAAAGATCCATCGCTGCAATGCCGATGCGCGCCGTCATCAGGCCGTTAACCATGCCTTCTCCTAGTCTTGCCGAGAGCTTGGACGCCAGTCCATGGCCGAGGATCTGCTGCACGATGCTGTCGCCGACTGCAATCGAGCCGGTCACGGCAAGATGGGCAAGCACGTCGCGCATGAGGCGAAGCATGCCAAGCGTTCCTGGGCGGCCGCCATAGAGGTCGGCGATCGCGCGGACCAGTCGCGCCGACTCGTAGAGGACGTAGAGAAGGTCGACGATGGCGCGGGGGCTGACGGCTGTCACGACCGAAACGCGTTTCGACGCGCCGAGGATCAGTGCGCGGGCCTGGCGATCGAGGGGGCTCAGCAGCTCCCGTTCGGCAAGCGCGATAAGCTGCGGTGGGTCGATGATATCGCCCTCGGTTGCTTTCAGGGTTGCGCGCCCCTTGGCCGTTTCCGGCTTGCCGGCCAGCAGGGTTGTCAGCCGCTGGACGAGAGCCCTTGCTCGAGCAGGCCGGATCTCGATAGACGCCGCCTCTGCTTCGGCCTTGATGGTTTGAACGGCGGCAAGGCGCATCATGCCTGCCGTTTCGCGGATGACGATTCCGAGAACGGCCAGGATGCCGATTGCAAGCACCGTCAGCGCCGCATAGCCCAGCCAATCGGCACGACTGAAGAGATCGCGGATCAGCCAATCCGTCCAGAGACCGACAGCCAGCGAAAACAGGATGCCGAAGGCGCCGGCCGCGACCTTTGCAAAGGAGAAGCGCCGGCGGCGCGGAGCGACGGTTGCGATAGCCCGTTCTTCGGCCGCCAGTTCGGGATTGAGGAAAGGGTCTTCCTCTTCGGGCGTCAGGGCGAAATCCGTGTCGAAGCTTTGCGGCTTTCGTCGCATCTCCGGCCTGTCTGCCGTGCTGCTGCGTTCTTCGGGTTCGATCGAAAAAGCTGCGGGACGGCGGATCGGCTTGCTGGGATCGTCCGGCTTTGGCGTCATGCGAGACGATCTCCGAAAAGAAACTGCATGGCACGGTCGAGGCGAATATGCGGAACCGAGAGCTTGATGCCGCCACCCGTTTCATCCAGTTCCGGCGGCCTGAAACGGACCACGTTTACGTCAGGCAGGTGGACATTGGCGGGGTTCGATTCAAGCGCTTCGAACAGCCACTTCGGATTTTCCGGCAGGTCGCCGGGAAAGATCGCCGTCTTGCGAAGACCATCGAAAGTCTCGTCGCCGATCGTTTCCCTATCCATCGGCGTGCCGACGATGACCGGCAGCGTGTGGCCGTCCCGCTGCACCGTCGCCTCGCGCGTTGCCCTGACCGAGGCGAGGGCCATGACGTCGATGCCGGCACCGGCCATGCCGATCCTCTCGATTGCGCGATCGACCAGGCGCCGGGTCAGCGCCTCCAGCCGGTCATGGCTTTCGTGATGCAGATGATCCGCCTTGGTTGCGGCAACCAGGACACGGTCGATGCGGCGGCCGAGGAGGGAGGAGAGGAGCGAATTGGTTCCGGGCCTGAAACAGGCAAGCACGTCGGTCAACGCCCGCTCCAGGTCCTGCACGGCTTCAGGGCCGCGATTGATCGCCTGCAGCGCATCGACGAGGACGATCTGCCGATCGAGGCGGGCGAAGTGCTCACGGAAGAAGGGCTTTACCACGACAGCTTTGTAGGCTTCGTAGCGCCGCTCCATCATTGCCCAGAGCGAACCCCTCGATGGATGTCCGTCCTTGGGGGGAATGAGCGGAGCGAAGGTGAGGGCCGGCGAACCGTCCAGATCGCCGGGCAGGAGGAAGCGCCCAGGCGGGAGGGTGGACAGGGAGCGTTCGTCCGATTTGCAGGCGCGAAGATAGGCGGTGAAGGCCTGGGAGAGGTCACGGGCCTGCATCTCGTCGGCCGGCTTGTCGATATCGGTGGCCTCGGTCAAGGCAAGCCAATCTCTGGAAAGTTCTGCCCGGATGCCCGTCTGTGCCAGCGCCAGCGTTTCCTCGCTGAAGGTGCCGTAATCCTTGCCAAGCAGCGGCAGGTCGAGCAGCCATTCGCCGGGATAGTCGACGATATCAATCGAAAGCCGGCCCGGGGAGAACAGCCGGTTCCAGCCGCTGGCGCTTTGATATTGCAGCGTGATGCGCAGCTCGGAAATGGCGCGTGTCGAATCCGGCCATATCCGCTCCTTCACCAGCGCCCGAATATGGTCCTCATACTGGAAGCGCGGTACGGCGTCGTCCGGTTGCGGCTCGAGCTGGACGGATGAGACCCGGCCGGACTGCACGGCCTCGAAGAGCGGAAGCCGCCCGCCATTCAGCAGGTTGTGCACGAGCGACGAGATGAAGACCGTCTTGCCTGATCGAGACAGGCCGGTCACGCCGAGGCGGATCGTCGGATTGACGAGACTGGCGGCACGATCGGCCAGATTGTCAAAGGCAATCAGCGCATCGTCGGTGAAGGATGTCAGGCTTGGCGGCAAGGCGGGATCCCGGATGGCAACTGAACCACCATATAGGAGGCGATACCATCTGTGAAAAGAAGTCGCCGAAACGCGATCCGGCTCAATCGCTTATGAAATCGGTTAGTGTCCAGCTCGCTTTCGCTGCGGGCACGTTACGCTCAGCATCGATCACCGCCAGACCGGCGGTCGGAAAACCGCTGGGCAATGCCGCCGTCGCGGCACTCTGGCCGATCAGGCTTGCCAGCGTCTGGCCGATGACGGGGTTGTGGCCCACGAGCATGACGGAATTGTCGGTCGCCTGGGAGGCGATGATGTTGAGATAGCCGTCCGCCGACGCGTTGTAGAGTTCATCGACAAATCGGAACTCTACATCCGGGCCAGCCACCCGTCGGATGGCCTCTGCCGTCTGCCGACAACGAAGCGCGGTCGAGGAGATGACGAGATCGGGTACATATCCCTTATCCGCAGCCTTGTCGGCCATGATCTCCGCATCCCCATAGCCTCTGTCGCTGAGGGCGCGATCGAAATCCCGCTCGCCGGGTCGGGCCGACAAGGCCTTGGCATGGCGCAGAAGATAAATGCGAAACGGTGGAGGCGAAATACTGGTCATGGGACGAATTCCGAAACACAGCTCTCTCTTGAACTAGCGTCATGGGTTGACATCGTCAACGGGAGCATGCGGGGCCTGCTGTCGCGTAAGGCCGGATTCGAGCGAGGGCCGCATCTCCAGCCAATTTCGTCGATCGCGAATATATGGTGAAAAATTAGTCCCTTAGCCGAATTTTATGACAGATTTAAAAATCTGTTTACCACCTCTATTTGGCTTGAATCATTGGTGGCGGTTGGGATATACACCCGCCAGATGAGATGTTCTTCAGGAGAATCGCGTTGAGTGAGAAGATCGATCTTAGCAATTATGTACCCTCTGAAGAAGAGGAGTTCATGAATGCAAACCAGAAGGCATACTTCCGTACCAAGCTGGTTGCCTGGCGGAATGATATTCTAAGAGAAGCGCGCGAAACACTGGACCATCTGGCTGAGGAAAGCGCAAACCATCCCGATCTGGCTGACCGGGCATCCTCCGAAACCGACCGTGCCATCGAACTTCGAGCCCGTGATCGTCAACGCAAGCTGATTTCCAAAATCGACTCTGCGCTGCAGAGGATCGAAGACGGCACCTATGGCTATTGCGAGGAAACAGGCGAGCCGATCGGCCTTAAGCGCCTTGATGCTCGTCCGATTGCAACGCTGTCGATCGAAGCCCAGGAACGTCATGAGCGTCGCGAGAAGGTCTATCGCGACGAATAGGGTGTCCCAGGATACTTGAAACAAAAGGCGCGGCTTCATCAGCCGCGCCTTTTGTTTTTTCATATTCTGAGCAGGATTTTCGCCTGCGGCCATTATTGTCCCGCAGCCGATATTTCGGCGATCTTACCTGTCGCGATTGACGCTCATCTCGCCAAAAATGCGGGCAACTTCCTTCTGCAGCGCGGAGTCGGCGCCTGTGATCGGCGGAAGTTCCGGATCTCGCCTCGGGCTTTGAACTGGCTGCGGACGTTGATTTTGCGTCGGCGCGTTCGAAACGATGCGCTCGGCGGTCAGGTTCTGCGACATTTCTTCTTCGAGAACGCTCTGGAAATCCAGGCTCGGTTCCCGCACCGGCGGTTGGATGTCGACTGCCGGGTCGGCGGATGCGACGGCCGGGATCGGGCGAATATTGCTGTCCTTGGGCGTTACGGGCGCCCCGTGATCCACGACGGGCATGCTCTGGGCCGCAGGTGTCGACACCCGCGGCTGACGCTCCGGCTGCGGCGGCAGGACACGATGGCGGACGGCATCAAGCGCGTCGGCGGCTTCTATCTCCTCGGCCCGCTCGGCGACGACCGGCTCCGGAACATATTCCTGAGGCGGCGCGACTTCCAAAGGCGATGCGACCGGGCGAGGTCTTTCAACGGGCTGCGGTGGTTTACGCCGTGAATCGAGATCGACGGCTGGCTCCGGACGCTGGGGCGGGTCAAGGCGCACGACGGCAGGCGTATAGAGGTCGTCGGCCGGTTCAGGCTCCTCCTGACGGGGCTGCGGCGCGCTAGGCTGTTGGCTTGCAACGATACGCGGCGGCTCCTGCGTCGATTCCGGCCGAGCGAAGGACAGTGGCTGGCTCGTCGTCAATGCGTCGAAGGAGGCAGAAGGTGCCGCCGCCACGGCAGCAGTCGCAGTCGCCGCGGGTCTTGCCGGATCAATGCCTGATTCGATGACGATATCGGTCGGACCGCCGATCATGATCAGATGCTCGATGCCGTCGCGGCGCACCAGAACCAGCCGGCGGCGCGCATCGACAGCTGCCGCATCCAGTACCTGCAATCTCGGCTGCCGGTTCTTGCCGCCGCGCACGAAAGGCGAGGGCGCGCGGTTACGGATGAACCAGAGAACGAGAAAAAGGCATAGAAGGGCCAGAGCCACTCCGCCTGCTGCAACGAAAAAGTGGCTGCCATAGGATACGGCGACGTCGTCCAACATTTCGGTTACTCCGTTTACACTTGTTACTCTTGCTTTACAGGCATTTCGTTTCCGAGCTTACTTACGCCCGACCGATCATAACAGTAAATCGCATGAAGAGGTGCATAGCAGAGGCAACGGTTTGTTGTCTTCCCCCGGTAATCGCCTCAAGCTTCGTCTTTAACGGTGCATTCGGGCGCTTATGAGATGCAAGCTGGCGCTGTTCCCTGTGAATTCAAGCCTTTCTCCCGGACCGGCGCTTTTTGCGGATGCCGCAAATTGCTAAAGAAGATTCGAAAGGTCCGATTCTGAAAGTCCGTCAAGGCCATGGCGGACTATCGAAGCGGATGAAACGAGGGATTTATGACCAAGCTGCGTCAGTCCGACGGATATAGCGTGCCGCTGGTAGATCATGGAGGTCGCTCAGGCACCGTGCTGCGCATTATCCTTCTAGCGTTCGTGCTGATCGCCGCGGCGGCCGGTTTCGTATTCTTCAAGAACTCCCTCGACAATCAGATGGTGCTCGGTGCTCTCGGCATCCTTGCCATGGTGGGCATATTCTTTCTGGTGTCCTCGATCATCGGTTTCGTGGAGGTCATGCCGCAGACCCAGTCGGACGGATTGGCGCGCTCCTTTCTCAACAGCCACCCTGATGGAACGCTGATCACCGACGAGAAGGGCCGGATCGTCTATGCCAATGCCGCCTATGGTCAGCTAACGGGGGCGCAGAAGGCGACCGACGTGCAGTCGTTGGAAGCGCTGCTTTCGCGCAATCGCGAATCCAATGAAGCCCTCTACCGGCTGACGAACGGCCTGCGCGAAGGCAAGGAAGGCAGCGAAGAATTCCGGCTTCTGCGGCCGCTCGGCCCAGTCGGCGGCAGTGGCTCCGGTGCGCACTGGTATCGGCTGAAGGCGCGCGTGCTGCCGGCCGATCAAAGTGGCGGCAAGGCGCTGCAGATCTGGCAGATCACCGACATCACTTCGGAGCGCGACGACCAGGAACGCTTCTTCAAGGAATTGCAGAACGCGATCGACTACCTCGATCACGCACCGGCGGGCTTCTTCTCGGCCGGCCGCAAGGGCGAGATTTTTTATCTCAATGCGACGCTTGCCGAGTGGCTTGGCCTGGACCTGACCAAATTCATTCCCGGCTCGATCACGATTGGCGACCTCGTTGCGGGCGAGGGGCTTGCGCTGATCCAGTCGGTGCAGGCAGAGCCCGGATTGAAGAAGACTGTCACGCTCGATCTGGACCTGCGCAAATCGAATGGCCAAAGCCTGCCTGTCAAGATCGTTCACAGCGTCACATCCATGCGCGACGGTGCGCCGGGCGAGAGCCGGACGATTGTTCTCGGTCGGCAGAAGGACGATGACGCCGACCAATCGGCCTCGGTTGCCGCGATGCGCTTCACCCGCTTCTTCAACAATACGCCGATGGCGATTGCCTCGGTCAATGGTGAAGGCCGGATCCTGCGCACCAATGCGCCGTTCCTGAAGATGTTCTCGGAAGTCGTATCGCGCGATGACATAGAGCGTGGTGCTGCGCTCGAGACCATCGTCAACGAAACAGACCGGGCGCTGCTGGTGCAGGCGCTTGCCGCAGCCAAGGATCGACAGGGCGACATTCCGCCGATCGACTCGCGCAACCCCAAGGACGAAACGCGGCATTTCCGTTTCTACGTCAACGCCGTCATCGACCAGAGCGACGAGGTGCCCGAGGAGGCTGCGATCGTCTATGCGGTCGAAGTGACCGAGCAGAAGGCGCTCGAAACGCAGATGGCGCAGACGCAGAAGCTGAACGCCGTCGGCACGCTCGCCGGCGGCATCGCGCACGACTTCAACAACGTGCTCACCGCCATCCTGCTTTCCTCCGACCATCTGTTGCTGCAGGCGCGTCCCTCGGATGCAAGTTTTGCCGATCTCATGGAGATCAAGCGCAACGCCAATCGTGCCGCAGTACTGGTGCGGCAGCTGCTTGCCTTCTCCCGCAAGCAGACGATGCGCCCGACCGTTCTCAATCTCACCGATGTGATCGGCGACCTGCGCATGCTGGTCGATCGCCTGCTGTCCGGCACGCATGTCAAGCTCGACGTCGAATATGGCCGCGATCTCTGGCCGGTCAAAACCGATCTCTCGCAGTTCGAGCAGGTGTTGATCAATCTCTGCGTTAACGCGCGCGATGCCATGCCCGAGGGCGGCAAGCTGACGCTGCGGACGCGCAACCTGCCTGCCGCTGAAGTGCCGGGCTTCAACTACGCCTACCTGCCACATGAGGACATGGTTCTCGTCGAGGTGAGCGATACCGGCACCGGCATTGCGCCCGAGATCATGGACAAGATTTTCGAGCCGTTCTTCACCACGAAGGAAGTGGGGAAGGGCACCGGCCTCGGCCTCGCCATGGTCTACGGCATCGTCAAGCAATCGGGCGGCTATATTCATCCGGAATCCGAGGTGGGCAAGGGAACGACGTTCCGTGTCTTCCTGCCGCGGCACATCGTTGAGGTGATACCGGCGGCGGAAGGCAGTGCGGAGCCAAGCCGCGATGTTTCGGCAATCGATCTCAGTGTTGCAGCGCTGCCCGCCGCCGAGCCCACCGACCTCACCGGCAAGTCGGCAGTCGTTCTTCTTGTCGAGGACGAGGAGGCAGTGCGCCGGGGCGGCAAGCGCATGCTCGAAACGCGCGGCTACACGGTCCACGAAGCGGGCTCAGGCGTCGAAGCGCTCGATATCATGGAGGAACTGGACGGCAAGGTCGATGTGGTCGTCTCCGACGTCGTAATGCCTGAAATGGACGGTCCTTCGCTTCTGCGCGAGCTGCGTAAAACCTATCCCGATCTGAAGTTCATCTTCGTGTCCGGCTATGCCGAGGATGCGTTTGCCCGCAACCTGCCGCCCGATGCGAAGTTCGGCTTCCTGCCAAAGCCGTTCTCGCTGAAACAACTCGCGGTCGTCGTGCGGGAAACGCTGGATAGCTAAGGCAATCTCGGCGGGCGATCAAAGACGCTCATCAGTGAAATTGTGAGCCCTCGCAAGGGATTGCGCGGATTGCTTCGCAAGAAATTGCGGAGTCACGAACCGCGGTCTTGCGTCCGCTATGGTGAACGGCGGGCGGAATGCCCACATGCCGAAGCTTGGTCCCTTCAGAGATTTCGATTGCTCCACTGCGGGAGAAGTAGTTATAAACACGACGGAAATTGCGGAATTTGACGAAATAAGTTCATTCGAAGCGCTCCATTGCCAGGGTGTAGATATGAAATTCTCCTTCTTCCGTGCCGTGGTCGTGGCTGCTGTTGCCTCGTTTCTGCTATCCATGGCTGCGGGACTGGCGACGGCGGGACAGGCCTACATCGTCGTAGATGCGAACACCGGTAAGGTTCTTGCGTCTGAAAATGCGGATGTTTCCAACCATCCGGCATCGCTCGCAAAGATGATGACTCTCTACCTGACATTCGAGGCATTGCATTCCGGTCGTCTGCAATGGGATCAGCAGATCGTCATGACCAGGAATGCGGCGAGCAAGATACCCGGGAAACTCGGCCTTCCGGTTGGTCAGACGTTTACCGTTGGAGAGGCGGTCGACGGGATGATCGTCAAATCCGCCAATGATGCCGCCGCAGCGATGGGCGATTATCTTGCGGGATCGGAAGCGAACTTCGCCAATGTCATGACTGCGAGGGCGCGTTCTCTCGGTATGACGCACACCGTTTTTCGCAACGCGTCGGGCCTTTCCGACCCGATGCAGGTGACGACAGCCCGGGACATGGCCATCCTGGCCTCGGCTTTGATCCGCCGCTTTCCGCAGGAATATAAGCTCTTCTCGATGCGGTCGTTTGAATTCCGCGGCAAGCTTATCGCCGGCCACAACCACCTCATGTATCGGTATGGCGGCATGGACGGCATAAAGACGGGCTTCATCAACGCATCAGGATACAATATCGCCAGTTCCGTCAGCACCGGCGGAAAGCGCCTGATCGGCGTGGTCCTCGGCGGCAAGAGTGCGGGCAGCCGCGACAGGCAGATGGCGAGCTTGATGGACCGCTATCTCTCTGTGGCGAGCGGCGGTGGTCCGGCGGGCAAATTCGTGGCCAGCGTCCCCGATGATGCCAAGCGGGCCGTCGTGCCGGCATCGCTTGTCGGAAATCCCTGATCAGCTCCAGAACGACGAGCAGGCACCAATAGAAAAAGCGCCGAGATTGCCCGGCGCTTTCTGAGTTGTGAATATGTGTCTAAGCCAGTGACCGGCTTTAATCGGCCAGCGCGACAGCGATCTCGGCTGCAAGCCGGGCGTTGTTCTCGACGAGTGCGATATTGGTCTTCAGGCTGCGGCCCTCGGTAATATCGAAAATCGTGCTGAGCAGGTAAGGAGTGACGGCCTTGCCGGTGATCTCGTCGCGTTCGGCGCTGTCGAGCGCGCGTTCGATGTAGATTTCCATTTCTTCGCGCGGGATTTCGTCGGCTTCCGGCACCGGATTGGCAATCAGCATGCCGCCGTCGATGCCCAGCTGTTCGCGGGTCTTCTGGAAATTGGCGATCGCGGCCGGGCTGTTCAGCGACAGCGGGCTCTTCAGGCCGGAGACGCGCGACCAGAAGGCGGGAAATTCTGTGCTGCCGAAGGTAACGACGGGTACGCCGCGGGTTTCAAGCACTTCCAGCGTCTTTGGAATATCGAGGATCGCCTTGGCGCCGGCGCAGACGACGATAACGGGCGTGCGGGCCAGTTCTTCGAGGTCGGCAGAAATGTCGAAGCTGTCCTCGGCGCCGCGATGGACGCCGCCGATGCCGCCTGTTGCGAAGACATGAACGCCGGCGCGGGCGGCCGCAATCATCGTTGCGGCAACAGTAGTGGCGCCGGTGCGGCGCTCGGCAATCGCAAAGGCGAGATCGGCGCGCGATACTTTCATTGCACCCGTGGTCTGGGCAAGCGCCTCCAACTCGTTCGGCTCCAGGCCGATGTGAAGGGTGCCATGGATGACGGCGATGGTTGCGGGAACGGCACCTTCCTCGCGGATGATCGCCTCGACGCTGCGCGCCATTTCGATATTGCCGGGGTAGGGCATGCCATGCGTGATGATGGTGGATTCCAGCGCGACGATCGGGGCGCCGCGATGCTTGGCGGCGGCGACTTCCTTGGAATAGGCGATCGGCAGCAATGGGGAGATGGGCTTGGTCATGGGCGTATCCACTTACTTCGAAAGTTGGGATGAACGTTTAAAAGGGTTTCATGACAACATTTTCGACTGCGGAACAAGAGAAAGCATCGCATTTAAGAGTTCCGGCGATAGATTTTCTGCTGTTGCCAGCGGCGACTGCACGGTTATCGCCGCTGCTGCTGCGCCGTGACGGACCGCCTGTGAAAGGTCGAGGCCGTTCAGCAGGCCGGACAGGATGCCTGCCGCAAACGAATCCCCGGCGCCTGTCACGTCTGCCACATTCTCCACGGTCGGCGGCTGCAGGCTGATGATCTCGTCGGCGGTGAACGCGATTGCCTCGCGCTGGCCGCGCGTTATGACCCCGCCCTTGAGGCCGATGGCCCTGAGGCTCTCGACCCACTGCAGCGGATCCTCCGGCCGGCTCTCCGTCAGCGCAGCCGCCTCCGCCTCGTTCAGGAAGAGATGATCGATGTCGCCGAGGCAAGGCAGCAGCCGGACCACCTTTGCCGGCGATATGGCGATGGCAGCAAGCGGCTTGCCGCAGGAGGCTGCCTTCCGGGCAATGGCAGTCAATGTTTCCGATGGAAGATTGGCATCGCAAAGAACAAGGTCCGCCTCATCGAAGGCATCCCGCACCGCGCGAATCGTCAGCCGACGTGGTCCAAAGAGCTTGTAGAGCTCCATGTCGGCAAGCGCGATGACCAGATTGCCATCGTTTTCTATGATCGCCGTGTAGCTCGGTGTCTTGCGATCGAGAAAGATGAAGGGGCGATCGTCGACTCCGGCCTGCCGTGCTGCCTCGGCGACCATCTCTCCGACCGCATCGCCGCCGCGCGGTGAGATCAGGCGAACGTCAAAGCCGAGACGCGCCAGATTGCGCGCGGCATTGAAGCCACCGCCACCCGGCTCCTCGAACCATGAGCCGGGGTTGCTGGCGCCCGGCGCAGTGTCGCCGAATATGCGTCCGCGCCGATCGATATGGGCGCCGCCGAGCACAAGAATCTTTTTGGTCATGCGGCGCTCTCCAAGGAACCGAAGCGGCGAATCATGCGCGCCCGACGTGCGCAAAATGTGGCGCCTTCCGATGATGCGGAAGCGGGGTAAGTCCTTGCGTCAAAAGCAGAAAACAAATATAGAACACGTCTCATTTTATCTTTTTCTTTCAACTGCTTGGTGCGGCCTTGCGCATCTGGAACAAATCAGGTACAAACTTCGCATCGGCGGCTACATTGCCTAGGCGGCTTCAATAACCTAAAGGTGGATCGGATGTCACAGAATAGTTTGCGGCTCGTAGAGGACAAATCGGTGGATAAAAGCAAGGCACTTGAAGCGGCACTCTCCCAGATAGAGCGGTCGTTCGGCAAGGGCTCGATCATGAAGCTCGGATCGAACGAGAACGTGGTCGAAATCGAAACTGTTTCCACGGGTTCGCTGAGCCTCGATATCGCCCTGGGCATCGGCGGACTGCCCAAGGGACGTATCGTCGAGATCTACGGTCCGGAAAGCTCGGGCAAGACGACGCTTGCGCTGCAGACGATCGCCGAAGCGCAGAAGAAAGGCGGCATCTGCGCCTTCGTCGATGCCGAACATGCGCTCGATCCGGTCTATGCCCGCAAGCTCGGCGTCGATCTGCAGAACCTGCTGATTTCTCAGCCTGACACCGGCGAGCAGGCGCTTGAAATTACCGATACACTGGTGCGCTCCGGTGCAGTCGACGTTCTGGTCGTCGATTCCGTTGCAGCATTGACGCCGCGTGCGGAAATCGAAGGCGAGATGGGCGATAGTTTGCCTGGTCTCCAGGCTCGTCTGATGAGCCAGGCGCTGCGCAAGCTCACCGCCTCGATCTCCAAGTCAAAGACAATGGTGATTTTCATCAACCAGATCCGCATGAAGATTGGCGTGATGTTCGGTTCGCCGGAAACGACGACGGGCGGCAACGCGCTGAAGTTCTATGCTTCCGTTCGCCTCGACATCCGGCGCATCGGCGCCGTCAAGGAGCGCGACGAGGTCATCGGCAACCAGACCCGCGTCAAGGTCGTCAAGAACAAGATGGCGCCTCCGTTCAAGCAGGTCGAATTCGACATCATGTACGGCGAAGGCGTGTCGAAGACTGGCGAACTTGTCGATCTTGGCGTCAAGGCCGGCATCGTCGAGAAATCGGGCGCCTGGTTCTCGTATAACAGTCAGCGCCTTGGGCAGGGCCGCGAGAATGCGAAGCTTTTCCTGCGGGACAATCCGGACCTCGCTCGTGAGATCGAGACGTCGCTGCGCCAGAATGCCGGGCTGATCGCCGACCGTTTCCTCCAGAACGGCGGACCGGATGCCGATGATGGTGATGGTGCCGGCGACATGTAATCTCCAGTAGACGATCTCCTGAAGTCTGTTTCTTTCATTCAAAACCGGTTGCACGTCCTTAAGATGTGCAGCCGGTTTTGTTTGTGCGGCTGGACAGGGCCAAGAGCGGACGATAAAAGCCGATAGATTTGAAGCTTACCTGCCTTTGGCAGCAATGAAGGGCCCACTATGAGCGGTGTGAATGAAATCCGGTCGACCTTCCTCGACTACTTCAAGACGAACGGACACGAGATCGTTCCGTCGAGCCCGCTTGTGCCGCGCAACGATCCGACCCTGATGTTTACCAATGCCGGCATGGTGCAGTTCAAGAACGTCTTCACCGGTCTGGAACAGCGTCCCTACAAGACGGCATCGACTGCGCAGAAATGCGTGCGCGCCGGCGGCAAGCATAACGACCTCGACAATGTCGGCTATACCGCGCGCCATCACACATTCTTCGAAATGCTTGGCAATTTCTCGTTCGGCGACTATTTCAAGGAGCGGGCGATCGAGCTTGCCTGGAACCTGATCACCAAGGAATTCGGCCTCGATGCCAAGCGCCTGCTGGTGACCGTCTACCATACGGATGACGACGCCTTTAACCTTTGGAAGAAGATTGCCGGTCTCTCCGATGACCGCATCATCCGCATCGCGACCAGCGATAATTTCTGGGCCATGGGCGATACCGGCCCCTGCGGCCCGTGCTCGGAAATCTTTTACGATCACGGCGACCAGATTTGGGGCGGCCCTCCCGGCTCGCCGGAAGAGGATGGCGACCGCTTCATCGAGATCTGGAACCTCGTCTTCATGCAGTACGAGCAAGTGACGAAGGAACAGCGCGTCGACCTGCCGCGTCCGTCGATCGACACCGGCATGGGTCTCGAGCGCGTCGCTGCCGTCCTGCAGGGCAAGCACGACAATTATGACATCGACCTCTTCCGCGCGCTGATCGAAGCTTCCGAGGAAGCAACCGGGGTCATGGCGGTCGGCGAGCACCGCGCCAGCCACCGCGTCATCGCCGATCATCTGCGTTCGTCCGCATTCCTCATCGCCGATGGCGTGCTGCCGTCGAACGAAGGCCGTGGCTACGTGCTTCGCCGCATCATGCGCCGCGCCATGCGCCATGCGCAGCTGCTCGGCGCGCGCGATCCATTGATGTACAGGCTGCTGCCGACGCTGGTGCAGGAGATGGGCAGGGCTTATCCCGAACTGGTGCGGGCGGAATCGCTGATTTCCGAGACGCTGAAGCTCGAAGAGAACCGTTTCCACAAGACGCTGGAGCGCGGCCTGTCGCTGCTCTCGGATGCAACGACGACGCTCGGCAAGGGCGATATGCTCGATGGCGAGACGGCATTCAAGCTCTACGACACCTACGGTTTCCCGCTCGATCTGACGCAGGATGCGCTGCGCGAGCGCGGCATCGGCGTCGATATCAGCGGCTTTACCGATGCCATGGAGCGCCAGAAGGCCGAGGCCCGGTCGCATTGGGCCGGTTCCGGCGACAAGGCTGCCGAGACGATCTGGTTCGAGCTCAAGGAAAAGCACGGCGCGTCCGAATTCCTGGGCTATGACACCGAGGTGGCTGAAGGCGTGATCCAGGCAATCGTCAAGGATGGCGTTTCCGTCGACAGCGTCTCGGCCGGCGATGCCGTGCAAGTCGTCATCAACCAGACGCCGTTCTATGCCGAATCCGGTGGCCAGATGGGCGATACCGGCACGATCTACGGCGACAGCGGCGAGCTCAATGTGACCGATACGCAGAAGAAGGGCGAGGGGCTCTTCGTCCATGTCGGCACGGTCGGCGAGGGTTCACTGAAGGTTGGCGATCCCGTTGCGCTGAAGGTCGATCATGCCCGCCGCGGCAGGCTGCGCGCCAACCATTCCGCGACCCACCTGTTACACGAGGCCCTGCGCGAAGTGCTCGGCACCCATGTGGCCCAGAAGGGCTCGCTGGTTGCCCCTGAGCGCCTGCGTTTCGACGTCTCGCATCCGAAGCCGATGTCGGCGGAAGAGCTGAAGGCTGTCGAAGAAATGGCCAACGAGATCGTCCTGCAGAACGCGCCGGTCACGACGCGTCTGATGAGCGTCGATGATGCCATTGCCGAAGGCGCGATGGCGCTTTTCGGCGAAAAGTATGGCGACGAAGTGCGCGTGGTCGCGATGGGCACGGGCATTCACGGCGCCAAGGCCGGCAAGCCCTATTCGATCGAGCTTTGCGGCGGAACGCATGTTTCGGCAACCGGCCAGATCGGTCTTGTCCGCATCCTCTCGGAAAGCGCCGTCGGCGCCGGCGTTCGCCGCGTCGAAGCGGTCACCGGCGAGGCAGCGCGCGAGTATCTCGCCGAGCAGGACGAGCGCGTGAAGTTGCTGGCATCCACGCTGAAGGTTCAGCCGGGCGATGTTCTGGCGCGCGTCGAATCGCTGATGGACGAGCGCCGCAAGCTGGAACGCGAACTTGCCGATGCCAAGCGCAAGCTGGCGATGGGCGGCGGTCAGGCGGGAACGGCGGACGCCGTTCGCGAGATCGGCAGCGTCAAGTTTCTCGGCAAGGCGCTTCAGGGCGTCGACCCCAAGGATCTCAAGGGTCTGGCCGATGATGGTAAGGCCAGCATCGGTTCGGGCGTTGTCGCGCTGATCGGTGTTTCGGAAGACGGCAAGGCGAGCGCCGTCGTCGCGGTCACTGCTGATCTCGTCGAGCGCTTCAGCGCCGTCGAGCTTGTCCGCGTCGCTTCTGCCGCCCTTGGCGGCAAGGGCGGCGGCGGCCGGCCGGACATGGCACAGGCCGGCGGCCCCGATGGCTCCAAGGCCGACGAGGCGATCGAAGCCGTGGCGAGCGCGCTCGCGGGCTGATTGGTTCTTATTTCTGCGGTTTCAAGCGGCGGAGGCTTCACGGCCTCCGCCGCTTTTGTTTGCCGCGATATGTTCGGGCGGAAGTCAGCAGGATTTGTCAAATCGGACTATGCTTTCTTCGGGCCGATCGAATTGCATGGGGTTTGACATGAACGGCGAAAAGGCATGGGGCATCTATGAAGCGCGTCTGAGGCGGGTTTCGGCCTATATCCACGAGCATCTCGACGAGGAGCTCGACATGGAGAAACTTGCCGAAATCGCCTGCATGTCGAGCTATCACTGGCACAGGATCTATCGGGCGATCTATGGCGAGACGCTGACCGCGACGGTCAAGCGTCTGCGGCTGCATCGTGCGGCCGGCGAAATCGTCCGGACAGGTCTTAATGTCGGCGAGATTGCAAGGCGGTCGGGCTATCCCAATCTCCAGTCTTTCAACCGCATCTTCAAGGCCGCCTACGGCATGCCGCCGGCGCGCTACCGGAAAGAGGGAAGTCATATAGTCTTCGAACCAGGACCCAAAGGAGAGGTTTCAGCCATGTTCGACGTCACGCTTCGCACCATTCCGTCCACCCATCTTGTCGGCGTCGCCCATGAGGGATCGTATATGCAGATCGGCAAGGCCTTCGAAACGCTGTTCGGCACGCTCTATGCCCGCGGCATCGCAAAGCCAGAGATGCGGATGATAGGCGTCTATCTCGACGATCCCGACATCACGCCCGTTGAAAAGCTGCGGTCTATGCCTGCGTCCAGGCCGGTAGCGAGCTCTCCGTGTCATCGCCGCTGGAGCGGCGGGAGATCAATGGCGGCGAATATGCCGTCCTGCGGCACAAGGGACCCTATGCCGATATGCACAAGGCCTATCAATGGCTCTATGCCGAGTGGCTGCCGAGTTCCGGCCGCCAGCTGCGGGACAGCGTGATGTTCGAGGAATACCTCAACAATCCGCGCGATGTCCCGCCAACGGAGCTTCTGACCGAGATCTATATGCCGCTGCATTGAGGGCTGGGCGGCCTGGCACCGGTTTGTCAGGCCGCCTGCATAGCCTTGGCAGCTTCGTCGTCCAGCATATTGCCGCGCTTATAGGCGTCACGCTCGCTGAGACGGCCGAAATAGTCGACAAAGGCCTGGCGTTTCTCCATCGTACCGAAGGCGAGGCCCCAGCCGATATGTGAGCCGACGTAAACGTCAGCTGCAGTAAAGCGGTTGCCGGCAATGTAGGGTGAGGCGGAAACCGCCTGTTCAAGCGTGCCCATGACATCGCCGAAATCGCCACAGCCTGCCATGCGCAGCCTGTCCTTCGGGATTTCGAAGCCGAGAGCCCGCATCGTTACAGATGCTTCGACCGGACCGGCCGCAAAAAACATCCAGCGGTAGTATGCGGCACGCTCCTCCGGCCTTGGTGCAAGGCCTTTCTCCGGGAATGTCTCGGCAAGATAGGCACAGATGGCGGCACATTCGGTGACAACGGTTTCGCCGTGCCTGATCGCCGGCACCTTGCCCATGGGATTGACGGCAAGGTAGCTCGGCGCCTTCATTTCTTCACTGAAGGCAAGGACCTCGGTTCGGTATGTCAGGCCGGTTTCCTCAAGCATCCAGCGCGCAATGCGCCCGCGCGACATCGGGTTTGTATAGAATATCAGCTCTTCTGCCACGGTCTCTTCCTCACATTGTTGCCATGTCGTGGTCGACATGTCGCAAATTCCCCTTGAGCCAAAGTAGCTCAACTAGAATAGATGATTGTGTAGATTGCGTGATCTGCTCGACGGAACCTCGTCGCTATTCACGTCAGCTTTGCTAAAGTTCGCCACACGGCCAGCGCGTTGGCATTCGAGCCGTCTCTGAAGCTAAATGGCGATGGTGATTGGGGGGGCGATATGACGCTGCGAGAATTACTGTGCAGGCGGCGGGAGTGGTCGGAAGAAAATACCATTTTTGTAGTGGAGCCGTGGAGCGAAGATTCGGCTGCGTTCCTTTCGAACGAGGCTACAGAGACGACTGATCCGATCATTCAATCTGGAAAATGTTACGCCTATTTCCTTGAAGGATTCATCGCTCGCGATTTCCTCGACGATCTCGGCGCGCCAGATGATGTGGGCGAGGCGGCGTGTGAACGATTGATCCGGTACGCCATCGACGACGCATAGGCGCCAAAGAGCTTTATTCTTGCAAGTCGAACGGTGTGTTGCGCTGGCTCCGCACCTATAAGTCTACAGCCTAGGTCGCGAACTCATAAACCCGATACATCCCAACGGAGTTGCTCGACAAAAGCGGTAAACCGTCTGGCAGCTCGGCCGGCGGATTCCACTCGCGTCCATTGTCTCTCGGCAATGCCGGTATCGACGTAGCGAAATTCAACGGAGCCGGAAGGCAAGGGCGAAATACGAAGATATGGCCCGCTGTAGGGAGTTGTATCAGTTTGCTGGACACACAGGTCGTGCATCGAGGTCCATCCGAACAGTACGGAGTTGAGCGGCCCCTCCGCAATCAAGCTTGCGACTTGAGCGACCCCCGATAGCGCAGTTTGAAATTCTCGCCCTTCGAGCCCCTGCTTCTCGCGAAGTTTTACAATAATATCATCCCAAGACTTGCTCATGCCGGAAGTGTGACGCATGGGGCCGTTGCCTGTCAAATGTGCGCCTCCTCTTACACAAATGTTTAAAGTCTGATTCAACGGTGGCATGAGTCGATATGATTTGACTGACTTCGAGTGGCGCGTAATCGAACCGCTGCTGCCCAATTTGGGATCAGACCTCTCTTCAGCACATTGCTTTACCGCAAACGGGACCTGATCGAGCGCTTCTTCTCCAAACTCAAGCACTTCCGCAGGATTGCCACACGCTACGACAAGCTGGCCGAAAACTTCTTAGCTGTGGTCCAACTTGCTTCAGTGCGACTGTGGCTTCGAGTTTATGAGTTTACAGCTCTAGTCAGAGCGGCTTCCGATATTGAATGAATCCGGAGCGCGCGGCGATGTGGTCGTAAAGTCTCTGGGCGGTGACGTTGGTTTCATGCGTCGTCCAATAGAGGCGGCCTGCCTTGTTGGCCCTCGCCAAATCTGCCACCGCCTCGATCAGCGCTGCCCCCGTGCCGCGGCCACGCTGGCTTGCGTCGACATAGAGGTCCTGCAGATAGCATGTCCAATCGGGCAGCCAGGTGGAGCGATGGAAGATCGCGTGCACAATGCCGACAAGTCGGTTCTCGTCGTCGAATGCGCCCAGCGCGTGCATCGGCTCGGATGCGTCGTGGAAGCGTGCCCAGGTCCGGTCCGTCGTTTCAGTCGGGATTTCGACCTCGTAGAAGCGCTGGTAGCCTTCCCAGAGAGGCTGCCAGGCGGCGCGGTCCGATGGCTGAAGCGGGCGAATCGTCGTGGTCATGAAAATACCTCGCGGCTGATGCCCAAAAGAAAACGGCGGGAGAGCCCCGCCGTCAACTGTTTCCTGAGATGCCGGCCCAATCAGGCCAGCCCCAATCAGGCCATGGCCTTCTGGAGGTTCTCGTCGATCTTGTCGAGGAAGGCTGTCGTGGAGAGCCACGGCTGATCGGGGCCGATCAGCAGCGCCAGGTCCTTCGTCATGAAGCCGGCTTCGACGGTGTCGACGCAGACTTTTTCCAGCGTGGAGGCGAACTTGGCCAGTTCGGCATTGTCGTCCAGCTTGGCGCGGTGTGCGAGGCCGCGGGTCCAGGCGAAGATCGAAGCGATCGAGTTCGTCGAGGTTTCCTGGCCCTTCTGGTGCTGGCGATAGTGACGGGTAACCGTGCCGTGAGCGGCTTCGGCTTCAACCGTCTTGCCGTCCGGCGTCAGCAGGACCGAGGTCATCAGGCCGAGCGAGCCGAAGCCCTGGGCGACCGTGTCGGACTGGACGTCGCCGTCGTAGTTCTTGCAGGCCCAGACGTAGCCGCCGGACCACTTCAGGGCGGAGGCGACCATGTCGTCGATCAGGCGGTGTTCGTAGGTGATGCCGATTTCCTTGAACTGATCTTGGAATTCAGCTTCGTAGACTTCCTGGAAGATGTCCTTGAAGCGGCCGTCATAGGCCTTGAGAATGGTGTTCTTGGTCGACAGGTAGACCGGCCACTTGCGCATCAGGCCATACATCATCGAGGCGCGGGCGAATTCGCGGATCGACTCGTCGAGGTTGTACATGGCCATGGCAACGCCGGCGCCGGGAGCGTCGAACACTTCCTTCTCGATGACCTGGCCGTCTTCGCCCACGAACTTGATCGTCAGCTTGCCCTTGCCCGGGAACTTGAAATCGGTTGCGCGGTACTGGTCGCCGAAAGCATGACGACCGACGACGATCGGCTTTGTCCAGCCGGGAACGAGGCGCGGAACGTTCTGGCAGATGATCGGTTCGCGGAAAATGACGCCGCCGAGGATGTTGCGGATCGTGCCGTTCGGGCTCTTCCACATCTGCTTGAGGTTGAATTCCTTGACGCGGTCTTCGTCCGGGGTGATCGTTGCGCACTTGATGCCGACGCCGTGCTTCTTGATGGCGTTGGCGGCGTCGACGGTTACCTGGTCGTTGGTGGCGTCGCGATTTTCGACCGAAAGGTCGAAGTAGTCGATATCGAGGTCGAGATAGGGATGGATCAGCTTGTCCTTGATAAGCTGCCAGATGATGCGAGTCATTTCGTCGCCGTCGAGATCGGCTACGGGGTTAGCGACCTTGATCTTCTTCATGTATCTGCCTCGTTCTGCTGATGGGACCAATGTCCCGGGGAGTGGGAATGAAGTCCATGGCGCTATAGCACCGTGTGCCTGGAACGCAAAGCCGCTAGAGGCGTCGGATCGACCTTTTTGCTCTTCACATTCCCTCGAACTGCCATGGCATTTTTCAAGCAGGCGCCATTGCCAAAGCGGCGGATGCGGATAATCTCGCGCGCAAGTGCTTGGACCATTCACGGATACCCGTCATGCGCAAATTACTGTCCGCGGCCGCCCTTGGCCTATTCGTCTCGCTGGCCTCCGGAGCGATTGCCGCAGACGCTGTGGCACCTGTCAAAGCCGTCATGGACGCGACCGTCGCCAACTGGGCCGGTGGGGATAGCGACTGGCAGGACATTTTCGAGGAATCCAAGCTCAACCAGCTTTACAGCAAGGATTTCATTGAGAAATACAAGGCGGCCGCGCAGTTTCCGGCGGTCGACGAGGACGGCATCTCGCCCTTCGATTACGATGTGATCGTCGGCGGGGAGGATGCCTGCCCGCTGGAAGATTTGACCATCTCGCTGCAAGCGCCATCTAACGGCAAGACGGAAGTGGTCGCCCAGTTCAAGAAATCGACCTGCATGGGAACGGATCCGCAATACCAGGCCTATACGAGCGTTCGTTTCGAAGTCCTCGAAGAGAGTGGCAAGGCCGTGATCGACGATATCATGACGACGGATGACAGCGGCAATGTCAGCTCACTCAAGGATGCAATGCAGGCAATCGTGAAGCAGCAACAGCAATAGCTTTTCCTCCCCCTCAATGAAGGACGGGTATGCACCTCGGTCATCAGCTTCGCGATTGGCTGGCCGCCAATGACCCGGCCTTTTCGCGGCTTCGCCAGGCCACGCGGGTGACGCTGACGATCGCCTTTTCGTTCGTCATCCTGTTTGCGATCCATATCGCTATCGTGCCGCTTCCGACGATCACCTATGCGCTCGGAATATTGCTTTCGATCCAGGGCGGGCTGACCGTGCGGGATACGCTGCCCTCACAGCAATTGGTCACGAGGCTGCTCGGCTGTGTCGCCAGCATCGTGGTGGTGATCCTCGCCGCCCTATTTGTCGATCACCGCTATATTTCCGATTTCGTATTTCTTCTCATAATTTTTGCTGCCAGCTGGGGGCGGGCGATCGGCGTGCGCTGGAATGCCGTCGGCATGTTTGCCTTCATGTCCTATTTCATGGGCGCGTATTTTCAGCCGAAACTTGCGGAGATACCGCTTGTTGGATTCGGTTCCGTCGTCGCTGTCCTCGTAGCTCACGCCGTGCGCGTATGGCTCCTGCCCGATGACTGGCGGCGTGATCTGTTGCGGGCGCTGGAAAGCGTGCGAGGAAGGGTGAACCAGATTCTTGTCGAGCTTGCGGCCGCAGTCTCCGATGGGAAACTTTCTGAGGGCGAGCGCAGGGCATTGACGCAATCGGAAGAGCGGTTGAAGGAAGCCGTTCTCATGGCGGAGAGCTTTGTGCCCAAGCCTGCGGACAGCGCGTCCAGCGTCGACTCGCCCGATGCCGAGGTCGCAATGCGGTTGTTCGACATTCACCTCGCCGCAGAGAGCGTCATCGTTCTTAGCCAGCACGCTCCGCCATCCTTCGCACTTGTTCATTCCGTGATCGATCATGACGAGGCCCTGCTGCGACGCGAGATCGATAGTTGCGAGAGCATGGAGGACAAGGACAGGGCGGAGACGGCGCGAGCGCTGATCTGGCTGGATGAGGCGCGCAATGCGCTTGGCGAGTTGATCCAACGCGGCCGTAGCACGGGCTTTCGCGCGCTGGAGGCCTCGCAGGCGGCAAGCAGCACGCCCGTGACATGGCCGAAATTATCGCTCGACGACCCGGCGACGCGGTCCTCCCTGCAGATTACGCTTGCGACCAGCATTGCGATGATCCTGGGGCTGATGCTGTCGCGCGAACGCTGGTTCTGGGCCGTCCTCACGGCCTTCCTCGTTTTCAACAATACCAGCTCTCGCGGCGATACCGCCGTGCGGGCGATGCAGCGGTCAGTGGGGACTGTGCTTGGCATTGTGATCGGGATGCTCCTGGCGGCTCTGGTGGAGGGACATATGGCCGCCGCGATTGTGCTGTCGGTGATCTCCATTTTCCTCGCCTTCTATTTTCTGCAGGTCTCCTACGGGGCGATGACTTTCTTCATCACCATCGTCCTCTGTCTGATCTACGGGATGACCGGGGCACTCTCGTTCCACCTTCTGGACCTGCGGGTGGAGGAAACCATTCTCGGCGCGGTGACGGGGACGCTTGTTGCCTTTTTCGTTTTCCCGGCCAAGACGAGGAGCATTCTCGATACTGCCCTGCTCAAATGGTTTGACGCATTGCGGGCGCTTTTGAACGCAGCCTTCGGCAACGGATCGGGAATGGAAATCATTCAGCTCTCGCAGAAGCTCGATGCGGCCTATCGCGATGTTGCCACGGCCGCGCGACCGCTTGGCGCCTCCTGGTATGTGGTCAAGCGACCCGGCCATATCCGCCAGACCCTGGCGATCTTCATGGCCTGTACCTATTGGGCCCGGATTTTCGCCCGAAACATCGTCGACTCCCGCGATGATCCGGACGGCGAGATCAGAAAAAGCCTCGAGGAGAACCTGAAACGCATCGATGCGATCGCGCCGAAGGGGTCGGACTGTTTCTTCGTGCAGCGCAAGACACCACGGACGGTCGGTCAAAATCTGCCGCTGTCGCGTCATGGAAAACGTCTCGGGGTGGAGATGGTCGGCTCCATGCTGGATCGCCTCTATCCGTGATCTGGCCGTGATCGGGCCTTGCCGATTGCGCTAAGCGCCGTTATTTCCGGGGCGAATGCGCCTTGATGGCGGCAAAGGACGGACTTCATGGCAGGCACGAACAGCGAGCTTCAACTTTTGGCCGAAGGGCCGGCGATCATTCTGGTAGAACCCCAAATGGGCGAGAATATCGGGATGGTGGCGCGCGCCATGGCGAATTTCGGACTGGCGGACCTGCGTCTCGTCAACCCGCGCGACGGCTGGCCAAACGAGAAGGCGCAGGCCGCTGCCTCCAAGGCAGACCATGTGATCGAGGCTACCCGCGTGTTCGACACGGTCGAGCAGGCGATCGCCGACCTTAACTTCGTCTATGCCACGACAGCGCGCTCGCGTGACGGCTACAAGCCGGTGCGCTCGCCTGTTGTGGCTGCCCAGACGCTGCGTGCAAAATTTGCGGCGGGCGAGGGGACCGGCATCCTCTTTGGTCGCGAGCGCTGGGGACTGAACAACGAAGAAGTGGCGCTCGCCGACGAGATCGTCACTTTCCCCGTAAACCCCGCCTTTGCCTCGCTGAACATCGCCCAGGCGGTGTTGCTGATGTCCTACGAGTGGATGAAATCCGGGATGGAAGATCTCTCCGCCGTGCCGTTCCAGGCGGTCGAGCAGCGACCTTCCACCAAGGAACAGCTGTTCGGTCTTTTCGATCAGCTGGAGGAGGCGCTCGACGCCCGCAATTATTTCCACCCTGCCGGGAAAAAGCCAAAAATGGTAGACAATCTCAGGGCCGTTCTCTCCCGCCGGGCTTTCACGGAGCAGGAAATCAGCGTGATGCGCGGCGTCATCTCCTCACTCGACCGTTTCTCGCGCAAAGCTCCGCGCGGCAGCGGCTCACCGGCAAAGCGCAAGGAAGCCAAAGGCGATGACAGCAGCAGCGAATGAGCTGAAACCCGTTCTGGTCTTCGATTCCGGTATCGGCGGCCTGACCGTGCTGCGCGAAGCGCGCGTGCTGATGCCGGAGCGCAGTTTCATCTATGTCGCTGATGATGCCGGTTTTCCCTATGGAAGCTGGGAGGAGCAGGCGCTGAAGGAGCGCATCATCGGGCTCTTCGGCAAGCTGCTGCAGGACCATGACCCGGAAATCTGCATCATTGCCTGCAACACGGCCTTCACGCTTGTCGGAGCGGATCTGCGGGCCGCCTTTCCGCAGATGACCTTCGTCGGCACGGTGCCGGCGATCAAACCGGCTGCGGAGCGGACGCGATCGGGCCTCGTCTCGGTTCTTGCGACGCCCGGAACCGTGAAACGCGCCTATACCCGCGATCTGATCCAGTCCTTTGCGACGCAATGCCATGTGCGCCTCGTCGGATCGGAAAATCTTGCGCGGATGGCCGAGGCTTACATTCGCGGCGAGACCGTGTCCGACGAAGCCGTTCTTGCTGAAATCGATCAATGTTTTGTCGAGAAGGATGGCGGCAAGACCGACATTGTCGTGCTTGCCTGCACGCACTATCCCTTCATGGCCAATCTGTTTCGACGACTGGCGCCCTGGCCGGTAGATTGGCTCGACCCTGCCGAGGCGATCGCCCGCCGCGCTCGCAGCCTCGTGCCGCTGGTTGCCGATGCGGTCCATGCCGAAAACTCCGATTTCTCGGTGTTCACATCAGGCATGCCCGATTTTCCGACCAGGCGGCTGATGCAAGGCTTCGGGCTCAGGGCGTAGAGGCGATCAGCTGTGACACTTGTTATTCTCATCGGCGCTTCCGGATCGGGTAAGACGACACTTGCGAAGGCCGTCAGCGAACGTTGGCGAGATGAAATCGATGTTCTCCATTTCGATTCTATCGGCGTCCCGCCGGTCGAGGAGATGATTGCCGTACACGGATCGCCCGAAGCGTGGCAACGTGCGGCCACTGTCGAATGGATGCGGCGCCTCGCTGACATGGCGAAGGACGGGCGGCACATATTGTTCGAAGGGCAGACGCGCTTGTCCTTTCTTGCGGAGGGTGCTGCCGCCGCTGGAGTGCTCCCTTATGTGCCTATTCTCGTCGATTGCGACGATGCGACGAGAACGCGGCGGCTTTCGGTGGATCGGGCGCAGCCGGAACTCGCAAATCCCGACATGATGAACTGGGCGGCCTATCTGCGAGCGGAAGCGCAGCAAAGCGGCTGTGAGATATTCGATACGTCTGACCGCGGCCTGGAAGACTGCTTGGCCTACCTGCTGGAGCGCTTTCGGAGCCCAGCGTCTCCGGTGAGTGACAATGTGTCGGAGCCCGAAATCCGGCGGGCCGATGTTGCGGATGCCGATGCAATCCGTGAGCTGACGCGCGCCGCCTACACGAAATGGGTGCCGCTGATCGGGCGTGAGCCGCTGCCGATGACGGCGGATTATGAGCAGGCGGTCCGGCATCATCTGATCGACCTGCTCTATGCCGGGAATGAGCTCGCAGCGCTGATCGAGCTAGTCCCCGATGAGGGACATCTTCTGATAGAGAATGTCGCCGTCTCGCCGCGGTTTCAGGGGCGGGGATATGGACGTCGGCTGATGCGGCATGCCGAGGATGTTGCGGCAGGCCTGAAACTTCCGGAAATCAAGCTCTATACGAACCAGTTGTTCGCCGAAAATGTCGCGCTCTACCGGAAGCTCGGCTATTCCGTCGATCGTGAGGAGCCGTTCAAGGGCGGCGTCATCGTGCATATGAGCAAGCATCTGCCCTACAACGAATAATCCTTTGTGGGTTTCTCAAATCCAGCCGCGAAAGCCCGCAAATTCTCTGATAGACGACAGCGTAACATTTCTGAAAAAATGAGCGTTCGCGCATCTGAGTCCAATTCGGAAGGGTCAGGCATTGCAGGTAGGTATCGATATGGGATTGGCGTCCGGCAACAGCCCGGCGACGCTCGATATCGAGGAGCTGCTCGCCACCCGTCTGCTCGTGCAGGGCAATTCCGGCTCGGGTAAATCGCACTTGTTGCGACGCCTGCTGGAGCAATCCGCTCAATGGGTACAGCAAGTCATCATCGATCCCGAAGGCGATTTCGTCACGCTGGCCGACAAGTTCGGGCATATCGTCGTCGATGGCGAGCGCACTGAGGCCGAGCTTGCCGGCATTGCCAACCGCATCCGCCAGCACCGCGTCTCCTGCGTCCTGACGCTCGAGGGGCTCGATATCGAGCAGCAAATGCGCGCTGCCGCAGCATTCCTCAACGGCATGTTCGATGCCGATCGCGAATATTGGTATCCGGTGCTGGTCGTGGTCGACGAGGCGCAGATGTTTGCGCCCTCGGTCGGCGGAGACGTTTCTGAAGACGCGCGCAAGATGTCGCTCGGCGCGATGACCAACCTGATGTGCCGAGGCCGCAAGCGCGGATTGGCCGGTGTCATCGCAACGCAGCGACTGGCAAAGCTTGCCAAGAACGTTGCGGCCGAAGCGTCGAATTTCCTGATGGGCCGCACCTTTCTCGATATCGACATGGCTCGTGCCGCCGACCTGCTGGGCATGGATCGTCGGCAGGCGGAGATGTTCCGCGACTTGAAGCGCGGCAATTTCGTCGCGCTCGGGCCCGCCCTGTCGCGCCGGCCGCTACCGATCCAGATCGGTTCCGTCGAGACGTCGGCGCGCTCGTCCAGCCCGAAGCTGATGCCTTTGCCCGATGCGCCGCAGGATGTGGAAGATCTGATCTTCACACCCGATCCGGAAGAGTTCACCCGGCCTATCGTTCGCCGCGCCCCGCCCGCGCCACGACCGACGACCGATATTCTTGCCGAATTGTCCCGATCGGCCCCGGCGGCGACTGTTGCCCCTGTTGAGACGCGGGCAAGCCAGGTCGAATTGTCGGAAGAGGAACGCGAGGAGCGGCTGAGCGGCGTGCTCGCCGAAATTCTGGATGATCCAGGTGCGGCTTTCAGAACGGATTCTGTACTTTACCAGGAATTCCTCGTTCGCTTGCGTATGCGCCGCGTTCCCGGCCCACCGATGTCGCTGCCGGAATTCCGGCGCAGGGTGGCAGTCTCCCGTTCCGGCGTCGATGCTGCAACGGCGGAGACAGAGGTTTGGAACCTTGCCCTTTCGTTGTCGAGCAGGGTGACGGACGATCTGCAAGGCGTCTTCCTGATGCTCGCAAAGGCGGCCGTCTGCGGCGAGCCGTGCCCCTCCGATGCCCGCATCGCACGCGCCTATGGAACGCATTCCGCTCGGCGCGCCCGCCGTCTCCTCGGCTATTTCGAGGAGCAGGGCAGTGTTGTGGTCCACACCGATTTCTCGGGAAAGCGCATCGTTGCCTTTCCGGATATGGACTGCCAGACCGCGCCCGGCGACCCCAATGCGCCGGATGCCGGCGTGGCTGAGCAGGCGGCGGCCGAGTAACCGGTCAGCCCTCTCGTCGCCAATCGCGATGTGCCTGTCACGGATTAAAGTGGAGTATTTCACTCATCTGTCATATGCACTTCAAACCCCGCATGGATAACTTTAGCGTGCCCCGGGGGTTCGGTGCACGTTGTAACAGGTGGGGATATTCAACAATGCAGAACGACATCAGACGCTATTTTTCGCTTTTTCTTGCCGCATCCGCTCTGACGCTCATGGCCGCGCAGGCACATGCCGACGAGGCCGCAGACAAGCTGCTGGAACGCGCTGCTCAGGGTGACGTCAGCGAGCCCGGCGGCGCTCGTCGCCTGACCGGTGATATTACTGAAGCCTTCCGCGCTTCCATCGTGGACGGTCGTCCGAAGAATGTCATCCTGCTCATCGGCGATGGCATGGGCGATTCCGAAATCACCATTGCGCGCAACTACGCGCGTGGCGCCGGCCAGTTCTTCCGCGGGATCGACGCGTTGCCGATCACCGGCCAGTACACGCATTATTCGCTCGACAAGAAGACCGGCAAGCCGACCTATGTCACCGATTCCGCCGCTTCGGGGACGGCGTGGGCGACGGGCGTGAAATCCTATAACGGCGCGATCGGCGTCGATATCAAGGAAGCGGCCCACGAGACGCTGATCGAAAAGGCCAAGGCCGCTGGTCTTGCCACCGGCGACGTTTCGACGGCTGAACTGCAGGATGCCACTCCGGCCGTTCAGATCGCGCATGTGACGAACCGCAAATGCTACGGTCCGGAAGCAACGACGAAGCTGTGCGCTTCCAACGCACTCGAAAACGGCGGCAAGGGCTCGATCAGCGAGCAGCTGCTGAACGCGCGCGCCGATGTCACGCTCGGCGGCGGCGCCAAGAGCTTCGGCGAGACTGCAAAGGCAGGCGACTGGAAGGACAAGACCCTGCGTGAGCAGGCTGAAGCCCGCGGCTTCAAGATCGTCGAAAACCTTGCCGATCTGCAGGCCGTGAAGCAGGCCGACGACAAGGCTCCGCTGCTCGGCCTCTTTGCGCCAGGCAATATGCCGGTCCGCTGGGAAGGGCCGAAGGCGAGCCATTACGGCAATGTCGAGAGGGAAGCTGTCGTCTGCCAGCCGAACTCCAAGCGCACGGCTGAAACCCCGACGCTCGCCCAGATGACGACCAAGGCGATTGAACTGCTCAGCGCCAACCCAAAGGGCTTCTTCCTTCAGGTCGAAGGCGCCTCGATCGACAAGCAGGACCATGCCGCCAATCCCTGCGGTCAGATCGGCGAAACCGTCGATCTCGACGAAGCCGTTCAGGAAGCCTTGAAGTTCGCGCGCGCGAACGGCAATACGCTCGTTGTGGTCACCGCCGACCACGCCCATGCCAGCCAGATCATCGACGCCGAAGCCAAGGCCCCGGGCTTGACCGAAGCGCTGATGACGAAGGATGGTGCGGTCATGGCCGTCAGCTACGGCAATTCCGACGATGTCGACGACCAGGGACATACCGGCTCGCAGCTGCGCATAGCCGCCTACGGTCCGCGTGCTGCCAACGTGGCCGGCCTTACCGACCAGACCGATCTGTTCTATACGATCCGGGATGCGCTGGAATTGAAGTAAGAGCAGCCCGGCGGGCCGTTTTCGATCTCTTCGCGAATGGCCCGCTATTGCTGTTGACATTTTCATGACGGGCCACTAAACACCGCGCCAGCACCGGGCAGAAATGTCCGGTGTTTCATTTAACATGTCCCGTGGCCTTTCCGAACGCTTTCGTGAGAGACCTGTCAGAACTTCTGAAACGGAGTTCAGAGGAGGGCGTGTTTCCTTAACCGGTTTGGCAACAGACCGGTGCAACACTATGAAAGGAAATGCGATGAGCAAGCGCGAATCGTCCAAGTACAAAATTGACCGCCGTATGGGCGAAAACATCTGGGGCCGTCCGAAGTCCCCGGTAAACCGCCGCGAATACGGCCCGGGCCAGCACGGCCAGCGCCGCAAGGGCAAGCTTTCGGACTTCGGTGTGCAGCTGCGCGCCAAGCAGAAGCTGAAGGGTTACTACGGCGACCTGCGCGAAAAGCAGTTCCGCGCCATCTTCGCTGAAGCCGACCGCCGCAAGGGCGATACCTCGGAAAACCTGATCGGTCTTCTGGAATCGCGCCTCGACGCAATCGTCTATCGCGCCAAGTTCGTTCCGACGGTCTTTGCTGCCCGTCAGTTCGTCAACCATGGCCACGTTACCGTCAACGGCGTTCGCGTCAACATCGGCTCCTACCGTTGCAAGGCCGGCGACGTTATCGAAGTTCGTCAGAAGTCGAAGCAGCTCGTTACGGTTCTCGAAGCCGTTTCGCTCGCTGAACGCGACGTTCCTGACTATATCGAAGCCGACCACAACAAGATGGTTGCGACCTTCGCTCGCGTTCCGGCGCTCGGCGACGTTCCGTACCCGGTTGTCATGGAACCGCATCTGGTCGTCGAATTCTATTCGCGCTAATAGCGGATACAGTTTCGCAAATGGGAAAGCCGCTCATTTCGGGCGGCTTTTTCGTATCCGGAGGGTGACGGATGGATTTGCAGGCAGTTCTCGACAGCATCTATGCCGAGCTTTCGCCGCGGCTTGGTGAAGGCAAGGTGGCGGATTACATTCCACAGCTCGCCAAGATCGACCCCCATCAGTTCGGTATGGCGATAGCGACGACCGACGGTAAGCTCTACAGCGTCGGCAACGCTGATACGGGTTTTTCGATCCAGAGCATCTCCAAGGTCTTCATGCTGACGCTGGCGCTCGGCAAGGTCGGCGAAGGCCTGTGGAAACGGGTCGGACGGGAGCCCTCGGGCACATCATTCAATTCCATCGTCCAGCTCGAGCGCGAGGAAGGCATCCCGCGCAATCCTTTCATCAATGCCGGCGCCATTGCTGTTACCGATGTCGTGCTGTCCGGCCATGCGCCGCGCGAGGCGATCGGCGAATTCCTGCGGTTCGTCCGCTATGTCGCCGATGACGAATCCGTGGTCATCGACGACAAGGTTGCGCGCTCCGAGACGGAGACCGGATTTCGCAATTTCGCCCTTGCCAATTTCATGCGCGCCTACGGCAATATCCAGCATCCCGTCGAACATACGCTCGGCGTCTATTTCCATCAGTGCGCGCTATCGATGAGCTGCATTCAGCTTGCCCGCGCTGGTCTCTATCTCGCCGCGCAGGGCACCAATCCTCTGACGGGCCATTCCGTCGTTTCCCCGAAGCGGGCGCGTCGTATCAATGCCCTGATGTTGATGTGCGGCCATTATGACGGATCGGGCGATTTTGCCTATCGCGTCGGCCTGCCCGGTAAGAGCGGCGTCGGCGGCGGCATTCTGGCCGTCGCGCCGGGAATCGCCTCCATCGGCGTCTGGTCGCCGGGGCTGAACAAGGTCGGAAATTCGCAACTCGGCTCCGTCGCGCTCGAGCTGCTTGCGGCGCGTACCGGCTGGTCCGTGTTCGGCGATTGAGTGGTGTCTTCGCGCGCCGCTTTCTGCTATGGGCTTGCCAGGTTTTGCTGACGGTTTGATTGGAAGACGAGATGAACATTGCGGCTGATGTTGGGGATACCGATCTCGGTTCCGAGGAGAGCGAAACCGCGCTGCATCCGCTCTTTGCCGACGTGCCGCGCTCCGTCTCCTTCAACAAGCTGCGCAAGCGCTTGCTTCGGCAGGTGCGCCAGGCCTTCGACGATTTCGACATGCTGAAGGGCCAGAAGCGTTGGCTGGTCGGCCTCTCAGGTGGCAAGGATTCCTACGGGTTGCTTGCGATCCTGCTCGATCTGCAATGGCGCGGTCTGCTGCCGGTCGAGCTTGTCGCCTGCAATCTGGATCAGGGCCAGCCGAATTTCCCCAAGCACATCCTGCCAGAGTACCTCACCAAGATCGGCGTGAAGCATCGGATCGAGTATCGCGACACCTATTCGATCGTGAAGGAGAAGGTGCCTGAAGGAGCGACCTATTGCTCGCTCTGTTCGCGCCTGCGTCGCGGCAATCTCTATCGCATCGCCCGCGAGGAAGGCTGCGATGCGCTCGTCCTTGGCCACCATCGCGAAGATATCCTCGAGACCTTCTTCATGAATTTCTTCCATGGCGGTCGCCTGGCCTCCATGCCTGCGAAACTCCTGAATGACGAAGGCGATCTGATGCTGCTGCGGCCGCTTGCCTATGCGGCGGAGGACGATCTCGCCAAGTTCGCGGTTGCCATGCAGTTCCCGATCATTCCCTGCGATCTCTGCGGCTCACAGGACGGCCTCCAGCGCAACGCGATGAAGGACATGCTCGCCGATATCGAGCGGCGCATGCCAGGCCGCAAGGACACGATGCTGCGGGCTCTGGCGCATGTTAACCCGTCGCATCTTCTCGATCCGAAACTCTTTGATTTTTCGAGCCTTGCCGTCACCGATCCTTCATGAAAATCCGGCTATGCACGGTCTTTATTCGCATGAAGGGCTGGATTTCACATGACTATTTCGGACAAGGACATTCTATTTCTAGGTGATTGCATCAGGGAAGCAGCGCAGGCTGAAATCATGCCGCGTTTCCGCAATCTCGGTGTTGCGGATATCGCTGAAAAGACCTCGGCAATCGACCTCGTGACGGAGGCCGATCTCTTGGCCGAAAAGCGGATCACGGCGATGCTGCGCGAGCGCTTTCCCTCCGCGCTTATCGTTGGCGAAGAGGCCTATGAGGCCGACAAATCAGTGGTGCCGGCCCTGGCCGATGCCGAGCTTGCCTTTGTGATCGACCCCATCGATGGCACGTTCAACTTCGCGGGCGGCTTTCCTGTTTTCGGGACCATTCTTGCAGTTGCCGTGAAGGGCGAGACCGTCGCGGGCATCATCCACGATCCTGTTCTCGGCGACACGCTCAGCGCCATCAAGGGGGCGGGAACCTATCTCAACCGGAAGGACGGCCAATCGACCAGGTTGAAGGTGGCGGACGCGATCGATCTGTCGCAAATGGTCGGAGGCATATCCTGGGGGCATATGGACGAACCCGACCGCTCGCGCATTGCCGCCAATATGTCGAAGGTGCGCATGACCTTCTCCTTCAATTGCTCCGCATACGAGTATTGGATGGTGGCCTCGGGCAAGATGCATTTCATCGGCCATTCCAAACTGATGCCCTGGGATCATCTGGCCGGCGTGCTTGCGCATCAGGAGGCAGGCGGCCATACGGCGAAATTCGACGGCTCTCCCTATCGGCCCGGCGAGATCTCGGGCGGCATCATTTCCGCGCCGGATCGCGAGAGCTGGCAAATCATTCGGCGCGAAATCGTCGGCATCTGAATTCGACTTATTGAAGGGAATAAAGGAATGACCGCTTCCGTAGACGTAACAGCCCTGGCAGACCTTCTTCGCCGCGCGGCTCAGGCCGAGATCCTGCCGCGTTTTCGTCGGCTGGGTGGCGGCGACGTCCGTGCCAAGACCGAGGCCACCGATTTGGTGACGGAGGCCGACGAGCAGGCCGAGCGGATGATCAAGGCCGAGGTCGCACGACTCTGGCCTGACGCAGTCTTCGTCGGGGAAGAATCCGTTGCTGCCGAGCCGGCGCTGCTCAAAAGGATCGAAGGCTCCGATCTCGCCATCATCGTCGATCCGGTCGACGGGACATTCAACTTTGCCTCGGGCATTCCAGCCTTCGGAGTCATGGCATCCGTTATCGTCAAGGGCGAGACAGTCGCGGGCATCATCTTCGATCCGATGGGCGATGATTGGGTCATGGCTGAAAAGGGCAGTGGTGCATGGCTGAAGCGGCCGAGCGGCGAGGCGGAGCGTCTTTCCGTTGCAGCCCCCGTCGCTCTGGACCAGATGGTCGGCATGGCCTCAACCGGCTACCTGCCTGGGGAGAAGAAGGCCGAGATTCTTGGCAATCTCGCCAAGGTGCGATTCCTCACGAACTACCGCTGTGCGGCCCATGAATACCGTACCTTCGCCGGTGGTCACGTGCACTATCTGATGTACAACAAGATGATGCCCTGGGATCATCTCGCAGGCACGTTGATCTCCCAGGAGGCTGGCGGCTATGCGGCACGCTTCGATGGAAGCGCTTACCTCCCGCATCATCTCGAAGGCGGGTTGCTGATCGCGCCTGACAAGGCCAGCTGGGATGTTCTGCGGCGGGAAGTCTTTACGGTCTGACGAAACGCATCATCGCAGCATGCAAAAAGCCCGCCGAAAGCAATTCGGCGGGCTTTTCTCATATATGACCGGCGCCGGCTTCCAGTTGCGGATCGTCTCCCGGATGGGTGAAAAGCTTGCCGTTCTCTGCCCACAGCGTGAAGGCGACGCTGAGCGCTCCAAAAATGGCAAAGCCGCCGAAGAGCGGCAGCACAGTGCCATCAAACATTCGACCGACCACGCTGCCGAGCAATGCTCCGCCCGTCGTCGAGACGAAGCCGGTGACGGCGGTTGCCGTTCCGGCCAGATGGCCCATCGGCTCGAGACTGATCGCCATGAAATTCGTGGTGACGATCGCAAAGGCCATCAGCATGACTGTGATCAAGAGATAGATGAAGACGAAGCTCGGTGTGCCGCTGAGCGCAATCGCATAGCCAACGATCGCAAGCGCTGTGAAGACGAGCATTGCTGCATGGGACATGCGCCGCATGCCGAAGCCGCGTACCAGGAAGCCGTTGGCGAACTGCGCGACGGCGATTCCGCCTGCCGTCGCGGCAAAGGCGGTCGGCATCCATTCACCCAAGCCATAGACCTCGCCGAAGACCTGCTGCACTGACACAACATAGGCGCAGATGACGCCGGTATAGAGCGTCATGCCCATCATGTAGCCGCAGGTGATGCGGTTGGTCAGGACCGTCTTGAAGCCGCTTGCGATCGATCCGACCGAGAAGGGCAGCTTGTCTTCCCTCGGCAGGGATTCCCGCATGCGCACGAACGCCCAGATGAACAGGATGCCGCCGATCGTGCCGAGCAGGATGAATATCCATTCCCAGCCGGCATAATTCGAGACCAACTGGCCGATAGTTGGCGCGAGGATGGGCGAAACCATGAAGACGATCATAACGAAGGACATCACGCGCGCCATTTCACGCCCGCCGAAGCAGTCCCGCACGATCGCCATGCTGGTGATGCGGACGGCGGCCGCGCCGAAGCCCTGCGCAAAGCGCAGCACCAATAGCATGGTGAAGCTTGTCGACCATCCGGCAGCGAGCATCGTGATCATGTAGAAGGCGAGGCCGCCCAGAAGAATGGGACGTCGACCAAAAGCGTCGGATAGGCTGCCGAACAACAGCTGCGAGAGCCCGAATCCGAGGAAATAGACGCCGATGACGAGCTGGGCGTCATTCGGATCCGCAAGATGCAGGGACTGGCCGATCTTGGGCAGCGCCGGCAGCATGCTGTCGATCGCGATTGCAATGCTTGCGGTCATCAGGGCGATCGTGAAGATGAATTCCACGGTGCCAAGACCGATACGGGCGGAGCCGGCGGGCTCCGCTTTATTGAGTTGCGTCGGGTTCATGTCTTTCCCCAGTCAGTGCATTGCCAGAGAGGGATCGGAGGACGGTGGTGCATTCTGCGGGCGGAAGAGCTTGCCGCGCTCGGCGATGAGCACGAAGATCAGACCGACGACCGAAACGCAGAAATAAGCGGCCACCATAGGCGTTGCGGTGCCATTATAGAACTGGCCGATGACAGCGCCAATAAGGGCGCCGCCGACCGTGCTCATGAAGCCGAGGACCGACGATGCCGTTCCTGCGACATGGCCGAGCGGCTCCATGGCCAACGAATTGAAGTTCGAGCCGATCCAGCCGAACTGGAACATGGTCAGCGCAAAAAGCCCCATGAAAACAGGGAAGGGCATCGGCTGCGGCCCGAAGAGCTGGACCATCAGCCAGATGAAGGACAGCGCCATGAAGGCCAGCAGCGAGAAGTGCGACAGCTTGCGCATGCCGAAGCGGCCGACGAACTGTGAATTGATGAAGGATGAGAAGGCCATGAACAACGCGACGCCACCAAAGGCGAGCGGCGTATAGACGCCGAGGCCATAAATGGTGTTGTAGATCTGCTGCGCCGAGTTGATGAAGCCGAACAGCGCTCCGAAGAGGAACGTGCTGGCGATGGTATAACAGAGGGCGACGCGGTTCGTCAGGAAGATAGCAAAGCCTGACAGCACCGATTTTGCGGTGAAGGGGCGTACGTTTTCTGGTCGCAGCGTCTCGGGAAGGCGGAAGAACATCCAGATGCCGACCAGCGTCGCCATGGTGCCGATGAAGGCGAAAATCATGTGCCAGGTGCTGAACAGCATGATGACCTGGCCCGTACCAGGCGCGATGACGGGGACGACCATGAAGACCATCATGATCAGCGACATGACCTCGGCCATCTGACGGCCGCCGAAAACATCTCGAACAATGGAAATCGTGATGACGCGTGTTGCCGCCGAGCCGAGCCCCTGGATCAGCCGCAGGATAAGAAGTCCTGCAAAGGAGGGGATGAGAGCGATGCCGAAAGCGGACACGACATAGATGAAAAGGCCGATCAGCAGCGGAATGCGCCTGCCGAAGCGGTCCGACAGTGGTCCATAAAAGAGCTGCGCCGAGCCGAAACCGATGAGATAGGCGGTTACGACATATTGCCGATGATTTTCGTTATCGACCTGAAGACTGGCGCCGATCTGCTGCAGCGCTGGAAGCATGATGTCGATCGCGAGAGAGTTGACCGCCATCAGAAAGGCTGCGAGTGCAATGAACTCGCGCTTGCCCATGGGTAGTTGCCCAGCGGACATGGCCTGTGAAGAATTCGCCACGGTAGTATTCCCATAAACATGCCAAGGCGCTGCCGGAAAAGGCAGCGCCTTATCAAATCAGTAGCTATGGAAACCGGACGAAAAGGTCCGGTAACCGGTCAAGCGGCGCCGCGAACGCTGATGCCGTTTTCCTCGAAGTGCTGCTGCAATTCACCGGCCTGGAACATTTCCCGGATGATGTCGCAACCGCCAATAAATTCGCCCTTTACGTAGAGCTGCGGAATAGTGGGCCAGTTGGAGTAATCCTTGATGCCCTGGCGGATTTCCGAATCAGCAAGAACGTTGATGCCCTTGTAGTCGACGCCGATATAGTCGAGAATCTGTACGACCTGACCCGAGAAACCGCACTGCGGGAACTGCGGGGTGCCCTTCATGAAGAGAACAACGTCGTTGCTCTTGACCTCGTTGTCGATGAATTCGTTAATTCCGCTCATTTCTTTTCCTTTCACATACGGGTTCAAGGCCCGCAGTTCGTTCGTGCATTTTAGATAGCATGTGGGAGTTTGTTTTCCAGTCGCAATAATGCATGGCAGGTTTTTTTAATCGGTAAACCGATGCGTGTAGGCAACAGTTCAGCAATGTCTCGATGTTTGAACCCGACCGCCTGACTTGATATGGGATGTCTCCCGTCTCAGGCGTTGCGGTCACCTTAACGCAGCACCGTTTCGATTCCAGCCTGCCATTAAAAAGCCGGAAGGCAATGATGTGCGAAGGTCCGTCTGCATTCCGCATCTCTCTGTTTGGACATGTAAATTATAATGAATCCCATTAAAAAGAGGGTGGTCCTTCACTTCCCTGGTTTTGAGCCCCTCGACGCTGCTGCCCATCGTGCCCGCTACGACCGCTCTGCGAAGCAAAGTGCCAAGGCATGGGACTATTCGGCCGATGTCGGCCAGCTTCAGCCTTTCGGGATGGCGCCTTATTTTGATGTGAAGACCAGCGGCGCGGCATGGCAGACACTTAGCCGAGTTCATATCCTGGATCACGATGAGTTCGTCGGTCGTTTGAACGGCCGCAATTTCTTCACCCGGCTTGTCCAGGGCTATCTGGCAGCTGCGCGTGTTGCGGTCGGTGGCGGGCTTTTCGGCTATTTTCGTCATGCTTGGCGATTCGGCCTGTTCTTCATCTTTCCGTTTCTTCTGATGTTCGTTGGTCTGGCCATCGCCGCAGCAATCGTTGCGGCGCCTTATGCAGCCGAGCTTTCAGTCTGGCATTTTCTCTGGAGCGCACCGCTTGCGGCAGCGTTCATGATTTTCGCCTTCCTGCCGTTTGCAGCGCGTTTTCATACGCTGCATCTGTTTGCGGATTGGGAGCTGGCGGTGGCCATGGCCGGGCTGAATCGGCTGAGCGCTCAGCAGTGGATCGAAGCCTGCGCGACAAGCGCACGGCGCGCGCTGGAAGAGCCGGCGGATGAATATGTTATCTCGTCACATAGTATGGGGTCCAGCATTGCCGTGCATGTGATCGGACTGCTTCTCGAGCAGGAGCCCGAGCTTTTCGCCGACAAGCGCGTCGTCTTCACATCGCTTGGCAGCGCCATATTGCAATGTGCGCTGCTGCGGTCGGCCCACGTCCTGCGTTCACGTGTCGGGTTGCTCGCCCGCTGCCAGAACATACACTGGATCGACGTTCATTGCCTGACAGATGCGATCCACTTCTACAAGGTGCCGGTCGTGGCGGTTTGCGGTCACAAGGCTGCGCCGCAGGCGGCTATCACCACAGTGCGTTTCAAGACCATGCTCACCGAAGAGCATTATCGCAAGATCAAGCGGGATCTACTGCGCGTTCATCGCCAATATGTATTGGGTCCCGATGAGCGGGCGGCTTTCGATTTCACCCTGATGACGGCGGGGCCATTGCCTGCCTCGGCATTTGCAACGTTCACGCGGGCAAACATGCCGAGCCTGGCGCTTGCCGGCGAGGGGCCGGCAGAGCGCGTTGCCTCAATCGGGGGCTGATGTCTGCAGGGCAAGGGCGTGCAGCACGCCGCCCATATTGCCCTTCAGCGCATTGTAGACCATCTGGTGCTGCTGCACGCGGCTCTTGCCGCGAAAAGCTTCTGCCACGACTTCCGCAGCATAGTGGTCGCCATCGCCGGCCAGGTCACGAATCGTCACCTTAGCGCCGGGTATGCCCGCCTTGATCATGTCTTCGATATCGCCGGGATTCATCGGCATGCGGGGCTATTCCTTATTCTTATTCGGCCGCGACGAGCGTTTCGCCGTCCATGAATGCAGGAAACCACGATTCATGTGCCTCGCGCAACTGCTGAACCGGTACCGACATCAGATCGTCGATCACCAGCGCATCGCCGCCAACGGTACCCAGTCGTCGGAAAGGAATACCGGCGCCCTCGGCGTTGAGGCAGACGAAGTTCGCGAGGTCTGCCTGTACTGTGATCACGTAGCGCGCCTGGTCCTCGCCGAAAAGGAGAGCGTGAGGTGCTCCCTTGCATTCGCTGAGGCTGAGCTGCAATCCCTTGTCCGACGCTATGGCCATCTCGGCGAGTGCCAGCGCGAGCCCGCCTGAGGACAGGTCGTGACAGGCGGTGACCTGGCCGTTGCGGATCGCGGAGCGAACGAAGTCGCCGTTACGGCGTTCGGCGAAAAGATCGACCTCCGGAGCGGGGCCATCCGTCTGACCGATTATATCGCGAAAGTAGATCGATGAGCCGAGGTGGCTGCCGTCTACGCCGATCAGCAGGACGCTGTCGCCATCGGATGCGCTGCCGATACGGGCCATCTTGCTCCAGTCGGGCAGCAAGCCGACGCCGGCAATCGTCGGAGTCGGCAGGATACCGACGCCATTGGTCTCGTTATAGAGCGAGACGTTGCCCGAAACGATCGGGAAATCGAGCGCGCGGCAGGCTTCGCCGATGCCTCTGATGGCGCCGACGAATTGGCCCATGATCTCGGGCTTTTCCGGATTGCCGAAATTGAGGTTATCCGTTGCAGCCAGAGGCTCGGCCCCGGTTGCCGTGATGTTTCTCCAGCATTCGGCAACAGCCTGCTTGCCGCCTTCGAAGGGATCCGCCTCGACGTAGCGCGGCGTGACGTCCGACGAGAAGGCAAGCGCCTTGGTGGCATGGCCTTCGACGCGCACGACACCGGCGTCGCCACCTGGAAGCTGCAGCGAGTTGCCCTGGATCAGCGTGTCATATTGCTCGTAGACCCAACGGCGGCTGGACTGGTTGGCCGAACCGACTAGCGTGAGGAGCGCCTGACCATAATCCTTGGGAGCGGCAACGAGATTTGCGGGCAGAGGGGCGCGCTTGTCGGCTTCACGCCACGGACGGTCATATTCCGGGGCCTGATCGCCGAGGTCCTTGATCGGCAGGTTTGCGACTTCCTCGCCCTGATGGATGACGCGGAAACGCAGGTCGTCCGTCGTCTTGCCGACGATCGCAAAATCGAGGCCCCATTTGACGAAGATCGCCTTGGCCTCATCTTCCTTCTCCGGCTGCAGGACCATGAGCATGCGCTCCTGGCTTTCCGACAGCATCATCTCATAGGCGGTCATCCGCTCTTCGCGGACGGGAACCTTGTCGAGCTGCAGCTCGATGCCGAGATCGCCCTTGGCGCCCATTTCGACGGCAGAGCAGGTGAGGCCGGCCGCACCCATGTCCTGGATGGCGATAACGGCGCCCGTCTGCATCAGTTCCAGGCAGGCTTCCAGCAGGCACTTTTCGGTAAAGGGGTCGCCGACCTGGACGGTCGGGCGCTTCTCCTCGATCGATTCGTCGAATTCCGCCGATGCCATCGTCGCGCCACCAACTCCGTCGCGGCCGGTCTTGGCGCCGAGATAAACGACGGGGAGGCCGACGCCCTTGGCTTCCGACAGGAAGATGGCATTGGACTTTGCAAGGCCTGCCGCGAAAGCGTTGACCAGGATATTGCCGTTGTAGCGCGCGTCGAATTCGACTTCACCGCCGACGGTCGGCACGCCGAAGGAATTGCCGTAGCCGCCGACGCCGGCGACGACGCCGGAGACGAGGTGGCGGGTCTTCGGATGATCCGGCTCGCCGAAGCGGAGCGCGTTCATGGCTGCAATCGGGCGGGCGCCCATGGTGAAGACGTCGCGCAGGATGCCGCCGACGCCGGTCGCCGCACCCTGGTAGGGTTCGATATAGGAGGGGTGGTTGTGGCTCTCCATCTTGAAGACGACGCAGTCGCCGTCATCGATATCGACGACGCCGGCATTTTCACCCGGGCCCTGGATAACGCGCGGCCCCTTGGTCGGCAGGGTGCGCAGCCACTTCTTAGAGGATTTGTAGGAGCAGTGCTCGTTCCACATGGCCGAGAAGATACCGAGCTCGGTGAACGTCGGCTCGCGATCGATCAGATCCAATATAAGCTGGTACTCATCCGGCTTCAGGCCGTGCGAAGCAATGAGTTCCGGGGTGATCTGGATCGTATTAGAAATTGTCATGAGCGCGAGAGAGTCCTTGCCGGTGACGGGATTGGCGTCTCTTTAGCGCAAGTGAAGAGGTCATGCGACAGGAAAATGGCCGCCCTTCACAGGACGGCCATGCAGAATAGATCATGAATTCAGCTGAGGCTTAGAACTTGTAGCCAACCATGAGACCGGCGCGGGTCATGCCGCCATTCGGGCCGTCGCAAAGATTGGCGTGCGAGGAGTGGGCAACCTGGGCCATCAGGCTCCAGTGGCTGTCGAAATTATAGCCAGCGCCGAGATATTCGTGGAAGAGCAGATGACAGCCGAGCTTCGGACCATCGTTTTCGTCGGTCAGGTTGCCGTTGTGGACCACGCCGCCAAAGCCCGCTTCGGTGAAGAAGCCGTTGGGATTTGTCAGTGTCCAGCTCAGGCCACCATAAAGCTGCTGCGCTGCGGTATGGGTCGTGCCGATCGACGTGCCGATATGGATGCGCGGATGGAGGAGCTGGCCTTTCCAGTCGTCGGCCGGATTATAGCCAAACGGATTGAACAGGACCATCACGTCGGGCATGACGCCGTCTTCGCGATCGTGACCGTCCTCAATCGAACCGCTCAAGCCAAAGCGCAATTCATCAAAAATCTTTGGGGCGGGAGCAGGCGCGGGGGCTGCGGGAGGGGCCGATGCAGGCTGAAGATCGGCACCAGAAGCTGGCTGATAGGCAATAGCAACTGAACTCAAAAGCACAAAAGCGGACAATGCGTTTCTCGAAAAACGTCTAACGAGATCGACGTGCAGGCTCATGCAAGAATCCTCAAGAAACCCGCGACTCGCGGGCAGGCTACGCAATTCCTAGCATCGCGAGCGAGATGGTAAAGGAGGCTTGGTATTTCGATGAGGTATTTGAAATTGCTGATGTAAAACCGCAACAGCAGCTGTTGCGCTAGCAAAATCAGCTATAGCTATCGTAGCTTGCAGAGCCATTGTCCAATAGCCGGCGAAGGGTCATCAGACCGGCAGCAACCTCCTCGCGACCTTGCGGAGAGGAGAATGCAACGCGAACGCGATGGTAGACTTTGTCGGTGCGCCCCGCTTTGAATTCGTCTTCGTCATCCACCAGAACGCCGTCGGCCAGGGCTGCATTCTTGAACGTGCCGGATAGCCAGGGCTCGGGCAGCTTCAGCCAGAGAAACGGTACATGCGGATGAGAATTGAAATCGGAACCGGCCAGGATTTCGCGCGCCAGCGCTTCGCGGGCACGGATCTCCTCCGCGCTTTTGCGGCGCAGCGCTTCCGCGTGGCCCTCGAGCACCAGCCGGGCACCGGTCTCAGCCAGGATGAAGGGCAGGCCGCCCGTCGTCATCTTGTGCGTGATCCTGATGCGCTGGGCAAAATGCTGCGGGCAGGCGACCCAGCCGCCTCGCACGCCCGCCGTTACCGCCTTCGATAGGCCACTGACCAGGAAGGTGCGTTCCGGCGCAAGGCTTGCGATCAGCGGGTTCTGGTCCTGCGTCATGCCGCCGTAGAGGTCGTCCTCGATCAGCCAGACGCTGTGGCGGCGAGCGATTGCAATGATTGCCCTGCGTCTCGCTTCGGGCATGGTGGCGACCGTCGGATTGTGCGCGGTCGGCATCAGGAAGGCGAGGCGGGGATGTTGTTGCTGGCAGACGCGCTCGAAATCATCCGGAATGATGCCTTGTTCGTCGGAGTCAACAAGGATCGATCTTCGCCCGAGAAGCCGAGCGCCGCGGCTGACCTGGGTATAGGTCAGATTTTCAAAGACGATCTTGTCGCCGGGGGAGGTGACGGCGGAGATGACTGCGATTGCAGCGGCATGGGCGCCGAGTGTCGGCACGACATTCTCCACGTCGGGATACCAGCCATTGCGGCCAAGCCAGGCGCGTCCCGCCGCAAACCAACTCGCTGGGAAGTTCCGCGAATAGGACGAAATCTCAAGCTGATGGTCCCGGCTGATTTCCGTGAAGAGCCGACCGATGATTTCGCCCTGACCGATGTCGGGCGCCGCCGTTGTGTCGAAGCGAATCTTGTCGCCCGGCGCATCGAAGCCTCGGGTGCCGGCGAGTGCCTGGGTAATGGGATCGGCTTGCTCGATGGGTTTGCTGTTGGCGCGATCCAACACGTAGGTGCCACGCCCGACCTCGCCTGCGACCAGTCCTCGTTCGTGAACCAGCGCATAGGCCCGGCTGATTGTCCCGATTGTCACCCCTATGTCATAGGCAAGATTGCGCTGAGGCGGGAGCTTGGTGCCGGGCGGCAAAACGCCATGGCTGATCGCGGATTCGATACTGTCCGCAACTCGGATATAAACGGGGCCAACGCCGCTCGATAGGTCTGGTAGCCAGTTTGTCATGGGGACAATTTGATAGATTGATCCCTACCCATTGTCAAGAATAGGGTCAATTCGACGCGAATGTAGCGAGTCCAATATCGAATCGACGATGGCAATGGATACAATAAATACAATTGAGAGAGCGGCGCACCAATCGCGTCCGCGCGCAGCTTCACTTTCCTTGAAGGGCGTATTTCACTGTTTTTGCCATCTACTTTGGACTTGGTACGAAAAGCGTGAAAGCAGGCGGACGCTGCGCGATCTGACCGACGATCAGCTCAATGACATCGGCATCACACGTCGCGAGGCGAGGACCGAGGTCAGTAAATCATTCTTCTGGGATTGATCCACGATGGAGCTGGATGCGAAGGCTGCTCAGCAGCCCTTGTTGCCGTTGGCCCAGCGGTTGACGTCGCCAGTGATCTGGGCGGCAGAAGCGCCGCTCATCATCGGACCGAAGGCCTCGAGCTTGGCCGGATTGCCTTCCGCCTGAACGACCAGTGAGGGCCGACCGGTCGGATGGCCGCGATCGACGATCAGGATACGCGGCCGGCCGGTATACGAATTGAGCTCTGGCGCCAGTTGATATTTTGCGAAGGTCGGATTGGCCGACTTGAACCAGCAGGCGTTCGCGCTCAGCATGATGCGTTCCATCGTCGACAGCGCGTCCTTATCGGTTGTCACGACCGGCGCATGCGACTGGCAGGACGCCACCAGAGCGCCGAGACCGGCAAGGAGGACGGACATGCGGAGGGCGACGGAAGGATGACGCATCAATCTCTCTTTCGGGATCGGCTTTGAGGGAGCATGCGGGGGGGAATGCAGCCTGTTTGATCAGGCTGCGATGACATCCAGCGCGGAAGCGAAAAGCCCGCGCCCGTCAGCACCGCCATGGGCGGCTTCAATGAGATTTTCGGGATGCGGCATCATGCCGAGCACATTGCCCTGCGCATTCATAACGGCGGCGATATCGTTGATCGAGCCGTTCGGGTTGGTTCCTTCTGCATAGCGGAACACAACCTGGCCTTCGCCTTCGATACGGGCCAAGGTCTCGGCGTCGGCGAAATAATTGCCGTCGTGGTGGGCGACCGGGCAGCGGATGACCTGACCCTTCGCATAGGCGCGGGTGAAGTCGGTCTCGGCGTTGACGACTTCGAGCTTGATCTGCTTGCAGACGAATTTCAGGGAGGCATTGCGCATCAGAGCGCCGGGCAGCATGCCGGCTTCGACCAGGATCTGGAAACCGTTGCAGACGCCAAGCACCTTCACGCCTTTGTTCGCCTTCTCCTTGATCGCCTGCATGACAGGCATGCGGGCTGCGATCGCGCCGCAGCGGAGATAGTCTCCATAGGAGAAGCCACCCGGAATGACGATGAGATCGACATCCGGAATCTCGGTCTCCGTCTGCCAGACCGTAACAGGTGCTGTTCCCGAGATCTTGGTAAGGGCGGCGATCATGTCGCGATCACGATTGAGGCCGGGAAGTTGGACGACGGCTGACTTCATGGGTGCGGTTCAAACCTTGCTTGTGCTTCTGCGAGTTCACGCAATTCGAGGCGATTTTCAATACGGTCGAGACGCTGATCATGATGGGCCAGAACACCATAGATATTATGGATATCCTGCTGCATGGAAATCATCGTTCCACGCATGCTCTGCATCTCATTTCTGATTTCACCGAGCGCAAAATCGATCTTATCGAATCGCTGATGCATCTTCTTCATGAGCTCATACATCAGTTCGTTGGCAACCTCGGTCATAACCCTCTCCGCAACCGTCAGTCGAGAGAAATAGTATAATTCTCGATAACGGTGTTGGCGAGGAGTTTGTCGCACATGGCCTTGAGATCAGCCTCGGCCTTCGCCTTGTCGACGCCGGCGAGTTCAAGGTCGAAGACCTTTCCCTGGCGGACCTGGTCTACGCCTTCAAAGCCGAGGGCGCCGAGGGCGCCTTCGATTGCCTTGCCCTGCGGATCGAGAACGCCGTTCTTCAGCGTAACGGTAACACGAGCCTTGATCACGATTGTCCTTCCATATGCCTTTACTTGACCAGAACCGGTCCCGTGCCGCGCACGGGTTCGTTCTCGTTGATGATGCCGAGACGGCGCGCCACTTCCGAATAAGCTTCGAGAAGTCCACCCATATCGCGGCGGAAGCGGTCCTTGTCCATCTTTTCGTGGGTCTCGATGTCCCAGAGACGGCAGCTATCCGGCGAGATTTCATCGGCGAGGATAATGCGCATCATGTCGCCTTCGAACAGGCGACCGCACTCGATCTTGAAATCGACGAGCTGGATGCCAACGCCAAGGAAGAGGCCGGTCATGAAGTCGTTGACGCGGATGGCGAGCGCCATGATGTCGTCAAGCTCAGCCGGATTGGCCCAGCCGAAAGCTGTGATGTGCTCCTCCGAGACCATCGGGTCGTTGAGGGCATCCGACTTGTAATAGAACTCGATGATCGAGCGCGGAAGCACCACGCCTTCCTCGATGCCCAGGCGTTCAGCGAGCGAGCCGGCGGCAACGTTGCGCACGACGATCTCAAGCGGAATCATTTCCACTTCCTTGATCAACTGCTCGCGCATGTTCAGGCGGCGGATAAAGTGCGTGGGGATGCCGATCTTGTTCAGATGGCTGAATATATACTCGGAGATCCGGTTGTTCAGGACACCCTTGCCATCGATGACTTCGTGTTTCTTCTTGTTGAAAGCGGTAGCGTCATCCTTGAAAAACTGGATCAGCGTGCCCGGTTCGGGACCCTCGTAAAGGATCTTAGCCTTGCCTTCGTAAATACGGCGGCGACGGTTCATCTTCACTTTTCTCTGTAGTTGGCGCTCTTCGAACAGCGCAAGTGGATCGATCTTTGGGCGTCCCCTTAAAGGAAAAGAAGGAAATTCACAATCGGCCAGCGCCTCCTTCCTCGGGATTTCGCCGAGCGGCCATATACCGCTGCGAGAATCGGGTATTTTCATCTCATGTTCTACAGGCTTTTCTTTGACGAAGAAATGAATGCACCCGTTGCTGCACAATATATAGGAAGCGCAATCGCCACTTTTACCTGGTTTTGTGTGGGAAGATCGCAGGACGACGGAGTTTACCGGCTCAGCGAAGGGATTGCTCGAGCTTCTTCTGGGTAGCCCTTGCACCACGCTCGTTGCCGCGCCAGCTTTCGCTGCGTATGAAATTCGGCATATCCGCGGCCTTCATCGGGTGGGCAAGCGCAAAACCCTGGAGTTGGTCGCAGCCAAGATCGCCCAGGATGTGGACATGTTCCGGGGTTTCCACCCCCTCGGCGGTGACCCTGATATTCAGCGAATGGCCGATATCGATGATCGATCCGACGAGCTTTCGCTGCTCGGCGGAATGGGGCAGGGGCTTGATCAACTCCCGATCGATCTTCAGAGACGCAGGACTAAGCCGAAGCAGACTGACGATGGAGGCGTGGCCCGTTCCGAAGTCATCGATCTCAATATCGATGCCCAGCCTGCGCAGAAGCGCAAGATTGGCCGTCGAGGCCTCGTCACAGTCATCAAGCGAGATGGATTCCAGCAATTCGAAGGCAAGAATTCCCGGCTTTATCTTCAGCGCGCGGAGGCTTTTAGCCAAGCCCGGATCAGCCAGCCGCCGCGACGAAACATTGACCGAAATCTTTGCGATATCGATGCCGGCATCGCGCCATGCGGCATGGTCACGGAGGGCTTGCTCCAGGATGAGGCCGTCAATGGTCGAGACAACATCGAGATCCTCGGCAATCGAAAGGAACTTGTCCGGCGTCATCAGGCCGAAAACCGGATGCTGCCAGCGCGCCAATGTTTCGATACCGACCACATCGAGCGAGCGGGCGCAGAACTGCGGCTGGTAAAAGGGAACGAATTCGTGCCGCTCCAGACCTCGCAAGATTTCGTCGGACAATTGCTTTGTCGCAATGATGTGGCGCTGCATGTCGTGCGAGAAGAACTCATGACGGTTTCGTCCGCCGGCCTTTGCTCGGTAAAGAGCGATATCGGCGTTCAGCAGAAGCTGGTGCGCATCGAGGCGAGGGCCGCTATCGCAGGCGATACCGATACTGGCGCCGAACCGGCAATCGTGACCGTCGTAACGCACAGGCTTGCACAGCTCGCGAATGATCTGGGAGGCCATGCTTGCGATGCGCTTTGAAAAACCCTTGCGCTTGCAGACGACGACGAACTCGTCGCCGCCGATGCGGGCGACGAAATCATCCTTGCCGGCGACCGATACCAGTATGCCGGCTGCGTGCTTCAGCATCATATCACCGGCCCGATGCCCGAGCGTGTCGTTGATCTGCTTGAAGCGGTCAAGATCGATATGGAGGATCGCCAGAAGCGAGCCGTCGGCGCGGCACTCCTGGGATCGGCGGTCCAGCATGTGGTCGAGATAGCGACGGTTGGGGAGGCCGGTCAGGTGATCGTGGAAGGCGATGTGCTCAATCTGCTCCTTGGCCGCTTCCAACTCGCCGTTGCGGGCTTCCGCCAGCGTCTTTGCGCGATGCAGTTCATTGCGAAGGGTCGCTTCCTCTGTCACGTCCCAGTTGGCGCCGATCATCTTCGGATTGCCGCGCTCGTCGACGAAGGGGGCTGCGCGGGCCCGGATGACGCGCACGACGCCATCGGGGCGCACGATCCTATATTCGTGCAGAAAGCCGTCGTCGCCCATGAGATTATCGTTCACTCGCTTCAGCACCCGTTCCCTGTCGTCCGGATGGAGCGTCTCTTCCCAGAAGTTGCTTGGCTTCAGATTCGGCGTGCCATCGATGCCATAGATCGCAAGCAGGCGGTCGTCCCACTCGACCTCATCCTTGTTGATGTCGGCTTCGAAGACGCCGATTCTTGAGATTTCGAGCGCAAGATCCAGACGGCGCGACACATGGGCCAGCATCTCTTCCGCGGCCTTGCGCGGCGAAATATCGGTATCGGTGCCGATGATATGCGTCGGAACGCCATTCTCATCCCATTCCACGGACGCGCCGCGGCATTCGATCCAGACCCAATGGCCGTCCTTGTGGCGCTCGCGATATTCGAAGATGCGATAGGCCGGATCGCCGCTATTTTGTCTTTCGATCGCATGCAGGACATGTTCGCGGTCATCAGGATGCACGCCCTGGATCCAGTCGCCGAGGGCGGCCTCGAATTCCTCGTCCGTTTTCAGTCCGCGCATCTTCCGCCAGGTGTCCGAATAGAACATTCGGCCGCTTTTGAAATCGTGATCCCAAACGCCGAGATCGGAACTGATAAGAGCGGAATTCCAGCGGGCCTCGCGTTCGGCTATCTCTGCAAGCCGGTCCGGTCGATCGCCGACCTCCAGGAACTGGAGAAGCACATATTGCTTGCCGTCTGGAGCATCAGCGCCGATGCGCGACAGGAATAGTTGCGCGGAAATAGCTTCCTGCCCCGATGAAGCCAGATGAATGGAGAGCAGGGTCGACGTTGGGGCTGCCGCCTTCAGCAGACCGTTCAGCGCGTCGATCTCATCCGATTGAATAAAATCATCGATCCTGGCGTCGCCAAGGCTTGCCGAATTGGGGAGGAGCCGGCGAAACGCGGTATTTGCATAGACGACGCGATTATCGGCCCGCTGCACGACAATGCTTGGCAATGGCGCCAAATCGAGCATGCCTGCGAAGTCGAGATTCAAATCTGGGAAGGTCAGTCGATCTTTCGGCAGCGACGTCAAAGGGCACACCCATGCAGAACCTGCGTAACGATGCCCTTATTACATTAAACTTCCCTTAAAGAAGTGGTCGCTGTTATATCTATTCCCACCGATAAGGTGCTGAACTCACTTGCTAAGTTCAGCGGCATCCGGCCGGAGGCGGCTAAGGAATTGAGCAAAGACCATCGTGCCCTCAGGCCATGGACCGTGGCCGGAATCGGCATTGATGTGGCCTGCCTCTCCTGCGTCAATCAGCAGGGAACCCCAGCTATTGGCGATGTCGCCGGCGTGTTCGTAGGTTCCGAACGGATCGTTGCGGCTGGCGATCGTGACTGACGGAAACGGTAGGGGATCGCGCGGATAGGGGCCGAAGGTCATCAGATGCTTCGGCCGGATCTTCGGGTTGGCGACGTCAGGCGGTGCCACCAGGAACGCACCGGCGACCGGCTTCTTGAACAGCGGAATAGCGTGGACGAGAGACGGTATGCCAAGCGAGTGCGCCACCAGAACCACGGGACGTGTCGAGGCGTTCACTTCTTCTGCGATGCGGGCCATCCAATCGTCACGGACCGGCTTCGACCATTCGGCCTGCTCCACGCGCCTTGCCGTGCTGAGCTTCTGCTCCCAGCGGCTTTGCCAGTGATCAGGCCCGGAATTGGTGTAGCCGGGAATGATGAGGATATCTGCGTCTGAGACTTTCATGATGGCCCGATGTGAGAAGCGAGAGGTTCGAAGTCAAGTGAAAAGGCGACAAATGCGGCAAAATTTGCTAGAGTCGTGAAATGCCGGTTGCGATGAACGTGTCGGCCTTCTCATTTGCCGAAAGTTTTAAGCCACCTGCAAGCTTGCGCCCTTTCTGACCCCAGGGGTTTAAGGGGATGGTGCGTTGAAACTGCCGCTACGACTTTACGTTGGGAGAACGTGCTGTCTAGCAGGCTGCGGAGGAGGAAACCCATGACGGCATTCCATGTTATGGCCGGTGCAGACAACAACTTCGTGCGCCCGGTCGTTCGCAAGATAGGCTTTAGCGATATCGGCGACGCACTGAAGTCAGGACTGACAGATTTCAGCGAGAAGCCATCCCACTACGTCTTCCTCTGTCTCATGTACCCGATCGCCGGCATCGTTCTGATCGTCTGGAGTTCCGGTGCAAATCTCCTGCCGTTGCTTTTTCCGTTGATGTCGGGCTTCGCGCTGCTGGGGCCGATTGCCGCCATAGGCCTTTATGAGATCAGCCGTCGCCGGGAAATGGGTCTCGACAGCTCCTGGTCGCATGCCTTCGATGTCCGCTATTCGCCGGCGCTGCCGTCGATCATAGCCGTCGGCATTCTGCTGCTGGCGCTTTTCATCGGATGGCTGATAGTCGCGCAGATGATCTACACGGCCTACTTTGGCGACGCCATGCCGGCTTCAATCTCATCTTTTGTCTCGGAGGTGCTGACAACGCGGGCAGGGATGGGATTGATCTTCTGGGGTAATCTCGCCGGCTTCGTGTTTGCTGTGATTGTGCTTGCGACCACCGTCGTGACTTTCCCGCTTCTGCTCGACCGGGATGTCGGTGCAGTTGCAGCGATCGATGCCAGCATGCGCGCGACATTGGCCAATCCCGGTCCGGTAGCCCTATGGGGCCTGATCGTCGCAGCACTGTTGCTGATCGGAACGATACCGATCTTTGCCGGTCTCGCCGTCGTCATGCCGATCCTCGGTCATTCGACCTGGCACCTCTATCGCAAACTCATCGCCCCTGCGGCATAAGGGATATTGCAAGCTGGTACAGAAAAGCCGCCGGTTCATCCGGCGGCTTGGGACGTTTTGATCTGGAAGAATGCGTTTAGCCGAAGACGCGCTTGAAGATCGTGTCAACATGCTTGGTGTGATAGCCAAGATCGAACTTCTCGCGAATGTCCGCTTCCGACAGCGTCGCCCGGACTTCGGTGTCGGCCAGCAGCTCTTCGAGGAAGTCCTTGCCTTCTTCCCAGACCTTCATGGCATTGCGCTGCACGAGGCGATAGGCATCTTCACGGGAGACACCAGCTTGCGTAAGGGCAAGCAAAACACGCTGTGAGTGAACAAGTCCGCGGAACTTGTTGAGATTCTTCTCCATGTTACCGGGATAGATTACCAGCTTCTCAATGACACCGGCGAGGCGGTTCAGCGCGAAGTCGAGGGTGATCGTGGTGTCCGGGCCAATTGCGCGCTCCACGCTCGAATGGCTGATATCGCGCTCGTGCCAGAGTGCGACGTTTTCCATGGCCGGGACGACCGACATGCGCACAAGACGTGCGAGGCCAGTCAGGTTTTCGGTCAAAACCGGATTGCGCTTGTGCGGCATGGCAGACGAGCCCTTCTGGCCGGGCGAGAAGAATTCTTCGGCTTCCAGCACTTCCGTGCGCTGCATGTGTCGTATTTCGATGGCGACATTCTCGATGGAAGAGGCAATGACACCGAGTGTTGCGAAGAACATGGCGTGGCGGTCACGCGGGATGACCTGTGTCGATACCGGCTCCGGGGTCAGCCCGAGCTTGGCGCAGACGTGCTCTTCGACGCGTGGATCGATATTGGCGAAGGTGCCGACGGCGCCCGAGATCGCGCCGGTAGCGATCTCGGCCCGGGCGGCGACGAGACGGGCACGATTACGGTCCATTTCGGCATAGAAGCGGGCAAGTGTCAGGCCCATCGTCGTCGGTTCGGCGTGAATGCCGTGGCTTCTGCCGATCCGGACGGTGTCCTTGTGCTCGAAGGCGCGAGTCTTGAGAGCTGCAAGAACGCGGTCGAGATCGGCAAGCAGGATGTCGGAGGCACGCACGAGCTGGATGTTCAGCGTGGTGTCGAGCACGTCGGAAGACGTCATGCCCTGATGCACGAAACGACTGTCGGGACCGACGAATTCGGCGAGGTGCGTCAGGAAGGCGATGACATCGTGCTTGGTCACAGCTTCGATTTCGTCGATGCGTGCGACGTCGAAGGTTGCCTTGCCGCCTTTTTCCCAGATCGTCGCAGCCGCCGACTTCGGTATGACGCCAAGCTCGGCCAGCGCGTCACATGCATAGGCCTCGATCTCGAACCAGATGCGGAATTTGGTTTCGGGCGACCAGATGGCGACCATTTCCGGTCGGGAGTAGCGCGGGATCATGGGCTCTCAACTTTCGTGAACGGCAGATAATAAGTGCTTGGCGCCCCTGTAGCAAAGACGCGGCACAATCTCAACGCATGCGTTTTGCAAGATACAGGCTTGTGGCAACAAGGAACAGCAGACCGAGCGGCAGAAAGAGACGGCTGCCGAGGACTGCGAACTGGTAGACGGCGCTGGCGCTGGTAAAAACGAACTGGAACATCCAGACGATGGAACCGAAAGGCGCATGCCAGCGCGAATAGAACAAGCGGTAGTCCATCGCGAACAGAAACGCAGTCATTGCCATCGTGCCGACCGAAAGCGTCAGGAAGAAAGCCGCGAACCGCGTTTCCACCGACTTGCGGAAGGCAAGGACGCGGGCAAGCGGGATCATGAACGGCCAGGCAAAGGCGCCGCCAAAAAAATAGACGACCAGCAGTTCCATGAGACGGTCTGTCAGGAGGCCGTTGCGGAGGGCGATGGCAAGAAGCGCAGACAGCGCCATCATGGCGCCCCACCCCAGGGCGCCGAAGATGAATTCTCTGAAGGGCGGAATTGCCGTCCCCAGACGTTGACGGCGTCGATCTTTCGCCGGCTTAGTTTGCTCCACTTCGACCCTGTTCGGCAGCGGAACGCAGGGCACCGATGGCTTGGCGGTAGGCTTCAAGGGAGCCGCCCTTGAAGATTGCCGAGCCAGCCACGAATACGTTGCCACCTGCCGCGGCGATCGTTCCCGCGGTCTCGGCGGTGACGCCGCCATCGACTTCTAGCTCGATCGGCCTGTCGCCGATGAGTGACTTGGCCATTCTGATCTTCTCGGCCATCGCGGGGATGAATTTCTGGCCGCCAAATCCGGGGTTGACCGACATGATGAGGATCATGTCGACATCGTCGAGCACGTTTTCGAGAATGCTGAGCGGCGTCGCCGGATTGAGCGTCACGCCGACCTTCTTGCCGAGGTGACGGATCGCCTGCAGGGAGCGATGCAGATGGACACCGGCTTCGGCATGCACGGTGATGCGATCGCAGCCGGCCTTCGCGAAGGCCTCGAGGTATGGATCGGCCGGAGAGATCATGAGATGGCAGTCGAAGGTCGCGTCCGTATAGGAGCGGAGCGACTTGATGACATCAGGACCGAACGAGATGTTCGGCACGAAATGACCATCCATGACGTCGAGATGGATCCAATCGGCGCCGGCCGCGGTGACGTCGCGGACTTCCTGGCCGAGCTTGGCGAAATCAGCCGCAAGAATGGAAGGAGCGATGCGGATAGGTAAGGTCATGGCGTCAAGACTCCGTCGAGGGCTTTTGCGAGATGGCTTAGCACTCGATCGTCAGCTAAACAACCGGCCAAGGTCATGTCGCGCAATCTCAGTTCGTGGGAGATTGCGGCGGAGCAAAGGCCTTGCCTCGCCATTCCTGAAGCCGATAAGGATTGTCAGCGAGTTCGTGGTTCTGGCCGAAGGTTACCGGCCCAAGCACGGTCTGGAAGGTCGTGCCGATGAGTTTGCCGGCCAGCGGCTTGTTCTCGGAGATTGCCGCCTCGACTGCCTGGCTGGCAATGGCCGCCGCTGCGGCCGAGGGCAAGACATAGCCCTCAGGTTCGATACCGGCGGCGCGCATGGCCTGAACCGTCGCCGTGGCCGACGGAAGGCTTGCATAATCGGGAATCGCCACCGCCAGCGAGCCTGATGCCAGCGGCACGGGCTGGTCAGCCGCCCGCATGCTGTCCCCGCCCATGACGACGAGCGGAATTTTTTCAGACTGAGCATCGCGGGCGATGATTGCGACGTCGCTGCGGTCGCCGCCGACGAAGACATGGGTCGCACCGGTTTTCTTCAGCCTGCGCACGAGAGCAATCTGCTGCTCCTGACCGGGGCGATAGGTGTCGTTGAAGACAGGCTTCAGGCCGCGTTCATCGAGAGCGCTGCGCACCGCATCGACGAGTTCCCGCCCATGGATCGTGCCGTCGTCGATCAGCGCGATCGGGTCCGCCGTCCAGTCCCTCAGGATAATGTCGACCACTTTTGCGGCTTCGGCACCATCGACGGGGGCCAATCTGAAGAGCGGCCATCCGCTCTTCAGCGCATCCTCCATGAGGATGCGGGCGCGGACGGACACCGTAATCACGGGGATGCCGGCGTCTTTCAGTTTCGGAAGCGCGCCTTCCAGGGTTTCGCTGCAGAGAAAACCCACGGCGACCTGGACCTTGGCATTGATCAATGCATCTGCGACTGCCGCACCGGTTCCGTCCGTGCAGGGCTCGTTGACAGATGCGACGGTATTCTTTGATGCCTTGGCTTCAAAGCCGGCACCGGCAGCAATCTGCGCGCCTAAAACTGCGTAATTGCCGCCCTGAGGCGCGACCACTCCGATGTTGACACCGGCGGCATAGGCACTTCCAGCGGCCAGTAGCAGCGGAAAGGACGACAAAATGCGGCACAGGCGGTTCATCAAATGGATATCCCGGAAATTTCCCTGTTCTTTTATCCGTCCAGAGGCGGGCGTCAAAGAAAAAGCGGCAAAATCCGTCAGTTTTCCGGATGGTATTGTAGAAAAGCTAACGGATGGGGCTCATATCTAGGGAAAACGATAATAACGAAACAGACTGGAGAACGGCATTGTTGGACAAGCAGCATATGGATCCCGTGCACTATCGCGATGCCATGAGCCGCTATGCAGGACATGTACAGCTGGTAACGACCATCCTGGGCAAGGAGCGGCGAGGGGTGACGATCACGGCCGCCTGTTCGGTTTCCGACAATCCTGCGTCCGTGCTGATATGCCTGAACAACAGCAACGCGAAGAACGATATATTTATTCACAGCGGCATCTTCGCGCTCAATGCGCTCGGCGCGCACAATCAGGTCCTTGCCGACGCTTTTTCCGGCAAGACTCAAATGACGGCCGATGAGCGCTTTGCTTCGGGAACCTTCGATACGCTGGTCACAGGCGCGCCGGCGCTCACGGATGCGCTCGCGACCTTCGATTGCCGTGTGACCGAGGTCATGCGTGGCGCAACGCACAACATCATCTTCGGCGAGGTCGTTGCCGTTAGGTTCAGCGAGAGCAAGCCTGCTCTCCTCTACATGAACCGCGGCTATCACACGCTTTAAGCAACGAGCGGATGCCGAGGCAAAGATGGACAATACCGATATCGAGGAAATGTTTCAGTCGCTCGGGCCGGTGACGATCAAGTGCATGTTTGGCGGCAAGGGCGTTTATCACATGGGCCGCATCATTGCGGTCGAAGTCCGCGATGAGATGCTTCTGAAGGCCGATGACGTCAGCGCCCCCGAATTCGAGGCCGCAGGCGCTAGACGATGGTTTTATGAAGGCAAGAAGGGCAAGCCGGTGAACATGCCCTATTGGTCCATCCCTGAAGATGCTTTCGACGATCCCGATATCATGGCCCATTGGGTGCGGCTCGCCTATCAGGCGGCGCTGCGGGCCGAATAGACGTCAGCGAAACTCGTCTTCGTTCAGATTGGCGATTGCGGCCTGCGCGAAAGCGGAGAGCGGGCTCGGCAAGTCATCGCGACCGAACCAGCCGAAATCGGAAAGCTTATCCGGCTCCACCAACTGCGGCTCGCCGGATATATCCTGCGTCACGTAGATCAGCGATATCCAGTGATGGCGGTCTTCGGTGGAGATCAGTTCGGTGGTGCACAGAAATTCGGTCGCGCCGATGAGCAAACCGGTCTCTTCGGTTGCTTCGCGTGATGCCGCGGCTGCAGCCGTTTCCATGTGATCGACCTTGCCGCCCGGAATGCTCCAGAAGCCGGCTTCGGGCGCCTTAATGCGCTTATAGAGAAGCAGCTTGCCATTGCGAAGAATGGCAAGTCCTGTTCCGACACCGGGAAAGTCTATTCCGGGATTACCCGTCACGCGCGGCCCATCAGGCCTTTGCGCTGGCAACGATCAACATGAAGGCAGGAATGTCGTCGCCGAAGCCGACCGGGGTCGGGCCGTCGTCCTGATCACGGTGGTAACGGCTGCGACGATCGCGATTGTCGTCGTTTGCGGGATAGGGCCGATTGCCGCGAGAGCCGTTGTGGGACTTGTTATTGTCCGACTTATTGTTCTCTGACTTGCGTTCGTTTTTCAAACTTTCGGCCCTTGCTGGTGCTGCTTCGATCGTTTCAACCCGAGTATCCTCGGCATCGATATCAGATTTATGACCCGTGGAGGCGCGACCCTTGCCGCGGCCCCGGTCTCGATCCCTTTCGCGACCATTACGGCGCGGACGGTCGGTTTCCTGGCTTTCTTCGGGTGGCGGAAGGGCGCTGAGATCGCCGTTCAGCCACTCGACCTTCTCGCCGATCAGCTTTTCGATCGCATCCACATGCTTGGTGTCGCGCTTGGTGACGAGCGTGAAAGCTGCACCGGAGCGACCTGCGCGACCGGTACGGCCAATGCGGTGGACATAATCTTCCGAATGGATCGGAACGTCGAAGTTGAAGACGTGGCCGACATCCGGCAGGTCGAGGCCGCGGGCAGCAACGTCGGAGGCGACCAGCAACTGAATGTTGCCGTCGCGGAAGTTCTGCAGCATCGTTGTACGCGAGCGCTGGTCCATGTCACCATGAAGAGCACCGACCGAGAAACCGTGGCGCTCCAGCGACCGGAACAGGTCGGCGACGTCCTTCTTGCGATTGCAGAAGATGATCGCGTTCTTGAGGTCTGTCTGCGCGCGAATCAGGTCACGAAGCGTTGCGCGTTTTTCGTAGTCCTTGCCATGCGAGGCAACGAAGCGCTGCGTCACCGTCTTTGCGGTCGAAGAAGGCTTGGCGACCTCGATGCGTTCTGGATTCTGCAGGAAGCGGTCGGCCAGCTTCTGGATTTCACCAGGCATCGTGGCGGAGAAGAACAGCGTCTGGCGCGTAAATGGAATAAGCTTGGCGATACGCTCGATATCGGGGATGAAGCCCATGTCGAGCATACGGTCGGCTTCATCGATGACCAAGATTTCGACGCCGCTCATCAAAAGCTTGCCGCGTTCGAAATGGTCGAGCAGGCGGCCGGGCGTGCAGATCAGGACGTCGGCGCCGCGCTCCAGCTTGCGGTCCTGGTCTTCGAAGGAAACGCCGCCGATCAGAAGAGCGATGTTCAGGCGGTGGTTCTTGCCGTATTTCTCAAAGTTCTCCGCAACCTGGGCTGCGAGTTCGCGCGTCGGCTCGAGAATAAGCGTGCGCGGCATGCGCGCACGGGCGCGTCCTTTTTCAAGCAGCGTCAACATCGGCAGGACGAAAGATGCCGTCTTGCCGGTTCCCGTCTGCGCGATACCGCAAATATCGCGGCGCTGCAGGGCAAACGGGATGGCGCCAGCCTGAATAGGGGTTGGAATAGTATAGCCCGCGTCTGTCACCGCGGATAAGACTTTTTGGCTCAAGCCAAGGTCAGCAAATGTGGTCAAAGGGAGAACTGTTTCCGTTCCGGTTCGGTCGAACACTGATGAGTCGACACGCAATGCATGCCGCGATGCAGCGCGACATAGTCCCAAACACCCGGTGAGTCAAGGAAAGCAGACGTCCAGCGGTCTTCCTGGATTAAGGAGACTGCAATTTTTCAGCTCATTTTGCGGCTGTTGCTCGTTTGCAACATCCTGGAACGAGGGTAAATGCTTTCATGAAATTGAGGCAATGTTTAGCCGGCAGCGATCCTAATTGATGTAGCTGGCCAGTCTTGCGCCGGCGTTGACGAAATACATCGGATCGATCGGGCGACCGTTTTCGCGCACTTCGTAATGGAGATGGGTTCCCGTCGATCGGCCGGTGCTGCCGGCAAGGCCGATGGCGTCGCCTGCCTTCACGGTGTCGCCGGCCTGCACCAGGAGCTGCTCCATATGGCCGTAGCGCGTGGATATTCCGTCACCGTGATCGATCTCCACCATGTTGCCGTAGCCGTTGGCCCAACCGGCCGAAACGACCTTGCCCGGAGCGGTCGCCTTGACCTTTTCGCCGGGGCTGAAATGGAAATCGGTTCCGGTATGCAGCGCCAGCTTGCCGAAGAATGGGTCCTTGCGATTGCCGAAGGGGCTGGTGATCAGCTTGCCGGGCGCCGGATTGCGAAAGGGTAGGTCCTCGACCGTGGTGCGCATGGTGTCCAGACGGGTCAGGGCCGTATCGAGATTATCCAGCGAATGGTCGAATGCATCTTCGCTCTGCGGCGGAACGTAGGGACCGCCAACGCCTTCGTCGGCATCGCTCGCGACATCAGCGCTCGCCGTTTCTACCGGAAGGCTGACGCCGACGTGTTTGACGATGGACTGGATCGCATCGGCTGTCTGCGAGGCGTCTGCCGTCAGCTTCTGGACGCGGCTCAACTGATCCTGCTCGATGCGCTTAAGCGACAGCGTTACCTTGGAGAATACGCGATCGGCCCGGTCGGCCACGGTCTCCGGAGCGGGAACGTAGGCGAGGGTGGAATTGTCAGGCGTCGCATCGGCTGGATCGCCCTTGGAAAGGGCTGCCTCGATCGTCTGCGGGCTACCGCTGAGCTCGGCATGCTGGTCTTTTACGGAAGGTGCAGCCGGATCGTTCGGCTGATCCTTGCCCATCAAACCGGAGCTTTCGGCGCGGTCGAGCAGGGCGTCGAGCTTGCCATGCCGCTGCGACAGGGCCTGCTGCTGCTCCATCAGCTTGTCGACCTTGTCTTCGACGACCTGCTGATCCAGCAATTGACGGGACGTGACGCGATCCACCTGCGCGCGGAGAGCAGCTATGCGATCCTCATAGTCGTATTGCATGCGCGCCTGGCGCGCCATCGTCGCGCCGATCAGGTCATCGCGCAAAACGAGATAGGATGTGGCCAGCAGATAGCCGATAGAAAAGAGACCTATGACGGAAACGCCAAGCGCTGCCATCCAGGGCCGAATGGTCATGTGGCGCACCTTGTCGCCACTCGCAAGAATGAGAACGTGATGCTGTGCCCGCTTGCCGAATATCCGGTTTTGATGTCCGCCGCTCACGGAGAATCTCCCAATCGATGCGTCTCAGCTCGTTTGGAGAATTACACATTATTAAGGTTAACAATTGCTTTCAGTGACGTTACGTGAGGCCGCCGCCTGATGCCACGACGTCAGGCGCTGCTGGTCGCCGTCAGGGCGCGGTAGAAGGAGGGCGTCAGGCCTGCTTCAGCGCGTGCGATATCGTTGAAAGGCGCCTTGAGCGGCCCTCTGAAATTCGCCCTCACGAGTTCCTGGAACGCCCGCACGGGATCGCGCTTCTCCCTGGCGCAGAGGAAACGAAACCATTTCGCGCCAACGGCCACATGACCTTTCTCGTCATTGTAGATGACGTCGAGCACGGCGGCACTTTCCATGTCTCCGGTTTCGCGCATTTTGGCTTGCAGTGCCGGCGTGACGTCGAGCCCGCGAGCCTCGAGGATCAGCGGTACGACGGCGAGGCGGGCGGTGAGGTCGTTGCGGGTGGCATGGGCTGCCTGCCAGAGCCCGTCATGGGCCGGCATGTCGCCATAGTCGGCGCCTAGATCCCGCAATCTGTTGCGCACCATCCGAAAATGCTTGGCCTCCTCGAAGGCAACCTGCATCCAGCCGTCGAAGAAGGAATGCGGCACGGGTTCTGTTGCGAATCGCGCAACAATGTCGAGCGCGAGATCGACGGCGTTGAGCTCGATATGAGCAATTGCATGTAGCAGGGCGATGCGGCCGTTGACTGTATGCAGCGAGCGCTTTTCCGTGTGCTTCGGCGGAACGAGTTCCGGCTTTTCAGGCCTTCCGGGCCGATCCGGCAGTGGCGAGTCGAGCGGCGAACGAAGCGAAAGCCTCCTCTCGAACCAGCGCGTTGCCGATTCCTGTGCGATTGCAGTCTTGCGATCGAGATCCGCAGAACCGATCGCCTCGATCGCGCCGCCACGCAGCGAGATGATGGTGTGTCCGGCTACGGTCGTTATGCTCCGCTCGTTAGTCTTCACAGCGCCCTGACCGCGTTCAGCACGTCTTCCGCATGGCCGGCGACTTTCACCTTCGGCCAGATCTTCTCAATTCGTCCTTCCTTGTCGAGCAGAAAGGTTGTCCGCTCGACACCCATGTACGTCCTGCCGTACATGCTCTTTTCCTTCCAGACGCCGTAAGCCTCCAGCGTGGTCTTTTCCTCATCGGAGACGAGCAGCACTGAAAGATTGTGCTTCCTGACGAACTTGTCGTGGCTCTTGACGGAATCCGGCGACATGCCGATGACGACGGTATCCGCGGCTGCGAACTCCTGCTCCAATTGCGTGAAGGCAATCGATTCTGCCGTGCAGCCCGTCGTGTCATCCTTGGGGTAGAAAAAGAGGACTACGGCCTTTCCCTCGAATTGAGAGAGACTGACGCGTCCGCCACCGTCGCGGGGAAGATCGAAATCCGGTGCGTGGGCGCCAACTCCAAGTTCGGCCATGGGAAAACCTTTCTTTTGCCAGGTTTGTAGGTGACTATATGGGCCGTCGATATATAGTGTGCCTGTGCGTTGTCCATCGAGACGTAGCGTCACCCGCAAAATTCGAAAAGACAAAGGGGCGCAGGGAGTGATCCGGGGCGAAAAGGTAATTTTCCGAAAGAAGGATCTCGTCTCCCTCGACCAGCTTCCTTCTTCGCAGATCGACGACCCACTTATTGTCCATGCGCCTCGCCGTCGTCGCCGTTCGCATGCGGGTCACGCCACCAGGATCACCTGCGTCTTCATCATCTTCATCGGCATTATCCTTGCCGCGATCATCGGCACTATCGAAAGCGGCGCCTTTGACGAACCTCTGTCGCAGAAGGCGCAGGCGGCGCTCGATGCGGCGATCGGCCCGCGATACAAGGCCGAAGTCGGCTCCACCGTGGTTCGGTTTACGTCGGGGCTTCGGCTTGCGCTTGTAGCAAGCGACGTCAACATGATCGATCAGGAGAGCGGCAAGCATCTTTCGACGATGGGCGATCTCCGCCTCGTGCTCGATCCGCTTGCCCTCGTTCAGGGGCGCGTTCTGATCGCCGATGTCGAAGCAAAGGGCATTGCGCTCGACACGGCGCTTTTGCCGTCCAGCGACCCGGTCGATCTGACGAAGCTCCGGGTAGACTCCATTCCCGAGGCAGTTGAAACGGCCTTTGCCGATCTCGATTTCCTACGCCATTTCGTCGAGCGGGGCGGCACTGAGGGGGTACAGATCTCGGACATGGCTCTGCAGCTTGCGCGGGAGGATGGAAGTCCGCCGCTTTCGCTCGTGATCAACAGCCTTACATTTTCCCGTCCGTCACCCGATGCGCTTCAACTTGATGGCAAGGTTTCCGTCGATGGCGCCGTCGCAACGCTCCATGTCATGGCCCAGCAAGAGGGAGATAAGCCGTCCTCGCTGACGGCCACTCTCCGTCATCTCGACCTTACGCCGCTGACCTTGGCGCGCGATTCCCTCAACCAGCCTCGACAGGGGATCAACAGCTTTGCCGACGTCACGCTTTCTGCCGTACGCGGGACAAGGGACGTAGCGCCGATCTTGACGGCATCTGTCAGCGTTCAGCCCGGTCTGCTCTATATGGACCGCGACCAGCAGAACATAAGCGGCGCCAACATCAACCTTGCCTATAATTCGGATCACCATACGCTGGAGATCAATCGGTCTGAGGCCCGTTTCGAGGCAACCACGATCCCGTTCTCGGGCGCGCTGATCGATCTTGACCGGATCGACCCGAACGCTCCGAAGGGGTATGGCATCGATTTCCTCATCAGCGACGCGACGGCCGCTGCGGCGAAATCGGGCGAGGCGCCGCTTTCCTTCAACGGGCAGGCAAACGGGCGTTTCCTCTCTGACAGCAAGGAACTTGTGCTCGACAAGATCGGCATCAGCAGTCCGCTCGGCTCCCTGTTCGGGACCCTGCATATGCGCATCAGGCCGGGATCGCCGGAGATCAGCTTCGCCGCCCAGTCTACGACCATGCAGACGGCCATGATCAAGCAGCTCTGGCCGTTCTGGATGGCCTCCAAGCCACGTGACTGGGTCGAGACCAATCTCTTCGGCGGAACGGTATCCAACGCCGTGATTTCGGTTTTTATCCCCGAGGGGCGATTGGCTGCAGCGGCGGCGACCGGCAAGCTGCAACTCGGCGCAAATGAACTGCATATCGCCTTCGATATCGCCGAAACGCGCATGGATGTGCCGGGGGAAATACCGCCCATCCGCGATACGATGGCACATTTCGATCTGACGGGACCTGCCATGCAGGTCGATATTGCCAGCGGCACATCCTATTTCGCGTCAGGACGCTCTGTAACCCTCGGGCCCAGCACGTTTTCCATTCCCGCGACCTACGACAAGCCTCTTATGGCGCAGCTCAAGCTCGCCATATCTGGCGCTGGCGATGCGATCGGGGAATTGCTGACCTACGAGCCGCTGCGCGTCCTTCAGCGAACGGAATTCAAGCCCGAGGACTTCAACGGCAAGATCGACGCGCATGTGGACGCGACGATCGGGATCATCAAGGACCAGAACCCGCCGCCGCCGGTGTGGAAGGCAACCCTGCAGCTTCAGAAGGTCGACGTGCTCAAACCGGTGGACGGGCGCAAGATCCTTGATCTCGACGGCACGATCAACGCCGACCCGCAACAGGTTCATCTGAATGCGAAGGCACAGATCGACGGCGTACCGGCGCAGATCGATATGGTCGAGCCGACAGATAAATCGTCCACCGTCAAACGGGCGCGCGTGATCACCGCCTCGCTCGACAACCAGCAGCGCGAGAAGCTGATTCCCGGCCTCTCCGATATCGTGGACGGTCCGATTTCGGTCGAACTGACGCGGATCGACGACAACAGGCAGGGCGTGAAGATCGATCTGACAAAGGCAGCGCTTACCGTGCCGTGGATCGGCTGGTCGAAGGGCAGTGGTATCGGCGCGACAGCAGCATTTGAAGCTTCCGGACCGGGCGATCAGACATCGCTGAAAGGTTTCGACCTGCATGGCGACGGCTTTGGCGTCAGAGGCGACCTGGTCATCGGAAAGGGCGGCCTTTCCTCTGCCGATTTCTCCAGCGTGAAATTGTCCGCCATAGACGATTTTGCCCTTTCGATCCGGCGCAGCAGGGGGAATTACGACATCACAGTCGCTGGCGATTCCGCGGATGCGCGTCCGATTCTCGCCAAACTGAAGGCTTCCGCAAATGGTGGACGCAATGATGGCGGTGGATCCGTCGATGCGACCGTTCATGCCAAGCTCGACAAGATCGTCGGCTTCAACGATGAATCGATCGGCAATTTTACGGCGACCTATTCGACGTCGGGCGGCAAGACGACGGCCGCCGATATTTCCGGCGTGACACGCAGTGGAGAAGCTGTCGTCAGCGAAATGAGCAAGGGTGGCGCGAACGGTGGAGTCATTCATGTCACCAGCGGCGATGCCGGTGCCGTCGCAAAGTTTGTCGATCTCTACCAGCATATGAGAGGTGGCCTCCTGAACCTGAAACTTCAGGCGGTCGGCAGAAACGACTGGGACGGCACGATCGACATTCGCCATTTCTCGATCGTCAATGAAAAGAAGCTGCAGTCGATCGTATCGACACCAACCGGCAAAGACGGCCGAAGCCTCAATACGGCCGTCAAGCAGAACATCGATACCAGCTCGCAGAGCTTCCAGCGCAGCTCTGCCCGGCTGATCATTCGCGACGGGATCGTATCTGTCGAGGACGGTATCGTTCGCGGAGACCAGCTTGGCGCGGCATTCCAGGGAACGATCAAGGACCAGAAGGGCAATATCGACATGACCGGCACCTTCATGCCGGCCTACGGTCTCAACCGGCTCTTTGCTGAGGTTCCGATCGTCGGTTTCCTGCTTGGCAACGGCAACGATCGCGGTTTGATCGGCATCACCTTCAAGCTGACCGGCAATTTCGATTCGCCAAACCTGCAGATCAACCCTCTGTCGATCATTGCGCCGGGCGTATTCCGCCAGATCTTCCAGTTCCAATAAAAAAGCCGGCTGACATAGCCGGCTTCTGGAACGGTTCAGAGCCCTTTCAGTCTCATGCCTCGGGGCGGATCAGAATGTGCTTCTTCTTGCCGAGCGAAAGCTTGATGACGCCATCGGCGGTCAGTTCGTCATTGCCGATCAGCCTGCGTTCGTCGCTGACGGCCTGATCGTTGATGCGGACGGCACCACCCTGAACATGACGGCGGGCCTCGCCGTTCGAACCGGCAAGGCCGGCGCGGACGATCAGGGACAGCAGGCCGATGCCGGAGTTAAGCTCCGACGCCGGCACGTCGACCGAGGGAAGGTTCTCGGAAAGGCCGCCTTCCTCGAAAGTCTTGCGGGCCGTCTCGGCCGCCTGTTCGGCTGCCTCGCGGCCATGCAGGATCGCGGTCACTTCCGTCGCCAGGATCTTCTTGACCTCATTGATCTCGGAGCCGCCAAGCGCTGAAAGGCGCGCGACCTCATTCATCGGAAGCGTCGTGTAGAGCTTGAGGAACCGCGAGACGTCGGCGTCCTCGGTGTTGCGCCAGTACTGCCAGAAGTCATAGGCAGAGAGCATGTCGGCGTTCAGCCAGACGGCACCAGAGGCAGACTTGCCCATCTTGGCGCCTGATGACGTCGTCAGCAGCGGTGAGGTCAGCGCGAAAAGCTGCTTCGTCCCCATGCGATGACCGAGGTCGATGCCGTTGACGATGTTGCCCCACTGATCCGAACCACCCATCTGAAGGCGGCAGTCGTAGCGCTTGGCCAGTTCGACGAAGTCGTAGGCCTGCAGTATCATGTAGTTGAATTCCAGGAAGGAGAGCGACTGCTCGCGATCCAGGCGCGTCTTGACGCTATCGAAGGACAGCATGCGGTTGACCGAGAAATGACGGCCGACATCGCGCAGGAATTCGAGGTAGTTCAGCGAGCGCAGCCATTCGGCGTTGTTGATCATCAACGCGTCCTTGGGGCCTTCGCCATAGGTCAGGTAGTTGGAGAAGACGCGCTTGATCGAGGCGATGTTGCTTTCGATCGTATCGACCGTCATCAACTGGCGCGATTCCTCCTTGAAGGAGGGGTCGCCGACCATGCCGGTGCCGCCGCCCATCAGGGAGACCGCACGGTGGCCGGTCGCCTGCATCCAGTGCAGCATCATGATCTGGATCAGCGAGCCGGCATGCAGGCTCGGCGCGGTCGGATCAAAGCCGATATAGGCTGTCACGGTTTCCTTGGCGAAGAGGTCGTCCAGCCCGGCTTCATCGGAAATCTGATGGATGAAGCCGCGCTCCTGGAGGGTGCGAAGGAAATCGGATTTGAATTCGGCCATAGCTTTTTCTCTTGAGCTTCGTCTCGGTCGGAGGACTGGGCGGTTTATTTACCGCTTGTTGAACCGTCGCGGCGCGTTTAGCACTGTTTTGAAAATCAGTCACCAGTTGGTTGCGATGCTTTTGACGCTGCCTTGCACGGCAAGGCGGCCAAGCGAATGATTTTTGCGGGAGGGAATATGTCAGCAGAGAACATCATTCTGGAAACGCCCCGTCTGGCGCTGGTCCGGTGGAATGCGGAGGACGTGTCGCTCGTCCACGAGCTGCACGCTGCCACCGAGATGGTGCGCTACTATTCCGACCCGACGCCCTGGACCCGCGAAAAGGCGGTGGAGCGGATCAATTCCTGGTTCGACGAGGAAACTCGTTTCGGTGTGGCGAAATACAAGTTGCTCGACCGCCACGACGGCCGCTTCCTCGGCCGTGCCGGCTTTTCGCCCTTCGGCGAACCTGTGGAATTCGAGCTGGGTTATGCGATCAGGCGAGATGCCTGGGGCAAGGGCTATGCGAGCGAAATCGCCGAAGGCTTGCGCGATTGGTTCTTCCGCAAGGGTATTGCCAACCACTTCATCGCCTTCACGCACCCGGAAAACCTTGCCTCGCAACGTGTGCTGACGAAAATCGGCATGCGGGACCGCATGCCGATTACGATTGATGGAATTACCTGTGCGACTTTCGAGTTCACCGCCGGTATGCGGTGAGCGGTTAGCGGATGCGCTTGGCAGCCGGCTCCGGCACAAGTTCGCCGTTCAGGCGGCGGTCGAGATAATCCTCGCATTCGCTCATCAGCGTTTCCACCTGACCGTTGAAGAAGTGGTTGGCGCCGGGAACGGTCCTGTGGGTAATCAGGATGCCCTTCTGGGTCTTCAGCTTCTCGACGAGGCCGTTGACGTCCTTCTCCGGGGCCACCTTGTCGGCTTCGCCGTTGATGATGAGTCCGGAGGATGGGCAGGGCGCCAGGAACGAGAAGTCATAGGTATTAGGCTGCGGCGCGATCGACATGAAGCCTTCGATCTCCGGACGGCGCATCAGCAGCTGCATGCCGATCCAGGCGCCGAAGGAATAGCCGGCGACCCAGCAGCTCTTGGAATCGGGATGCAGGCTCTGCACCCAGTCGAGCGCCGAAGCCGCATCCGACAATTCGCCGGCGCCGTGGTCGAACTCGCCCTGGCTGCGGCCGATGCCGCGGAAATTAAAGCGCAGGGTGGTAAAGCCGCGCTTCTGGAACATATAGAAGAGCTGGTAGACGACCTGGTTGTTCATCGTGCCGCCGAACTGAGGGTGCGGGTGCAGGATGATGGCGATCGGTGCGCTTTTTTCCTTGGATGGCTGATAGCGGCCTTCAAGACGACCAGCGGGGCCGTTGAAAATGACTTCGGGCATCGGTACTCCGGCTCTTATTTTTTGCGTTCTTACCACGCACAACGCAGCAAGTTGACTTGACGAATGCGCTCATCTTTTCTAGAACGCAGTTTAGAACAATTCGAAACTTGGCATAGTCTTTCACGCGTCGTGGAACGTGTCATAAGGCAAGCCCGGCTGAAATTTCAAGAAAAATGAGCCGGAGCTGAAGAAGGCATCGCAACAGGAAGAAGATGATGGGCTCAAATCGCCTTTATCTTGACTGGAATGCGACCGCACCGCTCCATCCGGCGGCGCGGGAGGCGATGTTGCGCGCCATGGATCTTTTCGGGAATCCCAACTCGGTGCATGGCGAGGGCCGGGCAGTGCGTGCTGCAATCGAGGCAGCGCGCCGGCAGGTCGCCGCCCTGACGGGCGCAGGGCCTGCCCATGTGACCTTTACCAGCGGCGCTACTGAGGCGGCCAATATGGTGCTGACGCCGGAATTCCGGATGGGTCGCACGCCGCTTGCTGTCGGTCATCTCTATATTTCCGCGATCGAGCATCCTGCACTACGGGAAGGCGGTCGCTTCGCCAAGGACCGCGTCAGCGAAATCCCGGTTACCTCGGAAGGAATCGTCGATCTCGACGCCTTGGAAAGGTTGCTGTCGGCCCATGACAAGGCAACCGGTCTGCCGATGGTCGCCGTCATGCTTGCCAATAACGAGACGGGCATTATCCAGCCGGTTTCAGCGGCTGCGAAGGTTACCCAGGCGCATGGCGGACTTTTCGTCGTCGACGCCGTGCAGGCTGCCGGACGTGTTCCGCTTGATATCAATGAGATCGGTGCGGATTTCATGATCGTCTCGTCGCACAAGATCGGCGGCCCCAAGGGGGCGGGCGCGCTTGTGTCGCGCGGCGAGATCCTGATGCCGAAGCCGCTCATCCATGGCGGTGGTCAGGAAAAAGGTCACCGGTCGGGGACGGAAAATTCGCTGGCCATCATCGGATTCGGTGCTGCCGCTGCGGCTGCCGTTGCGGAATTCGAGTCGCGCAATACGACCATTACCGGTCTCAGGGAGCGTCTCGAAGCCGGGATGCGCCAAGTAGCGCCCGATGTCATCATCCATGGTGCCGACGGCTCACGCGTGCCGAACACCTGCTTTTTCACATTGCCGTGGCTGAAGGCGGAGACCGGGCAGATCGCTTTCGATCTTGAGGGCGTCGCTCTGTCGGCGGGCTCCGCCTGTTCGTCCGGCAAGGTCGGTGAAAGCCACGTGCTCGTGGCCATGGGCTGTGATCCCAAGCTGGGAGCGCTGCGCATTTCGCTCGGTTTTGCGACGACGGAAGAGGACATCGACCGTGCCATATCGGCCTTCGCGAGAATTGCAGGCCGCCGCAAAGCGGCGGGGCAGGCGGCGTAATGCTTTGGAAATTTGCGGAAAGGCAACTTTCCGCTTGCCAAGCGGGCTGAAAAGTCCCCTTTGGCCCACTACATAAGGGCAAACACAAGTTTGCCTAAACGTTGACAAGCTGCCGGACCTTGTATCCGGCGAGATTGGAGAACGACATGCCTGCCGTCCAGGAAACGGTCGATCGCGTCAAGCAGATCGACGTGGACCAATACAAGTATGGTTTTGAAACCGTCATCGAAATGGACAAGGCACCCAAGGGCCTGTCCGAGGATATCATCCGCTTCATTTCCGCCAAGAAGCAGGAGCCGGACTGGATGCTGGAATGGCGTCTGGGCGCCTATCGCCGCTGGCTGACCATGGATGAGCCGACCTGGGCGCGCGTCGACTATCCCAAGATCGACTTCAACGACATATATTACTATGCCGCGCCGAAGAGTACGCCAGGCCCCAAGTCGCTTGACGAAGTCGATCCGGAAATCCTCAAGGTTTACGAAAAGCTCGGTATCCCGCTCAAGGAGCAGGAAATTCTTGCAGGCGTCGATAAGCCGAAGATTGCTGTCGATGCCGTGTTCGACAGCGTATCCGTCGTCACAACCTTCAAGGAAGAGCTGAAGAAGGCCGGCGTGATCTTCATGTCGATTTCGGAAGCTATCCGCGAGCATCCCGAGCTGGTCCGGAAATATCTCGGTTCCGTCGTTCCGACGACCGACAATTACTATGCGACGCTGAATTCCGCTGTTTTCACCGACGGCTCCTTCGTCTTCGTGCCGAAGGGCGTTCGCTGCCCGATGGAATTGTCGACCTATTTCCGCATCAACGAGAAGAACACCGGCCAGTTCGAGCGTACGCTGATCATCGCGGAAGAGGGCGCCTACGTCTCTTACCTCGAAGGCTGCACGGCGCCGCAGCGCGACGAGAACCAGCTTCACGCTGCGGTCGTCGAGCTCGTTGCGCTTGACGATGCCGAGATCAAGTATTCGACTGTTCAGAACTGGTATCCGGGCGATGCTCAGGGCAAGGGCGGCATCTACAACTTCGTGACCAAGCGCGGCGATTGCCGCGGCGACCGTTCGAAGATTTCGTGGACGCAGGTCGAGACCGGCTCTGCGATCACCTGGAAGTATCCGTCCTGCATCCTGCGCGGTGACGACTCCAGAGGCGAGTTCTACTCGATCGCCGTTTCCAACGGCCATCAGCAGATCGATAGCGGCACCAAGATGATCCATCTCGGCAAGAATACGTCGAGCCGTATCGTCTCCAAGGGCATCGCTGCCGGCGTTTCGCAGAACACCTATCGCGGCCAGGTCTCGACCCACCGCAAGGCAACGAACGCCCGCAATTTCACCCAGTGCGACTCGCTGCTGATCGGCGACAAGTGCGGCGCGCATACCGTGCCCTACATCGAGGCGAAGAACTCGACCGCACAATTCGAGCACGAGGCGACAACGTCGAAGATCTCGGAAGACCAGCTGTTCTACTGCCTGCAGCGCGGCATCCCGACGGAAGCGGCGATCGCGCTGATCGTCAACGGCTTCGTCAAGGAAGTCCTTCAGGAACTGCCGATGGAGTTTGCCGTCGAGGCGCAGAAGCTGATCAGCATCTCGCTGGAAGGCTCAGTGGGGTAATGACGCCGGCCCGAACGATAATCCTCTTTCGGCCTGTGGGCCTGGAGGAATTGGAGCTCGTGAAGGCAAGTGGCTGGAAGGCCTTTCCGCCCCGCTTGCCGGATCAGCCGATCTTTTACCCCGTGACGAATGAGGGCTATGCCGCTCAAATCGCCCGGGATTGGAATACGAAGACCGGATCGCGGCACGGCTATGTAACGCGCTTTGAAGTGGATGCGGACTATGCCGCCCGTTTTGATCGGAAGATCGTTGGCGGACGGGAACATGAGGAACTTTGGGTGCCGGCGGAAGAACTCGATGAGTTCAATCGCCATATCGTTGGATCGATAGAGGTTACCCAAAAATTCCTGCCAGTAGACTGAACGAAGCCGGTAGGCACGCTTTAATGGCTTACGCGACACGCGAGCCAATACGCTAGGAAGTAACAAGATGCTTGAAATCAAGAACCTGCATGCCCGCATCGCCGAAGATGGCACCGAGATCATCCGTGGCCTGAACCTCACCGTGAAGGCCGGCGAAGTGGCTGCGATCATGGGTCCGAACGGCTCCGGCAAGTCGACGCTCTCCTACATCCTCTCCGGCCGCGAAGACTACGAAGTGACGGAAGGCGACATCCTTTACAACGGCGAGAGCATTCTTGAACTCGACGCTGCAGAGCGTGCCGCCAAGGGCATCTTCCTCGCCTTCCAGTATCCGGTCGAAATTCCCGGCGTTGCGACCATGCAGTTCCTGAAGGTTGCCATGAACGAGCAGCGCAAGGCACGTGGCGAGGCCGAACTGACCACGCCCGATTTCATGCGTCGCGTGAAGGATGCAGCGGGCAAGCTGCATATCAATACCGAGATGTTGAAGCGTCCGTTGAACGTCGGCTTCTCCGGCGGTGAAAAGAAGCGTGCCGAAATCCTGCAGATGGCGCTGCTTGAGCCGCAGCTTTGCGTGCTCGACGAAACCGATTCCGGACTCGACATCGATGCGCTGAAGATCGTGGCCGATGGCGTCAATGCGCTGCGTTCGCCCGACCGCGCCGTCGTCGTCATCACCCACTACCAGCGCCTTCTCGACTACATCGTCCCTGATACCGTTCACGTCCTCTACAAGGGACAGATCATCAAGTCAGGCGACAAGACGCTGGCGCATGAGCTGGAAGCCAACGGCTATGCCGACATCATCGGTGCGGCAGCCTGATCGAGGCGGAAAGGAATGGGCTCATGAATATGCAAACGACGAGCCGTTTGACCGCTGCTGAGACGGCGCTGATTGAAGCTTTCAACAACCAGTTCGGCGAACTGCCGGGCAATGGCGACGTGGTCGCCGTGCGCGACCGTCTGCTCGACGATCTCAAGACATCAGGCCTGCCGACGCGTCGCGTCGAGGCCTGGCACTATACCGACCTGAAAAACCTTTTGCGCAACGTACCGCCTGAAAAGCGCGACGGCAGCAAGGAGCTTCCGCCTGTGGTCGAAGGTTCCGACCTTCTGGCAGTTATTCAGGGGCAGACGTCAAGGGCTTCCGTGAAGGGCCTGACTGTTCGTCAATATGCAGACGATCTCGTGGACGGCGCTGCTGCAGGGGCTCTCGAAGCGCTTGGCAACGACGATGCCATCGGCCGCATCAACGGCAGCTTCGTGCGCGACGGTTACATTATCGAGATCCCGGAAGGCGCGGAACTCGAGTCTCCTCTCGAAATCCAGTTCGCCCATGCTGGCGGCCAGCTCCATACGCGCCTGCCAGTCACGATCGGTAGCGACGTCAAGGCAACCATTATCGAGCGTCACCAGGCGGTGACGGGCGACGCTGCGCTCGTGTCTGCGGTGAGCGACGTTACGATCGGCGATGGCGCCGAGGTGACATGGATCATCCTGCAGCAGCAGGGCAGCGACGATACGCATCTCGGCCAGATCCGGCTCGATCTCGGTGCGGACGTGAAGCTGAAGCTGTTCGTGATCAACGCCGGCGGCAAGCTGGTGCGTCAGGAACTGCATATAAAGGCAAGCGGCGAGGGCTCGGAGCTTGTCATCCGCGGCGTCAATCTGCTCGGCGGCGAGACGCATACCGACGTTACCATGGTTCTTGGCCATAACGTGCCGAACACGACCTCGACGGAAGTGTTCCGCAACGTCGTCTTCGATCGCGCCCGCGGTGTCTTCCAAGGCATGATCCGGGTTGCCCCGGACGCACAGAAGACCGATGCCAAGATGTCGTGCAATACGCTGCTGATGTCCGACGACGCCGAGTTCTCGGCCAAGCCGGAACTCGAGATCTTTGCCGACGACGTTCAGTGCGGCCATGGCGCGACAGTTGCCGATATCGACGAAAACCATCTCTACTATCTGATGGCGCGCGGTATCCCCAAGAACAAGGCGCGAGCGATGCTGGTCAACGCCTTCGTTGCCGAGATCGTCGAAGAACTCGATGACGAGTCCCTGGTCGAGGCGCTGGAAGGCATCATCTCGACCTGGCTCGAAAAGCACGCCTGATAGGATTGATCTGATGGACAAGATAGTTTCAGCGACGGCCTACGACGTCGAAGCCATTCGCAAGGATTTTCCGATCCTTGCGACCAAGGTCCATGGCAAGCCGCTGGTCTATCTCGACAACGGCGCATCGGCCCAGAAGCCGCAGGTGGTGATAGACGCGATCTCGAACGCTTATTCGCACGAATATGCCAACGTCCATCGCGGCCTTCACTATCTCTCGAACACCGCTACCGAGGCCTATGAAGCGGCGCGCGAAAAGGTTCGCCGCTTTCTGAACGCGCCATCCGTCGACGATATCATCTTCACCAAGAATTCCACCGAGGCGATCAATACCGTTGCCTATGGCTGGGGCATGCCCAATATCGGTGAGGGCGACGAGATCGTCGTCTCGATCATGGAGCATCACTCCAATATCGTGCCATGGCATTTCATCCGTGAGCGGCAGGGTGCCAAGCTGGTCTGGGTGCCGGTTGACGACGAAGGCGCTTTTCATATCGAGGATTTCGAGAAGAGCCTGACGGAACGCACCAAGCTCGTCGCCATCACCCACATGTCGAATGCGCTCGGCACTATCGTTCCGGTTAAGGAAGTCTGCCGCATAGCCCATGAGCGCGGCATCCCCGTCCTGATCGACGGTTCGCAAGGTGCCGTGCATCTGCCGGTCGACGTGCAGGATATCGACTGCGATTGGTACGTCATGACCGGCCACAAGCTCTATGGTCCGTCGGGCATCGGCGTCCTTTACGGCAAGAAGGATCTCCTGAAGGCGATGCGGCCCTTCCAGGGTGGCGGTGAGATGATCTTCGACGTGACGGAAGACATCGTCACTTACAATGATCCGCCGCATCGCTTCGAGGCCGGCACGCCGCCGATCGTCCAGGCGATTGGGCTCGGTTTCGCGCTCGACTACATGGATGCGGTCGGACGGGAACGGATCGCCGCCCACGAGGCCGATCTGACCAACTATGCCCGCGAGCGTCTACGTGTTGTCAACTCGCTGCGCGTTTTCGGCGATGCGCCTGGCAAGGGCGGCATCTTCTCGTTCGAGCTTGCCGGTATCCATGCCCATGACGTGTCGATGGTCATCGATCGTCAGGGCGTTGCGGTTCGCGCGGGTACGCATTGCGCGCAGCCACTCTTGAAACGCTTCGGCGTCACCTCCACATGCCGTGCATCGTTCGGGATGTATAATACGCGTGCCGAAGTCGACGCCTTGGCCGATGCGCTGGAACATGCGCGCAAGTTCTTTGCTTGAGGAATTCGCAATGAGTCTTGATGAAAGCGAACAGAAAATCGATGTGCGCGAAGGGATCGTGCATTCCAGCATCCCGGCCGAGGAGCTGGCGCGCCTGAGCGACGATGTCATTTCGGCGCTGAAAACGGTCTATGATCCGGAAATTCCGGCTGACATCTTCGAACTCGGTCTGGTCTACAAGATCGACATCGAAGACGACCGCATGGTGAAGATCATGATGACCCTGACGGCGCCCGGTTGCCCCGTCGCCGGCGAAATGCCCGGCTGGGTCGAAAACGCCGTCGGCGCCGTTGAAGGCGTCTCCGGTGTCGAGGTCGAAATGACCTTCGATCCGCCGTGGACACCCGACCGCATGTCGGAAGAGGCACAGGTGGCTGTCGGCTGGTATTGATCCGTTTACCGGCTGGCACTAAATTTGATTCATGAAGCACCGGATCTTGACCCCGGTTGCCGAAGGAGACCAAGCCCATGGGCTTTGCAGTAATGACAATGACCGACACGGCTGCCGCCCGCGTAAAGGCAATCGTCGAGAATTCCGGGCCTGATGCCAAGGGTGTTCGCGTCGGCATCAAGAAGGGTGGCTGCGCCGGGATGGAATATACCATCGACCTGGTGACGGAGCCCAATGCCAAGGACGACCTGATCGAGCTCGACGGCGCAAAAGTCTGGGTCGAGCCATCAGCTGTTCTTTACCTGCTCGGCACCCAGATGGGTTTCGAGACGACCACGCTGCGGTCGGGCTTTACCTTCACCAATCCGAATCAGACATCAGCTTGCGGCTGCGGTGAATCGGTTGAACTGAAACCTGCCGATCTCGCAGCGCTGGCTGCGCAGCGCCAGGCTGAAACCGCGGCAAGCCACTAACGAATATTAGCTGTGGTGGCTTCGCTGACAGATTTATTCCGGTTGCGTCAATCTTGTCGCTGGACCGGAAATTATTGCTCCGCTAAATAACTGCACAAGTTGCTCATTCGCCATCGATGGGCAAAATTCGGTCGGCCGGTTCTGTTTTCATGACAACGTTACAAGGCCTGTTCAAAACCCATGGGGAACCCCGGGGAAGGGAATTGGCTGGGCAATGATTCTGTTGCTGTTGAAGGGGGCTTTGCTCGGCGCAATTATCACTGCGCCGCCGGGTCCGATCGGTACGCTCTGCATCAACCGAGCGCTCGACCGCGGATTCTGGGCCGGCTTTTCCGTCGGGCTCGGAACCGCCTTGGGCGACTCGACCTATGCTCTCGTTGCGGTCGCGGGGCTTGCGATGTTCGCAAAGGCGCTTGCCACGGTGACCATTCCCCTGGCGATCGGTGGCGGTCTTTTGCTTCTCTGGCTGGGCTGGCAACGTCTCTCCACACCGCCGGTCCAGGCCGCGGATATCAGGGCCAGGGATTTCCTGCGGACCACTTTCGCGACGTTTTTTCTGACAATATCAAATCCGGCGACAATCCTGTCTTTCGGCGCCCTGTTTGCCGGCTTCGGCCTGGCGCAGGAGACGGGAGCCACGAGCGCCACGCTCATTCTTGCCGGCGTGTTTGCTGGCTCGCTTCTCTGGTGGTTCGCACTGAGCGGCGTGGTCAGCCTTGCGCGCGATCGGCTGTCGGATCAGTTCACGGCAGGCTTCGGGCGGGCGTCGGGCTATCTGCTGATCCTGTTCGGTTGCCTGGCAATCGGATCGTCAGGCTATTCGCTTCTGGCCTGAATAAACGTTTGCGCCTGGCAATCAGGCGGCAGTCTTGTCGCCGGCGTGGCCATTCCCGGGCTCCGAACGGAGCTTCAGTCCCAGCGCCTTCATGACCTTGAGGATCGTTGCAAATTCCGGGTTTCTGTCGCCACTCAGGGCCCGATAGAGCGCGGAACGACTCATGCCGACATCCCGTGCAAGCTGGCTCATGCTGCTTGCGCGCGCGACCATGCCCAATGCCTTGGTGATGGACATCGCATCTTCGGTCTCGAAGGCCGCCCTTATATATTCCTCGATCGTTTGTCCACTTTCCAGAAAATCGCCATCGTCGACGATTGATGTACCCGGCGCCATTTCAAAATCCCTTCCTAAAAATCCAATCCCCCACAATATGCGTTTCGGTCTCATGGAGACCATGACCGGTTGCCAGCACATGACTGCTGACATCCGCACCCGATTTCTTGAATTGCTCTTCCACCAGACGCGCATCCTCCGGCGCGCGCCGATCGTCGCGGTCTCCAGCAACAATCAGGATGCCTATCTCAGGCATCGGTGGAAAATCGTCGTCCGGCGCCGGCGATAGAGGCCGTAGCAGGACGGCACCCGCAGCAAGGGCATGCTGCCGATACAGGATCGAGGAAGCCATGATGGCTCCATTCGAATAGCCGATAAGAAGAGGCTGCGTCGAAATAAGACCCGTCCGAATCGCTGCCTCAATGAACGAACAGATGCGATTTGTCTGAAGCTGCAAATCCTCGTAGACAAGCGTCCGATCCGGATTGCGACAAAAGAACGCAAAGCCATTTTCCCACTCGACGCCACCGCGAAGGAAAATGCAGGGACGCTGCGGCGCGATCTCATCGGCAAAACTCATCAGGTCCAGTTCACTGCCGCTGCTGCCGTGAAACAGCAACAATGGCCGAGCATCGGCCTCGCTGCGTTTTGCAGCGTAGTGCAAGCCTTCAAGTTCTGGCATGAGGAATCCCAATCGCGCCAAAGGGTTGGGCTTCGGAATAAATCCGTTTTATAACGGCTTTATGTCCGTTTTCTCCAAAAGCACGAATTGATGCTCGGCCATTGGAAAAACTTTTTTTCGCTTTATTCGTTTCGACAACTTATCAATTTTTGTCTTATTTTATGCCCGCCATGGCTGTATTTTCCGGCCGTAGCCGAGACGAAATCCATGTCGCATTTAGGCAGACGCCCAGACTTTGGCCTGGGCGTCCGATTTCATGGCAATGTCCTGCTTACTCTGCCGCCTCGGCGTAGCTTTCCACCGGAGGGCAGGTGCAGATCAGGTTGCGGTCCCCGTAGACATTGTCGACGCGGTTGACGGGCGACCAGTACTTGTCGACCCGGAATGCTCCGGGCGGGAAGCAGGCCTGCTCGCGGCTGTAGGGGCGATCCCACTCGCCGACGAGGTCCTCGACGGTGTGCGGAGCGTTCTTCAGCGGGTTGTTGGCCTTGTCGGAGCGGCCTTCCTCAATGTCGCGGGCTTCCTGACGGATCGCCAGCATCGCTTCGCAGAAGCGATCGAGTTCGGCCTTGGTTTCCGATTCCGTCGGCTCGATCATCAGCGTGCCGGCGACCGGCCAGCTCATGGTCGGGGCATGGAAGCCGCAGTCGATCAGGCGCTTGGCGACGTCATCGACGGTCACGCCCGAGCTTTCGACCAGCGGGCGGGTATCGATGATGCATTCATGCGCCACGCGGCCAGCCTGCGACTTGTAGAGGACGTCATAGGCGCCCTTCAGGCGGGCAGCGATGTAGTTGGCATTGAGGATCGCGACCTTGGTCGCCTGCGTCAGCCCTTCGCCGCCCATCATGAGGCAATAGCTCCAGGAGATCGGCAGGATCGACGCAGAGCCGAAAGCCGCTGCGGACACGGCGCCCGAACGACCGTCGGTTTCCGGATGGCCGGGCAGGTAGGGTGCGAGGTGCGATTTGACGCCGATCGGGCCCATGCCGGGACCGCCGCCGCCGTGCGGAATGCAGAAGGTCTTGTGCAGGTTGAGGTGCGAGACGTCGGAGCCTATGTCACCAGGGCGGGACAGACCCACCATGGCGTTCATGTTGGCGCCGTCGAGATAGACCTGACCGCCATGCTTGTGCACGAGATCGCAGATCTCCTTCACCGTCTCCTCGAACACGCCGTGGGTCGAGGGATAGGTGATCATGCAGCAGGACAGGTTTTCCGAGTGCTGCTCGGCCTTGGCGCGGAAGTCGTCGAGGTCGATATCGCCGTTTTCGCGAACCTTCACGACCACAACCTTCATGCCGACCATCTGGGCGGAGGCCGGATTTGTGCCGTGCGCTGAGGTCGGGATCAAGCAGACGTCGCGGTGACCGTTGCCATTGGCGATGTGATAGTTGCGGATGGTCAGCAGGCCCGCATATTCACCCTGCGCACCGGAATTGGGCTGCATGGAGAAGGCGTCGTAGCCTGTGACAGCGCAAAGCTTTTCCGTCAGGTCGTCGATCATCTCGCGATAGCCGAGCGCCTGATCGGCCGGCACATAGGGATGGATGTCCGAGAATTCCGGCCAGGTGATCGGCAGCATTTCGGCTGTCGCGTTCAGCTTCATCGTGCAGGAGCCGAGCGGGATCATCGAGCGGTCGAGCGCCAGGTCGCGATCCGAAAGCCGGCGGATATAGCGGGTCATCTCGCTTTCAGCGCGGTTCATGTGGAAGATCGGATGCGTCAGGTATTCGCTGGTGCGCAGCAGGGTCTTCGGCAGACGATAGCCGGGCTCGAAATCGGCAAGCTTGAAGTTACCGCCGAATGCACGCCAGACAGCTTCCAGCGTTGCCGGGCGGGTGCGCTCGTCAAGGCTCATCGCAATCCCGGTTTCGCCGACCTTGCGCAGGTTGACGCCCTCGGCGACAGCCGCGCGCATGATCAGGCCCTGCATGTGGCCGACATCAACCGTGATCGTGTCGAAGAAGGCTTCAGGCTCGACCTTATAGCCGAGCTTTTCCAGACCCTTCGCCATCAAGACGGCCTTCTGGTGGACCTGCTGGGCGATCGCCTTGATGCCCTTGGGGCCATGGAAGACGGCGTACATGGAGGCCATGACGGCGAGCAGCACCTGGGCGGTGCATATGTTCGACGTCGCCTTTTCGCGGCGGATATGCTGTTCGCGCGTCTGCAACGACAGGCGATATGCGCGGTTGCCGCGGGCATCGACGGAGACGCCGACGAGGCGGCCCGGCATCGAGCGCTTGTGCGCGTCCTTGACCGACATGAAGGCCGCATGCGGGCCACCATAGCCGACCGGCACGCCGAAGCGCTGGGACGAGCCGATGGCGATGTCCGCACCCATTTCGCCCGGCGACTTCAGCAGCGTCAGTGCAAGTAGGTCGGCGGCGACGATGGCGATAGCGCCGGTCTGGTGCAGGCGGGCACAGAGGCCGGTGAAATCATGTACGTGGCCGTGTGTGCCGGGATACTGGAAGATCGCACCGAAGACATCGACAGGATCGAGATCGGTAAAGGGATTGCCGACGACGACCGTCCAGCCGAGCGGTTCGGCGCGGGTCCGGATCAGGGCAATCGTCTGTGGATGGCAATCGGCGTCGACGAAGAAGGCCTTGGCCTTGGACTTCGAGACACGCTCGGCCATCGCCATGGCTTCCGCGGCAGCCGTCGCCTCGTCAAGCAGCGAGGCATTGGCGACGTCGAGCCCGGTCAGGTCACAGACCATTGTCTGGTAGTTGAGGAGCGCTTCGAGGCGACCCTGGCTGATCTCGGGCTGGTAGGGTGTGTAGGCCGTGTACCAGGCGGGGTTTTCAAGGATGTTGCGCTGGATGACCGGCGGGGTGATCGTGCCATAGTAGCCCTGGCCGATCAGCGAGACGAGAACCTTGTTCTTGTTGGCGGTCTCGCGCAGCTTGTCGAGCGCCTCGCGCTCCGTCATCGGCGCGCCCCAGACGAGAGGCGCTTTCTGTCGGATGGATGGCGGCAAGGTCGCATCGATCAAGCCGTCGAGGCTGTTATAGCCGATGACTTTGAGCATATCGCTCATTTCGGACGGCGAGGGACCGATATGGCGTCTGTTGGCAAAATCGTAGGGCTGGTAGTCGGTAAACGTAAACTCGGTCGGCGTATTCATCAGGCGGTGAGCTCCTTGTAGGCCGCTTCGTCCAGCAGGCCATCGGCGTCGGAGGCGGTCTTCAGCTTCAATTTAAAAAACCAGCCCGCACCCATCGGATCGGAATTGACGAGGGCCGGATCGGCAACGATCGCCGGATTGACCTCGGTGATTTCGCCATCGAGCGGACAATAGACGTCGGAGGCCGCCTTGACGGATTCGACTGTCGCTGCGTTGTCGTTCTTGGAGAAGCTGGCGCCGACTTCCGGGAGTTCGACGAAGACGAGATCGCCGAGCTGCTCCACGGCGTAGGTCGTGATGCCGACCGTTGCGACGTCACCTTCGATGTTCAGCCATTCATGTTCTTCGGTAAATTTCAGCATGGATTATCCCTCTCTTTAAATTGACTGTCAGCGTTTGTAGGTCGGGGTGATGAAGGGCAGGGCGCTTACGGTCACGGGCAGATATCTGCCGCGGACTTCGGCGTAGATCCGGGTGCCCACCGCGGCGTGGGACGGCGGGACATAGCCCATGGCCACGGGTCCCTCGACGCTCGGGCCGAAGCCGCCTGAGGTCACTTCGCCGATCTCGTCCTTGCCCTGGTCATCGGCATAGAGCTTGGCATGGTCACGAACGGGCGCCTTGCCTTCCGGCTTCAGGCCCACACGGCGGCGCGTGGTGCCATCCTGGAGTTCGGCGAGAATGCGCGATGCACCGGGAAAGCCGCCGGCGCGAGCGCCTGCGTTGCGGCGCGCCTTCTGTATCGCCCATTCCAACCCGGCTTCGATCGGCGAGGTCGTCGTATCGATATCGTTGCCATAGAGGCATAGCCCGGCTTCGAGGCGCAGGCTGTCGCGGGCGCCGAGGCCGATCGGCTGGACATCGGGATGTTCCAGCAGGCGGTTGACGATATCCTCGGCATATTTGCCGGGGATCGAAATTTCAAATCCGTCCTCGCCGGAATAGCCGGAGCGGGAGACCACGCAGGAAACGTCGTGCAGCCGGCAGTGACGGGCATCCATGAATTTCATCGCTGCGACATCGGCCCAGAGTTCCGCGAGCACAGAGACGGCTCGAGGGCCTTGCAATGCGACCAGCGCGCGGTCTTCCAGCGGCATGATTTCGCAGCGATCCCCCATGTGTTTTTCGAGATGTGCGAAATCGGCGTCCTTGCAGGCGGCGTTGACGACGACGAAGAGATAGTCGTCGATATGGGTGATCATCAGATCATCCAGGATGCCGCCGTCCTCGTTGGTGAAGAAGCCGTAGCGCTGCCGTGCCTCGGGTAGGCCGAGAATATCGACAGGCACGATGCTTTCGAGCGCAAGGGCAGCGTCTTCAAACTTGCCCGATTTGGCGCGAATGATGACCTGGCCCATATGGGACACGTCGAACAGGCCGGCAGAAGTGCGGGTCTGGAGATGCTCCTTCATGACGCCGAGCGGATATTGCACTGGCATGTCGTATCCGGCGAAGGGCACCATGCGGGCGCCGAGCGACAGATGAAGGGCGTGAAGGGGCGTTTTCTTTAGGGCAGCGGTCTCGTCCAAATGACGCCTCCGGGGTTTGCGCTTGTTAAAAAAGCGCGGGCTCAAAATTCCGGCGCAGATGCATTGCGCCCTTGTCGTGAGCCCCCTCTGTCCCTTTGCCTGAGATTGTTATCCCTTCGGCGAACGCTTTTGGCGCTTCTCTCCAGAGTTCCGTCTGCCCGCTGCTGGTCCTTTTGCCTGAGAGTTTCCGGGGCGGTTGCTCCTTCGGCACCGGCTCCTCACCGGATTCTCCCAACAGGGTCATCCGCCATTATCTGGCAGGCGCCAAGCTTGGCAAGGGCAAATGTCGTCGCCAAGCAAATTTCTGTCGCGAGAGGTCGTCGCGTCTTGCCGTCTCGGGACGGTCAATCCGCTTTCTCCTTATGCGCGGGCAGGCCCTTGCGCTTGGTGGAGGCGAATTCCTCAAGCTGGTTTTCCGACATGCTGTCGACCATTTGCCTGGATGCGCCCTTGAGTTCGGATTTCTTGATTTCACCGCGCTTGGCGGCAAGTGCAGCACCTGCAGCCTTCTGCTGTGCCTTGGATTTTGCCGGCATGATCATCTCCATCCGGAGCGTTTTTCTCCTGTCCGAATGAAACCCATCGGCGCCCGGCAAGGTTCCCGGCGCATTCGACATATGGCTTTGCAATTCCTACCGAAGCGGGCTATCCCGTGGATCGGGCGGAGGGGTTTCATGAGCGGACGGCAGACAGGATGGAAAGTCGTGGTGCGCATGTTCTGCGCCGCCACGTTGCTGTTCCTCGGGCTTGCCCATCAGGCGCCCGCTGCCGCCGAAGATAACGGCTCCGGATGGTCGGCCTATCAGTTGCCTGATGGCAGCGTCCCGACACTTTGCATTTCCATCAAGGACAGCGATGGAAAGATTGTCATCAAGCCCGGCTGCGAAGTCTGCCGCCTGGCCGGATCGATTATTCTCCCTGATCCAGATGATGGCGCATGGTTGACCGTCTCGCACGCGTTCCTGCTCAACCCACTCGGCGAGGCTGGCGCGATCTTCGGCAACCGAACGATCATGCGCGCCAATTCTCGCGCGCCGCCGCTTTTCCTCTGATCCGTAATCATAACTCGATAGATCAATTGAGGCCGCCCATGCGGCAAGCCGGCTCTGGCAAGCATGATGCCAGATCGCCGGAGAGGAGATACCCCATGAAACACGAACGCATGATTGCCGTTGCCGCGCTGATTTTTTCCGCCACGCTTTCGCTGTCAGCGGTTAGTGCTGTCGCGCAGCAGGCCAACGATATGAACAACATGAGCGGCATGAAGATGCCGATGGATGCACCGAGCCCTGCGAAGGGAGCGGCAGCGAAAGCCGGTGATCTAGACATCAGCGGCGCTTACGTCCGCGCCATGCTGCCGGGGCAACCGGTCGGCGGCGGCTATCTTGTCATCCACAACGGCGGCGGCAGCAACGACACCCTCGTTTCGGTCAAGTCGCCAGGCGCCGGCAAGGTCGAACTTCATGAAATGAAGATGGAAAACAACATCATGAAGATGCGGGAGCTCAAGGATGGCGTTGCCGTCCCGGCCGGTGCAACGGTCGAGCTCTCCCCGAATGGCCTGCACATGATGTTCAAGCAGGTCAAGGCGCCGTTCAAACAGGGCGGTACTGTGCCGGTCACGCTGACTTTCGAGAAGGCCGGGTCCGTCGATCTGATATTGCCGGTTTTGCCTGTTCAGGGAAACTGAGGCTTTAAGCCCAGGCCCGCGGACCAAATTTCTGCGGGCCGGTCTTCTACAAGCTAATCTTCGAGACTATTCGTTCTCGCTGTAGGCCTTGACGACCTGCTGGAAATTGGACTTGGGTTGACGGTTTCCCTCCGTCAAAAGGTCCAGTGCTACCTCGGTCGATTGGATGGTCGGTATAGCGTTTTCGATATCGCCTTCGTCGGACGCACCACCGCGCTCCTGGCGAATTTCACGAAGCCGCGCCTCGCGCGCAACAATGCTAGCCGGCGTGCGTGCAGGCTGCTTGACAGCCTCCATTGCCCAACCCGCAGTATAGGCGGAAACGGTTACGACCTCGACCATTGTTTTCGTCCAAAACGCAAATAATACGGCGGACCCTATCCTCGGCGGCTTGGTTTTCCGCTAAAGAAATCTCTCGTATTCTAACGATCTACCCAAATTGTTCTGATTCGGACCGCTCCATTGGCACACCGATAGCAACAGGATAATTCAGAAACTATGCTCCAACTTCTCCTAGTTGCAGTTGGCGGCGCAATCGGCTCTGTCCTGCGTTATTCTGTGGGCATCTGGGCCTTGCGTATCGCCGGGCCGGCTTTTCCCTGGGGAACTCTGGCGGTCAATGTCATCGGCTGTTTTCTGATCGGCGTGCTTGCTGAATTGATTACCCGGAGATATGGCGGCTCTGTCGAATTGCGCCTGTTACTTATCACCGGCTTTCTCGGCGGGTTTACTACCTTTTCCGCCTTTTCGCTGGATACGATCGCGCTTTTCGAGCGCGGGGCACTGATGGCAGGGATCACTTACGTGGTCGCCAGCGTCGTGGTATCGCTTGCCGCGGTCGTCGCCGGTCTGGCTGTCATCAGGTCATTCGGCTAACCCCAAGCTCCTGACTGGTTGCAAAAAGCCCGGATTTGCACGATTCCGGTTTCCACTTTTGACGAAAATGCTCTAAAGCGACCTTCAAAGGCAGACTTGCCGCCGCAATCCATTGAAAGAAGAAGCATGGCCGGAATTGAACATATCAAGGTCGAGTCGGACGAATCCGGTATGCGCCTCGACCGCTGGTTCAAGATTCACTATCCGGGCCTCGGATTCGGACAGTTGCAGAAGCTGATGCGCTCCGGGCAAGTCCGCGTCGACGGTGGACGGGTGAAAACCGATGCCCGGGTCCAGCCGGGACAGATGGTGCGCGTGCCGCCGCTCGATGTCGATGCCAAGGTCAAGACCGGGCCGATCGCGGGCAAAGATCTCAAGCATTCCGACGATGGCGAGCTTCTGGCACGCATGCTGTTGCATGAAGACGAGAAGGTATTCGTGCTCAACAAGCCGGCCGGCCTTGCCGTCCAGGGCGGCTCAGGCCTCACGCGCCACGTCGACAAAATGCTGGAAGCCTGGACGAGTAAAAAGGGCGAGAAGCCACGTCTCGTGCATCGCCTCGACCGCGACACTTCGGGTGTTCTCGTTGTCGCGCGTACACGCGGCGCGGCGCAGAAGCTGACGGCCGCCTTTCGGGAGCGCGACACCAAGAAGACCTATTGGTCGCTGGTCAAGGGCGTGCCGCGCAAGCACGAGGACAAGATCTCGACCTGGCTGGTCAAGGAAGCAACCGCAGACGGCGACCGTATGCGGATTGCCAAGCACGGGGAGGAGGGCGCGGATCACGCGATCTCCTACTATCGTGTTGTCGAGACCGCAGCGCAGCGGCTCGCCTGGCTGGAAATGGAGCCCTATACCGGCCGCACCCACCAGCTTCGCGTTCATGCGCTGCATATGGGACATCCGATCATCGGCGATCCGAAATATTTCGACGACGACCCGAACTGGGATTTCCCGGGAGGCATCCAGAAGCGTCTCCACCTTCACGCCCGCCATATCGATATCCCTCATCCGAATGGGGGCCGCCTGCGCGTGACCGCACCGCTGCCGCCGCACATGGTGCAGAGCTGGAACCTCTTGGGTTTCGATCTGGCAGGGATGGAAGCGGAAGAAGACGATTGAAATCGCGGACACCTCAAACGCTGCGGCAAACTCTCAAACAGCAGAAGACGATAAGATGAAGTTGGTTCTTTTCGATTGCGACGGCACCCTGGTCGACAGTGCGCGTTTGATCCATGAAGTTATGGCCCGTACCTTCGTCGCCTTCGGCCACAGGCGGCCCGATGTGGCGACGACGAAGTCGATCATCGGCCTGACGCTGGACATCGCCATTGCCAGGATGCAGGGCAAGCCCCATGTGGATGACGAAGCGATTGCGATGACCGCGCATTACAAGTCGATCTACACCGAAGTGCGGGACGAGCCCGACATGGGCACGCCGCTCTTCGACGGTATCAAGCCGCTCATCGATGGATTGGCCCAGCGCGACGAATTGCTCATCGGCGCCGTGACCGGGAAATCCCGGCGCGGGCTCACGCAGATCCTGGAAGTGCACGGTTTCACGCCCTATTTCAGAGTTTCGAGGACTGCCGACGATTGCCCTTCGAAGCCTCATCCCGCCATGGTGACGGAATGCTGCAGCGAAACCGGCATGGATCCGCATGACACCATCGTTATCGGCGACGCGATCTACGACATGCAGATGGCAAAATCTGCCGGCGCGACCGCGATCGGCGTCTCCTGGGGCTACGCTTCAGTGGAAGACTTGCTTGCGGCTGGAGCCGATGCGATCGCCCACCATCCTAACGACCTGCTAAGCCATATTGTCTGAGGTGACGCCATGCGCGACCTGCTGAACGATCTCTCCGAAGGACTGAGCCACCCCGATCCGATAAGACGGGCCCAGATCCAGATGAAACGCCCTTTGCCGAAGCGTTTCTATAAGGAAGTAACGACCAGACAGGTCGAGGAAGGCTATGCTCTGGAACTCGATGGCAAGACGATCCGCACGCCTGCGCGCCTGCCATTGGTCGTTCCAACCCAGGCGCTGGCCACGCTCGCTGCCGCCGAGTGGCAGCAGCAGGAGGATGTAATCGATCCCGCGACCATGCCGGTCACGCGACTGCTCAACACGGCCCTGGATGGTGTTGCAACGGATACTCAGGCCGTGTTCGAGGATATTCTCCGCTTCTCCTCGACCGATCTGCTCTGCTACCGGGCCGAGGGGCCGGAAGGACTCGTGGCGCGACAATCGGAGCGCTGGGATCCCGTCATGGATTGGGCGGCCAATAGCCTTGGTGCCCGCTTCATCCTGATCGAAGGCGTTATCCATCAGGAGCAGCCGCGCGAGGCGACTGCTGCCTTTGCTGTAAACCTGCGGAAATACGATACCCCGCTCGAACTCGCGAGCCTGCATACGATCACCACGCTGACGGGTTCCGCGATCCTTGCACTTGCTTTCGCCGAGGGATTTTTGCCCTTGGACGAAGCATGGTCGCTCGCCCATCTCGATGAGGATTGGACCATTGAACATTGGGGCAGCGACGAAGAAGCGGAACAGCGACGGGCGATGCGTTTCAAGGAATTTCAGGCGGCAACAGACGTTTTTTCAGCGCTTCGAAGCTGATTGCTGTTGATTTGCAGGTGATTATGGCCAAGTCTACGGCGCGACGGGGTCATATTGGGATACGAATCATGAATGGGCTGATGCCACGCATGTGGCGAATGCTTTTAGTGTGCTTTAGCTTGACGGCTTGCAACAGCTTGTTGACCAAGGACCCGCCTGCGCCGGTCTACGATGTCCGAAGCGCCACTGTCGTGGCCGATCCGACGATCTCGCCCCAGCTTCTCTCCGCGGTTACTCAGCGTGTAAATGCCGCCATTGCGGCAACCACACGCCCGTCTCCGATGCCGCAGGTTTCGCTGAACATTCGCATTGCCAGCGTCGAAAAGGCACAGGGAATCCAGCAGGACCGCAATGTGGCGAAGGTCAATATCGATGCGACGTCGATCGAAAGCGGCTCGGTAATCGGAATTGCATCTTTTGAGACGACGACCATAGCGCCGGACCCGGCCGGTGTGGACGAAATGATGGCCGAGGACATAGCTGCGCGCGTCCGTTCCACCTTTGCGCTCAATACGCCTCCACTCGGCAGTTGAGTTTCGGCTTCCTCCGTGGGGCGAAGGGTCTTGCCTCTTCAAACCCTGCTGGTCGCATGGTAAGTCGGATCAGCGGAGAAGAGGGTCGTCATGAAGGAAATCCTGCAGGAACTTGAGCGTCGTCGTGAAATTGCCCGTAAGGGCGGCGGCGAAGCGCGCATCGATGCGCAGCACAAGCGCGGCAAGCTGACGGCGCGGGAGCGCATCGAGCTGTTTCTGGACGAGGGCTCCTTTGAAGAGTTCGATATGTTCGTCGAGCACCGTTCGACCGATTTCGGCATGGAGAACAGCAAGATTGCCGGCGACGGCGTCGTAACCGGATGGGGCACCATCAACGGCCGCACCGTTTTCGTCTTTGCCAAGGATTTCACCGTTTTCGGCGGTTCGCTTTCGGAAGCTCACGCCGAAAAGATCATCAAGGTGCAGGATATGGCGCTCAAGAACAGAGCGCCGATCATCGGCATCTACGATGCCGGTGGCGCGCGCATCCAGGAAGGGGTGGCCGCACTCGGCGGCTATGCGGAAGTCTTTCAGCGGAATGTACTGTCCTCGGGCGTCATTCCCCAGATCTCGATCATCATGGGTCCCTGCGCAGGCGGCGACGTCTACTCGCCGGCCATGACCGATTTTATCTTCATGGTGCGCGATACGTCCTACATGTTCGTGACCGGCCCGGATGTGGTCAAGACCGTCACCAACGAGACCGTCACGGCGGAGGAACTCGGCGGCGCGTTCGTGCATACCGTCAAATCATCGATCGCGGACGCGGCTTACGACAACGACCTGGACACCTTGCTGCAGGTGCGCAGGCTGATCGACTTCCTGCCGCTGTCGAACACGGCGCCGATACCCGAGATCGAATGTTACCAGTCGGTGACCGATATGGACATGTCGCTCGATACGCTCATCCCGGCCAACGCCAACAAGCCCTACGACATCAAGGAACTGATCCTGAAGACCGCCGACGAGGGCGACTTCTTCGAGATCCAGGCAAGCTTTGCGAAGAACATCGTCTGTGGCTTCGGCCGTATCGAAGGCTCGACAGTCGGCTTCGTCGCCAACCAGCCGATGGTGCTCGCCGGTGTGCTGGACAGCGATGCGTCGCGCAAGGCGGCACGTTTCGTGCGCTTCTGCGATTGCTTTAACATTCCGATCGTAACCTTTGTCGACGTACCCGGCTTCCTGCCCGGAACTGCGCAGGAATATGGCGGCCTGATCAAGCATGGTGCGAAGCTGCTCTTTGCCTATGCGGAAGCAACAGTGCCGAAGCTTACCGTCATCACGCGCAAGGCCTTCGGCGGCGCTTACGACGTCATGGCGTCTAAGCATCTGCGCGGTGACATCAACTATGCCTGGCCGACGGCGCAGATTGCGGTCATGGGCGCCAAGGGCGCCGTCGAGATCATCTTCCGCAAGGATATCGCCGATCCGGAGAAAATTTCCGCGCATACGAAAATGTATGAGGACCGCTTCCTCTCGCCCTTCGTCGCGGCTGAAAGGGGCTATGTCGACGAGGTTATCATGCCGCATTCGACACGTCGTCGTCTTGCACGTGGTCTCAGAATGTTGCGCAACAAGGATCTGTCGAACCCCTGGAAGAAGCACGACAACATTCCTCTGTGACCACAAGTCGCGGATTTTACACGAAAATTTGATGCGGTGTCAGAAGCTTTGTATTCACGAATTCTACAGTGCAGGCTAATTCGGAGGCGAAGACGCAAAAACTGGAGATTCTTATGGCACTTTTCGACGGCTTGAACAAATATCAGCCTTACGCCTTGACCGTACTTCGTATCATGACCGGTCTGCAGTATATCGAGCACGGCACGCAGAAGCTTTTCGGCTTCCCGTCCGGCGGCCCTGCAACGCTCAGCGGCCTCTATCTGACCCAGGGTATCCTCGAAGCATTTGGCGGCTTGCTGATCGCTCTCGGCCTGTTCACGCGCCCGGTCGCCTTCATCCTTTGCGGCAATATGGCGGTCGCCTATTTCATGGCCCATTTTCCGAAAAGCTTCTTCCCGGCCCTGAATGGCGGCGACGCCGCCATCCTGTTCTGCTTCGTATTCATGTACCTGTTCTTCGCCGGCCCCGGCCTGCTGGCGCTCGACAATCGCAAGAAGTAATCGCTTTCGCCGGGTTCAGGCAGCAAGCTTGAGCCCGGCGATGCCTGCAACGATCAGGCCGATGCAAACGATCCTCACCACCGTTGCGGGATCGCCCAGAAGGCAAATGCCGAGGATGACGGTGCCCACCGTGCCGATACCTGTCCACACTGCGTAAGCAGTTCCGATCGGAAGCGTCTTGACGGCCAGACCGAGCAGGACGACGCTGGCAACCATCGACAATAGCGTCAGCGTAGTGGGAAGGGGGCGGGAAAATCCGTCCGTGAATTTCAGTCCGACGGCCCAGCCGATTTCAAAAAGACCAGCCAGGAAAAGCAGAAACCAAGCCATTCTTCGCTCCGTTCAAAAGAGCGAGGCCGTCCCCGCGGTCGGTCAACGGGCCCCAAGCCCGCCGTCGCAGCCGTCTGCGATTATGGACATATGCTTCGCCCGGTTTCCATTTGCAAGATAGAGTGGCGCCGAAAGGCGCACCACCTGATCTATGCCAACCGCTCGGCGTGCCATTGCAGATGATCGTCCATGAAGGTAGACACGAAATAGTAGGAATGATCGTAGCGCTCATGCATCCGCATCATCAGCTTGATGTCTGTGCCTTTGACGGCTTCTTCGAACAGCCAGGGACGCAGGCCGGTCTCGAGATAGCCGTCGGCCTTTCCCTGGTCGATGAGGAATTCGGGAAAGCGTGCACCATCCTTGACTAGGACGCAGGCGTCGTATTGACGCCACTTCGTCTGGTCTTCGCCGAGATATTTCTCATAGGCATCCATCGACCAATCAGCGGTCATCGGCTCGACGATCGGCGCAAATGCGCTGCAGCTCTTAAAACGGTCCGGATTTTTCAGGGCGATGGTCAACGCGCCGTGACCGCCCATCGAAAAGCCGAAGATGCCCTGCCGGCTCATGTCCATCCGGAAGTGCTGGCTGACGAGAGCGGGCAGTTCCTGCGTGATGTAGCTGTACATCTGGAAATTCCGCGCCCAGGGCGTCTCGGTTGCGTCGAGATAGAACCCGGCTCCCTTGCCCATCTGCCAGTTGGTGATCTCGTCGGGCACATCGCTGCCGCGCGGGCTGGTATCGGGCGTTACGACAATGAGGCCGAGTTCCGAAGCCATGCGACGATACTCGCCCTTTTCCATGACGTTGGCGTGGGTCGAGGTAAGGCCTGACAGAAACCAGACGACGGGGCAGGGGTCGGTGATCGCCTTCGGCGGCACGTAAACGCCGAAGGTCATCTCGCAATTGCAGGTCTCAGAGGGATGGGAATAGACACCCTGCATGCCACCGTAAGCGGTATTTTGGGAAAGGACTTTCATATTTGGCCTCCAGTGGGTGGGATCATCGCTTTTGCTCGCCGGCAAAGCCGGTCGAAGGTTTCCAGAAATTGGGAGCGGTCGCGCGGCGAGAAGGCAGCATTATAGCCCTTGCTCTCACCGGTTTTCCGAAGATGCGCGCCGAGATCGCGCATGGCGGTCGCCATGCCGATATTGGCCTTGTCGAAAATCCGGCCGGTCGGCCCCGTCACCATGGCGCCTGCAGCAACGCATCGCCCGGCAAGCGGCACGTCTGCAGTCACCACGACATCACCCTCGCCAGCGCGTTCGGCGATCCAGTTATCCGCCGCATCGAAGGCGCTGGATACGATCACGTTGTGGACCATCGGATCACGGGACGGCCGCAAACCGGAATTGGCGACGAAGGTCACCTCGATACCATGGCGCTCTGCGACCTTGAGAATTTCCGGCTTTACCGGACAAGCGTCCGCATCGACAAAGATCATGAGATGGCAATCTGTTTCATGGGTAGAGCTCTGTGCGCCCGATGGAGGCACAGAGCAGTTCGGTATTCCCCAATAGCCTTGGAATCGCTTGAGGTTCAAGACACTGGTTTATTCTCTCAGCGTTCCGGCCTTCTTGGCGACCCAGGTCGAGATTGCATCCATGAGAGTCGGATTGAGGCAGTCATATGGCTCCAGGCCGAGTTCCTCGATCTTTGAGCGGACGCCCGCCATTGCGGACGGCGGCGTGCCCGTTTCGATGATCGACGACACGAAGGCCGCGAAACCGGGGGCCGGCCATCCGCCTTCCTGAAAACGCTCCGGGTGCACAAAGGAAAGGCCTGTGAAGGCGTGGTCCCGCTCGACGGGCCCGTACATGTGCACGCCGCACCCCGTGCAGGCATGGCGCTGGATCAGGGCGCTGGGATCGACAACCTTCAACTTGTCGCCGTTTTCGAGAACAGTGACCTTGTCCGTCGGTGCGACTGCGACGATGGAAAAGGCCGCGCCCTCCGGCTTCCAGCATTTCGAACAGCCGCAGGCGTGGTTATGCAACACCGTGCCTTCGACCTTAACCTTCACGGGACGATCGGCGCAGGCGCAGACCAGCGTCCCGCCGTTGAAATTCGCCTGGCCTGCCTTCACCCCGCCATTCAGGGCGGGGTGTATCGATACTTGACTTGGCATGCTCTGCTCCTCCTCCTTGGTCGCCTGCGGCCCCCAAATCAGGATCGATTTGCCAAAAGATCGCGGGCTATTTCAACGCCGCGTCGCCTTGCCGTGTTCTCCTCAATACAGCACGACGCTGCGGATGCTTTCTCCGGAATGCATCAGCTCGAAGCCCTTGTTGATCTCTTCGAGCGGCATCGTATGGGTAATCATCGGATCGATCTGGATCTTGCCTTCCATGTACCAATCGACGATCTTCGGAACGTCGGTGCGACCGCGCGCGCCGCCAAAGGCCGTGCCCATCCAGGAGCGGCCGGTCACCAGCTGGAACGGGCGGGTGGAAATTTCCTGGCCGGCACCGGCAACGCCGATAACGACGGACTTGCCCCAGCCGCGATGCGATGCCTCCAGTGCCTGGCGCATGACCTTGGTATTGCCGGTGCAGTCGAATGTGTAGTCGGCGCCGCCGATCTGGTCGGCGCCGCGCTTCGTCATGTTGACGAGGTAAGGCACGATATCGTCGCCGACTTCCTTCGGATTGACGAAATGCGTCATACCGAATCGCTCGCCCCATGGCTTCTTGTCGTTGTTGAGATCCACGCCGATGATCATATCGGCGCCGGCGAGCTTCAGGCCCTGGATGACGTTGAGGCCGATGCCGCCGAGGCCGAAGACGATGGCTGTTGCGCCCATCTCGACCTTGGCCGTGTTGATGACAGCGCCGATGCCCGTCGTCACGCCGCAGCCGATGTAGCAGATCTTGTCGAACGGCGCGTCCGGATTGACCTTGGCGACGGCAATCTCCGGCAGAACCGTGTAATTGGCAAAGGTCGAGCAGCCCATGTAGTGATGGATCTTGTCCTTACCGATCGAGAAGCGCGAGGTGCCGTCGGGCATCAGGCCCTGGCCCTGGGTCGAACGGATCGCCGTGCAGAGGTTGGTCTTGCGCGACAGGCAGGAGGGGCACTCGCGGCATTCAGGCGTGTAGAGCGGGATGACGTGGTCGCCCTTCTTCACGGAAGTAACACCTGGGCCGACATCGACCACGATGCCGGCGCCCTCGTGGCCGAGGATCGCGGGAAACAGACCTTCCGGATCGGCGCCCGAAAGCGTGAAATCGTCCGTGTGGCAGATGCCCGTCGCCTTGACTTCGATCAGCACTTCGCCGGCTTTCGGGCCTTCGAGCTGAACCGTCATGATTTCAAGCGGTTTTCCTGCCTGCACGGCAACGGCGGCGCGCACGTCCATGGTCGTCTGTCTCCCTAATGATTTGATTGTTTTGATTTTGGCATGGCGCGACTGGCCCGCTCAAGCGAAAAACGGGTGGGCCGTCATGTTTCTTTATCGCCAGCCTTGGTTGTCAGAACAGCAGATGCGCCGAGTAGATGATCGCATAGGCGTGGATCATCACGGCCGCATAGAGACCGAAGCTTATCAGCATGCGCTCGGCGCCGGTCATCTCCTCCAGTTTCTCCTTCGGCTTGACGGAGCGTGCGCCGATAAGGCTCAGCAACGTGAAGACCGCAAGGCCGGCGAGGAGTGCTGCTGATGGAACATGGATCTGCCAGCCGACCCAGAGAATGATGAATGTGATCCCGAAGCTGGCGCAGAGCAGCGAGAGGCGGCCTCTAAAGGCCTGCCTGAGGATCTGGCCGCCATCGAATCTGTACATCGGCAGCAGATTGAGGAGATTGAAGGCGCCGAGGATCAACAGGAACGTCAGGATAGGCAGCGAGAATAGCCCGGAAATAGCGCCTCTCGCAGACATGTCGTGGGCGGCGACGAGGATTGGCACGAGGAAGGCCGACATGCCCGGACCCATCAGGGCGCAAGTGGCAACCTCGAAGAGGCTGTTGTAAGGCCGCCCGCCAATGGCAATTCCGCCGAGGAGCGGTACGAATATCATTCTGACCGAGGTGTGACCGAAGGTGCGGTAGGCGGCCATGTGGCCAAGCTCGTGCAGGACAATCACCAGCGTCAGGAAGGTGGAGATCATAAGCCCGCCGATCGTCAATCCGAAGAAGGGCCAGAGAATAAGCGTCGAGATGACCGCCAGGGCAGTCTGCATCAGGGGATGCTCGAAATGGCCGTTGGGTTTTGATTTCCCGGTTTCAATCCAGCTTTCGAGCGCACGCATTTCCCGACGCAGGACGAAATAGCGAAAGAGCAGGAAGGCTAGGCCCCGGTACCGGTCGGTCTGCTCGACCAACAGCGTTGTTCCACCCTCCGATAGGCTGACTTCGCGCCGCTCTCGATAATTCCGCCAGAAGCCGGCATCGAGAGCGCTGTCATCGATAATACGCGCGCTGTAGGCGCGCCCCTCTGGCGTTGCCGCAACCGGTTCGACAGCGAGCAGACGGCGAATCGGTTCGCCGTGGCGGTCGAGATGGGCGTATGTCTGCTCGACCACGCCAGGGCGGTTTTGCAATTCCCGGCTGCTTATGACGGAATGATGCCAAGCCGCTTCCTCGCCTGCCGGATCGATTGCTCGCCAGATGGCCTCGGGTGCTGTCTGAAATGTCCGGCGAATGCGGATCGTACGCCTTCCGATAGGGGCGGCCATCAATAGCCAGAGGATGCCGAGATTGAGGCTAAGCAGCAGAAGTGCTGAAAGAAGCGGCGACATCGAAAGCTCCCGCGGATGATTTCCACCCGCATGTCCCCAATTATCGCCGATTACCCTTAAGCGAAGTCAGAAGGAATTTCGTGCAATTCTAATCGAATGCGGACCAACGGATCAGGCGAATTCCATGATGATCGCATCGACGGCAAGACTCTCACCCGGCTTTGTCTGGATCTTGCCGACGACAAGATCGCGCTCGGCCCGCAGCACGTTTTCCATCTTCATGGCTTCGACGACCGCGAGGGTCTCCCCGGCCTTGACTTCCTGTCCCTCGGCGACCGCGATCGAGACGACGAGGCCTGGCATGGGGCAGAGCAGGAGCTTCGACGTATCCGGCGGCAGCTTTACCGGCATCAGCCTGTCGAGGTCCGCCTGTCTCGGCGTGAATATCCGGGCCTTGACCGATAGTCCTTGCCAATCGATGCGCAATCCGTTCAGGAAGGGACGTATCTGTGCGGTGATCTTCCTGCCGCCGACGCGTCCGCTCCAGACCGCGTCACCAGGTCTCCAGTCAGTGACAACCGATGTAAGCGCCCCGCCAATCTCCATGTCCATCTCGAAGGGAATGGTGATCAGGCCATCGAGCAATTTGAGCGAGTGATATTCGTCGCCGAGCTTGACGACCCAATCGTCACGCAAGGGGCCCGCCGCAGGGCGCAGCCGGTCGGCATGGCGTTCGCGGCGATTGCTCTCGACCAGACTGCAGGAGAGGGCTATTGCCGCAAGCGTTGCCGCTTCATCACCGTCCGGAGACATGGGGGCGAAGCCCTCGGGATATTCCTCGGCGATAAAGCCGGTCGAGAGACGGCCTTCACGCCAGCGCGGATGTTTCATCAGCGCTGACAGGAAGGGAACATTGTGTTCGATGCCGTCTACAACGAAGCCATCCAGTGCCTCGCCCATGGCATCGATCGCCTCGATCCGCGTCGGTGCCCATGTGCAGAGCTTCGCGATCATCGGATCGTAGTACATTGAGATTTCGGCACCCTCGAAGACGCCGGTATCGTTGCGGATGATACGACCGTCGGTTTTCCCTTCCTGTGGAGGGCGATAGCGAGTGAGGCGGCCGATCGACGGCAGGAAATTGCGATAGGGGTCCTCGGCGTAGAGGCGGCTTTCGATCGCCCAGCCGTTCAGCTTGATGTCCTTCTGCGAGAAAGGAAGTTTCTCGCCGGCGGCGACGCGGATCATCTGTTCCACGAGGTCGATGCCTGTCACCAGTTCGGTGACAGGGTGTTCGACCTGAAGCCGGGTGTTCATTTCGAGGAAGTAGAAATTCCGATCCTTGTCGACGATGAACTCGACAGTGCCCGCGCTCTGGTAATCCACCGCCTTGGCGAGCGCTACCGATTGTTCGCCCATCGCCTTTCGCGTCGCCTCGTCAAGGAAGGGCGAGGGCGCCTCTTCGGCGACCTTCTGGTTTCGGCGCTGGATCGAGCATTCGCGCTCGCCGAGATAAACGGCATTGCCGTGCGCGTCCGCGAGAACCTGGATTTCGATGTGGCGCGGTTCGACGACATATTTCTCGATGAAGACGCGGTCGTCGCCGAAAGAGCTCCTAGCCTCGGAGCGGGCGCGATCGAAGCCGTCGCGCACTTCCGCCTCGCTCCAGGCGATGCGCATGCCCTTGCCGCCACCGCCGGCGGAGGCCTTGATCATCACGGGGTAGCCGATCTCTCCGGCGATCTTTTCGGCGTGATCGGCATCCTCGATAACGCCGAGATACCCGGGGACCGTCGAAACCTTCGCGGCACTCGCGAACTTCTTCGATTCGATCTTGTCTCCCATGGCGGTGATTGCCTTGGGTTTCGGACCAATGAAGATGATGCCTTCCTTCTCCAGCGCTTCGCAGAAGGAGGCGCGCTCGGATAGAAAGCCATAGCCCGGGTGGACGGCTTCGGCGCCGGTCTCCTTGCAGGCGGCAATGATCTTTTCGGCAACGAGATAGCTCTCGACTGCCGGAGCTGCGCCGATATGGACTGCTTCATCGGCCATTTCCACATGCAGGGCATCCCGATCGGCATCGGAATAGACGGCAACCGTCGCAATTCCCATACGCCGCGCAGTCTTGATCACGCGGCAAGCGATCTCGCCGCGGTTCGCGATCAGGATTTTCTTGAACATGAAAGCTCCGCCCAACTCATCTCTGGCTAACGTTTAAGCCACAAATCGATTGTCGGTTCAACGTGTCAAACCTGAGCGCGGACTTTAAAGGTCCGCGCCTCAGAGACTTTCCGTCTGCCCGCTAGATCGCGTCCTGTATCGTGAGCATCGCATCGGGCACCCGCAGCCAGCGGCTGATGGTCGGCCTGTCTTCGCTTCGAATGATGATCGCATCCAGGATATCCTCCCATCCGGGGTGATTGGAATTGCTCTTGGTTGCCGCTGCGATCCGCTCCAGCACCGCGATCTTGAGCGGCGAGAGAGCAAGGCGCCCTGCGTCGTGCTTGCTGCGCAGGATGCGGCAGATGTAGTCGAGGTCGTGCCTCGTAATGCCCGGACGCGTAATCGGGCGGGTAAGAGCGTAGGCGCCCACACCCTCTTCGATCGCTACGCGCAGCTGGTCCAGCGCAAAAGCGCCGAGCTGTGGAGGCACGTTCGAGGAAGCCTCAATCACATTCAGGATCAGCCTCAGCTCCAACGGCGAGTTCACCACGCCATCGGTCGACAGTAGTCGTACCAACCATGCGGCATTGATCTCGTCTAGCGATCCCTGTGGGTAGCTGTAGTGAACAATGAAGTCGGTCAGCGCTTCGATGAAGAAGGCGTCCCATTCGTCGCATTTTTCAGGGCAGGAATTCTGCAGTGCCATGAGAACGAGAACATCGTCGGATGTTCTGAGACCAAGGGGAAAAGTATAATTTCTCAAAAATATTACGTCATCGGCCGCCAGCCGACTCTTTCCGGCAACTAAATGCGCCGGAAAAGATTGGCGGAGTTCGCTCATCTTTTCATCTCCAGGCTTCATCATGAAGCCGGCCGTGATCTACTCGCTTCAAATTGAAGAAGCTTCAACGAGCGCAGTTAACTGCCTGCATCCGCGATCAGGAAGATTTGAGCGATTGGGACTGTACGCGCTCGCGCCAGATTATGAACAGGCCCGAACCGACGATGATGAGGATGCCGATCCATTTCGAGAGATTCGGGAAATCGCCGAAGAGCGCATAGCCGAGCACGGTTGCCGAGATGATTTCGAAATACTGGAACGGCGCCAGTAGAGACAGGGGCGCAAGGCGGAAGGCCCGCACGACCAGCATATGGGCATAGCCCGAAATCGAACCGAGAATCAGCAGCAGAACGAGGCCGAGCCAGGAAGCGGGCAGGGAGGGGACAAAGTCCGTGCCGCCCATGGCGGATCCGACCCACAGTGCCGCTGCCATGAAGATCGTGCCGCCGACACCTGCCATCGTCTGCATGGTCAGAGGCGAATCCGCCTCTCCGATCGCTCGGTTCATGAAGAGATAGACTGCGTAAAGGAAAGCACATGCGACCGGCAGCAGAGCTTTCCATCCGAAGATCTCGAAGCTCGGCTGAATCACGATCATGGCTCCGCCAAAGCCGATGATAATGGCAAGCCACCGGCGCCAGCCGACCTTGTCGCCCAGGAAGGCTGCCGAGAGTGCCGCCAGCATGAAGGGCTCGACGAAATAGATCGCGAAGACGTCGGCAAGCGGCATGTATTTGACGGCGACGAAGAAGAGCAGGCTCGCCGCCCCATGCAGTGCCCCGCGAAGGATATTCATCCAGGGACGCTTCGCGGAGAGCGCGGAAGCGCCCGCCATTGTGAAAAGCAGCGGCAGGGTGCAGACGAGCTGGAAAAAGAAGCGATAGAAGGTCACCTGTCCCGGCGACATATTTTCGAAGGTCGCCATGTATTTGGCGATAGCGTCCATGGTCGGAAGAATGATCATGGCACTTGCCATGATGGTCATGCCTTGCAGCGGATTTTGCGTGGTCTCGGCAGTAGCGATAGATGACATGATCGACCCGGTTTCCTTATGATGCCATCAAACACGGGATTGCCTTGTGATCAAGCAGGCGCGGTTCATCCAGTCAGGTTCCCGATTACGCTGGGGCAGGAGCGAAGAAATCCGCGGCTGACGGTTTCATTCCACGTCGAAGGCCGCAATGGGGTGGCGGCGTGACGCTCCGAGACCTATCTGTGCTGTCGAGATCCGATAGAAGACAATGAGACGTGCAAAGAACTGTCGGCCGTAAGCCCTGGAAGGATGCACCGAATGTTGAAGACTGAGCAGCAGATCAACGTTTTTTCCGATGAAGGCGATGATACGCTCGGCGGACGCCTGTCTTCGGCACGCGACGCCGCCGGCATCAGCATAGGTTCCCTTGCCAATCAGCTCGGCGTGCAGGAAGAGACCGTGCTTGCCTGGGAATCCGACCGGTCCGAACCGCGTCCATCCCTTCTCCTTGATCTGGCAGGCATCTTCGGCGTCTCGCCGATCTGGCTCATGACCGGTGCCGGCGAAGGGCCTGCGGAAATGACTGATGAACGCGCGCTGGAGGCCGTAAAGATCGAACTCTCGCGGCTTCAATCGGCCTACAAGGATATGGGGCGGCTCATAGAGACCACCAATCGGCAGCTGGAAAAGCTGGACTATCAGCTGAAGCTTCGCAACGTCGGTAAAGGTGTTGCGCACTAAAGCGCAACGCGATCTCTAGGATTCGCTTGCCGCACTTTAGGTCTTTGTTCTTGCATGTCTTTGTCGCAAAACCGCTGCACACTTTTGCGCGACATGTTTTGGCGACGGATGATTTAAGATCGAATCGATCGAAGGCGCGGAGGCTGCGTCCGGTTTCCTGCTCCAAGCACAGGTCTTATGCAGAACGGTCGCTAACGGTTTCGCCAAAGATCGATTCGAAGGCCTGACGCAGCCGGATATCGGCGTCCGCCATCATGATCGGCAGACCGAGATCGACGAGGCTGGTCACCCCGTATGCGGAAATTCCGCACGGCACGATTCCTGAGAAATGGCTGAGGTCGGGATCGACGTTCAGCGACAGGCCGTGAAAGGTCACCCATTTGCGAAGACGTATGCCGAGCGCCGCTACCTTACCCTCGGACATGGTGCCATCGGGCAGGAGCGGTTTTTCCGGACGGCGCACCCAGACGCCTACTCGATCCTCGCGACGCTCGCCACGGACATTCATCGATTCGAGCGTGCGAATGATCACTTCCTCGAGCGCTGCCACGAAGGCGCGGACATCCTGCCTGCGGCGTTTCAGGTCCAGCATCACATAGGCCACGCGCTGACCGGGACCGTGATAGGTGTACTGGCCGCCCCGACCGGTGGAAAAAACCGGGAAGCGTTCCTTCTCGATCAGATCGGCAGCGTCGGCACTCGTTCCCGCCGTATAGAGCGGCGGATGTTCGAGCAGCCAGACAAGCTCCTGCGCGTGGCCATCCGCTATATCAGCCACTTCCCGTTCCATGGTCGCCACGGCTTCCTCATAGGGGACAAGGCCGTCGGCGATACGCCAGCGGACCGGCGGGGAGCCGGCGAGGGGAAACATGGAATGTTCGAGATCGGTGCGTAGCATGGGAAGCCCTTTATCGGCTGATCCGACGCAGGACATTCTAAAAATCCGCACGCGCCAGACAGTTCGGTTCCTATATGGCGGCTTTTGAAGCGCAATTCAAACACCTGTGAAAACTCGTAAAAAAATCTGTCATATCGCTCTTGTGCCCCCCGAATGCTTTTGCTACATGCTGCCCCGCCGGCACAAATCGGCACCTACCACGATGCGGTCGTGGCGGAATTGGTAGACGCGCAGCGTTGAGGTCGCTGTGGGGCAACCCGTGGAAGTTCGAGTCTTCTCGACCGCACCAACTTTTCTAGCTGTTGATTACTACAGCTTTTTACGACGCGAGATGCGGTCGTTTTTTGATCATCCCGATCGATATTAAACTAGCAGTAGTAGACGCCTGCGGCGCAGCGTCGGGCCGTGCGTCGCGCGACACCGGCTACGCTGACCGGTGTCAGGGGTCGACCGATTCGCGCCTCGGCGACCGTGATGATGCCGCTCACGCCCGGGATTGCGAGTCGCTCGCCGATGTCCAATCCGACTGCGCTGATGATCGCGGCAAACAGAAGAACCCTGATTCTAGCTGAAATAGTCATTTCTTGCCCTCCACCCTGAACTGTGTTGGCAGCTCGTCGACATTGCCGAGCTTTTCGATATCCACCTGTTGCGCCGAGGTCGTATTCTTGAAGGCATAGTCGTCGGTCGTGGCATCATCTCCCGCCTTCCAGTCGGTGATCTGGATGCTGTATTGCGGGGCCTGGTCGACATCTTTTGCCGTGATCACATATCTGCACGGATAGGGATGGTCGCCCTGGGCGATCCAGATCTGCCAATCGACCTCCTTGTTGCGAAAGGCGAGGTGGTCGCATTCGGTCCCGCCGATCACGCCGCTACCGAGATCCTTGATATCCGTGACGCCGTGCATCAGTTCGCCATAGACATCGGGCAGGAGAAGATCGGCTCCGGGGAGGGGTCTATGAAGCTTGTCTCTCAATTCGTCGACCAAATGATCGATCGTTCCTGGAACGTCGACCTGCGTGTAGAGATTGGCGTCCTTGCCGAGCAGCGTCAGCGTCTTACCGTCGAAGAGGAGTTCGACATTGGCGAACCCGCCCGAGCGCGTCACGCGAATCTTGTCTGGACGATTAACCTCCATCTTGCCGGAACTGGCCAGCAGCAGCTTTTGGTGATCCTTGGTGACGACTTCAAGGTTCGTATCGTAGGAGAAGGACATTGTCTTCTGCGATGCCATATAGTCGGACATCGCCTTGAGAAGGTTCTTGGCATCGGCCTCTCCGGCCTTTGCTCCGGATGCCCCTCCGGACAGCACTGCGGCCGCTGTCAGAAGGATGGTAGCGGTCGTAAGCGCCAGTGTTTTGCGGGCTGGTTTCAGCATCGTCTATCTCCCTCAGTTTTCTATGGCCACCTATTGGCCGAAACGGACCGCTTACGCGTTACGCACGAGCGGGTCGTGCGATGAGGACATTTCAGACTAGGGACGATGCTACACTCCCAAGCGCGCACGCGCGCGTAACATACGGTATGATCTATGACGCAAGACGCGTTTGACACGACTCCCGTCCGCGCAGGTCGCGTACGCGTCGGCCACCCTGGATCGAACGGGCGTCGCGTTAACCTTCCCGGCATTTAACATTAGAAAATTGCGATATAGAGAGTATCGTAGCGAATACAACTATAAGACTAAAGGAACGGAGGAGCGCATGTCTCGTGGAGAGGACGATGTCGAATATCGGGGATCGTTGTTTTCAGCCTTTGTCGAAGATCACAAAGGATTCGGTTTATATCGTGATGAAGAGCAGCAGGATGAGGCCAAGCGTCGAAGACGCTCACAGCTTGTCCTGTCGATCATTCTTCTTATGGTTTTGGCAATCGCCGGGGGCTGGTGGCTGCATGTTCAGGCCGCACCACCGCTCGACAAGATCACCACTACCAGCGTGAGATAAATCGGCGCGGAAGAAGCGGCTCTTTCGTCTACCGATTGACAATTACAGTAGCGAGGTCAATAGTTTCCGTGTCGTCAAGCAGCGGAGGAACGAGGAATGACCAGCCGCACGATTCTACTGACAACATTTGCATCTCTTGCCGTTCTGGGTTCTCTTTCCTTTGCGACATCAGCGTCCGCGCTGAGCATGCAGGATTGCAGCGCCAAGTATAAGGCCGCCCAGGCGGCGAATACGCTGAACGGCATGAAGTGGAACGATTTCCGCAAGGCACAATGCGGAACCGATGCCGCCGCAGCCGCTCCTGCTGCTACCGCTCCGGCAACAGCTCCCGCTGCTCCGGCAAAGACAACGGCAACAAAGACAACTGCAGCGAAAACAACGGACGCAGATGAGCCGGATCCGGCAGCCGTTCCGGCCAAGGAGCCCGCAAAGCCCTCGATGGCTGCACCTGCCGGTGTAACTTTCCCGACCGCCATCTCGTCCAAATATGCCAGCGAAACGCCGGCAAAGGGCCGCTTCCACACCTGTGTCGACTCCTATCATGTCAACAAGGACAAGAACACGCTCGGCGGTCTGAAGTGGATCCAGAAGGGCGGCGGCTATTACAGTCTCTGCAATTCGAAGCTGAAAGGCTGATGGCGCAAATAGCCGTCGAAGCATATGAAAAACGGGCGCTTCGGCGCCCGTTTGCATGAGTCGGTTGCTATCAAGGTTTTCCTCAGTCGTCGTCGGGGATATTGGCGTCGACGCCGATTATGCTGAGATTGTTCCTGACCGCACGAACGCCGGCGACGGAGAGGGCGCGGGCTTCGATATGACGAGCCGTAATGGCGTCGTCCACCTCGCCTTCGATAATAATCCGGCCTCCGCGTTCAGCGCGAACATCGACCGTTTCCGGCGTCACGCCCTCGAGATCGGTCAACGCGTCCATGACGCGCTCTTCGAGATCGTCCGCATTTTCGCGACCGCCGGTTCCAGGTAGCAAGGATTCTGTCTGGGCTTCCTGCTGGCCGTCTTCATCGCTGTCGGTGACGGTGTAGCCCTTGTTCGTCTCTTCGTCGAAATTGGCCTCGGTGCCGCCGTAGGGACCGTTGCCGGGATCACGAGACTTCGCTCCGGCCTGGTCGTCATAGGGCCAGCCCTCTTCGATGTCCCGTTCCTCGTAGTCGCGATAGTCCTCCTCTCGCGTCAGTTCCTTCTTCTTGGAATCCATGATCAGGCTCCTTTTGCCGTCGGTACTAGAGAACGGCTGGCGGCGTTCTTGGTTCAATCCTAGTTTCTGATCTTTTCCCATTTCCGGATAAGCCGGTCGCGCTTCAGCTTGGACAGGCGCTGCAGCCAGAAAATGCCGTCCAGCTGGTCGACTTCGTGCTGGATACAAACGGCAAGGAAGCCATCGGCATCCTCTTCATGGACTATACCATCGAGGTTCTGATAGCGGAACCGAATGGCCTTCGGTCGAGAAACTTCTTCGGTCGCACCCGGCATGGAAACGCTGCCTTCCATTTGCCTTGATGTCCCGTCCGACGACCAGAGGATTTCCGGATTGGCGTAGACGCGAACTCCCTCCCGGCGATCCAATTCGATGACCGTCACCCGTTGCAAGACACCGATATGGGCCGCGGTTATGCCAACGCCGGGCGCCGCGCGCATCGTGTCGAGCAGGTCTGCAGCGAGCTGTTTCAGCGCTTCATCGAAAACAGTGACGGGAGCGCATACAGTTTTCAGGAGAGTATCTGGGTAGCGAATGATCGGACGAATGGACACGGATATCTCTGGTAAAATGACGACACAATCTGCGCGCAAGGATAGCTGTAACGTTTATCTGTGCAAATGGCTTTGCGTTCCGATTCCGGTTCGCATCGAGCTTACGCCAGAGCTAATTGAGCGACCAGCCTCAAGCGAGGTTTCTGCTCTATCTAATTGTTGACAATGGATTTTTTGCCGTCATTCTCGTTCTTGACGGCGGGCGCTCGCAAAGCGAATGGATACGAGGCGGCACATGATGACGACCGACGAAGACGAGCTTACCCGCACCGATACTCAGGAGCCGCACATCGATATCTACGATGAGGACGGCAATGTGCGCGCCGATTTCATCGAGCAGGTTCGCGAGGCGATCGAGGCAGGCGATTCTGCCTTTCTGCACCGAGATGTCGCCAGGCTGCATGAATCGGAAATCGGCCATCTGCTGGAATCCTTGAACGCCGACCAGCGTCTCTCGCTGGTCCGGCTGCTCGGCGACGATTTCGACATGACGGCTCTGACGCAGGTCGACGAGGCGATACGCCGCGAGATCGTCGATCAGCTGCCGAACGACCAGATCGCCGCGGCGATCGGCGAGCTCGATTCCGACGACGCCGTCTACATTCTCGAGGATCTCGACCAGGAAGATCGCGACGAGATCCTGTCGCAACTGCCCTTTACCGAGCGCGTGCGGTTGCGTCGCGCCCTGGACTATCCGGAGAGTTCGGCCGGACGCCGCATGCAGACGGAATTCGTCGCCGTACCACCGTTCTGGACGGTCGGTCAGACGATCGACTACATGCGCGATCAGGAAGACTTGCCCGAAGCCTTCACCCAGATCTTCGTCATCGATCCGACGTTCAAGCTGCTCGGCAGCGTCGATCTCGATCGCATCCTGCGCACCAAGAGGCAGGCAAAGATCGAAACCATCATGCGCGAGACGTCGCATCCCATACCTGCCGAAATGGACCAGGAGGAGGCGGCCCAACTCTTCGAGCAATATGACCTTCTGTCGGCGGCCGTGGTCGACGAGAATGATCGCTTGGTCGGCGTCCTGACCATCGACGATGTCGTCGACGTCATTCATGAGGAGGCGGACGAGGATATCAAACGTCTCGGCGGCGTCGGCGACGAAGAACTGTCGGACAATGTCATCTCGACCGTGCGCTCGCGCTTTCTGTGGCTCGCTGTCAATCTGGTGACGGCAATCCTTGCCTCGACCATCATCGGCGTTTTCGACGGGTCGATCCAGAAGATGGTGGCGCTTGCCGTCCTGATGCCGATCGTCGCCTCCATGGGCGGCAATGCCGGAACACAGACAATGACGGTGACCGTTCGCGCATTGGCCACCGGCGACCTCGACATCTACAATGCCGGGCGCATCATCCGCAGGGAGGCAAGCGTCGGCCTCATCAACGGCATCCTGTTCGCCGTCGTCATGTGCGTCATTTCACTGATCTGGTTTCACGATATCCAGCTGGGGATCGTCATCGCTGCGGCGATGGTGATCAATCTTGTCGCCGCGGCTCTCGGCGGAATATTGCTGCCGCTGCTTCTCAATCGCGTTGGTGCCGATCCGGCTATTGCATCATCGGCCTTCGTGACGACCGTAACCGATTGTACCGGTTATTTTTCGTTCCTCGGCCTCGCGACGTGGTGGTTCGTGCTGCGTTAACGCCGTCCGGCTGTCAAAATTGACTGATACGTAAAAGTCAATATTATGCGGGGTGATGTGGGCGGAGAGGGGACTGCCTTTCGGCCGAGTATTCCATGCTTTGGCTGAACCGGACCTAAGCTCGCTATACGAGGACGAAATACCGGTGAACAAGTACTATACCATTACAGAGCTTACGCGTGAATTCGGGGTTTCTACTCGTACTCTGCGCTTCTACGAGGATGAGGGGCTCATTCATCCGGAACGAAGGGGCCGTACGCGCCTGTTTCGACAGGCAGATCGTCGCCTGATAGGAGAAATCCTGCGCGGCCGCCGCATCGGTTTCACGATTGCGGAAATTCGCGAGATCATCCAGGTCTACAAGGAGCCGCCCGGCGAGGTCGGCCAACTCAAGCTTTTGATGAAGCGAGTCGAAGAGAAGCGCGAGGATCTGCGCCAGAAGCGCAAGGATATCGACGATACGCTGACCGAACTCGATCACATCGAGGAATCCTGCCTGGGCCGCCTGGCCGAAATCGGCGTTGGCACCTGAGCAGGCGAGATCAAGGCGTCGGCGTCAGCGGGCCTGGTCTGTACACTGAATGGAGATCGCCTCGAATCGCTCGTCGTCGGCCTTGATCTTTCCCGCCCGCCACGGCTCGAACAGGCTCTGCTTCTTCAGCGCATCGACGAAACATTGGCAGAAACTGTGGCAGAAAGCCTCGCCATTGGACTGGGTGCAGACCATCTGGCACTGCCGCAGAATGCCTGGGGTTGGGTCGGCAGGGGCGGCTAGCGATAGCAGATAGACCAGGCCGAACAGCAGCGGCTGGTGCACGAGGTAGAAGATCAGGCTATGACGCCCGGCACGCGCGATCAGGCTTCCGCCGGTGCCTAGCCTCGCCAATCGCTGCGGCAGATTGGTCCGTATCGCAAGGCTCGCCGCGCTGAGACCGGCAAAAAAGGCGAGCGCCCAGGGAAAGAGCGGGACGTAGTCGTTGGAGCGTGCCGGGGCTGCGGCAAGGCCGAGCCAGGCGAAATAGCGTGGATTAAGGGCTGCCCAGTCTAGCGCGCCGGGGCTGTAGAAGACGTCGACGACCCAGCAGACGGCGAGTACCGCCGTCGCGAGCAAGGTCAAAGGCATCGGCAAACGCAGAAAGACGATGCCGATCAGGGTCAGTGCCGCGATGCAGTGCAGAATCCCGAAATAGATCCATTCGTCGGTCATACCTATCAGCGTGACGATCGAGACACCGATCGCCGCAGCGGCAATCATTGCAAAGCGTTTCCAAAAAGGCCGCCAGCGAATTACCGGCCGATTGGCGAGCACAAGGCTTACGCCGGCGAGGAAGAGGAAGGTGCTTGCAATCGCTCGGGCATAGAGCTTCAGCCAGCCTGTTTCCGCCGTGCCGGGATCGAGATAGCCGAAGAATTCGAAATCCCAGGTACAGTGATAGCTCGCCATTGCGAGAAGAGCTATGCCGCGCGCCGTGTCCAGAATGCCAATGCGCGGTGTCTTTTGGGGCGCATCGATGCTCTCGGCGACAGCGGCCATCAGGAATCCTTTCAGCGGGACGAGATTAACGGCGGCGCGCCGGACGCTGCTGGAAACAGGAGGAGCGCGGCGATTTCATGGCACATCGATATCCATGATGGCCAGACGCGCATCCGAAAAAAACTGTCGCCGGATCAGGACGACATTGATGAAGATCGTCGTGATGATGAAGAAATAGGGGCTTATGAACCAGCCGAGATAGCCGATCGATAGAAAAATCGCGCGAAGACCCGCATTGAAATTGCGCGCGGCTATGATGTTCATGCGGATGACGCGTTCGGCTGCACGCTCCGTCTCGACGCGATTCGCCTCGATATCCTCGATCATCGGAATGGCGCCGAAGAGAATTGTGCAATAGTTGAACAGCCGATAAGACCAGCCGAATTTGAAGAAGGCGTAACCGAACAGGCCGGTGAGGCCCGCCACCTTGATTTCGAAGGCAACCCGACCGCCGGCATTGAAGAGAAAGGGCAGGTCAGCGAAAAAGGCATTCACCTTGTCCGTTGCGCCAAGCAGCGCGAAGCAGCCGCCCATGGCAAAAATAGACGTCGAAGCGAAGAATGCCGTCCCATTCTGAAGGCCTGCGAGAATCTGCGTGTCTATCATCTTCAGGTCACGGCGCAGCGAATTGTAAATCCATTCACGCCGGCGCTCGATCATCTCCTGCGTCAGGCTGCTCCGGTTGAAAAACCGGGAACTGTCGGTGATCCGGTTGAGGCCCAGCCAGCAAAGGATGAAGAGGGCGAGAGCGACATAGTCGGCGGTCGTCATGAGGCGTTCCCAAAATCTGTTCAGCTGTCTGCTAACGTTTGATAGCTTGAAAGCCGCAACAGCGATATCGACATATGACTTAGCTATGTTTGAGTCGGATTGTGCGGGACTGTAATGTCGCTTGCGTCCAATCCGATGTCGGTGGGTCGCCGTGCCGCTCGATCACCCTAACGTAATTTTAGTGGCATCTGACTCTGTTGCGAGGCGCCAAGGTTCCATGTTTCTTTCCGTATTCGATGTCTTCAAGATCGGCGTGGGACCGTCGAGCTCGCACACGATGGGGCCTATGTCGGCCGCCAACCGATTTCTCGAACTGATCCTGTCGAACGAGTGGCCGCGGCCATCGTCCAATGTGCATGTGGCGGCCATCAGGGTCAGCCTGCACGGCTCGCTTGCGCATACCGGTATCGGGCATGGGACGGGCAGGGCGGTGATCCTCGGCCTGATGGGTGAGCGGCCGGATGAGGTCGACCCCGACAAGATGGATGCAATCATCGACGAGGTCGAGCGTACGGGCCGTATCAACCCGCAGGGGCATCCCCCTTACGAGTTCCAGCCAAAGACCGATCTCATCTTCGACAAGAAGGTTCCCTTGCCGGGCCATGCCAACGGCATGAGCTTCTCGGCGCTGGACAAGGATGGCCGGTTGCTCGTCAAGCGCATCTATTATTCCGTCGGCGGCGGATTCGTCGTGACCGACACGGAGCTGGAGGTCATGCGCGCGAAGCGGAAGGCTGCCATGGGCAACTACAAGGTGCCCTATCCCTTTGCGACGGCAAAGCAGATGCTCGAGATGGCCGCACGCTCGGGGCTTACGATCGCGCAGATGAAGCGCGCGAACGAAGAAAGCCGTATGACGCGGGCGCAGCTCGACGAGGGCCTCGACAAGATATGGGCAGCCATGGACAGCTGCATCGATCGCGGACTGAAGACGGAAGGCATCATGCCCGGCGGCCTCAAGGTTCGCCGCCGCGCGCGGGCAATCCATGACAAGCTGCACGAGGAATGGCGCAGTAACCGGATCAATCCGCTTCTCGCAAACGACTGGCTGAGCGTCTATGCCATGGCCGTAAACGAGGAGAACGCCGCAGGTGGACGCGTGGTCACCGCGCCGACCAACGGTGCTGCAGGCGTCGTTCCGGCAACCATCCGCTACTACAAGCATTTCCATGAGGATGCTGATGAGAATGGCATTCGCGACTATTTGCTGACGGCGGCAGCCGTCGGCGGCATCATCAAGCACAACGCCTCGATCTCGGGCGCTGAAGTCGGCTGTCAGGGCGAAGTCGGTTCGGCAGCTGCTATGGCTGCAGCCGGCCTCGCCGCGGTCATGGGCGGCACGCCCGAGCAGGTCGAAAATGCTGCGGAAATCGCGCTCGAACACCACCTCGGCATGACCTGTGATCCGATTGCCGGCCTGGTGCAGGTTCCCTGTATCGAGCGCAATGCGCTGGGAGCCGTCAAGGCGGTGACCGCCGCCTCGCTGGCGATCAAGGGAGACGGCCAGCACTTCGTGCCGCTGGACGCTTGCATCGAGACCATGCGGCAGACCGGCTACGATATGAGCGAGAAATACAAGGAAACCTCGACGGGCGGTCTGGCGGTCAATGTCGTCGAATGCTGAGTTTGTGGATGCTTGGCGTTAAGGCTTGACGCTGCCGGCCAAAAGGAATTGAACGGGCAGCATGGCTTTGCATCTTATCAAATTGTGCGTGGGCGCCGACTCGATCGAGGACCTGCGTGAATGGGTATCCGAGCGGGCATTGACCGCGGTCGCCGCCGGACTCGAACCACACACGACCCACACCACCAGGATGGTGCCGAAACGCGTCGAGGAGCTGCTGGACGGCGGCTCGCTCTACTGGGTGATCAAAGGGCAGGTTCAGGCAAGGCAAAAGCTCATCGACATCAGGACCTTTACCGATGGTGAAGGCATATCCCGCTGCCAGCTCGTGCTTGGACCGGAAGTTATCGAGACGTCCGTACAGCCGAAGCGACCGTTCCAGGGATGGCGATACTACCCGCAGGACGACGTGCCGCGCGATCTCGACAGCTTGGGAGCAGGCATAACGGAAATGCCTGCAGACTTGAGACGGGAACTCTCGGAGCTGGGATTGCTCTGATCCCGGCCCGATCGGCCATTTAGCGCAGGCGCATCAGAACCGGTGTTTTTCCGGCCAAGGATGTTACGTGGAGATGGATGCGTGCTTCCGGCTGGGAATAGCGCCAGGCGCGGGCACCATGACACAGAAGCACGTTTATCAGATCCTTGGTCCGCGAACGGGAGCGATGAAGCCCAAGATCAGCGATCCGCATGGCCGCTTCGTGCAGCGGATGAAGAGCATAGCCCTTCGACCTGATCTTTGCCCCGGTATCGAGCGAGATATCCGGCATGTTCTCGTTCATTGCCATGTCATGTCCCCGTAACGCATTACTAACTCAGGGGCGGGACCGGCTTACGGCCGGTTCCGCGAGAATGGATACCCATCCCGATATCCATTGGTCCTAGACGTACAGCGGCACTTGATGCCGCCGCCCTTATTCCATGCTGGCCCAGCACTTGATGCCAGCCTTCTTCAGCGTCTTGCACGCATTCACCGCATCGCGTTGATCGTCAAAGCCGCCGAAGCGAGCACGATAGACCTGCGAGGCGCCGTCTCCGAATGCGACGGCATAGGGCTTGGCCGAGCGCAGAGCCTTGCCGCCCTTGCTCTTTGCCTGATCCAAGAGATCGTCTGCCATTTCCTTGGTCGAAGACACGCCAACCTGGATGCTCCAGCCACTCGGAACCTTCTCCGTCTTTTCAGACTTGTCTGCCTTCTCGGCCTTGGCCAGTTTGGCCGTCGACGCAGTCGTTACCGCATCGACAGGCTCCGCATCGCCTTCGCCCTGACTTTCGGCATAGGCGGGCGCTATCGAAGCAACTTCGTTGGCTGGAACATTTTGCTTATGCGGCTTGGTTACCACGAGCGGATTGTTCGACTTCGGCGTGACGGCAGCAAAGGCCGCAACGCTCGAATTCTCCTGATAACGGGCATCCGGCGTCGGGCCGCTTGCCGGCAGCTTCACCTTGGCCGCATCGGCCATGCGGACGGCGGCTGCATCGACATCAGGCGCAACGGGTACCGTCTTCGTGGGAACAGGCATTGCAGGCGCAGTCATTTCAGGCGCGGCCTGGGCGATCAATTGACCCGGGCGCCCGTCGACCGACGCCTTCGGCAGATAGGCCGCGAGCAGCTTGCGCATCTGGTTGTCGCGGGCAGGCGTGGAGGCGCCACCAAGAACGACGCCGACGATCGACTTGCCGCTATCCTGCAGCGAGGACACCAGATTGAAGCCGGCGGCGCGGGTATAGCCGGTCTTGATGCCATCGACGCCTCTTACGGAGCCGACCAGGCGATTGTGGCCGTAGATGGTGCGATTGCCGAACTGGAAGCTCTTGACCGAGAAGACGCCGTAATACTGTGGGAAATGCTCGCGGAGTGCGATGCCGAGGCGGGCCTGATCACGGGCCGTCGTCATCTGCGCCGTATTCGGCAGGCCGTTCGGATTGCGATAGGTCGTCCTGGTCATACCCAGCGCATGTGCCTTATTGTTCATCATCCGGGCGAAATTCTCCTCGGACCCACCGAGATATTCGCCAAGAGCCATGGCAGCGTCGTTTGCCGACAGCGTGACCATGCCGAGGATTGCCTGTTGGACCGTGATGACGGTGCCCGCACGAACGCCCAACTTTGTGGGCGCCTGAGCTGCAGCATGGGCAGACATGGCAATAGGAGAATCAAGCTTGATGCGTCCGGCCTCGAGCGCTTCGAACGCGAGGTATATCGTCATCATCTTTGTAAGTGAGGCGGGATAATGAAGCGCGTCGGCGTTTTCGCTGTAGAGTACGTTTCCTGTCCTGGCATCAACGACGATGCCCGCATAGCCAGGGCCGCTCGCAGCCTGAGAAGGCGAGGCTGTCGCGATTGTCATGATCGCAATTGCGAAACCCAATGTCACCGTCATCAGGAACTTGCCAAAGCGCGACGACGATGAGGAGAAAATTGACCTGGACACTACTTCACTCTTTGCTTGCATCAACATTTTCATTATCCGGCCGTCGCCTCCTGACACGTCCGTTGCAGGACAGAGTAGGGGGTCGGGGTTACCAATCGGTTTATGATGAACAGTTGGTTTCGGGATTCCGCCACATTTTAGCCGTCCGTCGCCGGCGCGCCGGTAGAGGCTGCGGGTTGCTCGGCAAGGCGGGATTCCACAAACGTTTGAATAGCGGCATCAATATGGTCCCAATCACCCAGAAGGCCGCTTGAAAAGCGGTAAAGCACAGTCAGGTCTTTACCAAGATGAACGTCACGCTGGCAGTCTCCGCTTGTAGCCTTGTCCGGAGTTGAAGGGAGCACGCAGCGGACGACATAATCAGGCTTGCCTGGCCGTGGCGCGGTTAGCAGCACTTCATTCGTATAGCCCGCATCAGCGCGCAGGCGATGGGCCGTCAGACCATGAGGACCGGCAAAGGGGTCGCCCTCGATCAAATGAGAGTAGATCGGCGCCAGCCGCCCTGACATATCGCGGGACATGGTGCTTTGCGTAAATTGCAGGAAAATCAAGGACGACGACTGTGAAACGTCGTTGAAGCTCAGACGAGCAGCTTCGTTGTAACCCTGCATCTGCGGCCAGGTCAGATAGAGATCGACGCGCTCGGTACTGCCGTCTGAGCGCTCGCTGGGAAAGCGGATCGTGTTGGCCGCAAGCCGCAGCGTATCTTCGCCGACAGTAACCGTGAAAACCTTGGTATCGTCCGTGTGTCCGCCCAGGGAGATGCGCTGGCCCAACCAACGGCCACCGATACTGATTGCGACGGTCAGGACAGCAAGAAGCGCCACGACAGCTGTCAAACGGTAAACGAACCCGTTGGAGATCAACGGGGCCTCTTCGATCGCGGGGGCAGGCGGCGGCGCGAGAACCATGCTTTTGCCTTCGTTTCCATTTCGCCGCAGAAGAGTCTTGTATCGCCTGCAGGACGGGAACTCGTGATGAGTCTCAATATGGAATGATTGGCGCCGGCATAGTTAACGCGAGGTTAAGCAAAGCTACAGCTGGAAGGCAAAAAGGGGAGAGCCGCTCCCGGGACAGCGGGAACGGCTCATGGCTCCGGTCGGGCACGGGGATGCAAACAGACCGGGCCGAGTACTAGACCGGCAAAGCTGCCGATCGTCTGGTATTACTTGACGCTGCCAACCGCGTCGGCATGGCCCGCGTCCTGGATCTTCACCCATCGCGCCGGGTCATCGGCGGACTGCCGCTTCAGGTAGGTGTATTCCGTATCGGACCAGAGCATCACCTTGTTGCGCATGTTATCGAGGATGAAATCGCCATGGTCGGTGCGAACCGTCAGGACCGCGTGGCCTTCACCATTGGGCTGAAGGACGACAGTCATCAACGTGTCCGATGGCGAGAAGCCGGAATTGATCAGATCCTTGCGCTTCAGCAACGCATAGTCCTCGCAGTCGCCAGCGGTCGTGGGGATCGCCCACTTTTCCTCGACGCCGTACAGCTCCATGTCCGTCATTGGCTTTATGGTCGTATTGACGGTGTAGTTGATCTTGAGGATCGTCTTCCAACGATCTTCCGTCAGGATCAACGGCCCGGCATCGCCACCCGCATAGGCGCATTCGCTCGGGTTTTCCTTGCAGAATTCATAGTGGCCGATCGGCGGCGCGGCATTGCCGACAATCGCCATGCTGGCCGGTGTTGCATTGGCAAGGCCGAAGAGGCCGAAGGTGAAAATTGCTGCGGTTACTCCGCTTCGCAACCAGGATTGGATAGTCATTTGTATCTCCCCGTTATGGAGATCACAATGACACGGACGTTTTTACTGCACGCAAAATTGCGAAGTAAAAATAAGCACTTAATAGATTCAAATGCAGATCTAAATAGAATAAAACAGGACTTAAATTTGCATCAAACCAAAATCTATTTTTCGTCTAATTTGAATAAAATCTGAAGTGATCACAAGCGGCGAGGAATTTTTACATCATTGTTTTCATTGTGTATTGTTCCAGGCCTACGGGAGGGTAGAAACTCTCGAATAGCTGGAAATGTGCGAAAACGGGACAGGCGTCAGCGGCAGCCGACGCATTAGAACAAGCTTCTCTCAATCAGAATTCGGCAATTTTGCTCCGTTTTGGGAAAATAGCGCCGAAAATTTATTTTGAGGATGAAACGGCGACGGCGGTAAAAAACCTGTGATCCGATAGCCGTTTGGGTGAAAATCAATCCGCACAGACGTTCATCGTGGCGACGCCGCGCTTTTTAGGCAGACTCCGCTAAGGCGGGAGTGTGGGGGATAGCTACCGATCAACCGTTACGGAACGAATCCGTGGCATCCACGATCGCTGCGGTCATCCCTGCGCTTGACGGCGAGTGAGCGGATCTCGGAACGACCACAAGCCTGGCTTCGGGCCAGGCTTGCGACAATTCCCACGCGGTGACGAGCGGAGCTTCCAGATCCATGCGGCCGTGGACCATGACGCCTCTTATCCCGGCAAGCCGACGCGCATCGTCCAGTATCTGGCTGTCCGTCAGCCACCCGCGGTGATGAAAATAATGGGCAATGATGCGGGCTCGCATCAGCAGATAGCCGGGGTCCGCCCATCGCCGCGGCAGCGTGGCGTCGGGATCAACGAGGATGGAGGCGCCTTCCCAGTCATGCCAGCTGGTGGCCGCCTTCAAGCGGAGATCGGGATCCGGGTTTTGCAGCAGGCGATAATAGGCCGTAACGAGATGTCCGTTTCGTTCCTCTTCGGGAACGCCCGCGCGGAACCGTGACCATTCCTGCGGAAACAGGACCGCCATTCCGTGGTAAAGCCAATCGATCTCGGATTGGCGCGTCATGGTGATGCCGGCGACCACAAGGCCGGCGACCCGCTCGGCATGCTGCTGAGCATAGACAAGGGCGAGGGTGCAGCCCCATGAATGGCCGAAGACAAGCCAGCGCTCGACCCCGAAGAATATGCGCAGGCGTTCCATGTCCCGAACCAGATGCCACGTGGTGTTGACGCTCATATCCGTTCGCGGATCGGCGGCATTCGGCTGGCTCATCCCGCATCCACGCTGGTCAAATTGAATGATGCGGTAATGCTGCGGATCGAAGAAACGACGCGTATTGGCTGAACTGCCGGATCCCGGCCCACCGTGAAGAACGATCGCGGATGTGCCCTTAGGATTTCCCGACAGCGCCCAATAGATGCTGTTGCCGTCGCCGACCTCAAGCATTCCGTGGTCGTAAGGTTCGATTTCCGGATAGAGACGTTTCATCTGATCATCCCGCGGGCCGCCACCGCTCTCGGGGATTTTCATGACATCGGGATGACGGGAATCAGATCAGAGGAATTCGCGAAGCGTGTCGCGCGATTGAACCGAGAGGAACTCGATCGCAACGCCTTCCATAAAATGGCGTACGACGCGGCCGCGCATATTGCCGAGGCGGACGGCCGTGCCGAGCGGCGGTCGCGCCTCCACGTCGACTGCCGCGCCTGAAAGCGACAGGTCCATGATACGGCAGACGTAGCGGGTTCCGTCCTCGAGGGTGAGTTCGCTCTGGATCGTCCGCGGCGTCAGACGGTCGTGCCGGCGGTCTTCGGGAAGTCCCAGTTCATGCTTGTTTGCAAGCCATGTCAGCTGCGCTGCAAGTTTCTCGCGTTTGCGGTCCGTCGCATTGATCGACATGGAGAAGCCGCGACCATCGATCGTCAGCACGTAGCCTTCGACGCGGCCGAGATGATCGATATAGGCGACAACGCGTTCATTGGCCCGCGGACGGCCGTCGCAGAGGACGTACATGTCGCCCGGCGACATGTCGATCACCATGCACTCGTATTCCTCGTAGTTGGCCAGCATCAAGCGGCCCTGCATATTGATCGGAACACGCTGGAAAGTGCGCTGGTCCGTGCGAGGAACATTCCGCGTCTGCTGAGCTGGCTGGAATGAGTGCATGAAAATTGCTTCTTGTATGTTATATCTCAAACGCAATCATTAGCCGCAATCTATTAACAGAAGATTGGTGGCCTCAACCGCTAAAGGCTGTGGCAAAGCAGGAATGCGGTACAACCGTCTCAAAATGAGCCGCTGCTTCTTTACGGCCCATTTTATTGAATGCGGCCGCCGGCTGATGCCCGCCAGGGCAATATGCGGCGGAAGGCCTCGCTCCATTCCGGCCCTTTGCTCGTCCGCTGCGCGCCGAACGGGGCCCTCTGACGTGTGGGCTCCCCGGCCTTTACCTGGTCATCCGTCAGGATCCGGCTGCGGTCCAAGGCCAGGAACTCCAGCGGCTCGGCACCGAACCATGCGGGATTTTGCGCCGGTGCAAGCGAACCCAGCAACCGATCACAGTTTTCGCCCTCGCGGGAAGAACGCAGCGGCATCAATACGATCTCGAAGGCAAGATGGCGCCCGGTGACACTATAGCCCGTCGCATTGATCAGGGCCGGAACGGCATGCGCCATGACGCCGTTGGCGATCTTGACGGGATCGTCAGGCTGACTGCCTGCCCAGAGCGCCGAGAATTCCTCCTCGCGCAACTCACGACCGAATATGTTGCAGATTTTCGTGCCTGCGAGACGGAAACGCGGCCTGTCGGAAGGCGTCGTCTCGAGAATAAAAAGATCGGAAAGCACATGACGTACTGCCGCCGGCTCTACTTGAGAGCGCAGGGGTGCGTCATATGGACCGCGGATATGATCCCAGTAGGTAAATATCTCGATACTGGTTTTGTGGCGCATGGCGGGTCCGTGTTCCATTCTGGTTCAAACGCCGGCGGATTGTCGGCGCTTAAGCTATCCCTTGCTTATTTCGTGCCACGGCGGGGGAGTTAAGGTTAACCGGAGGTTTCGATTGAGCGCGGGCGTTGGCCATGAGATGAATAATCATGACTTCACGAAGGGTTGACCTTCAGCACAAACTGAATCGGGCGCGGGGGATCGAATGCGATCATTCGGGGGGACGCTCGAAAAGCCGTTCGGCATTGCCGGGCGGCTTTTTTTTTGACGATCGCTCTTGTATGGCTGTCTCCTATATCAGCGATCAGAGAGTAATAACTACATGGATGATGCATCTCCGCCGCCTCCCGCGCCAGAAGACGGAGACATAGAGCCGCGTCCGCAACGGAATCCGGTCTTCAACCTGCCATCGGCGCTAGTCGCAACGCTCGCGCTGCTGATCGCGATCTTTCTCGTGCAGACATTATTGCTGCCGACCAGCGCGCTGGATTGGTATTATTACACCTTTGGCTTCATTCCGGCTCGTTATGTCACGCCCCTGTCGCAGCAGGGGTTGGAATGGTTGTGGACGCCCGTCACCTATTCGCTGCTGCATGGCGGCGTCGAGCATATCGTCTTCAACGGGCTCTGGCTGATGGCCTTTGCCGCGCCAGTCGTGCGACGGATCGGCACGGTACGATATCTGATCTTCTGGGTGCTCTCATCCGCAGCATCAGCCTTCCTTCATGCTGCGCTCAACTGGGGTGAGGTGACATTGCTGATCGGGGCATCCGGCGTCGTATCGGCTCTGATGGGCGCCGCCTGCCGTTTTGCATTCCCGCCTGACCGGCGCGGTTCTGCGCTGCCGCAGGCCCATCTCAATCCCCGACTTTCGATCACACAGTCGCTGCGGAGCCGCACGGTCTTCATGTTCGTGCTCTTCTGGTTTGTCGGAAACCTGCTGATCGCGTTTGGTATTCCCTTGATCGGAGATGGATCGCAGGCCGTTGCCTGGGATGCCCATATCGGCGGATTTCTTTTCGGCTTTCTGCTGTTCGGCCTGTTTGATAAACAGCCGGATCCGATCGAAATCTAATCAAGCGAAATTGAAGATGTTGCATTCGCGCTTTGGGGAGTGCACCATTCAATTCCATTTTCGTGTGGGTGGAGGCCGCCACGGGAGCCCGTAGACGAGAATGTTGTATGCATTTCGAGATGGGAGGATCGAATGTCAGTTTCCGTAAAATCCATACTGGACACCAAGGGCCGGAATGTCGTGACCGCGACTGCCAACACGACGCTTGCCGAGGCCGCAAAAATCCTCAATCAAAAGCGGATCGGTGCTCTCGTCGTGGTCGGGGTCGAAGGAAAGATCGCCGGAATTTTCACCGAACGTGACGTCGTCAATGCAGTCGCCAAATCGGGCAAGGATAGTCTGGATCAGCCGATTTCGTCGCTAATGACCGCAAAGGTTCATCGCTGCAAGGAAGATACGACCGTCGATGAGCTGATGGAACTGATGACGCAGCGTCGGTTCCGCCATGTGCCCGTCGAAGACAAGGGCAAGCTCTCGGGCATCATCTCGATCGGCGACGTCGTGAAGTCGCGCATCAGGGAGATCGAACTCGAGACCGAACAGATCAAAGCCTATATTGCCGGATAATCGTAGATTGCCTTCTTGGACGCAGCGGCACCTTTGGTCTGCTGCGTCCGTTCAGCGTGCGTAGGCTTCCTGCATTCGCTTGATTTCAGGAAGTCGCGCCAAGGTTTCCTCATAGCCACGCTCTATCGCTTCACCGGCGCGATGAAATTCGGATAGGCCGATATCGCTGAGCCGCGGATGCAGGGCGAGATCCGGCGGATCGCCGGCAAGGCGCGAGCGCGAAATCCTGTCCTGGATGATGTTGAAGGCCTGCACCAAGGCTCCGGTCATGCCGAGCTTCGCATAGGGAGCTTCCGCCTGACGCTGAATTTCCGTCGCGGTCAGCACGGCATTGTGTTTGACGACGGCGGATCGTCCATAGAGATCGTAGTGCAGGTTCACGGCGACGACGAGCGGCTGCTCGTATGAACGGCAAACCGAGACGGGAACGGGATTGACGAGCGCGCCATCGACCAGCGTTCGATTGTTGCTGCGCACCGGCTCGAAGATGCCGGGCAGGGCGTAGGACGCGCGCAAGGCGATGATCAGCGAACCGTTGCCGATCCAGACCTCGTGGCCGGTATTGACCTCGGCTGCGACGGCAACGAAGGGACGGTCGAGATCCTCGATCGTCAGACCCTCCAGATGCTCCTGCATGCGCTTGGTCAGGCGCATGCCTCCGAACAGGCCGCTGCCGCCGATGGTCAGATCCAGTAAGCTGGCAATGCGGCGCATGGTGAGCGATCGGGAGAACTCTTCCAACTCATCCAGTTTTCCGGCGAGATAGCAGCCGCCGACTAGCGCACCGATCGAGGTGCCGGCAATCATCCCTACCTCGATGCCCGCCTCGTCAAGCGCGCGCAGCACACCAATATGAGCCCAACCGCGAGCAGCGCCCCCGCCGAGCGCAAGGGCGATCTTCACTTTCTTGGGGGAGGGCGGAAGGAGTGGGGGGCCGGCGGTACCGTCGTGTGAACCAGCCGTGCTTGAATCTACCAAGGACTGGCCGGCACCGGTACGATTCAAACCCCAGTTCAGCATGCTACGCCTTTCCCAGGGCTTGATATGCCCTTCTCGTTAAGTAGCGTCCCTTTTCGTTTCTAAATGGTATATTTTATTAGCTAATTGTTCAATTAGAAGGCATCTGCCCAATTTCCAGACCCGGATCTCAATGACCGTAAACCTGGTCGGGATCGAAATGCCTGCGATCGTCCGCGATTTTCACAAACGCCTTGCCATCCTCCAGTTCCACCGTTCTGTAGAAGCAGGAGCGGCGTCCGGTGTGGCAGGTCGCGTCGTGACCGGCAACCTCGACCATCAGCCAAATGGCATCCTGATCACAATCGGTGCGGATCTCTTTCACTGTTTGAAGATTGCCGGAGGTTTCGCCTTTTTTCCAGATTTTTCCGCGTGATCGGCTGAAATAATGTGCCGTTCCGGTCTGGAGTGTCAGCGCCAATGCCTCGGCGTTCATATGCGCGACCATCAGCAGCGCACCGTCGCGGATATCCGTGACGACAGCGGTGATCAGGCCGCGGTCGTCGAAGCGGGGGGTAAAATCCCCCGCATCTTCCAGTTCGGATTTATCGGTGGAAGGCTCTTTGAATGTCAGTGTCATCTCGGCTCTCTGTTGGAGCCGGTCAGCGGCTCCGGACCATCGTCATGAAGCGGGCCTGTTCGGCGGGATCAGCCTTGAACGAACCGGTAAAGGTGGTCGTCAGCGTCGATGAGCCCTGCTTCTGCACACCGCGCATCGCCATGCACATATGCTCGGCCTCCATCATGATGGCTACGCCACGCGGTCGAAGGCTTTCGTCTATGGCGTGGGCGATCTGCGCCGTCATGGCTTCCTGTGTCTGCAGGCGGCGGCCGAATATCTCGACCGTGCGGGCGATCTTCGACAGACCGAGAACACGGCCGTTCGGGAGATAGGCGACATGGGCCTTCCCGATAATCGGGACCATGTGATGTTCGCAATGGGAGAAGAATGGAATGTCGCGCACGAGAACGAGGTCATCATAGCCGCTGACCTCTTCGAAGGTGCGGCCGAGGACATCCTCGGGGCTCATGTCATAGCCGGCAAACAGTTCGCGATAGGCGTTCGCCACGCGCTTCGGCGTATCGAGCAGGCCTTCGCGCGTCGGATCATCACCTGCCCAACGAAGCAGGACCCGAACGGCGTCCTCTGCTTCCTTCTGGGTGGGGCGATCTGATGTCTGCTCGTTTTGCGGAAAATTCTTTACGATGGCGTCCATATGTTTCAAGTCTCCTGATCCGCGTTGCGGATCGTCTTTCGGACTCGCCACTGGTATCCCTTGTCAGGAATGTTGCACCTTTGGCAGGCTCCGGGGCTTTCGGGGCGGCTTATAGCCCTTCCGGCACGGTTTCCCAATCAAACTTAACCGAGGCCATTGCATTTTCATGGCCTTCGAACGACATACATATAGGAAGACGGCGCCTTCATGTAAGTGCGCTATCGTGAGACGGTGTGTTTTTTGTTTACGCAACAACAGCCGCCGAATTGAGCCGATCCGCAATGATCTGGAGCGGAATTTGTCATGGACGATATCTACAATAGCAAAATTCTCGAATTCGCAGGCAATATTCCCCGGATCGGAAGCCTGATCGATGCCGACGCAAGCGCGCAGGCGCATTCGAAGCTTTGCGGCTCCAAAGTCAAAATCTGGCTGAAGATGGACGGCGATACCGTTACGGATTTCGCCCACGACGTGAAAGCCTGCGCGCTCGGGCAGGCCTCGTCTTCCGTCATGGCAAGGCATGTGGTCGGCGCGACCGCTGATGAATTGAGGAAAGCTCGCGCGGATATGCTGGCGATGCTCAAGGCGGACGGCGAGGGACCGGAAGGCCGCTTCGAGGATATGCGTTATCTGCGGCCGGTCAGGGACTACAAGGCGCGCCATGCTTCGACCATGCTGACCTTCGATGCTGTCGTCGACGCCATCGGCCAGATCGAGGCGAGACGCGCAGAAACGGCAGAGGCGGTCTGAACAGGCCATGTGTCATCTCTGCTCCCTTGAAGAAGACGAAGACGAGGGCGGCGCTGCCGCGCACCCGCGATCTCGCAGGTTGCGTGGAACAGGATTTGACAAAGACAACGGGGTTGTCAGGCAGTCTTATTCCGGGCGCAACTATAACGGCCCTTTCCGCAAGACACTCGATCGCCTCCTCGGCATGGGTTTTATCCGGCTTTACCAACTGACCTTGTCCGGCTTCATCGGCAATTCCTGCCGGCACCTGCCGACATGCTCGGAGTACGGATACGAATCGATAGCGCGGCATGGGCTATGGGCCGGCGGCTGGATGGCATTTTTCCGGGTTGCACGCTGCGGCCCCGGCGGCACGAGCGGCTTCGATCCCGTGCCTGAGACGCTCGGCGAGCGCTTCCGCTGGTTCGCGCCCTGGCGGTATTTTTCGATCGGGCGGAAGATCAAGACTTCGAATTAGCGTTGTGAACTCCCTCTCTCGGACAAATCGCTCCGAGGTGCCCCAGAACGCAAGACCAAAAGATGCGCTCAGGCACGACGGTCATCAACGCGTGGCACGACCGTGGTTTGTTGGGCAAGGCTCGATTAGCGGCCGCTCAAAGTCTCTGATGTCGATTTTGAATAGCGCTTCAGCGGAGCTGTAATTCCTGCTGCGCCCATAAAGTGTCGACATGTATTACGAGGGTATATACCTGTGTCTTTGTTCAAAGAGAACGCCGCGATCCTGCAAAAATTCGAATCTGACGGAAGAGACCTTAGCTCTCCTCGATCTATCGATTTCTGCCACATCTTCCCTGGCAAAGTATCGGCCGACGCCTTCGCCAGGGCAGCTGAAACGGAAGGATTTGCCGTCGCAGTGCACGACGTCGAACGAGAGGTAGACCCCTGGGACGTTATTGCGTCCAAGGAAATTATGCTAACCTGCGAAGCCATCACCGACACAGAGGAGTACCTCGACGCGTTGGCGCGATCTTATCGCGGTCAAGCAGATGGCTGGGGCTTCTTCACCGTCTGAGGCCGGCGACTTATAGGTTCACGATCTAGCCTGCTTGGAATCGTGTAGAAAAATGCACTTGCAGTTGCATAATTTCAGGATATCACTAGCGTCGTAGCGATTTTTTCTCGAAAATGTCTTTGATATGAAGCCCTTTTTTCTAGCTCTGGTATTTTTCACCATATTCGCTTCGACCGCAGGCGCAGCCGACGTATCGGGCAACGAGAAAACGTCCGCCGATGAGTGCAGAACGCTCGCGGGAGACAACGTGTCGCCCTACGACCTCACATACTGGCGGCATGCACTTAATGTCTGCGATGCCTATCGCCAGTCCGATCCGCAGTCGGTGGAAGCGCGCTATTTCTATTATTCCAGCCTCTTCAATACGGGAGACTACGCGCCGGCGGTCGCGGGATTAGAGGAATTGGCGACCGCAAATTCCTATGCGCCAGCGATGAGCTATCTTGCAGCGGCCTATATCTACGGCCAAGGACGCGACCGCAATTTTCCGGCTGCGCTGATATGGATACGGAAAGCGGCGCTAATGGGCGATGCAACAGCCGATTATCTGTTCGGCCGCATGTATCTTAACGGCTGGGGCGTGCAGCAGGATTTCGTCATGGCACGCTCTTATTTCGAGCTGGCAGACGGGCTGGGCTATCACTACGCCGGTACTGCACTGGCTCACATGTATCTCGAGGGCGTCGGGCTCGCCCCCGATCCGGAAAAGGCATTCCAGATCTACAGCAAGACGGCGAAGGCCGGCAGTGAAAATGCGACTGTCTGGCTCGCCTATCTATATCGGTACGGCCGCGGCGTAGCCAAGGACAAGGCGCATGCGGTCGAATTGCTGAAGGCGTCGGCAGCGCGAGGTTATACTCGCGCATTGATTGATCTTGCAGACATCGATCTCTACGACGACGATCTCCGCAATGCGCCGGAAGCCACAAGGCTTCTTAATCGGGCGATTACCCTGGGGGATGCGGATGCATCGGTAGAGCTCGGTATCGCCTATCTCTACGGCGGCAGCCTAGAAAAAGACCTGCCCCGTGCCAAGACCTTGATTCAGCAGGCAATCGACCTGCACTCGTCTTGGGCATATCGATCCATGGCGCAGTTCTATCGGTATGGAGACAAGAAAAATTATCCCCTCGCCATGTCCTTCGAAAAAGAAGCAGCCGACCGCGGGGTTGTCAGTGCGCTTCGTGACATCGGCCTCTTGTACCGCTGGGGCGACGGCGTGCCGAAGGATCCGCAACTTGCCAGGGAGTGGCTCTCAAAGGCCGCGGCGCTCGGCGATGAGGATGCGCGCTACTATCTGGGCAGGATCTACTACAACGGCGAGGGTATTCAACGCGATACTGCGCAGGGAATCGAATTGCTGACGCTGTCCGCTGAAGCGGGCAACGGGGAGGCCATGGATTCTCTCGGTAATGCCTATTCGGTCGGAGACGGTGTGCAACGCGATGACAAAAAGGCCATGTCCTGGTTTCGCAAGGCGGCTGATGTCGGAAACGGCTTTGCGATGGACGACATCGGCAACCTTTATTTCTCCGGATACGGTGTCAAGGCAGACAAGGCGGAGGCGCTGCGTTGGTACAAGCGCAGTGCTGCTAAGGGCACCGCGCTTGGAATGTACCATCTCGGCATCGTGTACGAGCAAGGGCAGGGCACAGATCCCGATATCCGCCTGGCAGTCCAATGGTTGAAGAAAGCAGCGGCGGCCGGCGACACCAAGGCCATGGTGGAGCTCGGTGGGATTTATCGCGGCGATGTCGGCTTGCCCCGCGATGACGGGCAGTCCCTACAATTCTACAGCAAGGCCGCCGGAGCCGGAGATATCAAAGCCGTGATTCTGTTGGGCAGAGCGTACGAAAGCGGCGACGGCGTCAAGCAGAATTTCGACGAGGCCATCAAATGGTATGGCAAGGCGGCCGACAGCGGTTCAGCCGAAGGCATGTATCGGCTCGGCCGGCTTTACTACGGCAGCAGCGGCGCGACGGCTGACTTTGCCAAGGCATTGGAATGGCTAACGAAAAGTGACTCCAAGGGCGACGAGGACGCCGCGTACCTGCTCGGTGACATGTACCAGGGCGGCCACGGCGTGCCGATCGATCTTACCAAGGCGTTCAACTGGTTTCTGAAATCCGCCAGCAACTCTAACGCCGACGCGATGAATGCAGTTGGCTTCTTCTTCCAGAACGGGATGGCAACCACTGCTGACGCCAACATAGCGCTCCGCTGGTACAAGAAGGCGGCAGACGGCAATTCGGCAATCGGCGCCCTCAATCTCGCCTATATGTACGAGGACGGCAACGGCGTGCCGATCGACCTGAAGGCGGCTTTCGAGTTCTACAAGAAGTCAGCCGATCTGGGTTCGAACAGCGCCATGTTCGCCCTTGGCCGGATGTATGATGATGGGCGTGGCACCGCAGTGGACAAGAACGCGGCCCTGCAATGGTATCTGAGGGCCAGCGATCTCGGCTACAAGGGCGCCGCCTATCGTATCGCGTTCGCCTATGATCGCCTCTACAGTTCCGACCTTGCTGCCGAAAGCGTTCTGAAGGCGCTGAGCGAAGGGGACGAGGTGATCATATCCCGCCTGAAGTCGATGTCGCCATTCACTCTGCGCGCGCTCAAGCAAAGCCTTCGTCAGCGCGGACTTTTCAGCGGACCGATCACCGACGAGATCACTCCGGCGACGACGAAAGCTCTGGAAGACTATTACAAAGCAAACGCTTCCTAGACCACGTCAGCGGGAGATTTGACGTCTTCTGGAACAAGCTGGACTTTGACTTCAACAGTGAAACGAAGTATCACGCCGACCTGTCAGCCGCCGGGAATCCCCGGTCTATTTTACCACCCGCATTCGTTGGCGGGACTGGACAAGGAGAATTTTGATGTCCCAAGCCGTTTCCCTGACATTTCCCGATGGTTCCGTGCGCAGCTACGATGCTGGCGCAACCGGTCGCGATGTCGCCGAATCCATTTCAAAGTCGCTGGCCAAGAAGGCGGTCGCCATTGCGATCGACGGCACCGTCCGCGATCTCTCCGATGCCGTGACCGACGGCAAGATCGAAATCATCACCCGCGAAGATCCCCGCGCGCTGGAGCTTATCCGGCATGACGCGGCACACGTTCTCGCCGAAGCTGTACAGGAGCTATGGCCCGGCACGCAGGTGACGATCGGCCCGGTCATCGAGAACGGCTTCTACTACGACTTTGCCAAGAACGAGCCTTTCACGCCCGACGATCTGCCCGTCATCGAAAAGAAGATGAAGGAAATCATCCAGCGCAACAAGCCGTTCACCAAGCAGATCTGGTCGCGCGAGAAGGCCAAGGAAGTCTTTGCCGCCAAGGGCGAGAACTACAAGGTTGAACTTGTTGACGCAATTCCAGAAGGCCAGGACCTCAAGATCTACAACCAGGGCGAATGGTTCGATCTCTGCCGCGGCCCGCACATGGCCTCCACCGGGCAGATCGGCAACGCCTTCAAGCTTATGAAGGTGGCAGGAGCCTATTGGCGCGGCGACAGCAACAATGCGATGCTGTCGCGCATCTATGGCACGGCCTTTGCCGAGCAGGCCGATCTCGACAATTACCTGAACGTCCTCGCCGAGGCCGAAAAGCGCGACCACCGCCGTCTTGGCCGTGAAATGGATCTCTTCCATTTCCAGGAAGAAGGCCCGGGCGTCGTCTTCTGGCACGGCAAGGGTTGGCGCGTGTTCCAGACCCTCGTCTCCTATATGCGTCGGCGTCTTGCCGGCGACTACGAGGAAGTCAACGCGCCGCAGGTGCTTGATACGTCGCTGTGGGAAACCTCCGGTCACTGGGGCTGGTATCAGGAGAACATGTTCGCGGTAAAATCCGCCCATGCCTTCACCCATCCCGATGACAAGGATGCCGACAACCGCGTCTTCGCGCTGAAGCCGATGAATTGCCCCGGCCACGTGCAGATATTCAAGCATGGCTTGAAGTCCTACCGCGAACTGCCGATTCGCCTTGCGGAATTCGGTCTCGTGCATCGCTACGAACCGTCGGGCGCCTTGCATGGTCTGATGCGCGTGCGCGGCTTCACGCAGGATGACGCGCATATCTTCTGCACTGACGAGCAGATGGCCGCCGAGTGCCTGAAGATCAATGATCTCATCCTGTCGGTCTACAAGGATTTCGGCTTCGAGGAATGCGTCGTCAAGCTCTCCACGCGTCCCGACAAGCGCGTCGGCTCAGATGCGCTCTGGGATCGTGCCGAAAGCGTGATGATGGACGTGCTGAAGACAATCGAAGCACAGTCGGGCGGACGCATCAAGACCGGCATCCTGCCGGGCGAGGGTGCGTTCTACGGGCCGAAGTTCGAATACACGCTCCGTGACGCGATCGGCCGTGAATGGCAGTGCGGTACCACGCAGGTCGACTTCAACCTGCCGGAGCGTTTCGGCGCCTTCTACATCGATCAGCATTCGGAGAAGACGCAGCCCGTCATGATCCACCGCGCCATCTGCGGCTCGATGGAACGCTTTCTCGGCATCCTGATCGAGAACTTCGCCGGCCATATGCCGCTATGGGTATCGCCGCTGCAGGTGGTCGTTGCAACGATCACCTCGGATGCGGACGAGTATGGCGCCGAGGTTGCCGAAGCGCTGCGTGACGCTGGCCTCACCGTCGAGACCGACTTCCGTAACGAGAAGATCAACTATAAGATCCGCGAACATTCGGTAACGAAGGTTCCCGTGATCATCGTCTGCGGCAAGAAGGAAGCAGAAGAGCGTTCCGTCAACATCCGCCGGCTCGGCTCTCAGGCCCAGACTTCAATGTCGCTCAATGCAGCGATTGCGGAACTGGCGCATGAGGCGACCGCACCGGATCTTCTGCGCAAGGCTGAAGCCAAGAAGGCCAAGGCGGCGGCCTGAACTGCAGTTTGAACAATTAGCATCTGGCAGCGTTTTCATCGTGCTGTCAGATGCCTGACATATACCTGCAATATATGGCCCCTGAATGATCGAGGAGCGGGCAGCGCCCGGTGCCCATTTGAATTTCAAAGAATTGTCCTATGCCAATGAACGGGACCCGCGTCTGAAGCGCTGGTTCATTCGCTCGATCGAGGGCTTGTCCGGCCGTGACCGTTACGCGCGCCTTTACGATATCTGGCGTACGGATATCGTCGGCAAGAGCGAGCGGGTGTTCGGCAAGATGCTGGACCTTATCGACGTTCGCATGGATATCAGGGGCGAATGGCCGCCGCGCAACCTCACCGACGATACGCCCGTTGTCATCGTCGCGAACCATCCCTTCGGCATCGGTGACGGCATTGCTGTTCTCGCGCTCGCCGAGCAGCTCGGTCGCCCGTTCAAGGTGCTCATTCACAATGAGCTCCTGAAAGTGCCTGAGATGGCGGATTACTCCCTGCCGATCTCCTTCGACGAGACCAAGGAAGCACTGGCCATCAACATGCGCACGCGGCATGAGGCCCTTCGTATTCTGAAGGAAGGAACGACGATCATCGTCTTTCCCGCGGGCGGAGTTGCAACTGCAAAAAAGGGCTTCGGCAGGGCAGAGGACTTGCCCTGGAAGATGTTCCCGGCAAAGCTCGTGCAGTCTGCGCGCGCTAGCGTCATTCCGATCTATTTCGAAGGGCAGAACGGCAGGCTCTTCCACCTCGCGAGCCGGCTTTCGCTGACGCTGCGCCTTTCACTGTTGATCCGCGAATTTCGTCGGCTGTCCGGCAGCACGATCACCTCCCATGTAGGCGAGCTGATATCGTGGGAATCGTTGAACAAGGGCAATGATCGCAAGGATCTGCTGTCGCGGCTCTATAGTGCTGTCTTTTCCATGGCGCCGCCGCGGCGGCCGTTTTTGAAGCGAGCCTAGTCAGCCCCGTCAATCCATGCTGGTGCCGCTTTCGCCGGGGGCAAGCTGTTCATAGGTCGGAAGCGGTGCTTTGCCAGCCGGATGAGGTTGCTCAGCTGGCGACGCCTGTTGCGGCACGACTTGCTGAACGGCGGGAACGGCCTGATCCTCCTGCCGCAGCGGTTCCTGCACTTCCTGCGGCTGCTCCCTCAACAATACCTCGACATCGGAATTCTGCCCGGCGGTCACGTTGAAATCGCGCTGGTAGATCTTGTCCTTGTTGCGGGCGACGGCCGTATACACCCCTTCCGACAGGACCATGGTCGGGAAGGCGCTGACGCTTTCCGCAACGATATCGCCCGATGACGTCAGTACCGACCAAGCCGTATCGGCAATGGCTTCTCCGCCGGCATCCGAGACGAGCTTGAGCGTGATCTTTGCGGCGCGGTGCTGGATCGTCGCCTCGGTCACCTTGCCCGATTCCACCTGGATATCTGCACGGATGATCGCGTTGACTTGACCGTATTCCGAAACGACGTGGTAGGTGCCGGCACTGATGCCGATCAGCGTGTTCGGCTTGACGTCGGCCATCACGAGACCGCGCGTCCCATCCTCCTTCACGTCGCTCGAATAGATCGAGAAGCTGAGTTCGCCGGGCGGGATGCGCACGTCGGAGCCCGAGACGGCATTGAGCACGATGCCGCCGGCATCAAGCACCATGACCTGCTTTTGTATGGCACCGCTATCAGGCACGGTCAGTTTCTTGGTGACGCCAGCGCGTCCGAAGGAAACGTTGACGAAATAATCCCCTGGAGCGAGCTGAAAATCGGCCGATCCGCCCTTCGAGCTGGCAACCAGCGGCAACTTGCCGTCAGCACCCGGGATCGGACTGAAAACGTACCAGGACAGGCCCTGCTGCACAGCCTGACCATCAGCTGTCATCTTTGCATCGAAGGCAACTTCGCGCAGCTCCGAATTGCTCGGTTTAGCCGCGCCTGGCGCCATGAAGGCGTTAAGCTTCGGCATCTTGGAGGTCGTATCGAGCTGCTTGAATTCCTTGAAGGCGTCCTCGGCAGCAGCAGTCAGCGGCATCACCACCAGCGCGGCGATTGCAAAGCCGATCCGGGCGAGGGCCAAAGTAGCTGACATGCGTTCCCAACCGATTGACTTCTTGAGCGACAAAGGCCACTTCAAGACCAATCCAGTGGCAAATTCAAGACCTGTCCGCCTTGCGCATCTCGACGAAAGCAATTCATCCATGAAAAATGATATTAAGCTGATCGATTATCTTGCGGTCCGCCGATCTATCCCAGCCTTCCAGATGTCCGAGCCCGGCCCGGACAAGACCGAAATCGAGGACATTCTGCGTATTGCCTCGCGCGTTCCGGATCACGGAAAGCTCGCCCCCTGGCGTTTCATCGTCTATCGCGGAGAGGAGCGGAAGCGCATCGGCGAGGAGCTTTTGAAGCTCGCGTTGACGGCAAAACCGGACCTGTCGCCCGAGATGATCGAGGTCGAACGCGCGCGCTTCACCCGCGCCCCCGTCGTTATCGCCGTCGTTAGCAAGGCGGCACCGCATGTCAAGATTCCGGAATGGGAACAGTTGATGTCGGCGGGCGCCCTGTGCCTCAATCTGCTCATGTCGGCCAATGCCCATGGCTGGGTTTCGAACTGGCTGACCGAGTGGTTCGCCTATGATGAACGCGCCTATCCGGTTCTCGGCGTACAGCCGGGCGAGAAGGTCGCCGGCTTCATCCATATCGGTTCGAGCACCTTTCCGTCGACAGAACGGCCCCGTCCGGAGTTGGTCGAAACCGTAACCTGGGTCGGCGGAGAGTAATATGTTCTATGCGACCGATGCGAACCAGCACGGTCTGGCGCACGATCCGTTCAAGGCCATCGTTGCGCCGCGCCCCATCGGCTGGATCGGCAGCAAGGGGAGCGACGGGTCGATCAACCTGTCGCCCTATTCCTTCTTCAACGCTGTATGCGATCGGCCGAAGATTGTCATGTTCTCGTCCGACGGCAAGAAGGACAGCGTCAGGAACGCAGAAGAGACGGGTGTCTTTACCGCCAATCTCGTCAGCCGCAATCTCGTGGAGAAGATGAATGCCTCGTCGATCGCCGTCTCGTACGGCGTAAACGAGTTCGAACTGGCGGGCCTCACGGCAAAGACCGGTACCTTGGTAGACGCACCCTATGTTGCCGAGGCGTTTGCTGTTCTGGAGTGCCGGGTAACCGAGATTCTCAATCCGAGGACGCTCTCCGGCGAGCCGGCTCTGAATGTCATGGTCTTCGGCCAGGTCGTCGGCATTCACATCGACGAGACGATCATTCGGAACGGGCGCCTGGACATGTCGCTGGCGAGACCTGTGGCTCGCATGGGCTACATGGACTATAGCGAAGGCAGCGAGGTCTTCGAGATGATCCGCCCCAAGCCGCCGCAGAGCTAGGCTCGACGCTGAAGCCCGTCAGGCGGCAAAGACCGTGTTGATGACGGCCGCCTGTTCGGCGCTGATGGCGATCTTGCCGGCAAAGCCATCGCCGCGAGCCGAGTCGCATTCGACGCGGAAATGTTCGATATCCATGGCTGCCGAGGGCGTGTCGATCGCGCCGACACCCGCGGTGCTGGCTCCGAGCAGGGTCAAGGTACGGACGGCTTCGAGGGGAGCTGCCAGACGGCCGTTCGATTCATGCAGACGGTTGACGCCGATATTGCCGGCTGCCCGATCGGCCCACCATCCCAGCGCTTCCAATCTCTGCGATTTGGCACGATAGCTGCCGGCCGAAAAGGCGACCCCGGCATGATCGCCGGTCAGGGCCACGATTTTCGTGCGGCCAACGGGAAGCCCTGCCAGAGCTTCCTGAACGGAAATCATAACATCGAGCTGCTGCAGATCGGAGCCGCCGTCGGCATGCGGAAGGACGATGCCGGCAGGTTCGAGAGGAACCAGAGCCTCGAGATCACCTTGCAGAAGATCGCTCCCGGAAGCATGGGTCATGACGTAGAACACCATGGCCGAGGAATGATCCTGCCGCAGGAGATCGGCAGCTGCAAGGCGAGCTTCCTCGGCGTTCACGGCCTGCGCTTGGGACAGGTCAAGGACGAACGCATCGGCATTGCTGGCGAGACCTTCGACCAGCTTCGTTTCGTTGCCCGCAGGCGCCAGGAACCAGGACCTAATCAAGCGGAACTTCCCCAACTTGGCCTCAACAGGCCCTACGCAGGATGCATTACGTTACGTAAACTACCTTAGCTGGAATTGGATCCTCCGGGGAGGGGGACCGCCCCATAAACGGTCACATATCTCGGTCAGCGGTTAATGAATATGGTGAACCAATCATAAACTTTTTGAAGGTAACGTGAATGCTGTAGTTGGCGGACAAGGATTGTCCCGCAAGTATTGGGGCGTAACGTGATCGTAGAAGCATTTCTTCGCTGGGCGGAAACCGCCAAGACCGGAGACAGGGCGAAGGCAGCCAATGCATTGGGCCGGGCCTATCTTCAGTCTTCGATGCCTACCGAAGAACGCGCTGCTGCCGAAATGGCAATGACTTACCTGCTCGATGATCCGTCGCCTCGTGTGCGATTGTCCCTCGCAGAAGCACTTGCCCATTCGGATGCTGCACCACGGAATGTAATTTTATCGCTCGCGGAAGACCAGCCCGAGATTGCCGGCCAGGTCATTATTTCCTCGCCGCTCTTTTCGGACGTGGATCTGGTCGATCTTGCTGCACGAGGCACGAGCGTCACCCGAATTCTGATCGCTTCACGCGGCTCGGTCTCGCGATCGGTTTCGGCCGCGCTCGCCGAAGTGGGAGGCGAGGAGGATGTTCTCTGCCTTCTGGAGAATGATGGAGCAGCCATCTCACGCGCCTCGCTGAAGCGTGTAGCCGAGCGGCTTGGCGACTGCTGCGACGTGCGCAGGCTGCTGCTTGAGCGGGAAGATCTGCCTTCAGATGCGCGTCATTTGCTGATGCAGCGCGTCAGCGAGGCGCTTTCAGGCTTCAATCTCGTGCAGGCCGCCATCGGAAGCCAGCGACTGCGCCATATCACCCGCGAAGCCGGCGAGACCGCGACCGTTACCATTGCCGGCGCCGTGCGGCACGAAGATATTCCGGAACTGGTCGAGCACCTGCGGCTTTCCGGCCGGCTTACGCCCGCATTCCTGATGCATGCGCTCTGCTCCGGCAAGGTGGATTTCTTTGCGGCGACCATCGTCAGCCTTTCCGGCTGCGACGAACGCCGCGTGCGCTCGATCCTCGGCAATGGCCGCATGCATGCGGTGCGGGCGCTATATGAATCCGCAGGCCTGCCGCGCGATATCAGCGCCATTTTCGTGGAGGCCACGCTGCTCTGGCGCAATGCCTCCCGGGCGGATGCCGGGTCTGTCCTTGAAAACGTGTCGTCGCGGCTCCTGCAGATATTCCGCCGCAAGGACAGCGTATCCCCAGCCGCAACCGAGCTGATGGACATGGTCGAAAAGCTGCATATTGCTGAACAGAGGCAATCGGCCCGCAGCTTCGCCTCGCTTGCTTCTCTCGCAGCCGCTTGAAAGATCAGCCTTCGGAAGCTTCCCGATGGATACGGAGCTGAAGCTCCGGTTCGCGCTGAGCCTGCTCCTCGGCCAACTCCACTTCACGAATCCATTCACGCCAGATTGCGACGATGATTGCCATCAGAACCGGGCCGATGAACAGGCCGAGGAAACCCATGGTCTTCACGCCGCCGACAAGGCCGAAGAAGGTGGGCAGGAAAGGCAATTTGATCGGTCCACCAACAAGCTTGGGGCGCAAGGTCTTGTCGACGATGAAGAGCTCGACCGTTCCCCAGATCACCAGACCGATACCGGCGACATGATCACCGTTGGCCAGGAGGTAGATCGCGACAAGCGTAAACGAAAGCGGAGCACCGCCCGGAACAAGCGCCATGATCCCGGTCAGAACGCCAAGCGTGACAGGAGAGGGGACGCCGGCAACCCAATAGGCGAGGCCGAGAACGATGCCCTCGCCAATGGCGATGACCGTCATTCCCATGACTGTCGAACTGATGGTGGCCGGCACGACGCGCGAGATGCGCTCCCAGCGGTTCGGCAGGATGCGCTCGCCGATCAGGTCGAGCTGGCGCACGAATGACGCCCCGTCGCGATAGACGAAGAACAGCGCGATCAGCATGAAAAGAAGCGTCAGCACCACATGGAAGGCGCCGCCGCCGGCTGCCAGAACCGCGCGGTAGATATTGCCGATATTGGCGCCACTGACGACCTGCGCGAGCTCGCCGATCGAGCCGGGATCGCCGATATATTGCGTCCACTGCTCATCCAGCCACGAGCCGACAACGGGCAATGCCACGATCCATTGCGGCGTCGGAGCGCCGAAACGGTTGGCATGCACCGCCCAGGCGAACCAATCACGGACTTCGCCCGACGTGTAGATGACCGCAAAGACGATCGGCAGGACGAGGAAGGTGACAATCAGAATGATCGCGATGGTGGCGGCGATCGTGCGGTTGCCGCCGGTACGGCGCAGGAGATCGCTATAGAGCGGCCAGGTGGCAAAGCCGATCACCAGGGCGGCCAGCACCGGAATGATGAAGCCGTAGAAGAAATAGATGGCGGCAAGGGCAATGAAAAGCAGCAGCCATCGAGCAGCCGAAATCGAGGGAATAAGGGCGACCCGCGCCGACGCGGAAGGCCCCAGCCATCTCGGCTCTCTCGGATTCTGTCGTTCGAACATACCCACCCGGCTTCACTTCTTCAGTTTCTTCTTACATGAACCGGTTATGGGCCATGATCTGGGCTGTTTCAAGGGGAACAGCTGCCGCGCGCATATAATACGGCGGCATGACAAGATGAAGACTACCGCTGCGAGCAGCAGGTCCTGAACGCATCAAAGCTAAGAGCAGTGCGAAGCCTTATTGCGGACGACGAACGACCTTGAAGGCGTAGAACTGTGTCTTCTGGGTCGGATTGAAATTGTTGTCGGCCACGAAAATCAGGACGTCGGTTCCGTCCTTGGCCTTGCCCAGCGCCACGCCCTCGACATTGTCCGGTCCAAGGCCGAGCGAGCGCAGATCCATGACCTGAGCCTTCCGGACCGGTACGATCCGCTGGTCTGCCTTGGCGAGCGAAGGGATGTCCTTCACATCGGTCGCGCCGTCGAGATCGAACATGTTGATCACGGCAGAGTTTCCGACGCCCTGTGCGTAGCCACGTTCGATCGATAGAAGGTGATGGTCGTCCAGAGCCAGAAATTCGGACATGCCGAAATCGTTCCAGCCGTCCGGCTTTGCGGCGCCCTGCGGAATCGGCGAGACGGGATAGACATACTGCGCCTTCTGTTCGCCGGTCGCCGCATCGTAGCGGATCACGCGGTCGAGACTTCCGTTGGTGAGTGTCGTCATCGGTCCGTCCTGATAGAGGGCGGATTCGAGGCCGACGAGAAAATCGCCGGAAGGCAGGAAGGTCGTGCTTTCAAAGGCAAGATTATCACGGATGCCCGTGCTGTGATCTGCGGTGGGCGCAAAACCCTGGGGCAGGGTGAATTCCCTGACGAAGCTGCCGTCCGGCTTAGCGACGCGGACGAAGGGCGGCAGCAGCGCCTTGCCGTCGCCTTCGCTGCTCCAATAAATGCCGTCCTTGCCAATGCGGATCGATTCCGGATCGACGGTGCGGATCGCAAAGGGTTCGCCGCTATTGTCCTTCAGGACCACATGATCGACGACGGTAACGCCCTTCAGACCGTCCGCGCTGACATCAATGTCGAGATCGTAGAAGCGGGCAGGCGCCTTCTCGGAACGATCGTCGCTGATCGAAATATAATGACCGGTCGCGGGATCGAAATCGATGCCCGACAGACCTCCGACCTCCACGCCGCCTTCCATGAAGCCCGTGGGGATATCGAATTCGCCGAGATAGGAGAGGCTTATCCCCGCTTTGCAATCGCCGAACGGGCAGGGCACGTCGATGGTCTGGCCGATCCCGGTGGCGTAAGCGCTGGCGTTGAACAACAGAACAAGTGCACTGGTCGTCAAAAAGGGCTTAAGCATGGAAGGGTCCGGCAACATTGGATCAAAGGGAACGCCGGATGACAGAGAACCGGCAGCATATCTATGCACTGCCTTGTGACGCCTTTGTTACGCTGTGCGGTCCTGCCGATAAATTGATTGCCGACCCAGCCAAATCTTGGCTGGGCAGCGAATGGCGGATTGATCCGCTCCCGTATGCCTCGAACTCAGATATCGAGATTTTCCGCAAATGCCGCCCGCTCCTGAATGAAGCGGAAGCGGGCATCGGCCTTGGTGCCCATGAGATTATCGACGGCATCGCGTGTGCCTTCGAAATCGACCTCGTCGATCGCCACCTTGAGAAGCGTGCGCTTCGAGGGATCCATGGTCGTTTCCTTCAATTGCGCCGGCAGCATTTCGCCGAGGCCTTTGAAGCGACTGATTTCGATCTTGCCTTTGCCCTTGAACTCGGTGTCCATCAGCTCCTGGCGATGGCCATCGTCGCGGGCATAGGCGGATTTTGCGCCCTGCGTGATCTTGTAGAGCGGCGGCACGGCCAGGAAGAGATGGCCGCCGCGGATCAGCTCCGGCATTTCCTGATAGAAGAAGGTAATCAGCAGCGAAGCGATGTGAGCGCCGTCGACGTCGGCATCAGTCATGATGATGATGCGTTCGTAGCGGAGATCCTCGTCGCGGTATTTAGACCGCGTACCGCTGCCGAGCGCCTGGATCAGGTCCGAGATCTGCTGGTTGGCAGACAGCTTTTCGCGGCCGGCGCTGGCGACGTTCAAGATCTTTCCGCGCAGGGGAAGGATCGCCTGGTTGGCGCGGTTGCGCGCCTGCTTGGCCGAACCACCTGCCGAGTCACCTTCGACGATGAAGAGTTCGGCGCCTGCCGCCGTATTCTGCGCGCAGTCGGCGAGCTTGCCGGGCAGGCGCAGCTTGCGCACCGCCGTCTTGCGGTTGACCTCCTTTTCCTTGCGGCGACGAAGACGCTCCTCGGCGCGCTCGATCACCCAGTCGAGAAGCTTTTCGGCTTCGCCTGGATTGTCGGTCAGATAGTGGTCGAAAGGGTCGCGCAGCGCATTTTCGACGATGCGCTGAGCCTCGACCGTTGCAAGTTTGTCCTTGGTCTGGCCGACGAATTCCGGCTCGCGGATGAAAACGGAGAGCATGCCGGCGGCCGAGATCATCACGTCATCGCTGGTGATTTCCTTCGCACGCTTGTTCTGCGTCAGTTCGGCATAATTCTTCAGGCCACGCAGCAGGGCGAGGCGGAGGCCCGCCTCATGCGTGCCGCCTTCAGGCGTCGGAATCGTGTTGCAATAGGAATGGATTTGCGGATCGCCGCCATACCAGGTCACGGCCCACTCGAGCGAACCATGACCGCTGGTCTTTTCCGTTTTGCCGGCGAAGATCTCGCGGGTGACCGTGAATTCCTTTCCCATCGTCGCTTGAAGATAGTCCTTCAAGCCACCGGGGAAGTGGAAGACTGCCTTGTCCGGTATGTCGGAATTTTCGGGCAGAATTCCCTCTTCGCAGCTCCAGCGGATTTCGACACCGCCGAAAAGATAGGCCTTCGAGCGCGCCATGCGGAAGACGCGGGCAGGATCGAATCTGGCATGATCGCCAAAGATCTGCGGATCCGGATGGAAACGAACGCGCGTGCCACGGCGATTATGGACGTCGCCGAGCTCTTCCAGCCCGCCCTGCGGCAGGCCACGCGAAAAGCGCTGGCGATAGAGCTTGCGATTGCGGGCAACCTCGACTTCCAGATCGTCCGACAGCGCGTTGACGACAGACACACCGACGCCGTGCAGACCGCCCGAGGTCTCGTAAGCCTTGCCGTCGAACTTACCGCCCGCATGGAGCTTGGTCATGATGACTTCAAGCGTGGACTTGCCGGGGACCTGCGGGTGGTTCTCGACTGGGATGCCACGGCCGTTATCGGTAACGGTCAGATAACCCTGACGATCGAGATAGACTTCGATAAAGTTGGCATGTCCGGCAACAGCCTCGTCCATCGAGTTGTCGATGACTTCAGCGAAGAGATGATGCAGCGCCTTCTCGTCCGTACCACCGATATACATGCCGGGGCGCATGCGCACGGGTTCCAGACCCTCAAGCACGCGGATGGCAGAGGCGTCGTAGGTGTCGGAAGAGGACTGAGCTGGAGGTGCCGGACGCGGGGCAGGGGCGGCGGCAGCCTTTTCGACTGGCGCTGGGGCTTTTTCTGCCGTTTCCTGTTTCGGAGAAACCGGCAATCCGGCAAAGAGGTCGTTGCTTTCTTCCATGGGGTCGTTCAGATCTTCCTAGAGGGCCGGCGGTCGCGCGGGATCGCGCCGAACCCCAAAATCACCGCATTTGATGTCACGTTTGCGAATCAGACAAATTTTGCCAGAAATCGCCCGAAAGCGCGACGCCGCCGGTTTGGCGGAATAAATTTGAAGAAGATGTGCGTTGCCGGGCGTTCGATAGCAAGCCTCGGACGCAGCAAGGGAAGCGTTCACATGCAAATGTCCACAATTCATTTCGTCATTATCGCTGCAATTGTGGCCATTCTGCCGTTCGCCGGCAGCGCCGGCGCGACTGACGGCGCGCTGAAACCCTTCAAAGACGAGCTCTTTTCGAAACAGACCGTCATCGAGAGCCACGACAACGGCGCTTTCGAGACGATCGACTATCAGGAAATGCGCGATATCAACGGCCGCGATGAAATCCCCGAGCGGCGGGTCAAGGGTCCCTACGTTTCGCTTGGCGTGCGCTGGAAGCAACAGGATCAGACGCTGACATTGGGCGATCGTAAGGTCGATGTATCCCGAACGGGGCTCGACGCGAAACAGGCCTTCACCGTGATTTTCATTCACGGGCGGGGTGGCGACCGGAGGCTCGGCTCGAACGATTACACCTTCGGCGGCAACTTCAACCGGCTGAAGAACCTGGCAGTCGACAATGGCGGTACCTACTATGCGCCAAGCGTGAAGACCTTCGACAGCGATGGTGTCGCCGATATTGCGGCGCTGATCCGATATTCCTATGAGCAATCAGGCGGAAAGCCCGTCATCCTGACCTGCGGCTCCATGGGCAGCTTCATCTGCTGGGGGATTACCCGCGACGGCGAAAGCGTGAAACGGCTGAAGGGCATGGCGATCCTCAGCGGCGTCACCGATCCGGATTTCACCAAGAGCGTCTTCTACAAGTCCAAACTGCCGCTCTGGTTTGCACAGGGGAGCCGAGATCCGGTCTATCCGCCAGCTGCCCAGGAGGCGCTGTTCGAGCAGCTCTACAAGGGTGGCTACCCAACCCGGTTCACGCTCTACCAGACCGGCAATCACGGCACACCAATACGCATGACGGACTGGCGAAAGATGCTAAACTGGATCCTCGCAACTAGCCGCTAGAGACTATTTTCGTAGATCGTAAATTTTCAAACGATTTGAATTCCTTAGGCAACTTTCATTTTCACGGCGGTTTTGTTAGTCCGACTAAGAGCCAGGGGAGTGAAGCGAAGAATGACAACAAAAATGCGTCCGCTCGTTGCGGGGAACTGGAAAATGAACGGCACTCGGGAGTGCCTGACCCAGATCAAGGCGATCGCGGAAGGAGTAAAGGGACCGCTTTCCGAAAAGATCGAGGCGCTGCTTTGCCCGCCGTCGACGTTGCTCTACGTCTCGACGGCACTCGCCGACGACAGTCCACTGGCGATTGGGGCCCAGGACTGCCACCAGGATCGCTGTGGCCCGCATACCGGTGACATTTCCGCCGATATGATTGCCGACTGCTTCGGCACCTATGTCATCGTCGGCCATTCCGAACGCCGGACGCATCACGGAGAAACCGACCAGCTCGTTCGCGCAAAGGCCGCGGCTGCCCATGAAGCCGACCTGACGGCGATCATCTGCGTCGGCGAAACGGCGGAGGAGCGCGCAGACGGCCGTACGCTGGATGTGTTGAACAAAGAGATATGCGCTTCGGTTCCAGAGGGAGCGAGGGCCGACAGGACCGTCATTGCCTACGAGCCCGTCTGGGCCATTGGTAGCGGCCACACGCCTACGGCTGCCGACATCGAGGCAGCGCACGCATTCATGCGAGCAAGGCTCGTGGAACTATTCGGGGACGAGGGGCAAAAGATGCGGATATTGTACGGCGGATCGGCCAACCCGACCAATGCGCGCGATTTGATCCGCATCCCCGAGGTCAATGGACTTCTTGTTGGCGGGGCGAGCTTGAAAGCGGCGGACTTCCTCGCCATTTACGGTGCATACGAGCAACTTCCGGCCTGATCGCCTGAACTCTCATCTACTCCCCGGTCAAAAAGACTTGGAATAGATGAAAGCCTCATGTAAAGAGCCGCCAGCTTTTCTTCATTATGCCCGCGTAAGTGGGCAGGACTGGATCTATGCAAACCGTACTGCTTGTCATCTATCTCATGGTTGTCATCGCCTTGATCGGCGTCGTGCTGATCCAGCGCTCGGAAGGCGGCGGGCTCGGTATCGGCGGCGGGTCCGGCTTTATGTCGGCTCGCGGAACGGCAAACGTCCTAACGAGAACGACTGCAATTCTTGCAGCGTTGTTCTTCGTTCTGGCGCTCGGTATGAACGTGCTGTCGCGCTTCGAAGGCCGTCCGACCGATATTCTCGACCGGATTCCGGCAACGAGCGGCCAAGGCAACGGCATTCTCGATTCGCTCGGCGGCAACAAGGGCGCTCAGCCGGCAAACGGCCAGGCTCCCGCTCCGGCCGGCAATGGCGTTCCGAATAGCGGCGATGCCGCACCTCAGGCTCCGGCGGCGGGACAGCCCGCTCCGGCAGGTCAGGCACCGGCTGCGACCGCACCGGCGCAAGGCAACTCCGGCGTACCGACAGGTCAGTAAGCCGAGAGTTCAAGAAATCATCTTCCGGCAGGTCTCAGGATCTGCCGGTTTTCTTTTGTCGACGTTCCGCTTAGCTTCCAAAAAATCCGGAAAGGAATTTTTGGGCTGGCGGAATCATTTGTTAAAAGGTATCCGGTGACTCCCATGGCGCGATATGTATTCATCACTGGCGGCGTGGTTTCTTCTCTTGGAAAAGGAATTGCGGCCGCGGCTCTCGGAGCGTTGTTGCAGGCCCGTGGTTATCGGGTCCGGCTTCGCAAACTCGACCCCTATCTGAACGTGGATCCGGGCACCATGAGCCCGACCCAGCACGGCGAGGTCTTCGTCACCGACGACGGAGCGGAAACCGACCTCGATCTCGGTCACTACGAACGCTTCACCGGCCGTTCGGCGACAAAGACCGACAACATCACCACCGGTCGCATCTACAAGAATATCATCGACAAGGAACGCCGCGGCGACTATCTCGGCGCCACCGTTCAGGTCATTCCGCATGTGACCAACGAGATCAAGGATTTCGTCACCGAGGGCAATGATGACTACGATTTCGTCATCTGTGAAATCGGCGGCACGGTCGGCGACATCGAAGCCATGCCCTTCATGGAAGCGATCCGCCAGCTCGGTAACGACCTGCCGCGCGGCACCGCAATCTACGTCCACCTGACGCTGATGCCCTATATTCCGGCGGCCGGCGAATTGAAGACCAAGCCGACGCAGCACTCCGTCAAGGAACTGCGGGCGCTGGGTATTCATCCCGATATCTTGCTGGTTCGCGCCGACCGCGAAATTCCGGAGGCAGAGCGCCGCAAGCTCTCGCTCTTCTGCAACGTGCGGCCGTCTGCCGTCATCCAGGCGCTCGATGTTGCCAACATTTATGACGTGCCCATGGCCTATCACAAGGAAGGCCTGGACAACGAAGTTTTGGCCGCATTTGGCATCGAGCCGGCACCGAAACCGCGTCTGGAGCAGTGGGAAGAGGTCTGCAACCGCATCCGTACTCCGGAAGGCGAAGTGACGATCGCAATTGTCGGCAAGTACACCGGTCTCAAGGATGCGTACAAGTCGCTGATCGAGGCGCTTCACCACGGTGGCATCGCCAACCGGGTCAAGGTCAAGCTCGAGTGGATCGAATCGGAAGTCTTCGAGAAGGAAGATCCGGCGCCCTATCTCGAGAAGGTCCATGGCATTCTCGTTCCGGGCGGCTTCGGCGAGCGCGGCTCGGAAGGCAAGATCCATGCGGCGCGCTTCGCCCGCGAGCGGCAGGTGCCGTATTTCGGCATATGCTTCGGCATGCAGATGGCTGTGATCGAGGCGGCGCGCAATCTCGGCGGCGTGGAAGCGGCATCTTCGACGGAATTCGGTCCGACCAAGGAGCCCGTCGTCGGTCTGATGACCGAGTGGCTGAAGGGCAACGAGTTGCAGAAGCGCACCGCATCGGGCGACCTCGGCGGCACGATGCGCCTCGGTGCCTACAGGGCAGCCCTCAAGAAAGATACGAAGATCGCGCAGATCTACGGTTCGACCGATATCTCGGAACGCCATCGCCACCGCTACGAAGTCAATATCGACTACAAGGACCGACTGGAGAATTGTGGCTTGATCTTCTCCGGCATGTCGCCTGACGGCATCTTGCCCGAGACGATCGAATATCCGGATCATCCCTGGTTCATCGGCGTTCAGTACCATCCGGAACTGAAATCCCGCCCGCTCGATCCGCATCCGTTGTTTGCAAGCTTCATCGAAGCGGCGCTGGAACAGAGCCGTTTGGTCTAGGCCTTTCCCGGACATTTAGATGTATGAGACACAAAACCCGGCGAAGGCCGGGTTTTGCTATTTCCGGCATCACATAATCTTTTCAATTCCCGAGCGTGCTCTGACGCGAGGCGGTGACAGTCTCGTCGGGGAACCTCATAGGCTGATGGTACCGAGAGCTGATAGGATCACTTCTCGGTGTCAGCTTCGGTGCGACGGGGGAATCCGCCTTGCTCCAAAAGGCTAAAAGGCTACAACGGCTTGCAGATCCGCGGCGCGTGACGCATCATCCGGTCTCGAACGGCCGCGACAGCCCCACGCGAAGCGGCACACCGATCAGAGGGAATGACCATGGACGGGAAAAACGGACTGGTTCGGATCGCGTTCGCCGTGGCTTTATGTGCATTCGGAGCCCAGGACGCGCTGGCGCAATCCGCAGCCAGTTGTTCGCTTCAACCGGTCAACGCGACGACACGGCTGACGTTGCATTGCGGCCGCGGAATAAGCATCACGGCGGAAAGCGGCGCACGCTTCCAGTTTCTGGACCGCAATGGCGACGGCCAGATCGACGCGGCTTCGCTCGATGGCAAGGCCATCGTGCTCGATGTCGATAGCGCCCGCGTCAAGGGCGGCTTTCAGGTGGTGACACCCCAGGCGATCGCGGCGGTGCGAGGAACTCGTTGGGCGGTCGACGTTCAGAGCGACAAGACGGCTGTGCTCGTGCTGCGCGGACGTGTTTCCGTGCGTCGCTCGGACCAAAGAAACGGCGTCGTACTTGGCGTCGGGCAGGGGGTGGACGTCCAGTCAGGCACTAGCACGCCGTTGACCGTCAAGCGCTGGCCCACGGCGCGCGTCAATGCGCTGATGGCAAGGCTGGGTCAATAACGCACAATGCGAAAGCCTCCACTACTGACCTTGGTCGCGGCCCTCCTCGCGGCCTCATGGGGAGCCAGCCTTGGCGTGCTGCATCTCAGGGGCGACATACCGGTAATCGATGGTGTCGAAGCGACGCTGACGAATTTCAGGACGACGCTGCTTGGGCGACATACACCTCCTGATATCGTGACCATAGTTGCTATCGATGACGATACGGCGCGGCAAGCCGGCGCCTACCCCCTGCCACGCGCAACATTGGCCAAGATCGTTACCAACATCCAGAAATCGAAGCCCAAGGCGATCGCGCTCGACATGCTTCTTGTCGACGCGGGGCCGGAGGAGGGCGACAAGGCCCTGGCAGATGCGCTGGGCCAGGGAAACACTGTCCTTGCCGCTGCGGCAGTCTTTCCAGAGAGCCGGCAGCAGATCGCGGATACCGGCGAGAACCTGCTGACCGGGCTTCCTAAGGCCAGCGAACTGCTCCTGCCGCAACGACGCTTCACGGATGCGGCTGCGGTTGGTTTCGTCAACGTGCAGACAGACAAGAGCGGAGCGCCCCGCTTCGTGCCGATGTTACTGCGCAGTGGCACCAGCATAGTGCCTTCCTTCCCCCTGCGCGTGGCCACGCTTGCAAGCGGCGCCGATCCGGTTATCGAGCCGGATGGTATCCTGCTTGGAGATCGCGAGGTCGGAACGGATATAGGCCATATGCTGCCACTATCCTTTTACGGTCCGCGCGGCACGATCCGCACCATCAGCGCCACCGCGGTGTTGAACGGACAGATTCCCGAGAACGTCATCAAGGACCATATCGTGGTCATAGGAGCGACGGTGACGGGCGGCGGCGATGTGTTTCCGACGCCTTTCGATCCTGTTTTTCCTGGAGCGGAGGTCATCTCGACCGCGATAACCCATCTGATGGCCGGCGATGGACTGGTCCGTGATCATAACGTCAGGCTCATCGATGCGGGGTTGGCGGTCGCCTTGTCCGTCCTGCTCATCGGGCTCCTTGCCTGGCAGCGCAGTGCGATCGGTATCGCCACGATCCTGAGCGTCATCTTCCTCTGGGCGATGGTGAATTTGGCCGCATTCGCACATGGCATCTGGCTTTCGGCAGCACTGCCCATGGCGGCGGCTGGGCCGCCGGCAGTTCTCTTCGGCGCCGCTCAACTTCTCCTCGGCAGGCGCCAGGCGCATCATTTCGCGCAGCAGAGCCAGCTTTTGCAGCGCGTCCAGGCGCCGGGCCTTACGGAGTTCCTAGCCCGTAATCCCGATTTTCTGACCCAGCCGGTCCGGCAGGACGCAGCTGTCGTCTTCATTGACATCAACGGCTTCACCGGCTTGAGCGAAACGATCGGTCCGACGGCAGTACGGGAATTGCTGAACGACTTTTACAATCTTGTCGATGATGAAGTCATTGCCAACAACGGCGCCATCATCAGCTTCATGGGTGACGGCGCCATGATCCTGTTCGGCCTGCCGCAACCGGGACCGCAGGATGCAACAAACGCCTTGCGCTGCTGCGTCAGGCTTGCCGACCGTACGCGGCGCTGGCTTGAAGGGCTTCCGGAGGCAACGACGTCGCGCATCGGTTTCAAGATCGGCGCCCATTTCGGTACCATCGTCGCCTCGCGACTAGGCGGCGGCAGCCGACAGCAGATCACAGCGACAGGCGACACTGTGAACGTCGCAAGCCGGCTCATGGAGGTTGCTGCCCGTTTCGGCAACGAGGTTGCGATCAGCGACGAACTTCTCAAGGTTGCCGGTCGTGACAGCGAGCCTTTTCAAACCGGCACCCTGGATGGACCAATGGAAACCCAGCTTCGTGGTCGAGCAGGTTCGATTGCGGTGTGGCTATGGAAAATATAGGGCCGCAATGCGCATTCGCGTGCGGCCCCTCGTAAGTTTCATACCGCTATTGGTTCCTCGCCGACGGAATCCAGCAGTTTCTGGAACCGCGGCAGGCTGCGAAGAGGATCGAGGTCCGAATCGTTGCGGAACCAGTAGAGATGATAGCTCGAGCTGTGCGGGAGCAACGTCTCCAGAAGATCGAGTGCGCGATCCAGATCGCCCAGCATCGAATAGACGCAGGCGATGTTGTATTGCGCGACGATATCATCCGGATCAATCGCCAGGGCGCGCTCCGCCCATTCCCGGGCGCGTTCCTCATCTCCCATATGCGCCAATGCCAGGGCGCCACGATGCGCAGGGCCGGAGTTCTCGGGGCTGAGGTTCAAGGCACGCTCCGCGCGCTCGAAACCGACCCTTGCCCAGCGTTCCTGCTCGACCTGCAGCCCCAGTGAGCGATAGGCGCTCATCAGATGAACCGGCGTCAGGTAGTCATCTTCCCTGATAGCAGCGGCGCGTTCGAAATAATGCACGGCTTCCTGAAAGCAACCTTGCATGAAAAAGACGCGGGCATAATGGAAATTGGCCTCATAAAGAGTGGGGTCGATTTCCAGAGCGCGTTCGAAGGCAATGCGCGCTTCCTCGTCTCGGCCGCTCTGATGCAAGGCCAATCCGTAGGAAGCCTGTGCCTCTGCGAGATTGGGGTTCAGTTCCACCGCCTTGGCGCTCGCCTTCATGATGCATTCGAGCGGGAATTCCTGGGCATTCCAATCCCTGAGTGCCGCATCGCAGGCGGCGATACCGGCATAGGCGCCGGCATAGCCGGGATCCAGCTGAACCGCTTTCAGGAACATCCGCCGCGCCAGCAGAAGATAGGTCCTTGTCCAGCTATGCGAGAACTGCCGCCCTCGGAGATAGTAGGTGTAGGCTTCCACGTTGGCGGTAGGTTCGCTCTCGATCGCTTTTTTCTCGTCCGGCAGCAGCTTGACCTTGAGCTGATTGACGATCGCATGGGTGATCTCGTCCTGAATGGCAAAGATGTCCGTCAGGTCACGATCATAGCGATCCGCCCAGATATGCGCGCCGTTGCGGGCGTCGATCAGCTGACCCGTGATGCGAACGCGACGCGCCGCCTTGCGCACGCTGCCTTCCAGCACGTAGTGGACGCCGAGTTCCTGCGCCACCTGCTTCACCTTGACGGACTTGCCCTTGTAGGTGAAGGCGGTGTTGCGGGCGACGACATGCAGGCCCGATATTTTCGAGAGATCGGTGATGATGTCTTCGGTAATGCCGTCGGAGAAATATTCCTGCTCCGGATCATCGCTCATATTCGTGAACGGCAAGACGGCAACCAGCCGCTTGCCACCACCCTGGGCCGCAAGGTAGACGGCAGCCGCGCGCCGGCGATGCGACGACGGATCGCCAAACGAGATCGTGTAGACCCGAACACCGCGGGCAATATTCTTCAGGAAATGCTCACCGCGGTCTTCGAACGCGAGATCAAGACGGGAGCCGATCTGATCGTGCACGGAGGAGGAGATGGCGATGCCATTGGGCTCGGCGATGCTTTCCAGCCGTGCGGCCACATTGACACCGTCGCCAAAGATATCGCCGTCCTCGACGATCACGTCGCCAAGGTTGACACCAATGCGCAATTCGATGCGGCTATCCTGCGGGATATCCTTGTTGCGCTCGACCATGCCGCGCTGGACTTCGGCTGCGCAGGCGACGGCGTTTACGACGCTTGGAAATTCCACGAGCATTCCGTCGCCGGTCAACTTGACGATGCGTCCGCGGTGGTTTGCGATTGTCTTGTCGACCAATTCGGCACGATGAGCCCTGACCGCTGCCAGCGTGCCGGCCTCGTCCATGCCCATCAATCGGCTGTAGCCGACGATATCAGCAGCGAGAATCGCAGTGAGACGGCGTTCCAAGAGCCCTCCACATCCATCCTGCGTCCCAAAGGAACAATCTATTCCGATGTTATCCCAATGTCGTGCATTTTCCATGTGTGCACCACCGGCTGCGAAAATCAACCAAGCGGCGCTGATAGCATCGAATGCCACAGCTCGCGAGATCGCATTTAGGATTAATCTTTTTGGAACAAGGGCTATATAAGCACGAATTTCTCTAACCCCTTTCGGTCATAAAACCTCGAATCCGGGGCCAGATACGTGGTTTTAACGTTGCTAAAACCACGGGGAAGAAGCGACGAATCCGGTGAATTGGCGCGCACAAAATCGAGAGCGCGCCCTCTATGACCGCATTTGGGGGATGGAATCAGCAACTGCTCGGTCAGGACGAGGTGAGCAGAGAGCAGGCGCCGAATCGCTCCGGCGCCTCGAATCGTCTCTCACGCCGCCTTCGGCATGGGACCGACGTAACGCGACTGCGGGCGGATAAGCCGGCCCTCGAGTATCTGTTCGCGGGCGTGGGCGATCCAACCGACCGTGCGCCCGATCGCAAAGACCCCGGTGAAGGATTCACGCGGGAAGCCGAGCGCATCGAGCAGCAATGCCGTGTAGAATTCGACATTCGTTTCCAGCGGTCGATCGGGCTTGCGTTCCTTCAGAAGCGCAAGTGCCGCGACCTCGACCGCTTCGGCCAAGGCAATGCGCTCGGCGTCGACCTGGCCACCGTCGATGATGGGTTTCAAGGCTGCTTTGAGAGCATCGGCACGAGGGTCCCGAACACGATAAATGCGATGGCCGAAGCCCATGAGGCGCTCACCGCGATCGAGCTGGTGGGCAAGCCACGTGCGTGCCCTGTCGGGGCTGCCCACCGCATCCAGCATGTCAAGCACCGGTCCCGGCGCACCTCCGTGCAGAGGGCCCTTCAAGGCGCTGAGCGCAGCGAGCACGGAAGAGGTGAGACCTGCGTGCGTGGAGGCGATGACCCGAGAGGCGAAGGTCGAGGCGTTCAGTCCATGGTCGGAGATCGTAACCAGATAGGCATCCAGACCCGCCGTCTGCTCCGGGGTCGGGGCAACGCCGTTCATCATGCGCAGAATATCGGCAGCCTGAGACAGAGCTGCATCGGGTCGAATCGCCTCATCGCCGCGCTTGAGGCGCAGGACCGCCGGCAGGAATACGGCCGGAGCCGCCATCAGGGTTACGGCCGTCGCGAGGTCGTCGCCATCGGCCACGCGCGCCAGCAGCGCCCGCATGGCATCGACGGGGGGCAGCGCGAGGAGCGCCGGGCCTGCCGCTTCCACATGGCTGAACAGAGCCACTCGCGCAGCGCCAAGCAACATGTCGAGACGCCGTGCGTCAAAATCCTCCTGAAACAGGCCGCCGAGCAGCAGCGCCGCGACATCCTCATAGTGGCTGGTCGCCACCAGATCGTCCAGCGATACGCCGCGAATGATCAGGCGTCCCGCTGCACCATCAACATCGGAAAGCTGGGTTTCGGCTGCGACCACGTCATCAAGTCCACTTTTCATTGCCATTCTCCTTTGACTTTCCCTCTAGATCGGCACAAATGATATTGACGTCAATCTTGATGAAATTGATCAATGTGAGGTTCCATGACCTGGCTGACGGCTGAACAGGCGCTTATCCTGCTCGGAACGAAATCCCAGACGCTCTATGCCAATGTCAGCCGTGGTCGCATCCGCGCCAAACCCGATCCTTCGGACACGCGACGCAGCCTCTATTTCGGCGAGGACGTGAACAAACTTGCCGCCCGACACCCGGGACGACGCAAGAGTGAGGCGGTGGCGGAGGAAGCGATCCGCTGGGGCGATCCGGTGCTTTCTTCTGCCTTATCGACTGTCACCGATGGGAGACTTTTCTATCGCGGGCGCGATGCCGCCCGGCTCTCCGAGGCCTCGACGCTGGAAGACGTCGCCTGCCTGCTGTGGGATATGAAGCGACCTTTGCGATTGAATGGAAAGGTCTCACAGATGGCCGAGCCGAGGCTTGCTACGGCCTTCGCCGCGCTGGCGCATCGAGCACCTAATGACCTCCCGTCTCTCGGGCGATCCGCCGTTGCCCTGCAGGCAGAGGCAGAGGATGTCCTGATGACCGTTGCCGATGCGCTGGCACCCGGCGCCCACGATATGACGCTGGACCAGCGCCTGGCAGAAAACTGGAAGCGTCCCGAGGCGGCTGATCCGATCCGGCGCGCGATGGTGTTGCTCGCCGATCATGAACTGAATGCCTCGACCTTCGCGGCGCGGATTACGGCATCGGCGGGCGCCACGCTTTCTGCCGTCGTGCTATCCGGTCTTTCGACACTGACCGGACCGCTTCATGGCGGGGCTTGGCGTGGCGTTTCGGGTTTGGTCGATACGGCTACTGCGATGGGTGCAAGGGAGGCAGTTCAATCCTACCTGGCGCAAGGACAGTCGCTGCCTGCCTTCGGCCATCCGCTTTATCCGGACGGGGATGTTCGCGCACAGGCGCTATTGCCGCATATCCCTCTGCCGCCGATCTTTGCGGAACTTCAGGCCGCAGGGGAGGAGATGGTTGGGGAACGGGGAAATATCGACTTTGCCCTGTCGGCGCTGGCTGACGTCTTCGACCTGCCGAGAGATGCGCCGCTGACCATCTTCGCTCTCGCCCGTACCGTGGGTTGGCTTGCGCATGCCATGGAGCAGGTGACCAGCGGCAGGCTCATAAGGCCCCGTGCCCGCTATGTGGGTCCGTCACTTGAGGTGTAGTGGAATAGCGGCTCAGCCTTGCCCGACAGCGTCTCTATTGCGCTGCGATAGCGCCGCCCAGGTGACGGGCATGCGCCCTGTCACCACAAGGTGAATCGTGCCGATCGCAATCAGGCCCACGACGATGTTGGCCACGACGAATAGAACTGGTGCGAGCACGGTGATCAGCCCTGTATCGCCGCGATCGATGAGACGGAGCGGCGCGGAGGCGAGGGCGGTCGCGCCGAAGGTGAAGGCCCAGTAGGACGGGGCGAAGGGCTCCTGCCTGATCCAAGGATATAGCCGCAGCAGGATCAGCGCCTGCAGAACGGCATAGCCGACCATCGCGTGCACGATAATGTCAGGAGGCCCCTGAGTGACGCTGAGATAGGCGACCGCGCCGACCGGAGCCGGCGCGAGCTGGACGCCGAGCGTCGGGCGCATCGGCGGCGGCAGTGCTACGGTATAGAAGCGATGCAGCAGTACGGATTCGATCGCCAGCCAGGTAAAGATACCGGCGCCGAAGGCATATTGTCCCCAATCGGGGTGACCGATGGCGCCGGCGATGATGGCGGTGACGAAACTTCCGGCGACGGCCGGCAGATAGAGAACGGGGGTCGTCATGGCGTCCTGTCGATCACCCTGCCAGAGGCCACCGGTGCGCCAGACGGCGAAGAGCAGGGTATAGAGGGCGCCGAGACCGAACAGAACTTCGGCGCCTCCGTGCGAGTAGGGCAGAAGCCCGCCCGCAGCAAGCATGGTGGCGACGCCCACCAGCCCGATGAAACAGCATTGAACGGGGTGGACGACCTCCTTGAGAGCCTCTTCGCGCGCCACCAGCCATTTCAGGGCAAAAAGGATGATCAGCAATGCCCATACGGCGATCGCAACAAAGGTGATGATCTCACCGATGAGAGCCGGCAAATGCCAGACCTGATGCGCAAGCCGCCATGCGGTTCCGAGACCGGCAAGTCCCAACACCATACCAAAGAACGCGGCCGGGACGAGCGGCACCTTCACAGCGGACATTACCAATTCTCCTAGAATGCAGGACCCCAAGATATGGCGTCTTAGACGCCTTCATAAATAAGCTGCGTGAAGAAACGCGGCGTTATCACGAATTTTCCCCAAGTAGCATCGTATCGTGACGTTGGCTTTGCGGCCACCACTTCCTCAAGAGAACGTCCCTGTTTCTTCAGCTTTGCGACATTGTCGCGCGAATGCGCAAGCATGTCGTGGAAGGCCACGAGTTGTTTGTGGTTGCCAACGGGGCCGTGGCCGGGGATCACGACCGTCTTGCTGGTCGTTGCCTTCACGTTGGCGGCGGCTGCCTTGATCATACCGTCGATATTTCCGCCCGTGGAATAATCGATAAACGGATAGATGCCATTCCAGAACGTATCTCCGGTGTGCAGGACGTCGGCTTCCTCGAAGGTCACGGAGATATCGCCATCGGTATGTGCCGGATCATAATGCTTCAGAATGATGGTCGCCCCATTCCATTTGAGGGTTCGTTCCGAATTCATCAGCGCAGTCGGCAGGGCGGCAGGAGGCGAGGCGGGAAAATTGAAATCCCAGTCCTGAACGCGCTGCGCGGAAGAGAGATGTGTCAACGTATTCTGCTGCGCGATGATCTCGGCACCTTCGGAATGAAGCCACTCGTTTCCATCCGTGTGGTCGAAATGCCAGTGCGTATTGATGAGGTGGGTAATGGGCTGGTCGCCAAGGTCGGCAAGGGCCTTTTCGATACGAGGCCGTGTTGCCGTGATGCCTGCATCCACCAGCACCTTGCCGTCATCGCCCGTCAGCACCGCAATGTTGCCGCCGGAACCGGACAGGACGTTGACACCGCCTTTGAGCTTGCGTGTGTTGATCTGGGCTTTTGCGGCCTCATCGCGGATCATGTCGACGATATTGCCGGCGGCGGCAAAGACCTCGGCTGGAGTCAACCAGGCTCCGGTCGCAGCAAAGGCGGCGCCGCCGATGCAGCACAGGCAAAAGCCTCGGCGAGACATGCCGGATTGGTGATGATTGTTCATGATGTTTTCCCCCAGGGAATGCTTGGTGCGTTTATGCTTCGAGAGACCGGCGCCCTGCAGCGCCGGCCTTCAGCGATCAGGCCTTGAGAAACGCAAGCAGGTCGGCGTTGAACTTGTCCTTTTCCGTCGCCGTCAAACCGTGTGCTCCACCGGGATAGACCTTGAGCGTTGCGTCCTTGACGATCTTGGAAGCGATGCGGGCGGCTGCAACGATCGGGACGATCTGGTCGTCGTCGCCGTGAATGAAGAGCGTCGGAATGTCGAACTTCTTCAGGTCTTCCGTCAGGTCGGTCTCGGAGAATACCTTAACGCAATCGTAGGAGCCCTTGATGCCGACTTGCATGCTCTGCAGCCAGAACTGCTCGCGCAGACCTTCACTGACCTTGGAGCCTTCACGGTTCGCGCCATAGAACGGGAAGGCCAGGTCCTTATAGAATTGCGAACGGTCACCGGCGACACCGGCGCGGATGCCGTCGAATACCGAGAGCGGCAAGCCCTCGGGATTGGCCTCCGTCTTCAACATCAGCGGCGGAATGGCGCCGACCAGCACAGCCTTCGCCACCCGGCTCGTGCCGTGACGGCCTATAAAGCGGGTCACTTCGCCGCCGCCGGTGGAATGGCCGACCAGAATGATATCCTTCAGATCGAGAGCCTCGATGACTGCAGCAAGGTCATCGGCATAGGTGTCCATATCGTTGCCGTCCCAGGTCTGGCTGGAGCGACCGTGGCCGCGGCGATCATGGGCGACGGCGCGGTAGCCGTTGGAGGCAACGAAGAAGAGCTGGTCGTCCCAGGCATCCGCATTCAGCGGCCAGCCATGGCTGAAAACAACCGGTTGTCCCTTGCCCCAGTCCTTATAGAAAATCTGGGCGCCATCCTTCGTGGTAATCGTCGGCATAGTGAAACCCCTTCTTGTCCAGTTGGTTAGGCGAGTTGCGACTCAAAAATCGAATGAGAATCGGGAGTACGGGCAATAGAATTCGGCGTCGGAGGCGTGACGTTCCGAACGCCTGAACCGATCATTGTCGATATCGGCGGAGCTTGATTGTCGATTCTTGCCACTTTCACCTGAATCCGGCTTACGTGGTTCACTGCGCCGGCTTTGTGACGTAAGCTTCGCTTGCGTGTTTGCGTCCCTCTGCATAGCTTGCAAGCCATTAGTTCAGTGGCAAACCGCCGCAAGATTCTTTATTGGATACGAGAACCCCCTCCCAAGGAGATTTGAAATGCAGATTGGTATGATTGGTCTCGGCCGCATGGGCAGCAACATGGTCCAGCGACTTATGAAGAATGGCCACAGTGCCGTTGTCTTCGACGCTCGCGCACAGAGCGTTGAGGAGCTCGCCAACCTCGGCGCCACAGGCAGCAGTTCGCTGGAAGACTTCGTTTCGAAGCTCGAAAAGCCGCGTGCCGTCTGGATGATGCTGCCGGCTGCGATCGTCGATGCCGAACTCACCAAGCTCGTCCCGCTCCTCGAAGAGGGCGACATCATCATCGACGGCGGCAATTCCTACTATCACGACGACATTCGTCGCGCCGCCATGCTGAAGCAGAAGGGCATCCATTACGTGGACGTCGGCACCAGCGGCGGCGTCTTCGGCCTGCAGCGCGGCTACTGCCTGATGATCGGCGGCGAAACGCCGACCGTCCAGCATCTGTCGCCGATCTTCGCAACCTTGGCGCCCGGTGTCGGCGACGTGAAGCCGTCTCCGCAGCGCACCGAAGTCGCAGCCGCCAAGAGCACTGCCGAACAGGGCTTCCTGCATTGCGGCCCGCATGGTGCCGGTCACTTCGTCAAGATGGTCCATAACGGCATCGAGTATGGCCTCATGGCCGCCTATGCCGAAGGCCTCAATATCCTCAAGCATGCCAATATCGGGATGCAGAAGGCGGAAATCGATGCCGAGACTGCGCCGCTCTCCAATCCGGAATTCTATCAGTACAATATCGATATCGCCGAGGTTTCCGAAGTCTGGCGCCGCGGCAGCGTCATCACCTCATGGCTCCTCGACCTGACTGCCGATGCGTTGCATGCCGATGCTGGCCTGACGCAATATGCGGGCCGCGTCTCGGACTCGGGCGAAGGTCGCTGGACGATCTCCGCCGCTATCGACGAAGGCGTTCCGACGCCGGTGCTCAGCGCCGCACTCTACGGCCGCTTCTCTTCGCGCGGCAATGACGATTTCGCCAACCAGATCCTGTCGGCCATGCGCGCCGGCTTTGGCGGCCATCACGAAAAGCCGGCTGCCAAGTAAGTCGGACAAACATTCCTCGGGCGGCCAATGGCCGCCCAATTTGATTCGTAAGAGTGACGAAGCAGGGGGCAGAAAAATCCGCGATGCTAAACCGGGAGCTCCGGGCGCAGCAACAGGACAGGGCAGGGCTCGCCGGCTGCAAGTTCCGCCGCATGCGGCGGGCGGATGATCAGGCAATCCGAGCGGGCAAAGATCTTCATCATCGACGAATCCTGCTTGCCGAAAGGCTCGGCCAGCCATTCTCCATCCGGTGACTTGGACAGCTTTGCTCGGACATAATCCTGCCGCTGGTCGTTGGCGGAAAGTTTCGTGGCTGAAAGCGCCACGCTTTCCCTCTTCAGCGGCGGTAAAGACGCCAGTTTGCGCAGCAGCGGCTCAAGGAAGAGCACGCCGCAGACGAGGCTCGAAACCGGGTTGCCCGGGAGCCCGATCACATGGACGCCATCGAGGCTTCCAATCATGAGCGGTTTGCCCGGACGCATGGCGATGCGCCAGAAATCGAGCGTCATGCCCACTGACTTTAACGTCGACTGGACGAGATCATGATCGCCGACTGAGGCGCCGCCGAGAGTGACTATGACGTCGGCGCCCGCCGACCGTGCCCGCTCGACGGCTGATGCAATCTCGGTGCGATCATCAGGAACGATGCCAAGGTCCAGCACTTCGGCGCCGGCCTCCCTGGCGAGCGCAGCTATGCCGAATGTGTTGGAGGCCACGATCTGGGCTTCCGCCGGCGGCGTGCCCGGAGGGACGAGCTCGTCGCCGGTCGCCAGAATCGCCACCAGTGGCCGTCGGTAGACGTCGAGCACCGGATGGTTCATGCCAGCCGCGACCGTCAGGCGCGAGAAGTCCATGACGGTTCCCTTGAAAAGCACGACCTCACCCTCGGCGAAATCCTGGCCACGTGGGCGAACATGCTGGCCGAGGCGGACTCCATAGGTCGTCCGGATATGGTCACCCTCCCGCTCGGCATCCTCCTGCAACAGAATGGTGTCGGCGCCTTCAGGGATCGGTGCGCCGGTGAATATCCGCACCGCCTCGTTTTTCCCGATCGAACCCTGAAATGCGTGGCCGGCAGCTGACGTGCCGATCACAGCCAAGGTCGATCCCGGCTCGGCGAGATCCTCGCAGCGCAGCGCGTAACCATCCATTGCCGAGGCGTTGAAAGGCGGCTGCGTCAGGCGCGCGGCCAGGTCTTTCGCCAGCACCCGACCAGTAGCCTTGTCCAGCGCGACGGCCTCGCTTTCCGAGACGGGAGTGGCCTTGTCTAGAAGGCGGCTCTGGGCTTCAGCGACTGGCAGCAGGCTCATATCTTACTCCTCGCGGCGGAAATCACCCGATTTGCCGCCTGACTTTTCCAGAAGGCGGATCCCACTAATCTCCATGGCCTTGTCGGCGGCTTTTGCCATGTCATAGATCGTGAGGCAGGCGACCGAGACCGCTGTCAACGCTTCCATTTCGACGCCTGTGCGTCCGGTCAGCTTAGCCGTCGCCGTCACCCGCAGGCCGGGGAGGGCATCATCCTCCGATATGTCGACCGACACTTTCGTCAGCATCAGGGGGTGGCAAAGGGGAATGAGATTGGCGGTCTGCTTGGCGGCCATGATGCCGGCAAGCCGGGCGGTCGCGATGACGTCGCCCTTCTTGGCGTTACCCTGACGGATCAGCTCGAGCGTCTCCGGATTCATCCTGACATGGCCTTCGGCGGTCGCAACGCGAGCGGTCTCGGCTTTCTCGCCGACATCCACCATATGGGCCTCCCCTGAGGCGGATATGTGCGTCAGCCCGGTCTTTTCGGCGGCCATCTTACTCGGCCGCCAGGGCACCGGTTTCGCCGGTCAGCAGAGCGCGTGTCGCTGCAGTCACATCATCCTTGCGCATCAGGCTTTCGCCGACGAGGAAGCTGGTGATTCCGGATCTCTCGAGACGCTTGCAATCCTCATTGGTGAAGATGCCGCTCTCACCGACCAGAAGCCGGCCTTCCGGGACCATGGTCGCCAAGGCTTCGCTGACCGCGAGGCTCACTTCGAAGGTGCGTAGATTGCGGTTGTTGATACCGACGAGCGGAGAGGAGAGCTTGAGCGCCCGTTCCATCTCTTCGGCGTCATGCACCTCGACCAGAACATCCATACCGAGACCGAAAGCCTCGTCCTGCAGGCGCTCCGCATCGCCGTCGGACAGCGAAGCCATGATCAACAAGATGCAATCCGCGCCCCAGGCACGGGCCTCATGCACTTGATAGGTCTCGAACATGAAATCCTTGCGCAGTGCAGGCAGCGCGCAGGCGTTGCGTGCCGCGGTCAGAAATTCCGGCGCGCCCTGAAAGCTCGGCTTGTCCGTCAGCACGGAGAGGCAGGCAGCACCACCGGCCTCATAGGCGGCGGCCAGCGACGGCGGGTCGAAATCGGGACGGATGAGGCCCTTGGAGGGGCTCGCCTTCTTGATCTCCGCGATAAGACCGTATTTTCCGGCATCGTGCTTGGAGACCAGCGCCTTGTGGAAGCCGCGGGGCGCAGTCTGGTCGGCCTGCATCGCCTTGAGATCGGCGAGCGTCACAACGGACTTGGCAGCAGCGATTTCCTCGCGCTTATAGGCTTCGATCTTCTTGAGGATATCGGTCATCGCGTCCTCGTCCTTCTCAATCCTGTTCATTCGAGACGGCGATGAGCTTTTCTAGCGCAGCAGCCGTCGCACCGCTGTCCAGCGACTGAGTTGCGAGCTTCATGCCATCATGGATGGTTTCCGCCTTGCCGGCAATGACAAGCGAGGCTGCAGCATTGGCAAGGGAAATGTCGCGGTAAGCGTTCTTAGCACCTGACAGGACATCGCGCAGCGCTGCGGCGTTCACAATGCCGTCACCGCCTTTCAGCACATCAAGCTTGACGCGCGGAACTCCGAAATCCTCGGGCGTCAGCTCGAAAGTGCGGATCTTGCCGCCTTCGAGCGCTGCCACCTTGGTCGTGCCGGTGGTGGTGATTTCATCAAGGCCGTCGCCATGCACGACCCAGACGCTTTCGGCCTCGAGATCACGCAGCACCTCGGCAAGCGGAACCACCCATTGCGGCGCGTAGACGCCGAGCAATTGGCGGCGTGCGCCGGCCGGATTGGAGAGGGGACCGAGCAGGTTGAAAATCGTCCGCGTGCCGAGTTCGACGCGCGAGGGGCCGACATGCCGCATGGCCGAGTGATGCATCTGCGCAAACATGAAGCCGATGCCGGCATCGCGGATGCAGCGGGCGATCATGTCAGGGCCGATATCGAGCTTGACGCCGAGCGCAGACAGACTGTCGGCGGCGCCGGACTTGGAGCTCAGCGCGCGGTTTCCATGCTTGGCGACGGGAACACCGGTGCCGGCAACGATCAGGGCTGCAAGCGTCGATATATTGTAGGTGCCGGTGCCGTCGCCGCCGGTTCCGACGATATCGATGGCATCGGTCGGCGCTTCGACGGCCAGCATCTTAGAACGCATGGTCGCGACGGCTCCGACGATCTCGTCGACGGTTTCGCCGCGAACCCGCAACGCCATGAGGAAGCCACCGATCTGCGAAGGCGTTGCCTCTCCGGACATCAGGATTTCGAACGCCTGACGGGACTCGTCCCTCGTCAGTGCCTCGCCGCCGGCGACCTTGGCAAGAAGCGGCTTCAACTCAGCCATGGCTTTCGATCCTTCCCGAGCGTCCCTAGCGAACCATTGCCTGTTCGGCGAGCGTCTGATTGACGTTCACCGTATATTTCGATTGCAGGGTGGTGACGATCTGATCGAGGATGTCATCGCCGGCCGCATTGGCGATCGCGGCAATCTGCTGGTCCTGATTGTTGAGCGCATCCGTTGCCGGTGCTGTGTTGACGTCGGTGACCTTGAGAAGGATCTGCGTCGTCTCATCGCCGCCCACCGAATTCGCTACCGTATCGACAGCGCCGGAGAAGGCGGCCGTGACGCCACCATGGCCGAGGACCGGATCATCGGTCGTGCGGACGACATCCGCCTTCGATTCGACGGCGATGCCGAGCGGAGCCGCGATGTCGGCGAGCGACTTGCCCTTCTCAGCTTCCGTCTTCAATTCCGCGGCCTTGACGGCCAAGGCTGCTTTCTGCTGTTCCGCAGTCCAGTCAGCGACGGCCTTGTCGTGAACTTCCGACAGCGGGCGATCTCTGTCAGCGATGACGTCCTCGACATCGAACCAGATATAGCCGTCATTTCCAACGGTCAGCGGAATGGGCTGGGCGCCCTGATCGGTCTTGAAGGCCTCAGTGAGGAGCTGCTGCTTAGAAGGAAGATCCTTCACCTCATTGCCGCTCTTATCGAGGCCGGTCGCATCGACGGCGTCGATCGTGATTGCCTTCAGATTGAGCTGCTTGGCGGCATCCTGCAGCGATGCACCCGAACTGCGAAGGTCTTCGAAGCGGTCGTGGACATCGTTGATCTCGCTGGCGGCCTTGGAGAGCGCCACCTGCTTGCGGATATCTTCCTTCACGTCATCGAAATTCTTGGCAGTCTCTTCCTTGACGTTGGTTACGCGCAGGATGACCGGACCGAAGGAGCCCTGGACGACAGGCGTCGTGCCGCCTTCCTTGGTGACGGCGAAGGCAGCGTCGGCGATTGCCTGGTCCGGAACCTTGTCCTTGGTGAAATCGCCGAGGAGCACATCGTTCTTGGTCTTGCCCTGATCGCTCACCAGCTGATCGAAGGTCGTGCCGGTCTTCAGCGCGGTCGCTGCTGCGTCGGCAAGATCCTTGTTGGCGAAAGTCAGCTGCTCGATCGTGCGGCTTGCCGGCGTCTTGAAGCTTTCCTTGCGCTTCTCGAACTCGGCGCGGGCCTCGTCGTCCGTGACGCTGGCCACGTCGGCAAGATCGCTAGGCTCCAGTGTCACATAGCCGATCTTGCGATATTCGGGCGCGCGGTAGCGCTGCTTCACGCCTTCGAACCATTTTGCCAGCACGTCATCGGCAGGCGCCTTGATCGGATCGATATTGGCATTCGTCAGGATGAGGTAATCGATGCTGCGGCGTTCGTCATGAAACTGCCTGATCGCATCGACGAGCACCGGGGGCGCGGAGAAGCCGTTGGAGACGGCGTCGACGATCTGGCCGCGGACGGCGACCTTGCTGCGTTCCTTGATGTAATCATCTTCGGTAATGCCGGCGTTTCGCAAGCGGCTGGAGAAGAGATCACGGTCAAAGCGGCCATTGACGGCCCTGAAGGCCGGATCATCGCCGATCAGTTGCGCCAGGCGATCCTTGGAAAGGCCGAGATCCATCTCGCTGGAGAGCTGATCGAGCGTGGCGCCGGCGATGAGCTGCTGATAGGTCTGCTGCGCGGCACCAAAGGCCTTGGCCTGGTCAGGCGTCAGCTGCATGCCGAACTGCTGGCTCATGGCGCTGACCTGGCGGCGGTAGGCAAGCCGGAACTCGTTGGCATCGATATGCTGATCGCCGACCGTTATGACCGTTGTGCTCGAACCGCCGCTCACCAGCGAGCGGGTCACACCCCATATACCGAAGGACGCGACCAGTAGGAGCATCAGGCCTTTGGCAACCCAGGTCTGGGCGGCTCTTCTCAGCAATTCGAACATCAGAACGCAAACCTCGCATAAACCTTGACTTTGCCCACGGGCAAAGCATTTGGAGTTCCTTAGAACAATCCGAAACGGAATTGAAGAGCGTCGACCGAAATCACCCCCAAACCCGGAACCTTTGCCCAATGCGGGCGTTTTAAAGGGCACGAACAAGAGGAGTTCAATATGGCCGATACGAAAACTACCTCCGCACAAGCCACAGCGGCGCGCATCCAAGCCGAAGTCGCAAGCGACGATCTGTCAGCGCAGATTACTGCCCTGAGAGAGGATCTCGCCCGTCTTTCGGAGAGCGTCGTCGCGATCGGGCAGGGCGCTAAGTCGGTGGTGGCTGGAGAGGCTTCGCAGGTCACGGAACGCGTGCGCGAAAAGGTCCGTGAAGAGCCTCTGTTTGCATTGGCAGTCACGGCCGGCGTCGCCTATATGATCGGCTTGCTCAGCCGACGCTGAAAACAGGGCAGTTTCATTTTCAAAAGACCGGCGGAGTTCGCCGGTCTTTTTGCGTGGACTGATGACTTAGTGCTTGGTTCGCTGAAGGAAGCTCTTCAAACCCACCGAACGTGGGAAGGGCAGCTCGGTGGGTGGCGCCTGCAGCGCTTCCCAATCCTTAAGAGAGCCAAGGATAGTGTCCGAGGATTGCTTCATCTGCCTTGCGATCGGCCCCGAGGCACGCGCCACCGGTTTGAGCGGGAAGCCCTTGGGATGTATCGCAGGCAAATTGAGATCCGGCGAAAGCGGCTTCAGGAGCTTGGCCAGCGCTTCCCTGGCCTTTTGCCTGTAGGTGGTCAATAAGGGATCGTCGGAATGAAGCTGTTCCAGCACCTTGAATGCCTTGATCGCGTCGGTCGTTCGGCCTGACGCCGCCAGGGCCGTGCCCTTCTTGAAATGCGATCGTATGTTATTGGGCCTTTGATCGACGATCCTGGAGAAGGTTGCTGCGGCCTCCGCGAATTTCTTTTGCGCCATCTGCGTGTCGCCAAGACGCACGAGCACCGGGATCGGGTCGGCGGCCTTTGCCAGAAGCGTACTATAGGCTGCCTCCGCTTCCGCCAGCTTGCCCTTGTCGAACAGGAGCTGCGCAAGCGAGAGCTCGGCACCGATATGATCCGGGTAGGCGGCAAGGACCTGCTCGAAGGCCGCTTCGGCATTCGTCCTGTCTCCCGATGCGTAAAGCCGGCTTCCCTCCTCGTAAACATGACCTATGCTGCGAACATTCAATCCTTCGCGAAGATTTCGACCGCTTCGGGTGCGCACCGTGATGCAGTGAAGGGTCTGCTCCTCGACGCCGAAAGCATATTTATACGGCTCGTTGCCACGGAGGAAATCGTAGCTGATAAAGCCTTCTTCGATCGCCCGGCGAATTGAGTAACCGTGGAGGACGAGACCCGGCGAGGGGGTTTTCCAGTCCTCATCGCGGCCGGCGATGTAAAAGAGGATCGACTTCTTCTGATGATCCAGGAAGTTGGCGAGTGCCCCCAGCGGCCTTTCGCCATGCCAGAGGATTGGAACCATCAAGTTTCCGCTTCGGAAGGCGTCCAGCAATATGGCACGTGACGTAGCGATGATCTTCTCTGTCCGATCACCCTTGAGGCTGCCCCATTTTGCACGCCAAAGCCGGAAGAGGATATCGACATCCCGGTCGATCGTGTCGGCGGTCGCGACTGTGATGCGGTAGCTGTCATCATTCTCGACCTGCCTTAGGAAGCGGCGAAGCTTCTGCCGCGTCGGGCTGCTCAGATTGCGTTCGAGATAGGCATCCCAACTGGTCGGTAATTTCGCGACCGGGCAGATAGTCTGGTCGATGCCGGCCTCATCAAGCCGCGAGACCTTGCGGAATGATACGTCGGGTCCGCCCAACTCTGCAAGCAGCGCATTGCGCCGCTCGATGGAGCCCGAGAAATTGTCGAGATGGAGGTTCGTCCAGTTCTGGCTTTTCAGGAACAGGGCAAAACCGCGGATCGCATGTGCCTCATAGCCCGGCTCGCTGATCAGGCCGGTATAATCGGCTGCATGATTGCCAGCCATGAAGATGTCGTCGGTAAAAATTCCGGTCTTCTGATCCTGAACCGTTCTCAGGCGCAGGGGAAAGAAGGCAACATAAGGAGATCCAGGTTGCTTCTCGCGCAGCGCCAGGATGAACCAGCGCTTCCGGTTCCTCACATATGCCTGCAACCATGTCCAGGAGAGAGAATATTGTGCTTGAGGGTCGCTTACATAAACCCGATCCCAATCCGCACGCGCCGCATCCAGATCAGCAATGCTTTCGATCACGTCAATTCGCATACGCCTACCGATCGCTTTGTTTACTTCGCTAAACAGCAAGCGCTCATATTAGCTGTATTTGAAATGCGTCAAATATTCCCTTCGTGTTATTTGCGGAGGTAAAATGGGATTAGCGATCTACATGGCATCCGTGTAGCGCGGGCTGGCGCGGATGAAGACCCAGAGCGCCTTGCTGATCTCGACGATCTCCTGGATGGACTTCTCCAGGCGGTCGATTTCCTTCCGGTCGAGCTGTTCGATCTTGCCGTAGCGGACTTCCTTTTCGTCCTCGACAAGGCGCATCAATTGCGTGCTGGAAATCTCACCGCTCTCGTCGAAAGAATAGATGCAGTGATTGTATTTGTTGCGCATTTTCGATTCCCGCTTCAGGCGGCCCATCAGCGCAAGAACGGCCTTGCTGTCATCCGATGGGGCCGACGGCAGTTTGGCCAGCCGCTCGACCAGATCGATACGCGCGCGCGTCGTATTCAATGTCAGGAAAACGATAATGGCAGCATCCTTCTCCACATTGAGAAGGTGCGCAATAATATAAATCAAAAGGCTCTCGGTATTGGTCCAGACATAGTTCAGTCGGCCGACAAGGAGCAGAACATCTGATATCGCAGGCATTGTACGACCCAATCGAAAATCACAGATTATGCATTCATCATAAAGCAAAATCCTATTTAAGCATGTCCTTCCTCTGGCCTTTTCTGGTCTCGATCAACGCTCGCGGAATGCTCGCGACATGCTGTCGACAACCGGCTTCGAAAGATATTCGAAGAATGTTCGCTCCGCCGACTGGATCATCACATCGGCCGGCATGCCGGGCACCGGCTTGAACCCGGGAATACGCTTGAGTTCTTCCGGCGCCACCTTGACCCGCACGATATAGACATCCCTCTGCGTGCTTCCCGAGGCATCCTCCACCGAGTCCGCCGAGACGTAGAAGACGTCTCCGTTCAGAACAGGCGTCGTGCGGCGGTTGAGCGCAGAGAGGCGGATCGTGGCTGTTTCGCCTTCATGGAGTTGATCGATCGAGGTCCGCAGCACTTGTGCCTCGATGATCAGCGGCACGTTGTTGGGCAAAATTTCCATGATCGGCTTGCCGGTCGTTATGACGCCGCCGGCAGTGTGGTAGTAGGCGCGCACGACGGTGCCGCTGACCGGAGAACGGATGACGGTTCGGTCGAGGACGCCCGTCGCCTCGCGCGCCTGCTCGCGGACGCTTTCGAGATCTGACTCGGCGGTCTCCAGCGCATCAAGGGCAGCCTGCTTATTGGCATTGATCGCGATGATCGCTTCCTGACGGTACTTCGCCACCTGCGATTCGCTTTCGTTGATCTCGGACTCGATGCGCGCCAGTTCGCCCATTGCGTCGGCGACGGCGCGTTGTACCGCCAGCAGATCGGAGCGACGTACGACGCCTATCTCGGCCATCTTCTGCTTCGAATTCTGTTCATCCGTCAGGAGGTTGAGCTGCGTGACGAAGGCTTTCTTCTGGCCGTCATACCCCTGATTGCGGAATGCCAGCGAGGTGATGTTCTTCTCGATCAGGTTCAGCTGTTCGTCGAGCTTGACCTGCTTGCTGCGGAAAATGACGAACTGGCTTTGAATGAGCGCGTTGACATCAGGATCGCTTGCCTCCTGCTGGACCACGTCGGGAATTTTGAAGTCCTTGGCGCCTTGAGCCTCGGCCTTGAGGCGGGCGACGACTGCCTCAAGCCTCAGACGCCGCATCTTGAGGGCGCGTTCGTTTGCAAGCGCTGCGGTGGGATCAAGCGTCAGCAGGATGTCGCCTTCGTGTACGACATCGCCTTCGTTCACCATCAGCTCCTTGATGATGCCGCCCTCCAGATGCTGGATAATCTTGTTGTTGCCGGTCGCGACGAAACTGCCCTGGGCGATGACGGCAGAGGCGAGGGGAGCTGTCGCCGCCCAGTAGCCGAAGCCCCCGAACGAGGCCACCAGAATGGCAAATCCGGTAAAGCTGTGCGGCCGGATGGAGCGCGGCACCTCGCTGTACCATTCGACCTGGCCCGCCTCATCTTTCTTGGCGGATTGGATTTCTGTCTTTTCCTTGCCTCTCCGAAACATGACACTCACCCGCCGATCCGCGGAGCCTGTTGCCCGCCGTTGATGCCGTCGCTTGGCCTGGTGCTCATCGCCTTAAGAACTTCCATCCGCTCTCCGAACATCGCCACCGAACCGTCTTTCAGGACCAGGATCTTGTCGACACATTGCAACAGGGCAGGACGCTGGGTGATGGTGACAGTCGTGATGCCCTGTTTCTTTGCGTGGATGAGCGCACGGGCGAGGGCGTTTTCCCCGGCTGTGTCTAGGTTCGAGTTGGGTTCGTCGAGAACAACGAATTTCGGATTGCCGAAGAAGGCGCGGGCAAGCGCAATGCGCTGCTTTTGTCCGCCTGAAAGCGGCGAGCCGTCGGCGGCAACCACCGTCTCATAGCCCTGGGAGAAGCTCGCGATCAGTTCGTGGACATCAGCCAGGACAGCAGCTTCGTAGACGAGCTGGTCTTCCACATCATCGCGCATGCGGCAGATGTTCGCCTTGATCGTGCCCGGGAAAAGCTGCACATCCTGGGGCAGGTAGCCGATACTCTCACCGAACTGACGCTGATCCCAGTTGCGCAGGTCCATGAGATCGAGGCGCACGTTTCCCGAGGTTGGCAGGATTGAGCCGACCAGCATCTTGCCGAGCGTGGTCTTGCCCGAACCGGAATTGCCGATGACGGCAAGCGATTCCCCCTTGCTCAACGAGAACGAAATACCGTTGAGGATGACCTTCTTCTGTGGCGGCGGCACGAAGAGAATGCGCTCGACATCCAGACGCCCCTCCGGGTTGGGCAGGCGCAGGCGAGGGAAATTCAGCGGCGAATTTAGAAGGAGTTGCTTGATGCGGCCGTAGGCGGCGCGGGAGTGGTTGAACTGGTTCCAGCCTTCGATCGCGCCTTCGATGGGTGCGAGCGCGCGACCGGACACGATGGACGCCGCAATCACCATGCCGCCGGTCAAGTCACCGGCAAGCGACAGATGCGCGCCCCAGCCGAGCAGCGTGACCTGCGTGACTAGTCGGCAGGCCTTGGTGAGGCCGGAGAAGACGATATTCCGGTCCTGAGCGGCCACCTGCGCCTTCAGCGAACCCGATGTTTCGCGGCCCCACATCTTCACCGCTTCGGGGATCATCGCCAGAGCATTGATGATCTGGGAATTGCGGGCCATGGAATCGAGATGGAAATTGGCGCGGCCAAGGAACGAATTGGCCTCGGCAAATTGCTGGGCCGTCATCTTCTGATTGAGATAGGCGATGACAAACATGATGGCGCAGCAGGTCAGCACGATTACGCCGAGCGACGGATGCACCATGAAGACGACGACGATGAAAAGCGGCATCAGCGGGGCGTCCAGAAAGGCAATCAGGGTGCCCGACGTGATGAAACCGCGCAATTGCTGCAGGTCGGACAGGGTTTGATAGTCACGTCCCGTTCCATGCAGCGACGCGCGGGCGGCCGCACTGAGGATGGGGGCGCCGAGCTGCACTTCGAGCTCGACGGCTGTCCTCATCAGGATGAACCGCCTCACGGCGTCCAATATGACCTGGAGGATCACGGCTCCGAGCACGGCGATGGTCAGCATCACGAGCGTATCGATGGAGCGGCTGGTCAGTACGCGATCCGATATCTGAAACAGATAAATCGGAATTGCCAGGACAAGGACATTGATGGCGAGCGTGAAGGCCATGACGATCAGCATGTTGCGTCGGATGACGATCATGCCGTTACGCAAGCTGGCCGCAAAATTCAGCGGCTGGCTGCTTCGCTTGTGGAAGACGTTGCCGCCTCCGCCGCCCCCACCGCCATTGCCCTTGCCGTCATCGTCTCCACCATTGCCGCCGCCACCGTCACGAACGCGCCGTTCACCTTCCTTGATCGGTCCCGGCTCACTATCGATTGTGCGAGGCAGCGGGCCTGGATGCGCCTTCATCTCGATTTCGGGCTTCACTTCGGGCAGCTTCACTTCGGGCACCGGCGAGACGTCGCGCATGGCGGTCTCAACCGCAGGAGCTGACTCAATCGCGGGGTCGGGCAACCTTTCAGCCTTAGGCGGCAGTATGGTCTGCTTTGGAGTCGCAACTTCAATTTGAGGAGGCGCAACGCGCTCCTCGGATGCGGCTTCATCTACACCTTCCGTTACGGCTTGCGGTAACGGAAGCTCTTTTGCTGCCTTTGACGACGATGCGGTTGAGTGATCGCCCAGCTGACGCGGCTCGAAGGCCTTCGGCTTAGGAAGATCCAACTGCACCTGGTTGCGCGCCGAGGATGACGGAGCTTCGTTCCGAAGCGGGAAAAACCGCACCCGCGTTGAGGTTAAAACAGAAGGTTCATCGTCAGCAGCCTTTGCCTCCTGCCGAGTTTCCGCCGGCACAAGCTTCTGGAGGTTCTGGATGACATCATCGATTGCAGTTACGGTCGAGGCAGCAGCGGTGTCTGATTGTTCGTTGGCCGGCGCGACAGAACTCCGCAGCCGCACGGTCTGGCTCTCGGCAATTCCCAATTTGGAAATCTGGTTCATCGGAATGCAACTCCCACTTATTCTTGCCAGTTTCTTGCCGATCAGGTGAGAACCGAATGCATCGGATCACCGACGCTTCCGTTGTGCCACGACAGGTCGTGACCGAAGTCGGTCGTTCCGTCCTGTCCTGTCTGCTGGTCGTTATTGTCGTCGAGGAATGCGATCGCCTCGTTCGCCAATTGCGCCACGGGCTGGTTGGGGGCGGGGCCATCGTGATCAACGAGACCGCCTTGAATGAGAATCGCATCCGAATATGTGTGGCCGGCAACGTAGGTCGTATGGCCGAAACTGTCGTAGTCGATAATGCTGGCGATGTTGACGACCGCATTGCTGCCAGTATCGATCTTGACCGTCGCATCGTGATTGTCGTGCAAGGTTTCGTTGGCGATCTTGGTCACGGAATCGCCGTCGCCGACGACATTCACCTGCTTGATGACATTGACGTCGTAAAAATTGCCGGTGATGTATAGGACATTCAGGCCCGCATAGCCGGCGAAGGTCGGATCATGCGCAAGCCCTTCCGGCATGGAAGCATCGCGATCCTGGATGTTCTTGACGACATCGTTCATGTAATCCGGCATGGCCTCGAAGCGATCGGTTCCGCCGATGTTCTGGATAGCTGCCTGGTTCCAAAGCAGATTGCCGCCCGTCTGCACCTCGGCGCCCCTGGTGCCGTCCAACTTCACCGTATCGCTGTCGTAGAGCACCGAAATCTGGGTGATCGAGTTCATGTCGAGGACGTGGCCGCCGACGATCACAAGATCGTACTGCATTCCGATGCCGAGATAGGATGCAAGGTCGGCGACGCCGTTATTGCCAGTCAGGACAGTGGTGTCGACGCCGCTGGTCGTGACCGTCAGGGAGTCGTTATCGGACAGGAAATTGTATTGCTCCGTCCAATGGACGAAGGAGACGTCGCCGTCCACGACGCTGACATGCCAGGCGGTCGGAAACACCGGGTCGCTGCCATCGCCGCCTGCGTGGCTGGTTGGATCGTTTGCGAACTGGCTATGCTCGAAAACCGCAATGTTCTTGCCGATTGTCTGGGCGCTGGCTGGCGACGATGCATCATTGTCCAGCAGGCCCTCGACTTTGTCGTGGTCGGCATAGGTGTAGATCTGGGAAATCGCATCGACGGAATGATAGTCGCCCATGACGGCCATGACAGGCGCAATGATGCCCGTGTCCACGACTGTCGCGATATTGACGACCTCGTTCCCGCCTGTCTCGATCGTCAGGGAATTTCCGGAAGGATTGTCGCTATGGACCGGTGTGTCGCTGCCGGTTGGCTCCCCGGAGGGCGTCAGCAGCGGCTGAGGCATATAATCGTTCAGATCGGGGAGATCGTTCGCATCGGCGCCATTGACGTGAATCCCGTCAAGCACCTGGGCCGCCTGGATGACGTAGCCGCTGCCATCCGGCTCATGAATGCTCGTTCCGCCGTTCTGCTCAACGGTCTGCGCGAAGTCGTGCATGTCGTCGCCGATCTTCGTAAGCGCGTCCGGGCTGTCGGTGCGCTCGATCGAACTGAAGGGCGACATGGCATCCGCCCTGGCGTTCATCTCGGCAAGCTGGTCGAGGATGTAGGAAAGATCCTGAACGGCATGGTGGCCGTTCGTCATGTCGAGAATGTCATCGTCACGAACGACGTTGACCTGCATCACATGGGCTATTTCGGATCCTTGACCGTGGTCGACATGAAGCTTTTGCTCTGCGCCAAAAGTCGTGGTCGCAATATAGAGGTCGGCCGGGTCCCGGATCGGCGCAAGCTCCTCCTGGGCCAGAGCGGTGAGGTTCTTCAGCGTCGCGTGGAAAGTCTCGTCATAAAGTCTCGCCTGCAGATGATCGTATTCATAGGCGTTGGAGACGTATTTCACGTTGGGACTGAAATCGATCAAAGTCAGGTCGGAGGAGAATTGATCCTGGGGCAGGGGCTGATCCGGTGTCTCGGAATTGGCGTCCTGCACGATCTGTCCGTCGAGCGCATGCTGTCGCAGCTCGATTGCATCCGTATGCGTTTCGAACATACCGATGAAATGCGCGATGATTTCCGACAACTTTTCAGCATGCATGACTGAGCTCCCCTACAGTCGTCTGCATCTGGCTTCTGCGCACTTTGGTTGAAACTGCCGACGATGTCCCGTAGCCGGCATATCTCTGCTCAAGCCGCCAATATGCACCGGCCTTGAGTGGCCGGTGCACGTGTGCAGATAGCTTGTGCAGTAATATCAGCCGTTGTGCGTATCGTGCTGGTCGTTGCCGCCGGTGATGGCGATATCGGCCGCATTGCTGACCATGTTCGCGCCCTGGACCAGCTCCTGATGGAAACCGGAATTGGCGAGAATGGCGGAAGCATCGGATACGTTGCTGCCCGTGAGATCGTGACCGACACCTGCGGTATGCGGATCCCAGCTCAGCTTGCTGTCGATATCTACGCCGTCCGCGCCGTGGGCGTTGCCGCCAGTCGCATTCAGGTAGTTGTCGGCGCCGGAGTTGTTCATCTTCAGATCATAGGCTGTATCCTGATCTGCAAGATTGTTGGCCTGGACAAGGCTGAAGCCCGTGTCGTTGCCATCTCCGCCGAGAGCGTTGTTGAGGATGTTGTCGACATTGAAGTGGAACGAGAAATCGTCGCCGATATCGTAGGTCACGTCATGGCCGGCAACGCCGAGGTTGCCGAAGTTGGCGACATCCTTGAGGCTGCCGAAATCGTCGTCGCTGTTCGTGGAATTGTGTGAATCGGACGTAGTCTTGGTGTTGTAACTATCGTCCATTTCGTTCTTGTTGATATTTCTGATATCGGTCTCAGTATTGCTGAACGACTTGTTCGACGTCCAGTCGTAGTCGTTATGGCTGTTCAGGTCGTTGTTGCTGTTGGACGTGGATGTATTTCCGTTGTCCTTGATATCGACGTCAGTATCGGTGTGCGTCGCGTTGATCACCTTGCTGGTATAATCCCAATCGTAATCGTTGTTGCGATTGTTGCCGCTGTGATCGTCGGTGCTGTTGTTGCTATCGGTTTTGTCGTCATCGGAAATAATGTTGGTGTTGGTGGTGTTGGTCTGGTTTGCCACACCGGCAACGGCGACCGAACCGTCATCCGAATGCGTGCCATTGACGGCGCTTGTAGCAAGCCCGTCAGCCAACGCTCCGACGCGCAAGTCGTCTTCGGCGCTTACGTTCGCAATATCCAAGTCGGGCATGTGATCATTTCCTCCGAAGGAAGGAGGCCGTCTCGAAATCCCTCTCATCTAAACGGGATATACTCGCGGCGGCCCCAACTCTGTTGACACTGAACTCTGTTAACGCTGCGGCAGACATACGAGCTACGCGCCTGCCGTCCTAAACCGGCCTGTTGGTTCAGACCCGGACTGTTGCGGATTTGTCGCAAAGCGAAACAAAAGCAAACAAACCCGTTGTGGCGATCGAAAGATCGCCAGCTGCATGTTCTGTTCATTTCACTAAAGATGCGGGGAAAGCCTGCCGGCTACGCAAGTCACCAAAACCGGAATGTCGCTGCCCCCTGGTGTCCCGATGCTCTGGCGGAACGTTCGGACTTTGACTGAAAAACAGGCAGTGTCCTAGCTATCAATTTGGGCTAAAGCCTGTTTTTCCAGCAAATCCCGTCTCTTCGCCGAGCGACGAACGTGTTAATAAGTATATGTTATAATTTAGGTTTAGCGACGCTTAGCGGTATTAGCCCGGAAAATCTGACTATCATTGAGGCAATGCCGAGTAGCAAACTCCTTCGATAGGTCAATTCCCGGTGCGTTCCGACGTCCGATAAGCAGCGAAAATGTTTGTCCGGCGAAAATTTTCAACTTTTCTTGATCAAACGCGGCCAAAAGGAAAGCGCTACGATACTTCTCGAAATGTAATAAAACCTATACTGAAAGCCCTTATGGTCAGGTCATTCAGACCATCGGCCTTGTCCGAGATAAGTCAATGGTTACAATCTGGTTAAGCCGAAAACGGCTACAGTTATTGCCTCACCCGGCCTCGCAGTAGAAATCTCATACAAACAAATATAAATGCCCGAAAATGTGCGAATTTGCGCAGAAATTTGTGGTGCATTTTAGTTAAATTCCCACATTTATGGTAATTTTTAAGGCCTTTGCGCGGGACCTAACCCCTTTGGGCAATTTTCAATCATCCGGACATGTATTAGGGTGGTTAAAACTTAGTAAAGAAGGCTGAACACAGTCCGAAAAGAGCACAGCGCTCATAAAAGAACATTCCAGTAGAAAAAGCGGGTTAACAAACTTTGTTGTGAGCTTTGGGGGATGCGTAAATGTTCATTGCAAGCGCTAGAACAGGGGAAATTGAAGAAAACCGCAGTATCATACCGCTGAAAGACACCATTATCGTACTGGCCGACGCCGATCTATTTTCCGAATGCCTGGTACAAGCACTGGGCGTAAGGTTTGCAAACTACGACGTCGTCAGCATCGCTGATCCGAAGGTACTTCATGGCGGAGTACTTGATGGAGTAAAACTTATCCTGCTTTATCACGTATCGTCAGATGACTTGCAGGATACTTTGCGATCGTTGCGCGCCGGTACACCTGGTGTTTCTATCGGTCTTGTGGTCGAAACCATCGATCTTCTCGATCCCTACGTTGCCAGACTTGTGGAAGCACGCAGTATTCACGGCGTGCTGCCGCTCAATCTTCGCCTCGATGTTTTCATGGCGGCGATCGATCTACTGATGAAGGGGGGAGAGCACTTCCCTTCGGCATTGCTTCGCAGATTAACCGGCGAAATACAGCACTCCGGGCAGTCATTCTATGGATCGCCTTCAAGAATTGCCGGCAACAACCAGCGCCCGTACGATGACGGCATGGGCGCGCGTAGCGGTAGCCTGCAAACGCTGACGACCCGCGAGGTGCAGATTCTCGACCTAATCTGCAAGGGGACACAGAACAAGATCATCGCGGACCAGCTCAGCCTGTCCGAGAACACGGTCAAGGTCCATGTCCGCAACATCTACAAGAAGATGAATGTCCGCAACCGAACGGAAGCCGCTTCGCGCTTCTTCAATTCGGATCTCGGTCACGATCGCGATCCGTCGCGCAAATGGCGTAATTGACACGATAAACGTCAGATCAGAAGAGCCGCCGTCGGTCCTTACGACCGGCGGCGGCTTTGTATTTTCGATGGCACCGACGATTATGCCGACAAAGGCATCGAAGACGATTCTCTTCCGAGGTCTGAAGGAGCGGTTGTCGCACTGCACCTGACCCCAATTTCACTTAATCGCCTGGGCGGCGCCCAACCAATGCCGCGCGCCGATAATCTAGAATTAGATTAACATTTTCAGTTAGATAAACTCAATTACTAATCATCGGAGACTCGATCGTCCGCGGGCTTGCCATAGGGCAGGTGTTGCCGTTCTGCGACATTTTGACAAGAGCCGCCCATCTTTCCCTTTAATTGCTTGTATGCATCGCCCACTTACTATATGGCACAGCATTATAAGGATGCTTATGAATAGTAGGCTTTCATTTCCATGACCACGACACCTACCATCGGTTTTCTGTTGCACGACGTCGCACGTCTTCTTCGGAAGCGGTTCGAACAGCGTGCGAAGGGCCTTGGCCTGACGCGGTCGCAGTGGCAGACGCTCGCCTACCTCGCCAACAACGAGGGAATCCACCAGGCGGGCCTCGCCGAGATATTGGAAATCGAACCGATTACGCTGGTGCGCATTCTCGACAAGCTCGCCGAACGCGGCCTTGTCGAGCGGCGCCAGCACCCGACCGATCGCAGGATCTGGCTCCTTTACATGCGCGAAGAAGCAAAGCCTCTCCTCGTAGACATGCGAAGCATCGGAGACGCCGCGCGCGGCGAGGCGCTGGATGGCGTGTCAGCGGAAGATCGCGAGCGTCTGTCTGAAATTCTGACCCTTATGAAATCGAACTTGATTCAGGCCTGCCGTTTGGGAGCAGGCGACAAAGAGAAAAATCATGGCTGACTCCTCCCCAATTCGCATGCCCGCAAACGCAAATGAGACTGCCTCTCACGAAGAAGTGGCAGAAGCCCCTGTCGTGGCAGAAGCACCGTCCTCCAATCCGACGCCGGCACCTGCGGCAACTGTTGTCCCGCCGGCTGCCGCTCCCGAGAAGCCGCGCAAGCGTCGCAGCCCGACGAGGCCGATCCTGTTTGCGCTGCTGCCGATCGCTCTTGTAGCCGGCGGCTATTACTACGTGACCGGCGGCCAGATCATGTCCACCGACAATGCCTATATCCAGGCGGACATGGTTGGCATCTCGACCGATGTCTCCGGTACCGTCGATTCCATCGAAGTGCATGAAAATGAGCCGGTGAAGAAGGGGCAGGTGCTCTTCCGTATGCGCCAGCGTTCCTTCCAGATCGCACTCGACGGCGCGAAGGCTCAGCTTGGCGTAGCTGCCACCCAGCTACAGAACCTCAAAGCCAGCTACCAGCAGGCCTTGGCGCAGATCGCCCAGGCAGAGGCCGACATTCCTTATTTCCAGACGGAATTCGATCGCCAGCAGAACCTGATCAACAGCTCCGTCGCATCCAAATCCGCCTATGACGAGGCGAAGCACAATCTCGATGCCGCCCAGCAGAAGGTGAACGTCGCCAAGGCCCAGGCCGCCACGACGCTTTCGCAATATGGCGCCGACATCAACCAGCCCATCGAGCAGAACCCGATCTATCAGCAAGCGCAGGCTGCCGTCGACGACGCCCAGCGCCAGCTTGACGATACGGTTGTGCGCGCGCCCTTCGACGGCATCGCCACCAATGTCAATTCGCTGCAGGTCGGCCAGTATCTGCAGACGTCGCAGGCGGCGTTTGCCTTGGTATCCAGCACCAATCTCTGGATCTCGGCGAGCCCCAAGGAGACGGAGCTGACCTACGTCAAGCCCGGCCAGAAGGCGACGATCACCGTCGATGCCTATCCCGGCGTCGAGTGGAAGGGCACCGTTGCCAGCATCAGCCCGGCCTCCGGTTCCAGCTTCTCGCTGCTGCCGGCACAGAATACCACCGGCAACTGGGTGAAGGTCGTTCAGCGCATCCCGATGCGGGTCTCGATCGATGACATGCAGGGCAAGCCGCCGCTTCGCGTCGGCATGAGCACGGTCGTCGATGTCGATACCGGCCACGCCCGCGGCTTGCCTGATTTCATCAACAATCTCTTGGGCCAGCCCCGAGGTCAGGATCATGAGTAACGCAGCAGCACCAGCGGCTGACGCACCGATCGCCAATCGAGGCGCGATCACGGCCTGTGTCATTCTCGCCGTCATCATGCAGGCGTTGGACACCACCATTGCCAACGTTGCGCTGCCCTATATCCAAGGCAGCGTTTCGGCGAGTGCGGACCAGATCAACTGGGTCCTGACATCCTATATCGTGGCGGCCGCCATCATGACGCCACCGTCGGGCTTCCTGTCGGCCAAGTTTGGGCGCAAGCGCGTGTTGCTGACGGCGATTGCCGGCTTCGTCGTCGCGTCGGTTCTTTGCGGCTTTGCCCAGTCTCTCGTCGAAATCGTCGGTTTCCGTCTGCTGCAAGGCCTGTTCGGCGCTTCGCTCGTGCCGCTGTCGCAGGGCATCCTGCTCGACATCTACAATGTCGAGGAACGCGGCAAGGCGATGGCGCTGTTCGGCGTCTCGGTCATGGTCGGTCCGGTTCTCGGGCCTGTCATCGGCGGTTGGCTGACGGACCATATCAGCTGGCGCTGGGTGTTCTATATCAACGTGCCGATCGGCGCGCTTGCCTTCTTCGGCATTGTCGTCTTCGTCACCGAGACGAAGATCGATGCGCTGGCGAAGCTCGACTGGTTCGGTTTCGGCATGCTTAGTCTGGCGATAGCGTCGCTGCAGCTTTTCCTCGACCGTGGTGAGCAGCTCGACTGGTTTTCCTCGGGCGAGATCATCGTCGAAGCGCTGGTCTGCGCCTCCGCTTTTTACCTCTTCTTGGTCCATACGTTCACGGCGAAGAAATCCTTCGTCAATCCGCGCCTGTTCCTCGACCAGAACTTCGCGGTTAGCATGCTGTTCATCTTCATCGTCGGCGTCACCTATCTGGCCTCGCTGGCACTGATGACGCCTTATCTGCAGACGCTGATGGGATATCCTGTCGTCACTGCCGGCATCGTCATGGGTCCTCGCGGTGTCGGCACCATGGTCTGCATGTTCATTGTCGGGCGGCTGATCGGCAAGGTCGATACGCGGTGGTTGCTGTTCCTCGGCCTTGCCCTGACAGCCTGGGCCATGTGGGCGATGACCGGGTGGACGCCCGACGTATCGCAATGGACGATCATCTATGTCGGCTTCATCCAGGGCGCCGGTCTCGGCTTCCTCTTCGTGCCGCTGACCACGATCGCCTTCGCGACCTTGCCGGCACAGATGCGCGGTGAGGGGACGGGTCTCTACAACCTGTCGAGAAACATCGGTTCGAGCGTCGGCATCTCGGTTGTTTCGGCCCTGATCGTATCGAACACGCAGAGCAACCATGCCTCGATTTCGGCCTATGTGACGCCATTCAACCATGCTTTTCATGCGCCCGCGGCGATGGAAAGCATGAACCCGCTGACCCGTGTCGGCAGGGCCGCCCTCGACAGCGTAATCACGTCGCAGGCGACGATCATCGCCTACATGGACGATTTCAAGCTGCTGATGCTGATGTCCATCTTCGCGATCCCTCTGCTCGTTCTGCTGCGGAAGCCATCGGCTCCGCCGGTCGTCGACCACAGCGTCGCAATGGAATAGCCGCTAGAGTTTTCCTTTGTCCTCAGCGGCTTAAAGGGACCGTCGGGCACCACCCCGGCGGTCTTTTTGCGTTCGGGGCCGGATTTGAGCGGTGATCAGGGATTAGGGAAGCGGCGGCTGACGAAGCGCGAGCCCGCCGCGCCGAAGCGCCAGAGCGGATCGACGTTCTTGGTGATGCCGATCCTCTTTCCCGCAACGACGGGAACGGGCTCGGCCGCCGATATTTCGAGGGGCGCCGCATCGAGAAAACGGCCATCGATACTTCGATCTATGGCAAGCGCCTGGCAGAGTTTGCCTGGACCGTTGCAGAGTTGCTCGATGGCATCAAGCCCGCGACGTTGCACCATGGTCGCTATGCCATCTTCCGGCTCGAGCGCACGGATCAGCACGGCGCTGCCAGGAATGCAGACGAAATTGACGCACCAATGGATGCCGTAGGAGCGATAGACATAGACATGGCCGGGTGAACCGAACATGGCCGCATTGCGCACCGTAGGTCCACGGAAAGCGTGGGACGCCGCATCGTCGGGACGATAGGCCTCCGTCTCAACGATGCGCCCGCCGACGCCGTCGCAACTGAAACGCCAGCCGATCAGGTCATGGGCAACCGTCACCGCATCCCGGCCGAAGAATTCCGCCAGCTTGCCGCCGGAGAGCGGCTTCGCACCTATGGAGTGAAGAGGGGAAGGTGGATTGCCGCGCTCGCCGGTCATCCTGCCGACCGGCCGGTTCTTCTCAGGGCCCAGGCACTCCCCAGAAGCAGCAACGCAATCGCGCTGAAGCTTGCCATACTGGCTGGATGCATGGGGACGGCCGACCAATCCGGGCGGATGATGTCGGCGGTGTTGAAGCTCTCATTGCTGAACTGGCAAAGGATGAGCGAAAGCTGATGCAGCACCAACTCGGTATCGATGTTCGATACGATCTCCGACGCAGCCGCAGCCTCGCGCGGCATGGTCCGCATGCGCAGGAGCACATCCTTGGTCGCCGCGAGATAGGCATGGGAGCATTCGTTGAACGGGCTGTTCTCGTCGCTCACGCTTTGGGGAACCGAGCCCCACATGCAATAGGAATATTCGATCTGCGCATAATTGAGGACTCGCCTGAAATCCTCGTTGGTATCGGCGGCATTTTCGGCCAGATCGATGATCGCGCCGCGATAGGTGGAGATGACACTCATCTCACCATGCGAAAGGCTGGGGATCGAAATGCCCGAGGTCGGTCCGCCCGCAGGCGCGCCATGCGCCGAGGCTGAAGCCGCGATTGCCGTCAAAACAAGGGCGAGACCGATAAGCTTACGCAAGTTGCTGTTCCATCGCTGTTGGGCGGATTTTCCGCCCTGATCGTCCATCTGAAACGGGAAGTGGTCGATGCCAGTTGAAATGCTTTCGGGCAGCGAGACCCGGAAGCAAGCTTGCTCAAGATCGGCGAGGGGCAAGGCCGGAGCGTGACGCCGCCGCCGGATATTTCCGCGTTTCGCCGAGCAGTCGGCTCGCCCAGGCGCCGAAGCCGAGACCGAGGGTAGTCCACAAGATGACATGCATTCCAAGGGACGTAGCGCGGAAACGCCAGAGGACGACAGCAGAGAACTGCTCCGGAACCTCGTTGATCGGCGGCATCAGATACTGGACAACGCCGACAACCAGCACGAAGGCAATGCCGGAATAGATCACGGCATTCCAGATTCCGTGCTGCGGTGCGAGCCGCTTCGTCAGCGCGACCGCACCGACCATCGCTGCAATCGAGACGACGATCATCACGAAGAACAATTCGGTTCTGACGGCGATCGTGTCGGGATTGCCGACCGCCGGCGGGTTTGCCGGATATTTGATGTCGGGCACGAGAGCGATCACCACGAAAGCGGCAAGCGCCAGCAGAGCAGCCGTGCCGCGTGCACCGAGCGGGCTGACGCGGCCATAGACGAAAGCGAAGACGAGGGCAAAGAGACCGCCGAGCGCGGCCGCATAGACCACGGCAGCGACCAATAGGCCAGGACCAGCCTGGGTGGCGCGGCTGACGAGTTCCGGCTCGGGCATTTCACCCTTCATCTGGGCCATCTGGTCTTCGAACGCGATAGCGCTATCGACCAGCGGCTCGCCGAAGGTGTGCGCGAAGGCAAAAACGAGGATGCCAGCGAGCACTCCGACCAGCATGCCGCGGAGCAAAAGATTACCAACCATGTGAGGAACCCCTTAGTGGCAGGGGAAGCCGAGAAGGTGGCGGCCGTCGTGCACGAATTCGTGCACGTACATGCCGCGGATCAGCGAGGTCGCGCCTTCTTCGGCGCCGACGAAATAGATGGCGAGCAGCGCCAGGAGGCCGGCGAAAATCGCCCAGGGCAGGATCTGGCCAACCGGAATAGGCGCCGGGACAGCTACGGGGGAGAAAGTGGTATCAGACATTCTTCAGTTCCTTCATAGAATGACGCGTTCCGTCGATGACAAGGACTATCATCCGCTGGGTCTGGCTTGCTGCAGGTTCGACCTGCCGTTTACAGTGGCGCGACCGCGCCGGAATCTCACCGGCTTCCATACGGATAATCAGAACGTTATATCTGCGAGGCGCGCTTGATGTCAACGAAGCGTCGCGACACTTCCTTTGAGCTTTCCGACTTATTTTCAGGAGAAATTTCAGCGGTGAAGGGACGGCTTACCTGGATTTGCCACGGCGCAACGCAAAGCAACCGCGACGGCGCCTTTCCGACCGACGAGCCCTTGGAAGAGCGCGCGGTGGAGCAGTCAAAACGGCTCGTTCCAGGCCTTTCCCGGCCCGATCGCGTCTGGATCAGCCCGATGCTGAGGGCGCGCCAGACGGCAGAACTGTTGGCGCTGCAGGGCGAGATCGAGCCTGCCCTTGGGGAATGCGACTATGGCCGGTGGGCGGGCAAGGGATTGGCGGACATTCATGCCAGCGAGCCGGATGGTCTCTCGGTCTGGATGACGAACGCCGATGCAGCCCCTCATGACGGCGAATCGTTGTCCCACCTTCGCGATCGGGTCGGCGCATGGATGGAACGACACCTTGGGGATGGGGGCCATACCGTCGTCGTGACGCATGCGTCCGTGATCCGCGCTGCGATCATCCACGTGCTTCGGGCACCCCCTGAAGCCTTCTGGAAAATAGATGTAGAGCCCTTGAGCCTGACGGAGATGAGCAGCGATGGCCGCCGCTGGACGCTGCGTCTGCCCAATCGCGCCCGGTCCGATTGACAGAGATCATGGCTGGCCGGTCGCCAGTTTTTCCAGCGCGTCCAGAAACGGGCGCTGGCCGGGAATGATCTTCAGGCGCGCCTCGGGCAGGGTGAACCATTCGGCGCGATCGACCTCCGGAAAGGACTGCATTCTGCCACTCCTCGGCGGCCACTCGAGTTCGAAGAGGTTGCTCGTCAGTTCGGCCACATCGAATTCCCCTTCCAGCGCAAAGGCCGTGACCGTCTTTCCGCTGTTTTGCCTCAGCTCTCCGAGCAACTGTGGCGTACCTTCCGGCGCGCGGCCCATCTCCTCGGCGAACTCCCGAAGTGCGGCCGCAAGCGGCAGTTCGCCTTCGACATATTCGCCCTTGGGAATGGACCATGCCTCCTCATCGCGCTTGCGCCAAAAGGGGCCTCCGGGATGCACCAGCAGCACGACGACACCGCCCTTCGTCTTTCGATAAAGAAGGATGCCAGCGCTTCTTTTCATCGCTTCGCCTCCGATCACCGAGCTCTTTGCAGGCGATCATTTCCGATGTCCCACATCAAGGTGCGCGGCGCCTCGATTTTGGTCAAGGCGCTGATAAGATCGACAGGGCCTCGTCGGCGATCACCTGCTCCTCATCAGTCGGGATGACGAATGCCGAGACACGGCTCTGCTTCGCGGAAATAAGCTCGTCACTCCGCGCATTGGCGTCGGTGTCGATCTCCAGGCCGAGCCATTTCAGATGGCTGGCGACACGCTCGCGGATTTCCGATTGATGCTCGCCGATTCCCGCCGTGAAGACCATGGCATCGATGCCGCCGAGCGTATTGGCAATACGTGCCGTCTCACCGGCGATGCGCAAGGTAAACAGGTCCAATGCTTCTTTGGCTTCAGGCCTTTCGCTGGCCAGCAGTTCGCGACTGTCACCGCTGATGCCGGAGACGCCGAGCAGGCCGCACCGGTAATAGAGGAAGTCCTCCAGCGACTGCGGTGACTGGCCTCTGCGATTGAGCAGATGCACCAACACGCCGGGATCGAGCGCGCCGGTGCGCGTCGCCATCGGGATGCCGTCGAGGGTCGAGAACCCCATGCTGGTGTCCCGACTTTTTCCGTCCTGCAATCCGCAAAGACTGGCGCCACTGCCGAGGTGGGCCACCACGATCTTTCGCTTTGCGATATCAGGTACCCGCCGCGCAAGTTCACCAGAGATAAATTTATACGAGAGCCCGTGGAAACCGTAGCGCTTTATTCCCTCGTCATGGAGCGCGCGGGGAATGGCGAAGCGGCGGACGAGGTCGCTGATGGTGCTGTGGAAGGCCGTGTCGAAGGAAGCGCACTGGGCCAGCTGCGGGCGGATGCGCTGCATCGCCTTGATCAGCCGCAGACCCTGGGGCTGATGGAGAGGCGCCAGAGGTATGAGCTCCTCGATCTTTGCAACAGCATCTGCGTCGATCCTTGCGGGTCCGGTAAAGACCTCACCGCCGTGAACGACGCGATGTCCGGCGGCGGCAACAGCGCCGAGGTCGAAATGGTCGGCAAGGGAGACGAAGGCCTCGCTCAAGACCTCGTCCAAGTCGTCTTCGCCCTTCGCCTCGAGCGGGACATCGAAGGTCGAAGGCCCTTCGGTCAGGTGAAAGGTGAGGGGAGCCTGACGAAAATCGATGACTGCCTTGCCGATCCGACGCGCCGCCTGTCCCTCATAGGCGAAGATGCCGATTTTGACGGTCGACGAGCCTGCATTGAACGTGACGAGGACTTCGCGTTTCATTCGGCACCCCCTTTTCAAAAATGACAGGGCGACCAGCGAATTTCACCTGGTCTGGAGGAAGGATAGAGGGCAGCGCTTCAACTGCAAGGGGAATAGCGGCCTTATAGACGAAGGAGATCGCAACCCCCTGCCTGCCGGCATGGATCCATGTCAAGCCGCGGTCATTTTGTCGTCCGAGCTAACTGGATGATGCTCTGCTGCCAGCAAAGAGACCGCCGTCCGCCGGGCGGCCCAACGGAACCTGCCTTCGAATTGGACGTTGGGTTACATGAACTCACGAATATGCACGAAGGAGTGATGTCTTGAAAAGATTAGCAACCATCATGCTGACGGCATCGGTTGCGCTCGGATCTGTGCTGGCAATTGCCGATACCACATCCGCAGCGCCAATTCCGCAACCGCTGACGATCGGCTCATCGAACATCCATCAGGCACGAGTGGACGACAATCCACCGTATCGATGGGATGCCCCGCGCTACTACCACAGACGTCACTGGAATAGAGATGACAGGCGTTACTGGCATAGAGAGCACTGGCGGGAGAGAAATTGGCGCGAGGGAGACTGGCGTAGAGACCGCTATTGGCGGTACCGTCGCGGCCCGGCCGTCATCCTGGATTTCTAAACCATAATCGGGACATGGGGGCGCTGTGGAAACAGCGCTCCTTTCTCATTATTCAAAGCTTGCTAATGGTGCCCGTGGGGTCGAAATAGAGGCGCAGTCTTGCGATAGCGGAACGAGACCCAGATCATCCGCACGACAATCGGCAACCAAATAGCCGTCGCGACTATAGCCGAGAAGACACATCCGGCGAGACGGGCCGCGCCAGAGGCAGATCCAGATATGCTTTGCGATAGTCGAGTCATGCTCAACATTTGGGAACCCTCCGCAGGCACTTCAACTTTTGAAGCGACTTTCTTTCGGATTAACCTCTTCTGGCTGTCCCGATGAGGAACCACAGCAGAAGCCGCGTCATCATCCGTCGCTCCTCTCAACGCCGGAGATTGGTTTTGGCGAGTTCGATAACTTCGTCGCCCCTGCCGTTTATAATCGCCTTCAGCATATAGAGGCTGAAGCCTTTGGCCTGCTCGAGCTGGATTTTTGGCGGCATGACCAGTTCCTGCTTTGCCGTAACCACATCGACCAGTACCGGACCATTATGGGCGAGAGCCTGCCGCAGTGCGACATCGAGATCTTCGGAGTCCTCGACGCGGAAGCTCTTGACGCCCATCGCCTCGGCCATCGCCGCGAAGTTGGGGTTCTTCAGATCCGTGCTCGTGTCGAGATAGCCGCCGGCCTTCATCTCCATCGCGACAAACCCGAGCGAGCCATTGTTGAAGACGACGATCTTCACCGGCAGGCCAAGCTGCGAAAGTGTGATGAAATCACCCATCATCATGGTGAAGCCGCCATCGCCCGACAGTGAAACGACCTGCCTAGTAGGTGCCGCCGCCTGTGCGCCGACGGCCTGCAACATCGCATTGGCCATGGAGCCATGATTGAAGGAGCCGAGCAGGCGACGCTTGCCATTCATGGCGAGGTAACGAGCCGCCCAGACCGTCGGCGTCCCCACGTCAGCAGTAAAGATCGCATCCTCTGCTGCATTCTCGCTGACCAGCCGTGCCAGATACTGCGGATGAATTGGGCTGCCTTTCTTGGAAGGCACGGCAAGATCGTCGAGGTCGCTTCGCGCCTTTGCATAATGCTTGCGGGCATTGTCGAGGAAAGTGCGGTTCGGCTTGTCCTTCAGATGCGGCAGCAGTGCCACAATAGTTTCGGCGACGTCGCCGACCACACCTTGCGTCAGCTGCGCACGCTTTCCCAGTGCCGCGGCATCGCGATCGATCTGGATGATCGCGGCGTCCCTGGGATAGAAGGTCCGATAGGGAAAATCCGTGCCCAGCATCAGGACCGTGTCGCTGTTCATCATGGCGTAATAGCCCGACGAAAAGCCGATTAGTCCGGTCATGCCGATATCATAGGGATTGTTCCATTCGACATGCTCCTTGCCGCGCAACGCATGGACGACAGGAGCGCCAAGCCTTTCGGCCAGCGCCACCACTTGGTCATGCGCGCTGGCGCAGCCGCTGCCAGCCAGGATCGTCACCGTCTCCGACCGATTGAGAAGATCAGCAAGCCGGTCGATCTCCTCCGCCAGCGGCAGAATACGCGGCGACTTCGGCAGCGCAGCTTTCGATTTCGGTCGAGTGGGCGCCTCGGCCAGCGCTACATCGCCGGGGATGACGAGAACGGCAACACCGCTGCGGCCGATGGCCGTGTTGAGCGCACGATGCAGGATCTCTGGCATCTGCGCCGGATTGGACACCAGCTCGACGAAGCAGCTGCACTCGCGAAACAGCTCCTGCGGATGCGTCTCCTGGAAGTAACCGAGTCCGACTTCGGATGATGGGATGTGAGCGGCGATTGCCAGCACCGGAACGTGATTGCGCTGACAGTCGTAGAGACCGTTGATCAGATGCAGGTTGCCCGGACCGCAACTGCCTGCGCAGACGGCGATCTTTCCCGATATGGCTGCCTCGGCACCGGCGGCAAAGGCGGCAGTCTCCTCATGCCGGACGTGCATCCACTCAATCCGGCCGAGCCGCCTCAGGCTGTCGTTCAACCCGTTGAGGCTATCGCCGGTGACACCCCAGATGCGTTCAACGCCCGCTTCAGCAAGGGTTTCGGCCAGAAGATCGGCAACGGTTTGCGGCATGATCATTGCTCCTGTTCTTTGTCGGCGTCGGTTTAGGGGACCCAGGTCGATGAGACGTCCGGATTAACTGTCAGCCTTAAGAATAGGACGCACCTGATAGTCGTCCAACATATCGAGGGATGAATAAGCTACACTCAAGGATGAATGGCTTCGGCCTGCGTCACCGGGCGGAATGGGAACACCGCGAAGGAGCCGCGCCGGCCGGTCATCGACCAAATGCTCCGCCTTTACGCGCTCATCCGCAATCAGCCCAATCACACTGGAAAGCCAGCACGGGCTTGGAAAAGCCCTTCAACCGTCGTCGCGTTGCATGGGCAAAAAGATCGGAGGCACCGTATTCCCGAAAAATGTTTTCCGACACGAGGATCGTGTCGCTGGCCGCAGCGGCGCACAAGCGTGCTGCAAGCTGGACCGTGGAGCCGAACAGGTCGTTGCTGTCTTCGAGAGGCTCGCCGCAATCCAGTCCGATACGAACGTGAATTGGTTCAGGATTTCCATCATTGTAGCGCCTGAACTCTTGCTGGATATTCATGGCGCAATCGACGGCTGCCGTTGTCGAGGCGAATGCCGCCATGATCCCATCGCCGGTGTGTTTCACTTCCCGCCCGCATGACTTGCCAAGGCATCTGCGCACGACCGCGTCATGTGCCCTGACCAGTTCGATCGCCATGCGATCACCGAGACGCGATGTCATAGCAGTCGAACCGACGATATCGGTGAAAAGGATCGCCCTGTGGCCGGCATCCATTTCCGCGGCGGATTGTCCAGGCATCGGTTCGGGATCATGGATTCGGCCAAGAAACGCTTCGACTGCCGACAGCGCGACTTCAACCACCTCGCCGGCAATGAGACCATGAGCCTCGCGGTGTACGCATTGGGCGGTTTCCATGTCGGGGGCGTCGACAAGGCAGAAGGCTGTTCCGCGCCGCTGATCGAACCAGTAGGTCAGGAACTTAACCCCGTACCGATCCTGAATCTCAAGATCCTTGCGATGCGCATCCGCAACCTCGGCAGCCGAGGTTCCCGAGAGCTCATGCCGATCCATGAAGATAGCCATCTGCACGCTCCCGCTGGAATCCAGCCTGGTGGAAGCGTTTATTCTACGGCCTTGATGTAAATCCGTCCATCTTTGGGCTTAAGGACCGGTCGGCGGCGGAAAGCGAGGCGCTGTCAACCTCGTTTTCATCCAAAAATTCCAAAATCTTGAAAACAAAGAAATCTGGCGGAAGAGGTGGGATTCGAACCCACGGTACGGTTTCCCGCACGCCGGTTTTCAAGACCGGTTCCTTAAACCACTCGGACACTCTTCCAAGCGTTTGAAAAGGTTGATCAATCCACTTTTTGTTGATTGCTCGAAATCGGCGGTTGCTACCGATTTGCTACCAAATCATTCGACGGCTGGCTTTTTAGCAGCTTTGATGGCCGCGTCAACTTGCTCTGCCGCATTTGCCTGCATTCCAGGCATGACGTGCGAATAAAGATCGAGCGTGATTGCGATCGTCGAATGGCCGAGGCGCTCGCTAGCAATTTTCGGGTGAACGCCGGCGGCAAGCATTTGCGTTGCGTGCGAATGCCGCAGATCGTGGAAGCGGATTTTCGGTAAACTCGTCTTCGCCAGCAATCGCGACCACTCGTGTGTAAGCGAAATGGGGACGAGGGGGCTCCCGTCAACCTGCGCAACGACAAACGAATCGTCGTCAGGGCGCATTCCTAGCCGCAACTGTTCTTGAGCCTGGGCGATTCTGTGGCGGTTCAATTCCTCAACGACGGTAGCAGATAGGGCCACGGTTCTCGCGCGGCTGTTCTTAGTTTCCTTATAGCGGACGCCTTCCTTGGTGTACTCGGCGCTTTGTACGACCGATATGCTGCGCTCGCCATTGCTTCCGAGATCGACATTGCCCCAGCGGAGCGCAGCGATTTCGCCGCGCCGCAAGCCGCACATGATTGCCAGGATGGCTGGGATGAACATTCGGGTAGTGCGGAAGGCTTCGAAGAGTTCGGCCGTCTGGGCCGCAGTGAATGCCTTCATCGCCTTTTTCTCGACCTTAGGCGGTCGTGTCGCTGCAACGGGATTCTTTTTGAGCAGATCCCATGTGACGGCCTGTTCCATCGCAGCAAGCAGGACGCGTCGGCAATGGTGCACGGTTCGAGGAGACAGGCCGCCTTTTCCGTCTCGCCGGCCATCTTCGAGCAGCTTGGCCCATGTCCCATCTATGCGAGCCGCCGTGAGCTTGTTCATCGTGACCGATCCGAGGATCGGTGCCACGTTTTTCAGCATCAGTTCTTCATAGCGCTGGTGCGTCTTAGGCGAGACGTTGGACTTTTCGTGTTTAAGCCACTCGACGAGAAATTCGCGAACCGTGGTTTTCGATGGCTCGATGTAGCTCCCGCCATCCAGCTCGGCGATCAGCCGTGCGCATTCGGTCTCCGCCTGTCGCTTGGTACCGTGGAAGGTATGCCATTTGCGGCGGCGCTTTCCTGTCTCGGGATCCGGAACATCTAGCACTATGGCCCATTTTCCAGGCGATCGTTCTCGGACGTGACCCTTCATTCTCGCATCCTCCGCTTCGCTTGGATTTCTTGCCTTCTTTTCCGCCAGTATTTTATCTGGACCTCTCTTGAGGCTCCAATTGCCTTCAAGACGGCCTCATTAGGCACTGGAGATCTCGCTTCCTCGTCTGCTAGTCGCACAGCTTCGGAAAAACGCTGATTGTTTGCCAGTTGCGCGATCTCCACAAGCAAATGAAACAGGTTGTCCTGTGCTTCGATCTGTCTATTAAAGGTGAAGTTCACTGCATCGAACAGTTTATGCGCTATTTCGTGATCAATTAGGTGTCTATCCCCTTCATCCAAAATATTAGCGACAACTTCTTCCGGGATATCAATAGCCGCCGACGCCATATCCAGTACCTCAGCAACATCCTTTGTGATGGTCGGCAGCGCTCTTACGGCTCTGAGACCAATCTGTACTAAACGTCGAATCGCGTCTGACTTCGACGGCACCCGGTTGTCGTGCTGCCAATCCTCAATGTCTTTAAGCTCATCTTCCGTGATGACCATTTGCAAGCGTTTGCTTTCGCTCTCGCCAAGTTTTGGTCGTGCCATTTGGGGATAACTCCACATTTCATGCCAAAAATACACACGAAACGTTGTCGGTCAAACTTAAAAGGGATAAAGGAGTTTTGTGTGTAATTTTGTCATGAATGGAGAGTGAACAAATGACATTGGAAGAGGCTCTTTCTCGACCAACGATCCCTGTTCCGGATGCGGGGGCGTTGTTCTTTGGCCTTGCTCGAAATGCTGCCTATGACGCCGCGAAGAGGGGGGACTTTCAAACCATCAAGGTTGGAGGCAGGATTGTGGTGCCGGTTGCCCCGCTTGCTGAACGACTAGGATTGAAAGCAAATATCGGAGGGAAGGCGGGTTCAGCATGATGACAGCTGCTGCCTATGGCCGCCTCGGCCAAGATCCAAAGTCGATCACCACTCAATCTGGAAAATCGATGGCCGCCGCTTCAATGGCTGTTGTCATCGCGGAACAGGAGGCACCGCCGCTTTGGGTCAACATTCTTGCTTTCGGTCGCACCGCCGATGACCTTCTCCGCCTTCAGAAGGGCGACATGGTCAGCGCCTCTGGCCGCGTCCAGCGCAGCACATGGACCGGAGCTGACGGCACGAAGCACGAACAGCTTCAAATTATCGCCGACTCTCTCGTGTCCAGCCGCACAGTTCGCCCTCATGGGGGTAGTCGGAAGCAATCGGCCGGCGCACGTCAGGAGCAGTTACCCGACCTCAACGACCATGTTCCGTTCTGAGGTGGCGCATGGACCAGGTGGTAACCAAAGATACCAGCAACGCAACATGGAAGTTTGACTTCGCTGACACTGTCCAAGCTGACCCACAGGCTAAGGGCGGCTGTCTCGCTGTCATCAGGGCGTATCTGAATTTTGCCTCCAAGAACGACCCGAATGCCTTCTGTGCACTGCCGGAACTAATGCTGCGCACCGGACTGAGCAAGCCCGCAATCCGCAGAGCCAAGGAGACTTTGACACGTCTTGGCTACATGAAAGCGCAATACACTACCGAGGGCGGCGCGGTCATGTACCGACTCGTCAATGGTCGCAAGCAGCTCATCGATGATCACCTACGGATCGCACGGGAAAGCCTCCTGCTGGAACAGCGAGACAGGAAGAGACGTGAGCGAAAGCGTTCAGGGGGGAAAGAAACGATACCCCCGCAAATCGACTTAAGGGAACGAAACGTTACCCCCGCGGGGAACGAAACGTTACCCAATACCGTAGACCAATACCGTAGAGACTCTTGCTCTGAGGGAAGAGAGGAATCTCCATGGGGCATGAGTGTAGAACGTAACCCCTATGCTGCAGCCTCGGACGATGACCCGACAAGACCATTCGACATCCCAGAGAATGACAACGAGGCAGCGGATATCCTCTCGCACGTCAACACGACAAATCCGGCAATCCTGAACGCTCTTCGTAAAATGCTGATGGCAGGCGAACTCAGCCCCGCGTTTCTGACTTCCAACTTCGGAGGCGGCAATGGAGCAGCCTGAACAGCTCGATCTGCTGAAATGGGCTGACGAACGGCCTAGCGCCCAGGTGATCGACGTCATCGACCGGATCGCGCTGCGGATTTGGTGCCGGCGCTTTTGGCCGAAACCTCAACATCCCTGCAAAGAACCGATCAACCTTCCTCGAAAGGGGGCAGCATGATCTCAACACACCACGGAAATATGCCCGATATGCTCCTCGTTAGCTGCCCGTATGAGCGCCTCTCTGACTTCGGTCGCCGGAATGACGTCGTAATACGCATCCAGGCAAGCCCGAACAGCGATGATGTACTGCTCGCCATCATGGGATGGCCAGTCGCTGATAAGCGCCTCTGCCGCGTCCCTGACCGTTCTGACGACCCTGTATTTTTCTCGGCCATTCATGACGAGCCGAAGGGCAGGAAAGTGATGCGAAGTGTGCCGATTCATTACGGTAAGCCCTCACATGATTATGACTTTAATAACCCTGCAAGGACCGTGCCGTCTGAGGTAGCGGCATGATCATCCTAAACATCACTCGCAACCATGACGGCCAATACGAGATCGTCAATGCTACTGGCAAACTTGTCGAAGGTCCGTTTGAGACCAACGCAGCCGCATGGAAGGCGCTCGATCGGCTCGATAGCGACGCGGCTGTCCTGCCGCGCAAGCGCAACAACAAACAGGTCCTGTGGGGCAAGCCCGAGCAGCCAGCAAAGCAAAACAAGCGCCAGAAGAGACTAGCAGCGAAGCAGGAACGCCAGATGCAGAAGGCCGCGGCAAAGGCTCCGGGCTGGGTGAGGGCAGTTGCGGCGAAAAAGTTCGACCCGGTCGGCGAACGCGCCTACCGCGATCATAAGCTCGGGACGTTCGGCGCCGCCTCCGAGGTTCGGAGAATAGACCCGGCAACATACTTGGCCGAAAAGCAAGGCAGCATCAGCGAAGCCAACATCCCCAGCAAGAGAAGGGCGAAATGACGATCAAGGAACGACAGGAGCGTGAAGCGCACGATCGGGAAAACCCTTGGCGGCCAATGAACTCGGCGCCGAAAGGTACCGGCCTCATTTGCGATTTGCTTTTCGACGACATCGCGGGACATTACCCGACCGAGGGTCTTCAGTTCTTCCTCGATGGGGAAGGCATTTGGCACCAGATCGATCCCCCTCGACAAGTCCTCTACCGCGCAAACCCGATCAACTGGCGGCCGTCTTACGTGCGGCTTACGCCTGAGCGTCGCAGTATAATCAAGAAAAGGGCTAAGGGCTTGAAATGAAGATAAACATTCTGGACGACAATTGGCCCTGGCACCAGAACCCCAATCCTACCAGCGGCGCCTATCGCGACGGTTGGGCGATTGTCGTGCACGACAGCCGCACTGGAGGACAGAAGGCCTATGCGGATATGGTTTTCCCGACGATGGATGGCGCGAACATGACGGCCGCGCGAATTGCGCCAGGCGCCAGTGACATCCTGCCAGCTCGTGAGATCTGGCACCGGACAAAATTCAAGCGCTCGTTTCGTACTCACCGGACAGTCATCATCAGGGAAGCCGCCGTTGCCTAAGATCCGCAAAGCACGTGAGAAGAAGCCAGCACCACGAGGGCCTGGACGGGCAATTCTGCCGGAGGATGGTCCACGCCGCGTGCACAATCACATCCGCCTTCATGCCCAGCCCGTGCGTCGGCCGGCGCCGCGCATTGGGCCATCCAAGGTGAGGATCCCTCGCTCCGATATTGAGGATCGCCTGATGACCGCGATGAAGACGTTGCGCGCCATGCCTGACAAGGAGCGCCGGTTCTTCGTCATGAAATCCTCATCGCCGGATTACATCCGAGAGTACATCGACGCCTACGATCCGGAGGATGATGTTCAGCCGCGCTTCCGGCCGACGCCGGCAGATGTCTCGGACTATCTGACGGCACTATCCTGGGTGCGGCACCTCGATCGCGCCGCATGGCGAATCCTGTGGTGGCGATCCTTCGACGTGTCGTTCGGGCTCATCGGCAAGAAGATCGGCCGCAGCGACGAGACGGCGCGGAAGCGGTACGAGACGGCGGTAACCGATGCCTGGATCGCTGCCAACACGTGATATCCACTAGTGCGACGCAACATGTTGGTGTTTTTCACTGCAAAATGCTTGGCAAAGTTGGCATTATCTGCTATTTCTCGTGATACAGTTGGTGATTTGCGCGCCTACGGAACGCTCGCTCTGTTTTTCGGCGATCGCGTCTGTCTAAGGTCCCTTTGATTTCCGACAGCATGCGGTAAGGGCGCCCATGACGGCGCCCCAAACTCACACTTTTAACGCCATCGTGTATGTCACGGATGCGTGTTTGTCGTGTTGACCAAACCTCTGATAGGTCCAGTTCTGATGGTCCAGAATTGCGTTGGCTTCGTCGCGATAGAAAACGAAAAAGCCACACGTCCACCAGTTATCACCTTGCGGACCATAGTCGGTGCTGACGATCTGAAGGTCCATCTCTGCAGGTAGTTTATCGCGGTTCTTGGTTATGAAGTCACTTAGGCTGATCACTTTAGACGCGCCGATGTACTCGGTTCCGACGTGCTGACCACCGATCGACACGTCCATCTGATCGTCTACCGCGGTGATCGACAGCAACAGTTCTCGTCTTAGATCAACGGGGATTGGCTTAAGTACTTCATCTGTTGGGTAGTCGACTCGAACTTCTGGGGGTGTGGCCATCTTCCGATCCTCAGCGTGCGGAATTGCACACGCCAACCCTAACATTTTCTCAACCACAGCGCGATTAATGCATTGTGGGTATTCTCGTACGCCTTAGTATGCCGTGCCCATGCCGGTCCCCCAAATTAGCGCATTGCCGCCGGGGTCTGTCAGCCCTTCATGAAACGGCGCGAAGTGGGCAAGCCGAGGTTGCTACAGGAGTTCAACCAAGTTGAGATCGTGATTGAACGTCGCTTCCATGTGCTGCGCTTCGAAATATCTCAAATCTACGGCGCTCAGCTGAATAGGCGCATTTACTTCGAGCTGTTCGCCTTTGCCCATATTCGCGTTGATGAAGTCAGCTGCATCTTTGGCCTTGGCGAATGCACGGTCGCCCGTTGAAGTCGTAATGGTCCAATTCGTTCTCATCTTTCGCTCCTAAAGGTTGAGTGGCGAGACCGCCAAAACATCTGGCGCGATAGTCACTCAATTGGGTGATAAACGCAACGCTGTCCTAGGTGCCAAGAATGGCATCGATCTCAAGGGCAAGCCGGCAATCCAACCTAACCGGATACGAAATGACAGGAAGACCTGTAGAGTACAGCGTCGAGATCGCAGACAAGATTTGCGAGCTCCTATCCGATGGGGAGAAGAGCCTTCGCTCGATCTGCGCCATGGATGGCATGCCTTCGAAGTCGACGGTGTTCCGATGGCTGTCCGCGTACGACGACTTTCGGGACCAGTATGCGCGCGCCCGCGAAGCTCAGGCAGACGCGATCTTCGACGACATCCTCGATATCGCCGACACGCCGATGCTCGGTGAGAAGACGAAGGTCGACAAGGACGGCAACATCGAAACGACGACTGGCGATATGATCGAGCATCGCAAACTGCAGATCGATGCGCGCAAGTGGATGGCCGGCAAGCTCCGTCCGAAGGTCTACGGCGACAAGCTCGATATCGATCTTAACGGCAAGGTCGATTATGTCGTCAGTGCCAAGCCGATGTCAGAGGAAGAGTGGTTGAAGAACCATGGGGCTGACGAGTAGCCTCGCATGGGCGCCTCAGGACGGTCCGCAACTCGCGCTCGTCGAGTGCCCGTTCCGCGAGGTGTTCTTCGGTGGCGCCCGCGGCGGCGGCAAGACCGATGGCGTTCTGGGCAAATATGCCATCAAGGCGTCGATGTATGGCTCTGGCTTCAATGCCTTGTTCTGCCGGCGTGAATTGCCAATGCTCGATGACGCGATCGAGCGAAGCAAGGAAATATACGCGAAGATTGGCGCCGACTGGAACGACCAGAAGAAGACATGGGTGTTCCCTGGTGGCGGCCGCCTTCGCTTTCGCCCGCTTGAGCGGGTCCAGGACGCTGACAAGTATCAAGGCCAGAACGTCAGCGACGCCTGTGTCGAGGAAGCGGGTCTCTATCCGGACAGCAAGCCGATCGATCGTCTGTTTGCCGTGCTGCGTTCTGCCAAGGGTGTCCCGACCCAGCTTCTGTTGACGGGCAACCCCGGTGGCGCTGGGCAGAACTGGATCAAGAAGCGGTATATCGATCCGAGCCCCCTTGGCATGAAGCCGCTCGTCAGAGTGCTCCCGAACGGGAAGGAACATAGGTACATCTTTATCCCGAGCCGGATCGAGGACAACAAGCTCCTTCTGGCAAACGACCCTGACTATATCAATAACCTGTACCTGGTCGGTTCCGATCAGCTCGTTCAGGCTTGGTTGTCAGGTGACTGGAACGCGATCGAGGGTGCTTTCTTCGACTGCTGGGATAGCAGCAAACATGTAGTTCGCCCCTTCACCATCCCGGACGACTGGTCTCGCTTCCGATCGATGGACTGGGGTTCGGCCAGGCCGTTCAGCGTCGGCTGGTGGGCTATCGCGACTGACGATTATGTGACACCTGCCGGCATCATTCCGCGCGGTGCGATCGTGCGTTACCGCGAATGGTACGGATGCAAGGCCGGGGAGACCAACGTCGGCCTGAAGCTGACGGCTGAAGAGGTCGGGCGCGGAATAGCGGAGCGCGAGGGCGCCAAGTTCGACCCGGATACGAAAAAGATGATCGAGCCGCCGTCGGAGAAGATTTCGTACGGCGTGCTCGATCCTGCAGCATTCGCGGAAGACGGAGGCCCGTCGATCGCCAGCCGCATGATGCGGGAGACGAAGTTCAAGGTGATGTTCAAGCCAGCGGATAATGCCCGCGTCTCGCAGCGCGGCGCCATGGGCGGCTGGGACCAGATGCGTGCACGGCTGAAGGGAGACGGCGAACGGCCCGGCTTGTTCGTGTTCTCCACCTGCACCGACTTCATTCGAACGGTTCCGTTGTTGCAGCACGATCGAGACAGGCCGGAAGATCTGGATACGGACGCCGAAGACCACGTAGCCGACGAGGCGCGATATGGCTGCATGTCCAGACCAATGGTCCAGGTCCGCGAAGTCGAATCGCCGAAGAAGCGCAGCGATTACAAACCGCGCCAGAGCAGCGCCGAAGCCGGCGATTGGGTGAGCTACTGATGAATCAGACCGGATATTCTGTCGGCAATGGACCTGTTCCCGGCCCGAGCACGGCTGCCGTTCAGGGTTCGCAGCAGATTGCGGACCATGCCAGGCTCAAGCGCCAGTTCACCGAATACCTCAGCATTAAGGATGCCGAGATCAAGGAGCAGAAGGAGGCGCGCCGTTATCATCACGGCTCGCAGTATACCGACAAGCAGATCAAGACGCTGAACCAGCGCCGGCAGCCTGTCGTCACCTACAATCGCATATCCCGCAAGATCAATGCGCTGATCGGCTTCCTCGAAAAGATGAAGACCGACCCGCGTGCCTATCCGCGGACACCTCAGCACGATGAGGGTGCGGAGATCGCCACTGCAGTGCTGCGGTACGTGTGCGATGAGCAGGACTGGACCAGCAAGTCCCCGATCTGCGGCCAGAATGGCGCCGTGGACGGTATTGGCGGCGTCGAGCTGATCATCGAGAAGGGCGACATGGGAGACCCGGAGATCGGCCTCGAGGTCGTCGACCCATCGGGCTTCTTCTATGATCCTCGTTCGCTCAAGCCCGACTTTTCTGACGCACGCTATATGGGTTCCGCCAAATGGGCGGATCTGGAAGCGGCAATCGAGATGTTCCCCGATCGCGAGGAGGATCTTCGCGCCTCTGTCGAGACCGGCAACGATTTGAGCAGCAATCCGGATAGTGACCGTGTCTGGATCAACGGGACGGAGAACAATCGCCGCATCCGCATCGTCGATCACTGGTACATCAAGAATGGCGACTGGTACTGGTGCATCTACACCGGCTCGATCATCCTGGCCGAGGGCTTGTCCTATGTGAAGGACGAGAAGAAGCGCACGATCTGCAAGTACATCATGTACTCGGCCAACATCGACCAGGACGGCGACCGCTACGGCTTCGTGCGCAACATGAAGTCCAGCCAGGACGAGATCAATCAGCGCCGGTCGAAGGCACTGCATACGCTCAATAGCCGCCGCGTCATCATTGAGCAGGGATCTGTCGCCGACGTGGAGCAGGTTCGTAAGGAAGCGGCTCGACCCGATGGTGTGATCGAGATCGCGCCCGGTACCACGCCGCCGCAGTTCGACGACAATGCCCGAGGACAAGAGCTGCAGGGCCAGATGGCGTTCCTTGAGGATGCCAAGAACGAAATCGAGAACTACGGCTTCAACCCCGCGCTGATCGGACAGGGCGTGCAGGACATGTCCGGCCGCGCGATCCAGCTTCAGCAGCAGTCCGGCATCGCCGAGCTTGGCCCGTACACGCTCGCGTTTCGAGGCTGGAAGATCCGGGTCTATCGCGCTGTCTGGTGCGCGGTGAAGGAGCACTGGACTTCAGAGCGCTGGATTCGAGTCACCGATGACCAGAAGCTCGCTCAGTTCTTCGCGATCAACCAACTGACGATTGATCAGCGTACCGGCCAGCCGGTCATATCGAATTCCATCGGTGCGCTCGACGTCGATATCATTGTCGACGAAGGCCCGGACGAGATCAACATGCAGGCCGATGCCTACGATACGCTGACGATCATGGCACGCAGCGGTCAACAGATCCCGGCAGAGGTGATGATCGAGCTGTCTTCGTTGCAAAGCTCTGTCAAGCAACGCGTTCTCGGCATGTTGCAGCAGGCGAAGCAGGCGCAACAGCAAGATCCGCAGAAGCAGGCGCTCTTGGCCGCGCAGCTCGACGAGACGAATTCCGCAGCTGTGCTCAAGCGGGCACAGGCTCAGAAGGCGATAGCCGACGCCGGCACGCCGAAACCTCAGCCGGGCGGCCCAACCGATCTCGATGTCGCGAAGGCAGTTGCGGACATCCGCAATGTTAACGCGAACACGGCGAAAACCTTTGCCGATGCTCGCAAGTCGAATGTCGAGGCCGCGCTGAAGCCGGTCCAGGCTGCCAACGAGGCGGCACGGACACGGCAACAGTCCCAGCAGAACCTCACATAAGAGCCGCCATCTTTAAGGGCGATCCGGCCGCTGGTCCGTAACCAGCAGAGTGCCGCCGACTAGACGGGCGATCAGCCGCCGCCAGGCTCATGGGCGCTTCACGCATTGGAGAATAAAATGGCCGTTAATTCGGAATTGGATGAGCTGTTGTCTGACGCTTCCTTGGAGACGCCAGCAGCAGCACAGCAACAGCAGGAAAACCAGCCGGCTCCGGCGGATACTGGCCGCGCTCGTGATGAGCAGGGCCGGTTCATCCAGACCCAGCAGGAGCAGCAGCCCACCGCACAGCAGCCGGAAACGACGACCGGTCAGCCTGATCCTTCGGGGCAGGCTGGAGGCGTCCCGGTCAGGGCCGTGCAGGACGAACGCGAGAAACGGCGTGAAGCTGAGGCAAATGCCGAGGCACTTCGTCGCGAAATCGCGGAACTCCGCGGCATGGTCACGGCACAGCGCCAGCCACAACAGCAGCATCAGCAGGAAAAGCAGCCCGTCGCCCTGTGGGACGATCCGGATGCTTTCCTGAGGGAGCAGCTCTCGCCGTTCCAGAGCGAAATCCAGCAAATGCGGGAAGAGCTTTGGGAGTCGCGGGCAACCGCTCTCCATGGTGCTGACAAGGTCGAAGCCGCAAAGAAGGCGGCCGAAGCCATGGTCGCTGCAAATCCCATGAACGGGAAGCTGTTGCATCAGCAGATCACCGCATCCGGCAATCCCTTCGACAACCTGGTCAAGTGGCATCAGCGCCAGCAGGCCATGACGACCGTCGGCGACGATCCGGAGAAGTGGTTTCAGTCAAAGCTCGAACAGTTGCTCACCGATCCGGCCAAGCAGGCCGAAATCCTTGAGCGCATCCGCTCGGGCGCTCCATCCATCCAGAATAACGGCAAGCCCATCACGAACTTTGCCCCGTCCCTCAGTCGCATGCCGTCCGGCGGCAACCAAGCCCCCGACAACGACATGAGCGATGGTGCGCTGTTCAGTTTCGCCACCCAGCGGTGACCGCAAAGCGCGGCGCCCGGCTAGAAAGGACATAGGCCATGGCCGTCACAACGGTACAGGACAACAATAAACTCGTTCAGTACGTGAGGGAGATCAATCGCGAGTTCGTCCGCGAAAATCTCTTCTCTCCGTACATGGGCACCGCGCTCACCGCCATCATCCGCATCAAGCAGGAGCTTAAAGACGGCGGCGAGCAGATGAACATCCCGATCGTCACGAAGCTTCGTGGCAAGGGGAAGGGTTCGGGCACGCTTGTCGGCAATGAAGACAAGATCGACAACTACGGCATGCGTGTCTGGATCGACTGGGCTCGTAACGCTGTCACCGTGAAAAAGAGCGAAAAGCAGAAGGATTCTGCCAACGTCTTCGGTGAGGCAAAGCCGCTGCTGTCCGATTGGGGCAAGGAGCGTCAGCGCGACGATGTGATTGCCGCGTTTATGTCTCTTCCGCTCGAAGCGGCGCCTTCGGGCCTCGGTTCCGATGACGGCCAGACGGTCAACGGCATTGTGTACGAGAACGCCACGGCGGCCCAGCGCAATACCTGGAACGCGGACAATTCCGACCGCATTCTCTATGGCGGCGCTCGCGGCAACTACAACGCCACCCACGCAACCGCCCTGGCGAACATCACCAGCGCAGCCGGCAAGGGCTCCGCGGCTTCGATCACCATGGCGAAGCGCATGGCGGAAACGTCCGTGCCGAAGATCACCCCGTTCAAGACCGAGGACGGTTACGAATGGTACGTCTACTTCGCCGGATCGAACGAGTTCCGCGATCTGGAGAACGACGCGACCATTTTCGCCGCCAACAAGGACGCTCGCGCCCGTGAGGGCAACGGCATGAGCAAGAACCCGATCTTTCAGCCGGGCGATCTGCTCTATAGCGGCGTCATCATCCGCAAGGTTCCGGAAATCTCGGCGTTCGTCGATACCGTTTGGACCAGCCTCCAGACCGCCGGCAACACCGGTATCCGCATCGAACCCGGATTCCTTTGCGGCCAGCAGGCTGCGGTCCTCGCCTGGGGCCAGATGGCGAAGAACACCGAACGCACCGAGACGGACTACGGCTTCATCACCGGCGTCGGTGTCGAGATGGCCTATGGCGTCGCCAAGTTCTTCAAGAAGCATCCGATGGACGGTACCGCGCTGAAGCAGTGGGGCGTCGTTACCCACTTCGTTGCGGCCGCGCAGGACGCCTGATGAGCGATGGGGCGGCATTCGACCGCCCCTTTTCCTTCCTTGAACATGAAAGGAGACGACAATGGTCGGTCTCAATAACCAGATCCCGGCGCGCGATGCCGGCTATCAGAACGTCCAGTATTTCCGCAAGCGCCTGCAGTTCTCCGATGGTGTCCTGACCACCAAGTTCCGTATTCCGGCCGGGTCTATCATCCTGTCGGCCTTGTCTGGCGTGGACGTGCAGACGGTGTTCAACTTTGGCACCAACAACCGCGTCCAGATCGGTGACGCCTCCGGTGCATCGAAGTACGGTCTGAACCTGTCGCTCACGGCGCTTGGCTTCGTCGCGATGGGCGTTGCGGTGGGCCATAAGGTGACCGTCGATACCGACATCATCGTCACGCTCGATGTCACGGGCACCGCCGGCACGACCGGCGACGCTGAAGCGCTCCTCGCCTTCATCCCGGCCAACTGAGGAGGGCGATATGGTCAAGGTCAAATATATCCCCGAGGCTGGAACGCCTGATGAGACGGAAACGCTCAATCACAAGTTCAATGCCAAGCGGCCGACCGAGGTCACCGATCCGAGCGTGATTGCCGTTCTCCGCGGCAATCCGTTCTTCGAGGTTTTGGACAAGGAGCCTGCACCGGTTCCCGCTCCCAAGGCCCCGGCGCCGAAGCAGAACGAACCGCTGACTGCCTCTGAGCAGCCTGACGGCACCTTCGCCGTCTTGCAGGGCGACGCCATCGTCAAGGCCGGCCTGTCGAAGGAAGACGCAGACGCATTCAACGCCCTGTCCGACGAGGACAAGGCCGAATACGTGAAGTGACGAGGAGGGCTGCATCATGACGGTATTGCGTGACGATCTCGTAGTTGCGGCCCTCAAGCTCCTGCAGGCTGATGGTGGCGCAGGGCAGTCTCCCTCGCCAGAGGACATGCTGGAAATCGACAACATCCTCGATGGTAAGCTTGCGGAGTTGAACCGGCGCGGCATCTTCTATGCCGACGATAACAGCCAGTTCGATGACGAGTATCAGGGACCGCTTGCCACGATCCTTGCAAACGAAGCTGCCCCGAAGTTCGGTCAGGCTCGCAACGATGCATCTAGGCTCGCTGCCGAGGCCACTTTGCGCGAGATGAGGAATTCAACCTACGTCTCCGGCACCACGCTTGCGGTGGATTATTTCTGAATGGTCGCGATCGTCTTTCCAACCAGCACGGCGCCGGGTGCGCGTCCGGGCGAAGGTTCCGGCCGGCTGATCAATTGCTATGCCGAGCCGCTCGATGCGGGGGCGCGCGCACAGTTTGCACGTCGGCGCGCGCCTGGTCTTCGCAGATTGGCGACTGCCGGCTTTGTGGGTTGCCGCGGATATCATTACTTCAACGGTGATCTGTACGTGGCGTTTGCCAACGAGCTCGTTCGCGTCAATCAATCCGGGTCGAATTTCACCGTCACGACGCTCGGCTCGCTGCCAGGAACGAAGCGCGTCACCTTTGCCAGGAACAACAAGGCCCCAACGCCGGATATTCTCTGCACGACAGAAAATGACACCTACGTCATTCACCAGGCCAGCGCGCCAACCAGCTTGAACGACGCCGATCTGCCACAGGCCGAGTCCGTGGACTTCCTTGACGGGTATTTCGTGTTTGGTCTTCGTGACGGCCGGTTCTTCGTCTCGGCCATCAACGACACCACCATATCGGCACTGGACTTCGGTAAGGCGGAAAGCCATCCGGGTGGCATCTATCGCGCCATCTGCTTTGGCGAGCAGCTTATCCTGTGCGGACCGAATGCATTCGAGTTCTGGCAGAACGCCGGGAACGCAACGGGCTCGCCCTTTTCTCGATCATCTGTCACGCCGATCGGTCTTGCTTCGACGTTCGCCATTGCTGGCAATGAGAACGGCTTCCCGAGCCTGATTTGGGTTGGCGATGATAATGCGGTCTATCGCCTCGACGGCGGCTATCAGCCCACCAAGATTTCGACGCCGGATCTCGATCGGCTGATCGAGGCAGTCAGCGACAAGACGCTGCTTGATGTCACGGTTGCTGTCACGGGTGGTCACAAATGGGCGACGGTCTCCGGGCCTAACTTCTCGTGGACCTACGAACTCGCCACCGGCTTCTGGCATGAGCGCCAGAGCTATCTCGATGACCACTGGCGCGGTGTCTGCTCTGCTCAGGCCTTCGGCGGCTGGGTGATTGGAGACAGAACCACGGGCGATATCTGGCTGCTTGATCCCAACTACGCCTATGAGGGCGACGATCAGTTTATGCAGACGGTCATTTCCCTTCCTTCGGCGGCATTTCCCAATCGGACCAGCATTCCGCGGGCAGATTTCGACCTGATCGTCGGTCAGGGCCTTGTGACCGGCAAAGACCCGATCGAGATGGACCCGCGCTGCCTGATCTCGTGGTCGAACGACGGCGGCTATTCTTTCGGCACGCCGGTCCAGCGCTCTCTCGGGCGGCTGGCAAACCATCGCATGCGCATCACCGTCAACCGCACCGGCTTGGCGGGTCCGACAGGACGGGTGTGGAAGATCGACATTGCCGACCCTGTCTATGCAGCGATCTTGTCCGGTTCGATGGATGGCGGGGCTCTGGCGCACTGATGGCTTCGAACGTCCAATCTCTTCCGCCGTTGCCGGACCCGAAAGCGCCGGTCGTCGATCCGAAGACCGGGCTCATCACCGTGCCCTGGTACCAATATTTGCGCCAGCTCGACAATCACATGCGTGATGCAGAGCGCCGGCTGACAGCAGGAGGCCTTTGAATGGGATTTTTGAGCAGCCTGTCGGGCAGTGATGTCGGCAACAACACGCTGAAGGCTCTGAAGCAGAATACCGGGCTGCTGAACAGCTTCGACACGACCGGCAACACCATCATCGATACGGGCGAGGGCAAGAGCGCCGACGCCATCAACGCCGGGATCGCGGGCTATCAGCCGTACCTCGACACGGGCACGAACGCTCTCGGCACCTATTCGGATGCACTTGGCCTAAACGGCGCCGACGGCAACGCCCGAGCGACGGACGCCTTCCACACATCGCCCGGATATAATTTCGCGGTTGATCAGGGAACGCAGGCTGCACTTCGCGGCGCGTCTGCCGCCGGCATGCTGAATAGCGGCAATACGCTGACAGCGCTGACGCAGTTCGGGCAAGGGACGGCTGATCAGGAGTATAATTCCTGGCTCGATCGGCTCAATGGATTGCAGGGGCAGGGGCTCACGGCAGCCAGCGGGCAGCAGGCCGGCGACACCTCGCTCGCTGGTCTCTACCAGACCGGCACTGACAATCGCCTCGGGCTCGAAAACACCGTCACGCAGGGCAAGATGGGCATCAACACGCAGACGGGCCAGATCCAGGACCAGCAGCAGGCGGCAAAGGACAGCTTCCTCGGCAGTCTGCTCGGTGGCGGCCTCAGCCTTGGCACCAAGGCATTGAGCGGAGGCCTGTTCTGATGGTCGCAAATCTCAAGAGCCTCTACATCCCGATCGATCCGCTGCCGAAGGTCGATACCTCGTGGCTTGGCGGCCTTCAGAACGCGCTCGGGGATGCGATCGACAAGGCGGCACAGAACAAGTCGTTCGAGCAGAACGTCGTTCCAGCCATTCTCGGTCAGCCTGCGCCAGCACAGCAGCCGAATTTCCTTCAGCGTCTATTCGGCCAGGGCAGTGCTCAAACCAGCATCCCTGCGCCGGCAGCACAGCAGCAGGTGGCAGCGACCAATCCCGCGCCCGCAAAGGCACCCGTCCCCGGTTTCGGTGTCTCCGCGTCCCCGGATGCAACCTCTTTGAACGGCTATCTGTCCGACCCGAGCCGCCGATCGACGCTACCGGCCGGGATGCGGAACAACAATCCCGGCAACATCAAGTTCGTCGGTCAGGATATTCCGGGTCTCGTTGGTCCATCGCAGAACACCGATCAGGGCGATCCGCAGGCTGTTTTTGCCACGCCGGAAGCTGGCATGGCAGCGATGCATTCCTTGCTGCTGAAGAAGTACAATGGCGGCAAGGTGACGGCAGATCAAATCATCGCCGGGAATGGCGGCTGGACCCCCGGCAATCACGAGGCGGCGGCCAATGTCGCCCGCTACGCTGGTCTGGCGCCCAACCAGGACATCAATTTCAACGATCCGACGCAAGCGGCGAAGTTCATGCGTGGCCTGATGATGCAGGAGCACGGCAATTCCAGCCGGCTCTATCCCGACAGCATGATCACCGCGGCGATCGGCGGTCAGCCTCAGTCACCGTCGCAGCCTGCATCTGCGCAGGCGACGGGTTATGCACCGCTGCCGCAGCCCACGGCAGCCGAACAGGCAATTCAGCGGCAGATGCCGCAGCAGGTCGCCAGCCTTGATCCAAGCGTCGCAGCGTCGCAGCTTGGCGACAACACGCCGTATGCACCGAAGACCGATGCACAGCGCGCGGCGGATCAGGCTCGTCTGGCACCTGTTGTTGGCCAGCTTGGCGACAACACTCCGCGGGCAGACGCTTTGCCGGGCCAGGTCGCACCGCAGATTCCGTCACAGCCGGCAGTCCAGCAGCCCGCACCGACACAGGTCGCAGCCTCGCAGCCTACCGCGCCGGCTGGGCCGTCCGTGATCGCCGCTGCGCAGCCTGCATCCCGCCTGAACATCAGCAACGAGCAGATTGCCGCAATGGTTCGTGATCCGAACACGCGGCAAATTGGGATTCAGCTTTGGCAGCAGGTGCTTACGGGCAAGACCGCACAGCCATGGTCGTTCGTGAAGCTCGACGATGGCACGCTCGCACGCGCCAATCAGTCGACGGGTGAAGTTCAAAGCCTTGGACAGTTCCAGAGCGCGAAGAAGAACCTCCTCAGCAATGGGAAGGGCGGTTTCTACGACGCTGATTCCGGACAGTGGATCGAGCCGCCTCCTGGCATTGCGGGCAACCAGGACAACTACTTCGGCAATGTCATCAAGGGCTACGATAGTCAGGGCAACCCGATCTATCTCCAGCCCGGCAAGGATGGCACGGTCAACCAGTTGAAGACCCCCGATGGTTTCCATGCGGAAAACCGGCTTGAGAAGGTCGACCTCGGCACGTCTTGGCTGATCAAGGATACGACGACCGGCGAAACGCAGCTTGTGCCGAAGGACGTCAAAGGCGAGGCGCAAGCCAAGGCTGTTGGCACAGAAACTGGCAAGAATACGGTCGATGCGACGACGACGCTGCCTCAGGTCCAGGACGCCGGTAATCAGATGCTCGCGACGATCGACAGTCTCTCGTCAGACCCATACCTGCCGAACATGCTTGGGCCGGTAAACAGCCGAAAGATGAATCTCAGCTCCGAATCCGAACGCGTTCAGTCGAAGATGGACCAGATCAACGGTCAGGCCTTCTTGCAGGCGTACAACACCCTTCGCGGCGGTGGCCAGATCACCGAAGTTGAGGGCGCAAAGGCCACGGCTGCCATGGGTCGGCTGAACACCGCGCAGAGCGTGCAGGATTATCAGCAGGCCTTGAAGGAACTGCGCGACATCGTCGTTCAGGGCATCAACCGCGCCCGCCAGAAGGCTGGCCAGCAGCCCTTTGAGCAAGCGCCATCAGCCCCTTCGGGCAATCAGACGTCCACCGGCGTCCAGTGGAGCATTGAAAAATGACAGTGCTGAACATCGCCGGAAAGCGGGTGACCGTTGACGACAGCTTCGAGAGCCTGACGCAGGATCAGCAGAACTCGACCGTCGAGGAGATCGCCAAGCAGCTTGGCGCTGCTTCTGCGGCGAATTCCCAGCAGCCGGCAGCATCGCCGGCCCCCGAGCACAGCAATTTCGAGAAGCTGATCACCGGCGAAGCGATCGACCCTCGTGACAACGCTGCCGGCAAGGCTGATGCCTTCGTGCGCGGCGCTGCCGATACGCTGACATTCGGCGGCGCCGATGAGCTCACTGCTCAAGTCAAGAGCGATCCGTTTGCTGTCCAGAAGAAGCCCGACGACTACTATAGCCGTGGTCTATACGCCGGATCGTACAATCCGCTCGGCTGGCTTGCCCGCACGCTCGATGCCCCGTTCGCGTCGGATACCAAGGATGCCGACTACAACAGGGCATTGGCGGAAGAGCGCGCGACGGATGCATCCGACACGCAGAACCGCGAAGGCTATCGCCTGACGGGTCAGCTTGCCGGTGGCCTGGCCGGGGGCACCGCACTTGCTCGAGGCGGACTGTCGGCGACGGCGAATGCAATCAATCGCGGCGCTAGCCTCGCCAAGGTAGCCGCTGCCGGCGCAGGCGAGGGCGCGATCCTGGGCGGCGCTCAGGGATTCGGAAGCGGAGAAGGCGGTTTTCTCGATCGGTTGCAGAACGCTGCCGTAGGCGGGGCCGTTGGTCTGGGAGTAGGAGCTGCTGCCCCGTATGTGACGGCCGGCGCTGGTTCGTTCCTGAAATCCTTGGCCGCTCCTATCACGGCTCGCCTCAATCCACAGCCAGCGGCGAACCGCGCGCTTGGACTGGCCCTGCTTCGATCCGGCCGCACTCCTGATCAAGTCGCTGACGTGCTGCAGTTTGCGGCCGACGACGGCCAGGGCGTCTACAACGTGGCGGACGCGCTCGGTCATTCCGGCCAGCGGATGCTCTCATCTGTCGCGCGCACCCCGAACGATGCGCGGCCGGAGGTCGTCAATTCGCTGCTCAATCGCCAGATGGGGCAGGGTGACCGGCTGTCGAATGCGCTTTCCGAAGGCTTCGCCGTTCCGGACACAGCCGCGCAGCGCACAACGGCACTCACGGATGTACGGACGGCTGACGCGAACCGGAATTACGACGCGGCTCGTCGCTCTGCCGGCGCGGTCAATGTGTCGCCGATCCTCGACACGATCGACCAGACGCTTTCGCCAGGCGTCAACGGGGTCGTGAGCCCGCGCGACAACATCGGCTATGACACGATCGAGGGCGCCTTGGCCCGCGTTCGCGGCATGCTGTCCGACGGCAATTCGCAGGTTACAGACTTCAACACCCTGTTCCGTGCGAAGCTTGATCTCGATGACATGATCCAGAAGGCCGAGAACCAGGGAGCCGGAAACCGCGCCTTCGCTCTTGGACAGGTGCAGCGGCAGGTGGACCGTGCTCTCGCGGATGCCTCGCCGGAATACCGCAACGCCAATGACACGTTCGCGCGGCAAAGCGGCGTCATCGACTCGGTTGCTGATGGAGCTGCGGCGACCAGTGGCCGTGCGCGTGCGCCGGATAACATTGCTGACTTCAATGCAAGGACGCCGGATCAGCAAAATGCTTATCGCGCTGGATACGGCGACAAACTGATCGGTCGCGTGGAAGCCGCATCGGCGTCTCCAACGACGAACAAGGCTCGGATGCTCAATACGCCTAAATTCCAGCAGGAGTTTCCAGCGTTTGCAGCACCGGGGCAGGCCGATCAGTTGGGACGTCGTGTCGGCCGTGAGCAGCGCATGTTCGAGACGATGAACCAGGCGATCGGCGGCTCCCGCACTGCCGACAATCTGGCCGACATGGACGAGATCAAGAACTTCGATCCGAACGTATTGAGCAACCTGTTCAAAGGCAATTGGAAGGCTGCCGCGCTCGGTGCGGTCACGAAGGTGCTGAACGAAGGGAAGGGAATGCCGCCGGCGGTGATCGAGCGGATTGGCCGCGGGCTGATCGAAACGGACCCGGAGGCAGCGCGTCGGCTGCTGACGGTGGCAAACAGCAAGGCCATGAACGACACGGCAAAGCGTGGAATGGCGACTGCGATCTTGAACAATCTGGCATCCACGGTTCCGGCGCGCGTACTGCCCGGCGATCAGCCAACGCCGCTACAGATCGCGGTCCCGGCGCGCTGATTTTGATTTCCAGCTCTCGGGGACTTTGTTGCCGGTGATCTCGATGGCCCAGCCGGCCAGTGTGCAGCCGAGACCGAGGCCAAGGCATAGTGAGATCCAATCGACCTGCCTCGTGAAAATATTCAGCAGGAACACGACACCGATCACAGGAAAAACCCAACGCCACGGACCTGGCGTCCGGTCGATCTTCGGCTCGTTCTGATCGTGGTCGATGGTTTGCATGCCGGCGAGAATGCCCGAAAAAGTAGAGAAAGAAAAGATGACGACTTCAGTTGGCCTTCGATTGATCAGGTGGCGTCAGCGCGCCTTTGATCATGTCTCCAAGTATACCATGCAGTATTTGCGCGGACGCAAGGCTCATCCTCAGTCTCGTTGCGACCTGCGCAACGCCCTCGTTGTTAGCGTCGACTATCCCGGAAGCGAACGAGAGATAGAAAACGCCGTTGATGTGGCGTGCTTCCGTAATCAGATCGACGAATTCAACCGGCTGGCCAGCGTCCCGAACCTCCCACCAATCGGCCCCGATTGCCATTCTTCGGCCTGACTTGATGACGACTTCGTTTTCCGACATCCGCACCTCCCGTTTTGGGGAAGCATGAAACCGTTTCTCGCCAGAGTCGAGTCACCCAACATCGATAGGATCTTCAATGGCCGGTTTGTGGAACCTGTCGCAGCAACAGCTCTATGACCAGAACGGCAAGCCGATGGTCGGCGCCAAGGCCTATTTCTTCAAGGGCGGCACGACCACCCCGATCACGGTCTACAAGGCGTTTGCACTGGGCTCTGTCAACGCGCACCAGAACCCGCTGGTGACTGACGGCTTTGGTCGCTGGCCCACCGTCTACATGGACGAGGCCGATGACTTCTACCGCGTCCGTGTGACGACGGCCGGCGGCGTGGTGGTGTTCGATGAGGACGGCATTCCGATCATAGGACCTGCTGGCGGTGGTGGGGGAGGCGGGGATAACCCGGTCGATCCTGACGCTGTTTCTAAAACCGGCGACGTGAAGGCCCGGTACGATACCGACTTCCTGTCCGGCTGGGTTCGTATGAATGCCCGCACGATCGGATCAGCCACATCCGGTGCATCTGAGCGCGCCAATGCCGACACACAGCCGCTGTTCGAATATCTCTGGAACCACGATGGCAATCTCGTCGTCGTGGGCGGGCGCGGTGCCACCGCAAATGCGGACTGGCTGGCGAACAAGCAGATCACCCTACCTGATGGCCGCGGCGCTACGCTCATCGGCCTCGATACGATGGGGAATAGCACGGCCGGCAAAGTTGCTGCCGCCACAGTGCTTGGCAAGACCGGCGGCGAGGAGAAGCACACCCTCACGACGGACGAAATGCCGTCGCACGGCCACACCGGCACCACAAACCCGAACGGCGCCCACTCCCACGGTGTCCACGGCACAGAGGGCGTGGACGGAAACGACAATATCAGCTTCCGCGGTTCGGGCGTCGACAAGTCGGAGAGCACGGATGTGGCCCCGGATCACGTCCACGCATTCGCGACCAACAATGCCGGCGGCGGCCTGGGACACAACAACATGCCGCCGTACCTGGCACTCACTCTCTACATAAAGCTCTGATCATGTATGAAGCGAATTTGAAGCCCGTTTCCAATCGCGCCGATTGGATAGCGACGATCGAGCTCGTCGATGACGATACGAACGACGTGATCGAGGATCTGACCGGCATCGAGGTCTATATCGAGGTCCGTTCGCGCGATCCCTATCACCGCTGCCTCAGCGGCTCGGTCGACGACGGCCACATCATCCTCATTCCTGGCGGCGTCATCCAATGGCAGTTCACCGCCAACGAGATGCACACCCTGTGCGCTGGCACCTATGAGGTCGGGATTACGGTCGTTCGCGACGGCATCACGGAACAGGAACTGATCGGCTCGCTGCCGGTTCTCGATGGAGTCATGCGCCGATGAGCCTTCGCCTTCGCGTTCTTCCCCGCTTTCCAGCTCGCATCTCCGGCATCAGCGGTCTCTCGACATACCGGGATGGTCCCGACCTGGTCATCAAGTCGGATTACGGCTCTCTCGTCCGCATTCCGGCAGTCGACAACGAGGCAACAACGTTCTTCAAGGTGTGGAACGAGGACGACGATTCCTATTCCATCATGACCTTCGAGGACGTGTTCTCTGCTATCGCCGACCTCGGCTTTCTCGACAAACCGACCTACGATCCGCAGAACATCGGAGCCGATGCCTTCGCCCGCGCCAATCAGACAGGCGTCCAGGCGATATCCACGGTGACCGGACTACAGGCGGCATTGGACGCGAAGCTCAACCTGGCCGGCGGTACAATGACCGGCAATCTCAATATGGCGGGGTTCAACCTCCTTAATGCCCGAGAAGGCGTGCCAGACTACCTTAACGGCTTGATCACCGTCAGAGGAGCAACATCGATCGCAGTGGGCACCGGCTGGATGAAGGCGGGGGCGCTGTACGTCAAGAATACCGTTTCGTTGACCAAGTCCTTAAACGCTGCGTGGGCGGCGGGCGGTGGCGGGAATGGTGCGCTTGACCAGGGGTCGTTTAGTGCGAATGCGACCTACTTCCTTCATGCGATCCGCAAAAATAGTGACAGCTCATTTGACTGGCTGTCCTCGCTCTCGCCATCAGCCCCGCTCGTTCCGGCTGGCTATACTTTGGTCGGTCGATTCTGGTCTGTGATTGTAGCGAGCAGCGTCATCTTGGATTACACGCAGAGCGGCAACAAGTGCCTGCTCACGTCAGCTATAGCCGAAAGTACAATCACCACGTCGTTCGCAAAGGCTCTCGTAACGCTGTCTGGCGCTCCCAACGGGTTGTCCGTTGACATGCTGCTCGACATGTCCGGAGCAATCGGCCCGGTCGTCAACGCTTCTGTCGATGCCAGGCTTTACGACGGATACCTGCCGTCCGGTGCTTCCAGCCAGTCAGCCCACGGTGGAGCGTCCTCCGCCACCACCGCCAACAGCGTCAATTTCTTCTCAACGCCCAAGGTGAGAACGAATACGTCCAGGCAGGTCTACCAGTCCGTGAACTACACGGGAACAACTGGCACCGTTTCCCTCACTTCCCTCGGCTGGGAAGACTGGCAACTGCCGAGAATAGGAGCTTGATCATGTTCGTGATGCGAGAAGATGGAAAGATTGTCGGCGCCTTTGCCAGCGAGCAGGAATTCGCGACGGAAGAACTATCGGATGACAGCGCTGAGCTGGTCGCATTTCTCAATCCGACGGCGCCGGCGGTCTACATCATCCCGAAGATGGTCCTGTGGACGCGTCTTTCTGATGCAGAGGCGAACACGGTTGACGCTGCCATGGCAACCCAGTCGGCCAAGCTGCGGGGGATTTGGAATTCCGCCAGCGAAGTCAGGTCCGATAGTGAGTTCTTCGGTACGCTCGAGGCGTTCCTGACCAGCGTACTTGGCGCCGACCGCGCTACGCAACTGCTGCAGCCTTAGGCCGGCTTTGGCGCCTCAATGGCGTAACGCTCGTCCTCGTAGACCTCGATAAGCCGGGAGAGAGTATCGAAACGATCCGCCGCTTCGGTCCCAAGCTCGGGCGGATTATCGAAATACTTGGCGACCTCGGCAATTGCCCACGCCAAGTCTTCATCGTTTTTGATCGGGCGGATCTCTTCCATCGGTCAGGCCAACTTCAAAAGAATGGCGGCGGGTAGAAGTACGACGGTCGCTGTCGCCAGCGCCACGACTGCCATCTTCATCAAAATCGCTCGGCGCGTCCGGGCGCCATCCCAATCGTAAGCCAACGCAAACCCCTACGCCACTGTACCGGTCAGCAAGATAGCTCATCTCCGGTAACCGGCAAGCCCCAAGGAAAATCTGATGGTCGATCACATCGCTGAGCCGCGGTGGCTCACTTTTGCGCGTAAATATTCCGGCCTGAAGGAAGTGGCCGGGTCGGGGAACAACCCCGAGATCGTCGCCATGTGGAAGAAGCTCGGGCTTCCTTTCCGGGACGACGCGACCCCTTGGTGCGCTGGCTTCGTGGGCTTCGTCCTCGAAAGCTCCGGCATCAAGTCGACGCGCTCCGGCCTTGCGCTCTCCTACGAGAAGTGGGGGCAGGCGCTCAAGGCCCCGGCCGTGGGCTGCGTCGTCACCTTCAAGCGCACCGGCGGCGGCCATGTCGGCTTTGTGGTCGGCAAGGATGCCAGCGGCAATCTTCTCGTGCTTGGTGGCAATCAAGCTGACGCCGTGAACATCAAGGGTTTCCCACCCGCCCGCGCCACGTCGTACCGCTGGCCGGCCGGCGAACCTCTCCCCTCGACCTCTCTGCCTATCGGCAGCGCGGCAATCTCCACCTCCGAAGCCTGACCAACCCCACAGAAGGACATCTCCATGCGTCTCATGCTCATCGCATGCACGCTCGGCATTGCTTTGTCGAGCTGCACCACCACTGAAACGACGAAGATCGACGATGCCATCCAGCAGAACCTCCCGAAGGTCTGCTCCGCCCTGTCGATCGCCCATTCGGCTTTTACCGCCGTGGCAGCAAGCGGCGCGGTCAAATCGAGCACCGTAGCGAAGGAAGCGGCTGCTTATGCCGGCGTTTCCGTCATCTGCTCCGACCCAGCCCACACGAACGTCGTCAACGCCGTTGTCCTGGTTGCGCAGGCCTACGCCACCGTTTCCGCCGCCTTGGTCGAAGCCAAGACAGCGCACTGACCCTGAGAGGACACTTCCATGAACCAGCAGCAAATCCTCAGCCTCGTCCGCATGCTCCTGATGGCGATCGGCAGCATCCTCGCCACCTATGGCGTCGTCGACAGCACCGCGGTGTCCGCTGATGTCGACGTCATCATGACCGCTGTCGGCGGCGTGATCGCGGCCGGCGGCCTCGTCTGGGGCATCTGGCAGAACACGCACAAGAATACCATCGCCGCGGCTGCGTCGCTTCCGTCCGTCCAGAAGATCGTCACCGATGCGACGACCGCAGCCAACGTGCCCAGCACCAAGGTCGTATCTCCTGGCGGCTGATGTGGTCGCGGGCATTCTTGCCTCTCTCAGCTCCATCGTCACGCTCGCCGGTCTCATCTGGCTGGCGTGGCATTCCATCTGAAAGGAAAAGCACATGGCCGCTGCTCGCGATACCATGCCTCTTGCAATCGACAATATCGGCTCGGCTCGCTTCGCTGCCGCTGTGACCCCGGATGACGCCAACGATTTGGCCTATGTCACCCGCGGAATCTATGTCGGCGTAGCCGGAAACCTTGCCGTGAACATGTCAGGCAACGGTGGCCCGGTGACCATTCCGGTTCAGCCCGGTCTTCACCCTCTGGCGGTCTCACGAATCCTTTCCACGGGAACGACGGCCACCGGCATCGTAGCGATCTGGTGAGGCCAGCATGACCTTTATTGGAATAAGGCTGGGGCTCAACCCCCCCATCTCGCAGGGTGGGGGTGGGTCAAACGTCATTGGCGGCATCACCATCGGCACGCAAGGAACCGGCTTTCGTTCAGCCTACGTGCTTATGGACGGCGCCGACAGTTTCTCTGCGTCTGATTTCCTCACGCCGACCAATCACCTCGGCCGGTATATGACGACGCGCGCGTATGGCAACCAATCTGGTGCGCCGAAGTATCTGCGCGGTGCAGGCTCGCTCGGTGGCTATGAGGCTGATCCTTGGCACACTGGGATCAAGGACTCCAACAGGGGCGTTGTTCCTGCATCCTTCGCTGACATGATCCAGTTGGGCGGTAGCCTCAAGACCAAGGCCCGCCGTGCGACATCGGCCGAAAAGCTCCTGATGGGCGATCTTGCGGGCAAGAACAATCTCAGCTCCATGGTGCATATGAGCCGCCGCAACATGATGCGCGCTCCCTGCATGCTGGAAATGAGCCTGCGCTTTCCTTATTCGCTGGGATCATGGGATACCAACCATCCGACATTCTGGCTGATGCAGGACCAGCCCGCGAGCGGGTTCGACGGTCTGGAGCTTGATTGCGAAGGCTTCGCGCCCGCTTTCCAGTTCAACGTCAACCGCTGGGTCAATGGCTCGCAGGTCCAAAACGGAAACCCCGGCAATACTCAGACGGTATCGCAGACCGACTACCGCACCTATTCTTTCGAGGTGAAGCAGAACGCGGGTGTCTGGACCGCCTATCTGTACGAAGAAGGCGTACTTGTCGGCTCTACGCCATGCTCTGGAGGATCATTCACGTTCGATCCGACGCGGCCATTCTACATCATGATCACCAGCCACATCCTGCAATCGGGCATCACGCAGTCCGTATGGGATGCTGCCGGCGATGCGGGGGCGACGATCGATTGTGACTGGTGGCGCGCGTGGGGCTCTGGCACATTCCGCAAGCCCTTGAAGCCCGACGTTCTTCTCAAGGCCGACTTCAACACCGCTTTCAGCTTTGATCTCGATACGCCTCAGGCAGTGTTCGGGTCTGATGTCTCTTCCGACGTCATCGCCATGATCCCGAACGAGGACAACAGCCCTGCACAGCCGTGGGTGCGTGCGCTGTTGCCGGCCGCGATCGTTCGAAGCGGTAACAATATATCCGGAACCGTGTCCGATCAGCCCGGTCGCTTCATTTCCTCTCGTTCTGCCACCCCTAGCGCTGGCGACGGCTGCATCCCACAAGCAATCACGCTCTGCATCGGCCCGCGCGTAGTTCCGACGCAAATCCAGTACACCGTTGGGCAGGCCTTCACCTTCGACCTCTACCAGGCGGTCGATTGCGGCGATTTGCATATGGGGAAGATCATCTCGACTTCGGGATGGCCTGCCTGGGCGACTGTCGATATCGCCAACGGTCTCGTCACCGGCATGCCGACTGACACCGGCAACACGACAGTGACGATCTCCGGGACGAACGCTGTGGGCCAGTCGGTGACCGCCTCTGTCGCATTGCAGAAGTATGTAGCCCCGACTTATGACTACATGTCTTGGGATGGCCCGCTGTGGATCGACGCCAGCGATACCGCGACAATCACGCAGTCGGGCGGCGTGGTAACGGGGGTGGCAAACAAGCGCTCTGGCAGCGTGGACATGGTGAAGGCCGGCGCAGCAAATATCACGCTGGTGGCCAATGCGCAGAACGGCAAAAGCGTCCTTCGATTTGCTGCGAATACAGCCGGAAGTCCGGCGCGTCTCCAGCCAGCAAGCGCGAATTCACCGATCGACACCATGCAGCAGGGCAACGATAAGCCTTACGTCAAGATTTCGGTTTACAAGCCCACCGACGGGAACACCGGTTTCATTGACGGATGGTCCGACACAGTTCCATCAGCAGATTGCCAGCAGATAGCGTTGATTCGCCGATCGGCGTCCGCATCGTCCATTCGCCGATCGACTACCACTTCTGTTACGAATGATGTTTCGTGGGGTAGCGGTCAAGCGACAGGCGTCCTTTTTATCGTCGTGGAAAGCCACACCGGTACGACCCTTACTGTCTTTGACTCGTCGCTCACAAAGGTGGTCAATAACGTCGCTCAGGACGCCAACACGTTCAATAGTGAGCTTACTTACTACATCGGTGCGGCTGAGACCGGCGGGGCAACCGATCCGACATTCGCACCTACCGTCTGCGCCATGGATTATTGCGAAAATATTCTGACGTCAGCAAAGACGGATGCGGAACTCCAGCAGTGCATATCCGATCTTGCGACCAAGTGGGGCAAGACACTCACTTAAGCTACGCACCCCCGCCCTAACCAAGGGTGGGGTTGTCGGGCCGAAGTGGACTTCTTCCAAAGCGCTATGCGCCGTCATGTTCTGAATATGCCTGTATCTCTGCCAGCGAAGGTCGTCCGTCCATCATGAAGAAAAGCATTTCGATTTTGTTGGGTAGGATGAGCAGAACCACGGTTTCTGAAGCGTCTGCAACGGCTATTTCCTCGAAGGATATCGACGCAGCTTGAAGAAGCATCTTCGACTCTTCGACCGACAGTCCTGGTTCGAAGCCATTGAACTTAATATAACGCCTAGCAGCGTACTTCATCTTCCCCTTCTTTGGCTCCGGCCGGCCGCTGATTGCAGTCCACATCCGAACACAAACTCGACAAACTTCTACCTGCTCCCCCTGGACCCAAAGCTCGACCTGTATATTGCCGTAGTAATCGAGAAGGCTGTCGAAGGTCGCACTCCCGCTGAAATCCCACCAGCTTGGTGTTCCGAGGAGACGGCCAAAAGAGAAAAGGGGAACGTCCGGGCGCGGCGTCTGCGAGGGCGTTTTTTGAAGTAGCTTTAAAATTGAGAAGGCTTCGGAGCCTGATTTTGCGGGCATGTCCAGCCAGATATCACGGTGGCAGACCTGTCACAATGACGCGCTGACGTCCCGCGGCGAAAAGAGGACCACCCACACCCGAAGTATCCAAGGGAATCCCATGAAGCTCGATATCGACAAGGATTGGTTGGAGAAGATGGCCGCCAAGGAAGGCGATCTTGAGATCGGCGTAGGCCGACGCCGCGATTTTCCGGCCGCCTATGGCGGTTGCCGGTGCGCATGCCATCGCTCGGACCTGATGCATTGCATGCCGTGCTGCCATCCGACCGATGATGACTTCAAGTGCATGGATGCCGACGTCAGGAAGTATCTCGGCATCGAAACCTATGACGATATCGTCAAGGAAACCTCGGATGAGTTCGCTCACCGAATTCGCGAAATCATGAAAGGAACGCGACCAATGTCCGACAAGCAGCAAGCAGCCTTCACAAAGCCGACATCTCCCTATCCGGGCTACATCAACGTCACGCGGGAAGGCGATGACGTGACCGTCAGCCTGCGCGGTGACGCGCGGGAGAATGGCGACGTCGGGCCTCTCTCCACCTTGAAGCTGACGTGGCAGGAATGGCGCCAGTTCTTGGACGAAATCGAGTACCGGCTTTAGCCTAACCCACCCACGCCCTAACCAAGACTGTCACCGGGCAGGGGTGGCCGCTTTCGACGTCAGCTATATTTTCAGATCCATGCCGGTCTTTCATCGATCCAAGCTTTTCTGTCGAAAAATCAATTCACGATCCTCTAGAAATTTTACACCGTGGGAATTGACGTTCTCGATACCGGCTTTGAGCTTTTCAGAAACAACAACATGAGCAAACGACTCCCTCCACCGGACAACGTTGAGATCGCCAAGATAATCGTCCTGAAAAACAATCTTACGGGAGTTTTTCACAATGAGTTCTGTCGGCTGCAGGTCGGGGACATACCATTCAATCTCCGACCGTTGCCTATCTACAAGCAATTTTTCCGTGAGCGGATAGACAGCCCAGACTTCCTTCGTGATGTCTTTGAAACGAATTTCGCAAGGGTAAAATCCCACCTCGCCCGCACCGCATATTTGTTCAAAAACAAATTTCAGACGATCGGAGACGATGGCGATGGACCCGGTCCCTGGAAAGTAGTCGTAGGCGTCAAATCTGGGGGATCGATATCGCGACGAGTAAACTAACCGTCCTGTGCCTGGTGGCCGGGGCTCATGCGGACTCCACAGATCGATTGAGTGAAAATCCGAAGCTTCGTAGTCTTCATCAATTGAAAGATTGGTGTCAAAGACCAAGCCCAGGTCGGTTGTCATCAAGAACGCGTTTGGCATTTTTGCACTTTCAATCAATGCGGTGGGGTGAGGATAGCGATTAATATTTCTTCGTGTCGCGCTTCTGAAGGTTTTCGACGTGATTTACTCCGGCCTCGACCGCCTCGCGGATGAGGAACGCACCCTGGTCGTCCCAACGAGAGTGTCAACGCGTCCAAGAAGGTCGGAAAAAAACCTAACTGTAGTAGACTTTTGGTCGAATTTTCGGGCGTCCCACGCGGCGGCCGGCGTCCTGAGAGTTGCTGATGCCACACCGAAAGAAGGCTCGCAGCACCCACACCCGAAATATGACTGTCACCGGGCAGGGGTGGAGTGACAGCCTTCGGCCTGAAGGGTGGGGGACCGCTTTCGGCCCAAAGCGAGCGAAGAGCTATTCACCTTTCTGGTTTGACGGCCCAAGCCGTCCCTTCCTTCGGTGTTCTTGCATTCGGTCATGCGGTCGAACTTTAAGCCTTCGGGAACATCTGTAGATTTTGCCGAGGTCGGTCGTTATCTCGACGTAACAAGAGGCGGTCGTAGGCTCTACCATTGAGAAGCCTATGATTGCGTCGGCGAACCATTCTTGTGGCATGTTATTTGCGGCCATTAGCCTCAGTACGGCGTGCTGGTAATACACCGAAGTAGCGCTGAGGTCCGGGCGGGAAGGCAATGTCTCGCCTTTACGCAATTGGAGCTGCAGTTCCCTTGGGCCAGTATGAAGGATGTTTACAAATTGGCCGAGCGCCCAGTAGCCGTTGAGATCATTATATCTGCTCACAAAGCTATCGAGAACATCCCGGCAAATACCTTTAAACTGCCTTCGTCTGGCCATGCCCAATCCGATCTCGACCCTACGCCAAGCCTCTCCCTAGCATTGCAGGATTTAATATGAGGTCGCAATGATCGCAATTGGCGCAGAGACACCACACCCACACCCCAGGTATGACTGTCACCGGGCAGGGGTGGAAAGCTATCGTCACAAGCTACACCGGACGCAACCATGAAACAGGCGTGTACATCAGCCACGGAGTTGAAGGACGATTGATCTGGATGAGGATCAATATGAAAACAATCGAGAACCAAATCGCGGCCAGCCTGCCAAGTGGAATTTCATCAGCCGATTTATATCGATGTGGACCCACGCCCTTGATGTATATCAACACCATACCTCCAGCGAAAACGGCAAGCTGGAGAAGGTCAGCAATATTCAAGGCTTCACGCATCTCACGCAATTCTTCTAAGTCGGGTCAACTTGGGGCTGAACTTACCGTTTTTGAGCAATGACCGCAAATCGTGATTACTGGTCTGGCCCTAACCAAAGGGTGGGGCTTCTTCCGGCTAAATGGGAACATTATCGAATAAGACTGCCGACCAATTCAAGAATATCCACCAGCCGCATGCATCCCAGAAGCAGACCGCCGAGCGCTCCAAGCGGCGCGAAAAGGATCATGGCGATAATGCCGGCCAGGTGAAAGCCGAGCCAACCTGCAAAGACAAGGCCAGCGCAACTGAAGGTGAACGCAACGATTTTGCGCACCTTTGACATTCGATCTAAACCAGGTAACGAGGTCATGTATTCTTCGGAGCACTGATGGATGATTGATCGCAACTCATCCATGTGAGAGAGACTTTCGTCAAGTGCTGCTAGACCATGTGTTCTCGCACCCACACCCCAGGTATAAATGTGAGGGCAGCCAAGATTATTTATAAAGGTAGTTCATCAGCTTTGGCAAAGCCGCTTCAACGTCATCAATCAGGCTTCTTGCTTGCTCTCTCGGATCGAGATCGCTCTTTCGAGCAAGTTCAAGCCTTGCATACATTGGTCTTAGAATTGACCACTTTCTCGTGAGCGTGAATATATCCTTGATGTGATCAGAAGCGATAACTAGATCGGTGGCCTCTCCCACAAACTGCTTTACTCTGTATCCTTTGATCCAGAGCGATGCGTTAGGTTGGATAAGCGAGAAACAAGCGATTTTTACATCATCCCGATTGTTTAAATCCGCGAAGTCATATCGAAATCCAGCGTCGTCGCGGCCGAAATAAGAACGCGGATTAGGATGCCTTGATAGACCCCAATTTCCAAACTGCGGAAGAACTCTAGACAGGAATTCTTCATTAACGGCTTTCATTCTGCTGAGCTTTTTCAAGGAGTTCACTTTACTTTAATGTTTCGTTATCTGACTTCGAATTTCCTCCAGACGGGCTGCCTGCTCTAGCTGCGCCGCCGTCTGCCAGCGTGATAGATCATGTTATCAATGGTGCCTAGGAAAATACCGTGACCAGTAATCCGCGCTACAACGGCAAGCCGTTGCTTCGACTTCTCGAGATGTACGTACTATGGGCAATCGGCGAGTTGTCTTCAGCCGAACGGCAAGCACTGGATAGAATGGCTCCAAAGTTGCACTCGCTCTATGGGAGCAGTGGAGAGTGGAATGATGCGGTCGCAGCCGCGATTCATTTGCCCCCGAAATGCCGGACGCGATCCGGGATGTGTGGGCCAGGAATCTGGAAATCGCGCGTGCGAATGATGTGACTCTGCATCCTCAAACGTTCGCCGAAATGTTCGCGGACGAGAACTTAATAGTCTGATTTAGCAAGAGCAAAGACTTGCCTCGATTCAATAGAATGGCAGCGAGCCTTCTTCATTTAACATGCCCCACAACCCGAATTGCATCCTCCGAGACCTCAAGGGGAAAGCGTTTTCCTGTGCTCTCAATAACAGCCCGGATCGCGTCTATGTCTTGTGGCACCAGTTTAGCCGGAACGTTGTTATCTCTTCGATATCTCACGATACGCCTAAACTCGATCCACTCGATTTCAACCAGGGGATATTCGTTAAGCGGCCAGAGATCAATGTAAGGGTGAGGTGGAAATAACCCCGGATGAGCCACAATCTCGCATTCCTTGTCGTCGCCAATGAATTTTACCGAACATGCGGCGCTGATACCCGCTTCTTCGATGGCGCCAAAGAGCGCGCGCCACTTGGTGTTAGACATCAGGGACGCCGTGTAGCTTTCAGACGAGAGCTTCCTCGCCTTAGCCCGCATCGTTCCCATGTTTACTGGCGGATCTTTTCGCATTCAACATCTCCGGATTCGCGCGGTGCAGTCGATCTCGTATCTAGCAGCCGCTGAGAGGTATCCACCGGGACAATATTTGGCGGGTGATAGAAGGCAAGAGGTAGTCGCTCAGCTTGGGCGGGCCCCGTCGCCCTAGCCAAATCAGCCTTGTACCTGGCTTGGGAGAGTGAGATTTTGTTGGGGTTGGAGGAGAAGCCATGGACAGCTACGAACTTGAGAAGGCCGTCTTGGCAGAGCGTCAGCGTTGCGCCGAGATTGCCCGCCAATATCTTGAGGCGGTCAAAGACTGCACGCTGAACGACGATGAGCCTGAGAAAATTTACCAGGCCATCATAGCGGGTGAACTGCCGCCTGAACTAGCCTAACCCCCCGCCCGAAGTATTAGCGAGAGTCACATGTCACCAACGGAAACTGATGAATATAAGAACGTCTTCTACGTACTTGGGCTGGTCTTTATAGAAATAAGAGCGACCGAAAACCTATCGAAGGCGCAAATTCTTGCCGACGTCTTTCACAATGTTCCGGCCATGATTAATCGGCGGTTCAGTGTGGAGGAGATTATGGCGGAGATCGATCGGAAGTCTGTCCGCCATGGCTGCGGGCGAATGATTTCGGCGCTATTAGAGACGGCGGCCAAAAGAGCCGATGGTGCTTGCAACGACTTTGTCAACAGAATGTAGCGTACCCACACCCCAGGTATAAATGGGGGGGCGTCAATAGTACGGTTGGTAAGTGATGCCAGTTCGTGGCTCCCCAGGCCGCATATTGGTCAACTTTCCAAACATCTCGTAGTCCTTGATCCCGGCGGCCAAGCATGCCTCTTTCAGAACGCTATCGGCCACCAGCCCTGGCAGGTGCTTCTGCTTGAACAGGTGGGCAGAGCCTGCACGTTGTTCATCGAAATGTAGGTTATGCTTGCCGAGGAGGTCGTAGATCTGATTTCCTTTGTCGTCCAAAATCCGCAACCTCGACCGATCGAGATCCAAGGCGTCAATCTGTCTGCGCACCGCGAAGAAGTAGTAAGGTGACGATGGCGCTTTTCCTTTTGGATAATGTATTTCGATTGGTGAAAATTCGGCGGCTTCCGGATCGATGGTCTCGATCACATCTTTGAGTTTTTGGCTCACGAACATCACGCCCATACACATCGACAAGTCCTTTGGCGGCTTAAAGCGGCTCCCTTTTTTGGGTGCGAGTATTGGCGTTTCAGGAAAGGGCGGCAAACGGCCATCCGGTCCGATTATCATCAGGTGCCCGGGCCGAAGTAGATTTCGGAAATTGACCACATCTAGGCCGTGGCCAGATCCCCTGATCGGTACTTGGAAGAGAAAAAACTTGCGTTGCGTCATGCTCAACCTCCAGGCCCGAGAAAATCATTGAGATCGCAAGCGGAGTCAATGCCTTGCCCACACACCCCAAGTATGGGTGGCAATTACCCATGCCGACGCCGAACCGGAAATGTGGCTTCCATGAAAGCCGACATCTGTGAAATGATCCGCTGCCGCCTCCAATTGGCAAATAGTAAGGTCACGTGAAGCAGTGTCGAAAGGTTAATCATGGAACGGCTTGAACGCGATGCACCATTTCCTGTCCAAATTCAGGGCCGGTGGACGGACGTGGAAGATCCAAATTCGGAACTGGTAGTCCAAGGCAGTGAAATCATCTGCTTTGGCGAAACAGTCTCTTACGATTACAAGCTGGTCGATACGGTTGACGGCGCGCTGACCGTCAGCCTGAAGATAGACGATCATACCGCTGAAGATACCTTCCAACGCGCCAACATCACCGAGTTGGTGATCACGCCAGAAGGCGAATTTCACGCATATAATGTCAAGTTCGCCAGCCAGTTCGAACGAGCCGTAAGCTAACGACCTCGACGGCAAGCCGACTTTATGAGTTCACGGCCTAGATCAAAGAATAACCGTCGCCAGGTGCGCCATCAACCTCTAGCTATCATCCCCGACGTCCATCCTTTCGATAGTTCCACCACTTCTTGCTCTCCAGAGCGCTTCGTCGAAAGCGGTGTGCCGTTGACACATCAATGGAATTCGTTGGATCAGATGCCGCCGCGCGTGCAGCGGCATGACAACGGTGCGCCAGATGCATTCAATTCAAGGTATGTTTAGAAGGTCGACATCGAACCAAGCATCTTCATATTTCGGCGCAATCAGAAAGCGCCAACCTGGAGGAAGGCCTAGATACGGAACGACTGCTGGGCATCGTTCTCCCAGATGGGAAACGTGCATCGGCTTGAAGAATTCGGGATCAGTTGAGAATTCCTCTCCACCCCAAATGAACCAACCACTTGTCCCGGCCTCTGGTGGATGCCTCAGGCCATTTAGGGGCTGTCTGCCTTGCAAGGCGCTATCGGAAATTCCCAACTTTGATAGGAGCGCCGAAGGAGTGAACGTCACGCCGTACCGCAGACATACTTCGACTTGATTTCGGCTCAACGATCGCTCCATGTTCGGGGAGTTTGTTAGCAAACATGGGTTGGCTGCACCAGCTTTTGATCGCTTCGCCCGACTATAGACATTCGGTATGCGTTACTCGACCAGATAATTCCATGGTAGGAGCATATTAATCCGGCTCTGCTTGTGCCCGTTGACGATGGCGGTGAGCCAGGCTCTCCTCGGGATGGAACAGCGATGATCGAGCCTGGCTCTGCTTACATGTGGGATGTAAGCGGGAATCAAAGCTCTGCTGGGCGGGAAAGTTCCGTCGGCGCATCCTTGTCGAGCGGGTAGCGCTCGCTCTCGTACCGATCCACGAGTGTAATCAGGGCATCGAGTTTGTCGCCGTCTGGCGTGCCAGCTTCGGCGCCCCAGAGCGCCTCGATCTCGCGGATGGCATTTGCGAGATCTTCGTCGGTTGGGATTGGTCGAATATCCATGCTCGTTCCTTCGTCGCCTGAGCAGTAGGCAATCATTTAGCTGCAGGCTCCAACAGTTCGATCCGGTTCCCCGGAAGCAGCGCGATCACTTTCCTCGTCTGTAGTGAAAACAGCACGTGCACGATCTCGTCCTGGGTAAAGCCACGCATGACCATCGGCGGCCCGATGTCGTAGTTTGAGATCGGTTTGCCGGGCTCGACGCCCAGCGTCTGGAGCACCTCGAAAAAAGCGGCCCGGATTTCGTCATATCGGTTCTGAGTTGTCATCATCGGAAGATATGCGCCGCATGCCGCTCTGCCAATAGAGATGAATGATCGCCGGTCGCGGCCGGCGGCAACAACAGTTTTGAAATGTGGATATTTGAAAAGGGCGAATGAGGGTGGCTGAAAAGGAAATCGATATGCCGGTGACGCTTGAGAAGGCCAGATTGAACCTATGGAACCTCGTCGGCTTTGTGGCCGGCATCACGGTCACGGCGTTCGGCTGGGGAGTGACCTATTCAAACCTCAGCAACTCGATCGAGAAGCAGGCGAACCAGATCCAGGACATCAACGGCCGAATGCAGCAGGAGGCGAACGACCGGAAGGATCGGCTGAAATCCTACCAGGACCAGCTATCGGGAATGCAGCAACAGATCGCGCAAATCACGCCGCTGACCTTTCAGACGAACCGGGCGATCGAGGGTGTTGCTGAGAACAAGAAGGCGGTCGAGGCCACGAACGACCGCATTGACCGGGTGGTCGAGACGTTCGGTGGAAAACTCGACACAGTGATCGAGAACGTCGGGAAGCTCTCGACGCAAGTGTCAGTGCTATCGTCGAAGCTGGACGATATTCAGGGCAAGCAGACGGATAAGACTACCTATCGGACACCGATCATTCGGCCCTAAACATTGGCACGAGCGGTTAGCGAGACGTCGCGTTTTCAAACGTCGAATTTGTGCTGGGGATCTTGCGGTGGATCGGGAAGCTCATCGATTAGTTTTAAAGCAACCGAACTGCCGACGAGATATTTCCCGAGATTGCCGTCGTCGGTATAAAGTGCGTCGGCACCGCGAACAATCGCTGTAGCGGCGATCATGGCATCAAACTTCATCGCTACGCGCCAATGCTTCACTCGATCTTCAGGACGCAACGTAGCTTGATGCGATGCAATGCGCTCGCCTGTCTCGATGGCGATCACTTCATCGAATGCCTGTACCGTGAAGCCTTTCAGTCGCCGAAGGGTTTCAACCACCTCTTCAATCTTATCGGCGCGACCCGCAACGAGCTCAGCGATCGTCGGCGACGGGATTGTGATGACGGTATTTGTTTTGGAAAGACCGTCGATGAAGTGTCTTACCTTTCGGACGCGACCGTTGTCCTGCGTACTGTCAGGATCAATCATCAAGACCAAGAAGACAGTGTCGAGGACGATCATGCGCGGCGGAGCTCTTCAACAGCCGCAATGATCTTTGCGCCGCTTTCGGGGGGCAATATTTCCCTAAGCTTGCTCAAAGTCTCTGTTAGCGGCTCATCTTCAAGAATTTCGAATGATGTAGCCAAAAGACTGTCGAGCGACCACTTGCCAGAGGAATCACGACTCCAGCGACCATCACCGCTGACCCTGACGTATTGATGAAAGAGTGCGGCCAATTCTTTTGCGTGCGCGGCGGCGATCGATATTCGGGCCGTCAGATCGCCATCGATCTCGAGTCCAATCTTGATGCGGTCGCCCGCGCCTTCGATGCGAATAAGGCGTCCTTGAACCGATGTATGCTGGTTTACGACACGGATTACTTTTGATGCCTTTGATGCCCCTGGAAAGGAAATAACTTCTCCACCTTTCGGCAGTGGCATTTCCGCAGTCCAGCCATCTTCAGCAAGAAATTCATTCAACTTTCGCCACGGTGTAGCGGCATCAGCATCATTGTCGTTATGGGCGGCTTCTCGCACGCGGGGCGATATAATAGCCACCGACTGCGCTTCGGCAAAAGCCACTATGCTGACGCTCTGGTCTCTGATCTCTTTAAAATGGACGCTTTCAGGCGCACCCAATAACTTCGCGAGTTCAGCCATGTAGGCGACGAGCCTAGTCATTGGGATCGTCTCAGGCTTCGGTCCAATGATGCGGAAGGAATATTCAAGAAAATCGTTCAATTTACCCTCCCTGGCTGGAGCCAACTTATTCTTAAGAGGATAACGCATCTTTAAGCCGAAACGATGCCATATCTGCATCACTTGTAACAAAAAATTAATGCTCTAGGCCTTCGCTGAGCACTCTCAGCCCCTGATCGCATCCGCCCCTCCAGCATCCCGTGCGCAACCATCCCAGTCAGATTCAGCAGCTCCTCGGCAATTCGGTCACTGATCGAAGCCGCAAAGCTGAACAGCTTCGATGCGGAAGCCTACCTGCGAATTGTCCTGTTCCGCATTGTCGACCATCCGTTCACGAGAGTTGATGAGCAACTGCTTCAGGATGCTAATAATCCTCGCCCGGACGGCTGACGCAGTTGAAAGACGCAACGTACCAGTTCGTGTTCACTGGCATCGTCCAGCTTGGCTAGCCGTCGTTTGCCGCAACGAGCATCAAGAATACCAAGCGCCCGGATCAACGGTCTGGAATTCGTGAGCATTGCGTCAAGGGGTTGATTGAGGGATTCGAACATCGCTCGATGCAAATCAAAATGATCCGCTACCCCACGCTCTCGAAGCTTCCGCTCGATTTCTTGCACATCTTCACTGGAAGGTTCACCGCCGTGCTCGTCGCACAAGGCGACCCGCTCTTTCCAATATTGGTAATAGGCGCTTCCGTAGATTTTCCTTCCGTCTATGGTGACCAGAAATTCCCCCTCGTGATCGTGTGCGTAGCGATATCGCGTTGTTTGAACCTGCACTCGACCGATAACTTCTGGGGCAAAGCGAGCTTCGACAAGCTGTTTCAACTTTGTCCACTTCATCGGAAACGCTCTCGCCTCAAAATCAGCACGCTCCTCAAGCACCTCTGGGGGTTTATACTCTGCCTCTGCCCAAATTTCACCGTTCCAGCCAAAAGTCTGAAAAAGCATTCCATCGGCCGCTTACCTTCTAGGAGCCGTCGCGTTTCGGCTGACATTAGCCGGTCGATTTCGTTGGCGGCTCGGTATAGCTCAGCGATGAAGTCGGTTTCGTGCTCACCCGTCCTCATATTCGTCGTCGTCCCCGTCCAGCTCTTTCAGCTTCGCGTCGATCAGTTTGATTGCCAAAATCATCGCGTCGATTTCCCATTCGAGATGTTCGGCCAAGTCCTCGGTGATGATTTCGATATCGGCAGCAGGCAGGTTGGCTTTGCTGTTGATGATCTTGATCGCGTCAGCGCCAAAGCCACTGAGGTAGTACTTCGCCCGCTCGATCTGGAAACCAAACTTGCTACGTTGGTCGTGCAGACGCTCTCGCTCTTCGTCAATCATCCCAGTTCTCCACACTCCAACCTGGCCCTTACGCACTATCGGGTTGGGTACCACAACTCTAATTCACTGATTTTATTGAACGAACTCTTCAGGACGTCTTTAGAAATCCGTTGCTTGTCAGCCAGTCTCGTAGAATAGACCGGATCGCTTCCGACTGATTGGGGATTGGCTTCACCGAGGCGCGATAGACGTCAAGCGCGTCTAACATTTCCTGATCGAAGCCGACGAGTTTCTTGAATGGAAATTCCGGAGGTCTACCCATTTTGAATATTTCGCATATGCCTTATTGACGATAACGAATATACCGCATATACGAAATATGCAGGCCAGGCAAGAGTTGTCGCTCTCATCTGGCCCTAACCGCACGAACGAAGGAGGTTCGATATGGCTACCGCATCTCATATCACAGGCAACGAGGAAATCGTATCCACGAGCAATGATCACGGCCGGGTTGCGAAACATCTCGCCAAGATGATGAAAGCAATTGGGGATCGAGAGGCGAAAGGACCTGAGGAAGAGCTGAATGTTCTAATAGCCAACTTCGAGACCACTTATGCTGCGTGGATGGCGACAGCACCATCCCCAGACGCCGATGTTACAACTGAATGCCCCGAATTTGAGGCCCATGCCAAGGCGGAATACGAGTTAGTGGAATTTCAATGCAGGTCGTTGGCCGAAATTCAGCAAAAGGTCGCCTACTTCGAGAAAAGCGAGTTGCTCCGGTTTTGCTTGAAGAGTGGTGGAAGCTATGGAGAGTACGAGGAGCTCTCGCTTTTCCTAAACACCCTTCTCCTTCAGCCAACAGCACCAGCTGTCGAGCCGCTAGGTTTGGCCATTGCGAAATACCGTGAAGAGTGGGTGGCCTATCTTAAGTCGACGGAAGAAGACGATAGCGCGCCACGAATTTACGAAGATGCGATGCGAACGATCGACGCGTGGGACAGGCCGGCTGACTCTGCAACGGAGGCCGCGATGGCACTAGAGCTTGCCCTTGAGGAGTACGAAAGAGGCGATTCACCCCGTATATCGTCTATGATGAAGGCCGCGCTTAACTACCTTCGATCGGCTGCGGAACTCCCCACCAGCAGCAGCCAGAATTTGCCGGCAGAGGGCTCTCTGGCTGACGCAATAAATGACTATGTGACTTACGCTGCCAATCCAGCCGGCAGTGCTCACAGCGAAGAGGAAGCTGCCGATGCCGTTATGAGCCCCCTGTTTAATTGGAAGGGACCCGCGGCAACGCCACGAGACGGGATCGCCGCGCTAGAGCTCATCCTGACTGAGGAAATGCTGATCGACGAGATGGGGACGCCTCTAGTAAAGGCGACTATCGAGTATCTTGAAGGTTTGGAAACAGGATTCAAGAAGCACCAGGAAGATGCAGTAGATCTCTTCTACGATTTGCACGATCTGCACCAGCTAACCGAGACCATTCGAGATATGATGTCTCAGATGGATCACAGATCGCCAGATGGCGGCATAAACCAAGAACTTTATCGTGTGGGCGCGCTTTGCCGGATCGTTTCATCTTCGGTAGGGAAAATGTGCGAGCTCACAGAACGCTATGATAGCCCCGGGTATTGGTCGTCAATAGCGGTTGCCTAGGGAATCCGGTTCCTGAAAAGGCCCCTTCTGGGGCCTTGTTTCATGCGCGCTTAAATTCGTCGCTGAACCATGTCCGCGCATCCTGGCACGCTGACGTTTCGCTTTCGAACTCAAGATAGTGAGCATATCCGCTCGCATTGAGCCAGTCGACGAAGAGGCGAAAGTCTGGGGCCAACTCACCGCTATGGGAGCGGGCATGCCATTTGTAGCACAACAGTCTGATGGCGTTCCTTGCTTCCAATTTTCCTACGTTCATTCCAGTTATTTCCGCATTGCCGACTGAGCACTAGGTGGCTCGATTGCTCTCACCGTCAACCGTTGTAACCAGACCGATCACACCAAACACGTAAGATGGTTCGCGAGGCCCTTAAGGATCGCGGAGCATTTTACACAGTTGCGGCGAAGGCTGAGGGAAGCTGGAAAGGTGCGAACGGTTGAGGCGAGGGCGGGTTGTTCGGAGCCAACCGAACAGCCAGTGAACAACCTGCTACCATTTTGCTACCCAACTCGGTAGCACGCAACAAAACGAAGAACTACAAGCAGGGAATAAAGGTCGGGAAAAGCCTGAAGAGCAAGCACATTCCAACACGAGCTAATACAGTAAAGGACGGTAGCAACCGAATTTCAAGACCGGTTCCTTAAACCACTCGGACACTCTTCCATCTGATTGATCTGAATGAATCTTCGATGCATTTTTGCCAAATTTTCCTGGCGTTTGCTATCGATTTTCGACCAAATCGTGGTTCGGTTGGCTTTATATCCTTTCGGATCGCAGCGTCAACCTGCACCGCGGAATCGGCGCTTTGCATTCCCGGTATTATGCGGGGATTAACGGCAATTTTTTCGTCAACAGCCTTTTGAAGATCCTACCATATGAAATCCGGGCTTGCGCCTCGGCATCACTCAGATCAGCGGCGTCCAGTCTGCGACACGCCTGTCTGAAATTGGCGGCATCCGTTGAGTCTGCCTTTTCCGTGCCGACGATGACGATCTGCCAGATACAAGCTGCTTTCAGGTCGACTTCGACCGCGCCGCTGCATCCGCTGAAAAGGCAAAACGCAACGCCTCGCTGCGACATATAATCACCGCCGTTCGCTTTCGGCCATGCGGCACTGAAATTGGCCTTCTGTTTTTCGCAATAGGGGCGGTCCTGCGACTGCGTGCAAGACAGCATTTTTGGCCGCTGGTTTTCTGCAAACGCTTGGGCGGAGAGCCCGATCAGTAATATCGCCAGAGTCATTACATATCGGATCATACTCTTCTTCACCCTTCGCTTGGGAGGAAATCCCAGTCCCGACTACAGCAACGGAGCAAGGATAGATACGGGCAGCCGTCCGACCACACAGGAAACGGAGTAGGTGCATAAGAGGAAGCCAGCGTTGCACTGTGTCAAATTGAGATTTTATTAACCATAATCGTCGGATTTCCTGCCACTGTGGCAAATTGGTTCGCAAATTCGACAAAGTGCAATCATGATTAAAGTCCCGTTAGTTGGTTGAGTAGTAGGCCAGATTTGGTCTGGGGAGGATGCGGGAGCATTCCTTAACCATACGAGGTATTCGAGTAGCGGCGTGGGACACATGAAGTTCGAAAATGGTGCAGTAACGTTTGCCACTGGCATAAGATGGGCAGCTATCTCCGTTATGTGCGCGACGGTTACCGCTTGCGGAACCACACATGGTCCCGTCGCCAAAAAGTCCCATGGCAAGGAATATTTCTCCGAGAGCGAGTATGGCGTGAAAGCCAGCCCGCGTGTTGCCTATGGCAACAATATCCCGAAGGGCGGCGGGCGGTATATGCTCGGAAACCCCTATGCCGTTAAGGGCAAGTGGTATTATCCCAAGGAAGATTATTCCTACAACAAGGTGGGCATCGCCTCCTGGTACGGTGATGCGTTCCACGGCCGTTTGACGGCGAATGGCGAGGTCTACGACCAGCTGTCGCTGACAGCTGCGCATCCGACGTTCCCGCTGCCGAGCTATGCGCGCGTGACCAATGTCGAGAACGGCTCTTCCATTATCGTTCGCGTCAACGACCGCGGTCCTTATCATCCCGGCCGTATCATCGACCTTTCCAACAAAACCGCCGACATGCTCGACCTGAAGGACAGCGGCACAGGCGACGTGCGCGTGCAATATGTGGGCAAGGCGCCGCTTGACGGCCATGACCAGCCCTATCTGATGGCGTCCTATATTCCCAAGGGCTCGCGTCTTCCGGGTCTTATTCCCGGTGGCCAGATCGCAACCGGCGTGATGGTGGCATCCAACAGCAAGCGGATCACCGCGGACGAACTGCCCGATTACGCGCCGACCCCTTATCGCGCGCCGCGCCGCACGACGGCCGCGTTAGCGCCCGCTGCCGTTCCCGTTCCAGCAACCTATTCACAGACGGCCTATGCAGGATCGACGCCGACATCCTCTTACGGCCGCGCGTCATCCGCCCAGGCGCCGACGCTCGTCTGGGGCGGGCAGACGCCGGCTCCCGTGCCGCAGGCGGCACCCGCGCAGCAGCAGCAATATACGCCGTCGGCGCAGGGCGCCATCATCCTGCCGGTCTTTGGCCCCATTCCATATGAGCGGCCGGATTCCTTCCGCGGTGCGGTTCCGATGGCCAGCCTCGATACGCCGCTTGAGGCCGCCTATCAGGAGGCTCCCGTCAAGACGGTTACCGTTCAGCTCGCTTTCGATGCGGTGATGGTCCGTAACGACGGACTGACGCAGGATTCGATCCTCTCCTCCTATCGCCGCCAGCATGAAGCAAAAACGCAGGCCGACTGACCGTCGCCGTTGCCTGAAATTTCACTCGCGGATAATCTCATTTGCGGGGATGACGGACTAGGGACTGACATGCTGAAACGCCTGCTTGTCTCACTTTTTCTGGCGGCTACGGCAGGCCTACCGGCGCTTGCCCAAACGCCGCCGACTGCTTTCGAGACCAAGGCGGCGCAAGCCTTCATGATCGAAGCTTCGACCGGCACGATCCTGCTTGCCAAGGACGAGAACCGTCCGATATCGCCGGCATCGCTTGCCAAGCTGATGACCATGGATGTCGTCTTCGATGCCATCCGCCGCGGTCAAATCACGCTCGATACCGATTATCCCGTTTCCGAAAATGCGTGGCGGACAGGTGGAGCGCCGTCGCGTGCCTCGACGATGTTCGCAGCGCTCAAATCCCGCGTACGTGTTCAGGACCTGATCCAGGGCGTTGCCGTCCAGCAGGCGAATGACGGCTGCATCATTCTCGCCGAGGGCATGTCGATCAGCGACAAGGAATTTGCGCGGCGCATGACGCAACACGCCCGCGAGATCGGCATGCCGAAGGCGGTGTTCGGAAATTCCACGGGCCTGCCGGATGCCGACAGCAAGGTTTCCGTTCGCGAGTTAGTCACGCTTGCACAGGACCTGCAAAAGCATCAGGACCTCTACAAATATTTTGCCCAGCCGGATTTCACCTGGAACAAGATCTATCAGCGCAACCGTAATCCGCTGCTTCCGCTCAGTATCGGTGTCGATGGCCTCGGAACCGGCTTCGCGGAAGGGGAGGGCTTCTCCATCGTGGCCTCGATCGAGCGCAATGGGCGGCGGCTGTTCCTGGCGCTTGGCGGCCTGAACTCCGACAAGGAGCGCACGGAAGAGGCGCGCCGCGTGCTGGAATGGGGGCTCGGCAATTTCCAGAGCCAGCGTGTCTTTGCCGATGGCGAAGTGATCGGTAGGGCAAGCGTCTACGGCGGCTCGGCATCCAGCGTCGGCCTCGTCGCCAAGACGCCTGTCGACGTCTACGTCCCGGCCAACAACCCGGACAGGCTTTCCGCCCGCATCGTCTATCGCTGGCCGCTCGCCGCTCCCGTAGAGGCCGGTTACCAGGCGGGCACCTTGCGGGTCTTTTCCGGTTCGCGTCTTGTGCGTGAACTGCCGCTCTTTACCGATGCCGCGGTCGAACGAGGTTCGCTGAGCAGGCGGGCGCTCGATGCCTTCGTGGAGCTTACGGAATCACTTCTGTTCTCGTGGCTGTGGGATTCGCCTACCGCGACCTAAGTTCCTCACGTAGAAGGCCATCCTATCCACACGAAATCCCTGTTCAAATCCGGCAGAGACTGCCGATGTTTGCCATGGTGCCGGTTTCGTCTATGAACATCTTGCGATAAAGAGGAGCCATCGGCACTTCGTTGCCGGTCTCCGCGCTCTAAATCGGGAAAAGAATGTCGGCGACAGAAATGGTTTCAAATCTGCGCATGATCGTTTTCCGAGCGATCCCGGTTCGAAAGGCCAAGCGCCAAGTGCAGGACGTGATCATTGTCGAGTGAAAACGGGTTGTTCGTAAGCTTCGAGGGCGGCGAGGGGGCAGGAAAATCCACCCAGATTCGCCGGCTCGAGGAAGCATTGCGCCGTCGCGGGCACGACGTCGTGGTCACGCGTGAACCCGGCGGCTCCATCGGCGCGGAGGCCGTCCGGCATGTGCTGCTGTCGGGTGCTGCGGAAGACTTCGGGACGCGGATGGAAGCGATCCTGTTTGCCGCCGCCCGCAACGACCATGTCGAGGAAGTCATCCGACCGGCCCTGAAACGCGGCAAGGTGGTACTCTGCGACCGCTTCATGGACTCCTCGCGGGTCTATCAGGGCGTAACGGGCAATCTGGAGCCGGATTTCATCGAGGCGCTGCAGCGGATCGCCGTGAATGGCATCGTGCCTGATTGCACGCTCATTCTTGATATTCCGGCGAGTGTCGGGCTTGAGCGAGCCCACAAGCGCGGGGCCGCGGCATCTGCCGGTTCGGAACCCGATCGTTTCGAGAAGGAAGAGATCGAGACGCACGAGAAGCGCCGCGAAGCCTATCTCGACATCGCCGCCAACGATCCGGCACGCTGCCACGTCGTCAATGCCATGCAGCCCGAGGAGGCGATAGCGGAAGAGATCCTGTCGATCGTCGCCCAATTGCTGACGCCTGCGCAGCCCGTGCCGGTGAGCGCTCCGGAACCGGCCCGATGAGCGAAGAGCAGCCCGGCGTTCTCGACGGCGCCATACCGCCAGCCGAAAATACACGTCTTTTCGGCCACGAGGATGCGGAGGAATTCCTGGCGCATTCCTATCGCTCCGGCAAAGGCCATCACGCCGTCCTGATCGAAGGGCCGGAGGGGATCGGCAAGGCCACGCTCGCCTTCCGCTTTGCCAATCATGTCATGTCTCATCCCGACCCCGCGCTGGCTCCCGAGCGCATCGGCGATCCCGATCCGGCATCGGCCGTCAGCCGGCAGATCGCTTCAGGGGCGTCCCATAATCTCCTGCATCTCTCGCGGCCGGTCGACGAGAAGACAGGCAAGGTGAAATCCACAATTACGGTCGATGAAGTGCGGCGCGCGGGCAAATTCTTTGCCCAAACATCGGGTACGGGCAATTGGCGGATCGTCATCATCGATCCGGCTGACGACATGAACCGCAATGCGGCGAATGCCATCCTGAAAATTCTGGAGGAGCCGCCGAAGCGCGCGCTCTTCCTCGTGCTATCGCACGCGCCGGGAAAACTGCTGCCGACGATCCGCTCGCGCTGTCTGCCGCTCCGACTGTCGCCGCTTGGTGACAATGCACTCGGTGCAGCGCTCGCCAATCTTGGATTGAACGCGGAACCAGGCTCCGCGCTGTTCGCCCAAGCCAAGGGCAGCGTCAGCGAGGCCCTGAAGCTATTGAACTATGGCGGCGGCGATATCATTCAGGCCTATCAGCAGATTATCATTGCGGAAGGTCCGGCTGCGCGTCGATCGATGCACAAGCTGGCAGATGCGCTGTCCGGCAAGGAAAGCGACACGATCTTCGGATTCTTCGTCTCCTATCTCGGTGACGACATCATGGATCGGGCGAGGGTAGCAGCGGGCGAGGGGCGTATTGCCGCCGCCGACCGGTTGTCACGGCTCTATTCTGACATCACCGAGCGCTTGACCATCTCGCAGGCCTATAATCTCGATCGCAAGCAGACGATCCTGTCGATCCTTGGTGATCTCAAGCAGCAGATCTGACCGCCCGCCTGCGTTTCTTGTCAGCGACCCTGAAGGACCTTGATCGCCGTAACCGTAGGACGATGATGATCGACCACTTGCGTGAAATCATCGTAGGTCAGGCGTCCGGACGCAATAGCCTTGGTCACCCGCTCGCAGACCACTTGCTGGACTTTATCTTGCGGAACGTTTGCCAGCAGCGACATCATGTGCTTTTGCTCAGGTGATGTTATTTTCATCGCGCATTTGTCTTGGACAAGTTTTCTAAAGCCAGGACTGCCCTGCAGTGCCGTTTGTAGTGCCGCATATGTCTGCGGATTGTGCGCGGACGTTGTACAGGACGCCAATGCGGTGATGGCGATCAGAACGGCAGGAATAAAGGGTTTCACTAAAATCTCCGATTGAAAATCACCGGAGTGCTATATCGGTTTTTCTCGAAAAGCGTTAGAGAATTCACTCACAGTCTATCTGTTGCACAAGTCGACGGCGTCAGCCGAAAACCAGCTTCCAGGCGACGATGACGAGCGTTGCGGCAAGCACGAGCCGGATGACGCGCTCGTGGACGCGCGGTGCGATCAGGCTGCCGGCGACGATGCCGGGAATGGAGCCAACGAGAAGGGTGCCCAACATGGTCCAGTTGATCTCGCCGATTGCCCAGTAGCCCATTCCGCCGATCAATGTCAGCGGCACGGCGTGGACGATGTCGGAGCCGACGATCTCGCGGACGTCGGTCTGCGGATAGAGCACCAGAAGGACGGTGACGCCGAGCGCACCGGCACCCACTGAAGTCATGGTGACGAGCACGCCAAGGACAAGGCCGAGCAGGACCGTGAGAAGGGCGATCGAGCGAGGGCTTACCGCTTCACGCTCTCCGCGCCATTTTCGCGCCTGGGACAAGGCCTGATTTCGGAAGACCAGCATGAATGCCGTCAGAAAAAGCAGCAGGCCGAGGGAGAAGGTTATGAGGTGGGCGACCTCGGGGCTTTTGCGATCGACACCGGACATCAGCCAGAGCATCAACAGCGCGGCTGGGACGCTGCCAGCCCCAAGCATGGCAACGACCTTCCAGTTCACGCGCCCATGCATTCCATGGACCGCCGTGCCGGCGGTTTTGGTGATGGCGGCGTAGAGGAGGTCGGTACCAACGGCCGTGGCTGGATGAACGCCAAAGAGCAGCACCAGCAGCGGCGTCATCAGCGAACCGCCACCAACGCCGGTCAACCCGACCAGCATGCCGACGACAAAGCCCGAAAGGGAATAGAGAGGCTGGAACGACGCTAAAAAACTCAAAGCGTTCGTCCGTCCGGATATTCAAGCCGCGTCTTCGAAAGGGTAGCTGATCTCACGTCTATGGCTGTCCCGCGCCTCTTTTTTCTTTGGGTTAAAGGTGGGATGCCATCGAGTCAAGAATGTCTATTGAATTGATCGCGATTGCGTCAGGCCCGGAAACTTAATGTTTCGCTGCGCTGCGACTTGCGCTAAGAGCGTGCCGTACAAAGATAACATCGATAATTTGCAAGTGGACGAGTGCCGGCCATGACAGACAAACCCACATTCTATATCACGACCGCCATCGCCTATCCCAACGGCAGGCCGCATATCGGGCATGCCTACGAGCTGATCGCGACCGATGCGCTGGCGCGCTACCAGCGGCTCGACGGCAAGGACGTGTTCTTCCTGACGGGCACCGACGAACACGGCCAGAAGATGCAGCAGACCGCGCGCGCGGAAGGCATTACCGCGCAGCAGCTGGCAGACCGCAATTCCGGCGAATTTCAGGCGATGGCGAAGCTGCTCAACGCTTCGAACGACGACTACATCCGCACGACGCAGGAGCGTCATCATGAGACGTCGCGGAACATCTGGAACCTGATGGCCGACAACGGCGACATCTACAAGGACAGCTATGCCGGATGGTATTCCGTCCGTGACGAGGCCTATTACCAGGAAAACGAAACCGAACTGCGCGCCGACGGCGTGCGCTACGGGCCGCAGGGCACGCCGGTCGAATGGGTCGAGGAGGCGAGCTATTTCTTCAAGCTCTCCGAATATCAGGAGCGGCTGCTGCAGCTTTACGAGGAGAACCCTGATTTCATCGGTCCGGCCGAGCGCCGCAACGAGGTGATCTCCTTCGTCAAGTCGGGCCTCAAGGACCTGTCGATCTCGCGCACGACCTTCGATTGGGGCATCAAGGTACCGAATGATCCTGACCATGTCATGTATGTCTGGGTCGATGCGCTGACCAACTACATCACGGCGACGGGCTATATCGAGGACAGGAACAATCCGCGAGCGAAATACTGGCCGGCCAACGTTCATATCATCGGCAAGGACATTATCCGCTTCCACGCGGTCTATTGGCCCGCTTTCCTGATGTCGGCAAAACTGCCGTTGCCGAAGCGCGTCTATGCCCACGGCTTCCTGCTCAACAAGGGCGAGAAGATGTCGAAGTCGCTCGGCAACGTCGTCGACCCGGTCAACCTGGTGAACCATTTCGGCCTCGACCAGGTGCGCTACTTCTTCCTGCGTGAAGTCTCTTTTGGCCAGGATGGCAGCTACAGCGAAGAAGCAATCGCAACGCGCATCAATTCCGATCTTGCCAATGGCATCGGCAATCTCGCCAGTCGTTCGCTGTCGATGATCGTCAAGAACTGCGACGGCAAGATCCCGGAATGCGGTCCACTCACCGACGAAGACAAGGCAATGCTGGCCGCTGCGGACGCTCTGCATGCTTCGACCCGCGACGACATGGGCCAGCAGCTTATCCACCGGGCGCTGGCTTCGATCATCGCTGTCGTCTCAGAAACCGACCGCTATTTCGCCGGCCAGCAGCCCTGGGCGCTGAAGAAGACCGATGAAGCGCGCATGGGCACCGTGCTCTATGTGACGGCCGAGGTGGTGCGCCAGATCGCAATCCTGCTTCAGCCGTTCATGCCTGAATCCTCGGACAAGCTGCTCGATCTCGTCGGCGCAGCGGCCGACAAGCGCGACTTCGCCGCATTGGGCGAGGCGGGTCGCCTCGTGCCGGGTACACCGCTGGAAGCGCCGAAGCCGGTGTTTCCGCGCTACGTCGCTCCGGAAGCTTGAGGCGCCGATGCTGATCGATACCCATTGCCATCTGGATTTTGCCGATTTCGAAGCGGAGCGGGACGATATCGTCCAGCGCGCTCACGACGCCGGCGTCAAACAGATGGTGACGATCTCGACCCGGGTCCGCAAGCTCGATGGCCTGCTGGCGATCACGGAAAAATATCCGTCGGTCTTCTGCTCGGTCGGCACGCATCCGAACAATGCCGACGAGGAGTTGGACATCCAGACGGAAGATCTGGTGCGTCTGGCGAACGCCCACGAAAAGGTCGTCGCGATCGGCGAGGCGGGGCTGGACTATTTCTACGACACACAGAAGCCGGAAGACCAGCAGACAGGGTTTCGCCGGCATATTGCCGCTGCGCGTGAAACGAAGCTGCCGCTTGTCATCCATAGCCGCAGCGCCGACGAAGACATGGCCGCGATCCTGACCGAGGAGACGGGGAAGGGGGCCTTCCCCTTCATCCTGCACTGCTTCTCGGCAGGAGAAGCCCTCGCCCGCACGGGCGTCGAGCTCGGCGGCTATATCTCGTTCTCAGGCATTCTGACTTTCCCGAAATCGGAAGAGCTGCGCGCCATCGCAAAGACGATCCCGCACGATCGGCTGCTTGTCGAAACCGACGCGCCGTATCTCGCGCCGAAGCGCTGGCGCGGCAAGCGCAACGAGCCTTCTTACGTGGTCAACACGGCGGAAGTCCTGGCGGAGACGCTGGGGCTGACTTATGCCGAGATTGCCGCGATCACGACGGAAAACGCCTTCCGCTGCTTCTCCAAGATGCCGAGGATTTGAGGGCGTGACCTACAGGCGGCGTTTCACCATTCTCGGATGTTCGTCGTCTCCCGGCGTGCCGCGCATCAGCGGAGACTGGGGCGCCTGCGATCCCAAAAATCCAAAGAACCGGCGTACCCGCTCGGCCTTTCTGGTGGAGCAGATTGCGCCCGACGGCGGCATCACCACTGTTGTCATCGATACCGGGCCGGATTTTCGCGAGCAGATGATCAGGGCTGATGTCACATCCGTGGATGCCGTGCTCTATACACATCCGCATGCGGACCATATTCACGGTATCGACGATCTGCGCGGCTATTTCCACAACACGCATCGGCGCATCCCGATCCTTGCCGACCAATATACGATGAGCCGTATTCGCGAAGCGTTCCGCTATTGCCTGGAAACGCCGCCGGGCAGCAATTATCCGCCGATCGTCGAGCCTGTCATCATCGAAAACCTAGACCAGAGTTTCGTGATAGACGGCTCGGGCGGTCCCATCCGTTTCCTGCCGCATCTGCAGCAGCACGGCGATATCCACTCGCTGGGGTTTCGGATCGGCGATGTCGCTTATTGCAGCGATATCAGTGATTTTCCGCCGGAAACTGTCGAAAAGCTTCAAAATGTCGACGTGCTGGTCATCGACGCGCTCCAATACAAATTCCATCCGAGCCATCTGTCGCTCGAGCAGTCGCTGGGCTGGATCGAGACGCTGAAGCCGCGGCATGCGATCCTGACGCATATGCACACGCCACTCGACTACGACACCGTCATGGCCGAGACGCCCGATCATGTCGAACCGGCCTATGACCAGATGCGCTTCGAGCGCGATATCGACGGCAACGCACTCTAGAATCGAACCGGAGTACCTTGCGTGGACCGAAATCTGATATCGGACGGAACACGCATCGGGATCATCGATCGCAACGGCAAGTTCGTGATTTCGGCCACGGAATTTCAGACACGCCTTGACGTCGACGGATAGATTCGTCTCAGCAGTAGTGACTACGACCAGCTTTCCGACTGGCAGGAAAAGCTGGTCCATTTCAATCTCGGACAGACGACAAACCAGGCCGGGCTGCGATATGCCATCGTTCCGATTATCGAACGCGGCTGGCGCAATGCCGACGGCTCGGAGGAGCCGGCCTATGTCAGCCTGACATCCTATGCTGTCTGCATCTGCATAGACGTCGAGCAGCGCGTTGCCTTGACCGAAGTGACCGAAGATCACTTCCGGCATTCGCTTGCCGGCATCAGCGGGCGGAGAGAACTGGAGGCGGCATTGCTCATGCGATACAGGCCGATGTTTCCGGATTTCTCAGACGGCGAGATACTGGCGCAGGGCTGTGCGATTACCACGCTGCGATTGGTTGAAAAGATCGAAGTCTGAGACCACAAAACGGTTTACGGATATCGCACAGGGCTTTATGGGATGTCTTTTTAGTTCCATAATCTATCTTATGCGACTTACGAATGTAATGGCATTTTAGAGATGCGACACATAGGCCAGTTAGAGATGCGACAGTCGTCGCCTCTTGGGATGCTGGTCGAGCGTCAGCATTGGGAAGCAAGATTAGC